>DASVUZ010000037.1:0-320295 GCA_036386795.1 Allosphingosinicella sp.
TTATTCTGGCCGCCCTCGGAATTGTAGACCGGCGCCTCGTCGACCCATTGATAATTGGCGCCAGGCACCGCCGCATTGAGCGCGTCGATCAGCATCTGCCACGAAAGCGAGGCGTCGGTGCCGGTCGGGCTGGTGCCGTCGCCCGCGCCCTTGGTCGCCGGCTCGGAATTTTCGCGGCCGCCGTTGCTGTCCTGCATCTCCTCGATGATGATGATGTCGGGCGAATTCAGGTTGTTGGCAATCACCCCGGCGAGCGCTGCGAAGCGCGCGGCGCCGTCGGTCGGATCGAGGTTCTCGACGTTGAAGGTGGCGACGGTAAGCGCCCGATCGTCATTGCCGAAAGTCGTCGTCTCCTGCGCGGGGACGGTGTCCTGATAGGCTGCCGGGTCGATGTCGGTGACGAACAGCTTGCGGTCGGTGAAGTCGAAATCGATGATGCCGGTGACGTCGCCCAGGCCGTCGCCCATCGACATCTTGTCGATCTGGCCGGCCGGATAGGACATTGCGAAGTCCGAGAAATCGAGCTCGATGATGTCCGGATTGGTGTCGCCGTCATGGATGTGCCGGCCGCCATAGATCGTCCCGTCGTCGGTCTCGGCCGTGTCGGGCGGCGAGAGCGGCGGATCCCCGGCGATCGTATAGCCGCCGCGCGAGTTGATCTGGTCGGCGTCGGCATGGACTCGCGAATAGGCCTGGAAGACCGGATCGTTGGCGGTGCCGACGGTAGAGACGAAGCCGTCGGCGACGACCATGTCGGGGATCTTGACCAGCATGCCCTCGACCGTCTCGAAATAGGAGAGGGCGTAGAGCGACGCATCGAACGAGTCGCCGGCGCCGTCCGAGGAGTCGGTATAATCGGGCGTGACCCCGGTCAGGATCGAGTTGGGGATCGGGCGCGAGGCGTCGAGGGTCAGAACCGGCAGGCCGGCGCCGCTTCCGACGATCGAAAAGCCGGCCATGTTGACCAGGGTGGTGCGTGGCATGCTCGAGAAGGACTGATATTCCATCACCTGGGCGCTGAAGGTGACGATGTCGCCGACCTGGATGCCGGGCGCGGCGGTGGTGACGGTGGTGCCGGCATTGGCGTCGTTGCGGGTCATCACGAAGATGCCCTCCGACGTGAACGGATTGGAGTCCCAGTCGCCGGTCTCTTCGGTGAGGTAGAAGCCCTGGCGGGTGCCGTCGCCATCGACGGCGGTGACCACCGCTCGGACGATGACGATGGTCGTCGAGGCGACGTTGAACGCCGTCTTGCCCTCGGCGGCGAGGATCGGGCTGTAATAAGACGAGCCCTGGATCGAGTGGATGAAGGTCGGGTCGTCGGTGGCGATCGTCCCGACTCCGACGCCGTCGGCGATCAAGGCGCCATTGGTCGGGTTCGACAGCTGGGCGAGGAAAGTCTCCGCATTCTCCGTCAGAGTGTCGCCGTTGATCGTGACCGTGAAGGTCTCGCTATTGTCGTTCTCGGCGAAGGTCAGGGTGCCGCTGGTCGCGAGATAGTCGCCCGGCGCCACCGCGGTCTGGTCGGCGGTGGCATAGTCGATGCTGAACGCCCCGGTGCCGCCGCTGCGAGTGACGGTGAAGGTGGCGGTGGTGGTTCCCGACTGGCCCTCGGTGACGATGACGTCGCCGATCGAGACGCTGATCGGAGCGCCGTCGTCGTTGAGAATCGTTCCGACGCCCTGGCCGTCGGCGATGACGGCTCCGCCGGTCGGGTTGGAGAGGTTGAGCAGGACGGTGTCGTCGAACTCGGGCGTGGAATCGTCGGTGATCGGCACCGTCACCGTCGCCTGGACCTGGTTGTCCGTGAAGCTGAGCGTGCCGCTGGTCGCGGTGTAGTCCTGACCGGCGATCGCGGTGCCGTCGGCGGTCGCATAATCGACCGTGAAGGCGCCGGTGACCAGGCTGTTGCGGGTGACCGTGAAGGTCATCGTCCCGGCGGCCTCGTTGACGGAGATGTCGGAGACGGAGACGGTGATCGGCGGCGGGCCCGACATCGTCGCGTCCACCGTGACGTTGTCGATTCCGAACTCGTCGCGATTGCCGCCGCCCGTAGAGCTGAGATGGGTCCAGCGCAGGTAGACGAAGCCCTGGTCCGGAACCGAGAGTCCGGTCAGGGTCACGACCTCATTCTGAAGCGTGAAGACTCCCGTCGCCGCGCCGGCGGTCGTCGGGGTGACGGCCCCCGCATCGGTCACCGCAGTGAAGTTGATTCCATCGGTCGAGTAGGAGAATTGCAGGTCGCTCGAGCGGTTGCCGCTGTTGCGATAGGCCCAGTCGAAGGCGATGTTGAACCCGGTGGCGGTGTTGCCGCTGGTGTTCTGGACGCGCGCCTCGATGAAGCCGTTATTCTCGATCTCAGCGCCCGTCGGCTGAAGGACCAGGGCAGGGTTGGACGTCGGCGAATAGACGCCGGCGCTGACCGGATCGTCGGTGCCGATCGGGCCGCGCGCGAAGTCGCCGGTCGTCGCGGTGAAGCCATAGGCGGGGTTGGGGATGTCGCTGAGGCCGACGACCCGCCAGATGTCGGAATCGATCTGGGCGGCGGTCGGCGTCGGCGCAAATCCGCCCGCCGTGAAGCCGGCGAAATCCTCGTCGAAGATTCGGACAGTCGTCGGAGCGGCATCGTCGTTGGTGATGGTCGCGATCGCGGTCGTATCGCCGATGGTCGCGCCGGCGGTGGCGTTGCTGAGCGTGACCTTGAACTCTTCGTTGAGCTCGAAGGCGGTGTCGCCGTTGATCGTGATCGAGATCGTCTTGACGTCCTCGCCCTCGCCGAAGCTCACCGTTCCGGCCTGAGCGACATAGTCGCTTCCGGCGGTCGCCGACGCGTTGTTCGGATTGCCGCCGTTGGCGGTGGCGTAATCGACCGTGAAGGCGGCCGCGCCGCCGCTGCGGGTCAGAGTCAGGACGAGGAGCGAGGTGCCGGCATTGCCCTCGAGGATCTGCGCATCGGCGATCGAAACGCTTCCGGCGGGCGGCAAAGCGTCGTCGTTGGTAATCGTGCCGGTGCCGCTCGCATCGGTGATCGAGGCGCCGCCGGTGGCGTTGGAGAGGGTGACCGTGAAGGTTTCGGTCGGCTCGACCGCGGTGTCGCCCTGGACGTCGATCGAGATGGTCTTGCTGGTCTCGCCGTCGGCGAAGCTCAGAGTGGCGGCGAAAACGCTGCCCGCCGCGAAATCGGCGCTGTCGGCGATGCCGCTGCCGCCCGGCGCCGCGATCGAATATTGGACCGTCGCCGCGCCGGCGCTGCCGCCGGTGCGGCTGACCGTGAAGCTGTAATTCGTCGTTCCCGAATTGCCCTCGTCATGGGTCACGTCGTTCACGCTGAACGAGCCGACGGGAGCGGCGTCCTCGTTCTGGATCGTGCCGGTTGCCTGGCCGTCGCCGACGCTGGCGTTGCTGACGTTGGTGACGTTGACCAGGAAGATCTCGTCGGATTCGAAGACGGTGTCGCCGTTGACGGTGACGTCGAACGTGTAGCTGGTCTGGCCCTCGGCAATCGTCTGGGTGGTCAGAGTCCGCGGCTCATAATCGTTGTCCGCATCGGTCGCATTATTGTCGGCCGTCGCGATGTCGAAGGTGACCCCGCCGAACGGCGCGGGCTGGTTGAGGCTGACGATGAAGGTGAAGACCGACGTTCCGGCATTGCCTTCGGCCTGGCTGACATTGGCGATCGAGAGGACGGGCGTGTCGTCGTCGGTGAGCGTGCCGGTGCCCTGGGTGTCGCCGGCCGTGGCGCCGGTGATGTTGGTGACGTTGACGAAGAAGGTCTCGTTGCCTTCGCGGATATTGTCGTTGTTGACGGTGACCGTGAAGGTGAAGGGCCCGGTGCTGCCCGCCGGGATGGTCTGCCCGGTCAGTGCCTGAGCGACATAATCATTGTCCTCGGTCGCCGGATTGTCGTCCTGCGCGGTGCCGTCCGCCGTCGCGATGTCGAACATGACTCCGCCGGGGCCGGCCGGGGCCGTCAAGGTGACGCTGAAGGTGAAGTCGGTCGTTCCGGGAGTCGTCCCTTCGGCCTGGGTGACGTCGGAGATGTTGAGGGTCGGGAGAGCGGGTCCGGCCGCCTGCGGAGCGAAGTCGATGCCTCGGAAGGCGGTGTTGGCCGCGGCGGTTGCCCGCGCAACGGTGGTTCCCGTTAGCGTCCCGTCATAACCGCTCGAATCGCCGACGAAGAACAAGGTTGTCCCGGAGGTCGCGTAAAGCGAGACGGTCGATCCGGACAGGGAGCCGGTGAGGCCGCGCACGCCGCTCGCGGCGACGCTGCCGTCGGCGGCCCAGGTCGTCCCATTGAAGGTGAACTTCTGGATCTGCCCGAGCTGATCGTCCGCAATGTAAAGCGTGTCCATTCCCGCAATGGCGGCGCTCAGATCGAAGAATACGAATCCGTAGCTGCTTGGGTTCGTTGCGTCGGAGAGCCCCGGAAGCCTGGCGGTGGTCTGGCCGGTCGTTGTCGGCGTTCCCGTGCCGACCGTATTCACGCCGCGGAAGGTGTTCGTTCCCGATCCCGAGCTGACATAGAGCTGGCCATCGAAGATATCGATCGCGCGCAGGTTCGTGACCGTGCTGCTGACGACGGTCCCGGTGGTTGCGCCGAGGGTCGCATAGACGACGCCTGTGTTCGATCCGCTCACCCAGAAGCTGGTTCCGTCGACGCTCGTGGCACTGCGGATATTTGCGGCGGTGCCCGCACTGCCGCTGAACACATTGCTGAGCGCAGTGCTAGTGTCGACGACGCCGTTGGCGTCGACCCGCCCGATGACGCGATTGACGCTCGCTGCCGAAGTATTCGAAACCGTGGCCGTGCCTGGGGCTGCATCGTAGCCGGTGAGGATTAGGTAGCGGCCGTCCGAACTCAGATCGAGCAGGCCCTCCGCCGTCGAGCTGCCGTTCGCGGTCAGCGTCTGGTTCGACCCTGAATCCGCCGTTGGCATCGCGATCGACTGAACCAGGACGCCAGCGGGCGTGTACTCGTCGAGAAACACCGCGGTGGCGCTACTGCTGAGGGCGCCCGTGCCGGTGCCGACACGATAGACGACGAGATTGCCAGGCGTGAAAGCGGCCATTTCGAAATTCCCCCCAACGACAAGGTACGACCGCGAAACAGGGTCAGTAGCAGCCGATCCCCAGTTCGCGTTTCCATGAGCTCAAAACGGAAATGATGACGCAGATCAAACGGCGCCGCCCTGCAAGGCGGCAATCGCAAGCGAATCCTTCCCGATTCGTCAGGCATATCCGTAGCCGCGCCGAATGACAATTTGATTACGCGCAAATGCTTGGGATCAGAGGAAAAAATAAATTCCGCCAGTGGCGGCCGACAGCATCCGCGCACTCTGTCCGAGCGAAGCCCGGTCGCGTTCGGAGCCTTGCGCCGCTGGCTTCCCGCCCTTGCCCGGGCGGGCCTGGTTACGCCCGCGCGCTTCGGGATTTCGTCGCCGGGCGCGGCGCCTTTGTCGCGTCCTGGCCCCTTCGCCGCCCGGACCGCTGCCGCCGTCGCATCCTCCGCGCGGTCAGCCCCTGCCCCGCTTAGACCGAGCTCACCGCCGCGGGAGACCGGCTTCGCCCCCTCGCCTTCCCTCCCGCGGCGAACCGTTCGAAAGGAAGATCGCCATGAAAATGTCCGTTGCTTTGCTTGCACTGCTGACCGCCTCGATCGCGGCTCCCGCCCTCGCCCAGGCGCCGGCCGAGACGTTCACCGCCTCCGTCCAGCAGGACGACCTCAACCTCGCCAGCGCGGCCGGGATCGCCACCTTCCGCGGCCGGGTGAAAGCGCTCGCTGACCGCACCTGCGGCGCGGTTCCGGTCGCTCCGATCCGCGAGGCGGCTCCGGTCGCGGCCTGCCGGGCCCAGCTGTTCCGGTCGGCGGAGGCGAAGCTCGAGCTCGCCGCGGCCCCGGCGGCGGCGGGCGTCAACGGAGGCTCGCGCTGAGCCGCCCGGAGGCGGCGCTTCCACCCCCCGGGGCGCCGCCTCTGCCGCCTCCCGCCGAAAGTCTTCTCGACCATGAACTATTTCCCGCTCGCCGCCGCCGTCATGTTCGCAGCTCCGGTCGCGGCCACGCCCCGGCCCGCCCCGCTGAGCGAGGTCGTCGAGGCCGAGCGCGCCTTCGCCCGCTCCGCCGGGACCGACGGCGCCAACGCCGCCTTTCTCCGCTATTCGGCCCCCGACGGGATCGTTTTCCAGCCCGGCCCGGTGCCTGTGAAACAGGCGCTGGCGGCCAATCCGATCCCGCCCGTCGCCCTGAAATGGTGGCCCGTTTATGCGGGCATCGCCGCTTCGGGCGATCTCGGCTTCACCACCGGCCCGTTCGTGGCCGGCACCGGTGAACGCCAGGGCCATGGCTGGTATTTCACGATCTGGAAGCGCCAGCCGGACGGAAGCTGGCGCTGGGTGCTCGATCACGGGCCTCCGACCCGCGAGGCGGCGGCCCTGCCCGCCAACGCCGAGGTCGCGGCGCTCCCGCCCGGCCGGGTTTCGAGCCGGAGCCAGGCCTTTGGAAGCCTGAGGGCGGCCGAGGCGCATCTCGCCGCGGCCCTCGCCCTTGATGCCCGCTCCGCCTTGCCGCGATTCCTCGCTCCCGACGGCCGGCTGATGCGGGTCGGGCCGCAGCCCGCCATCGGCCCCGCCGCCTGGGGGCCGGTCCTCGCCGCGGGACCCGACAGGATCGAATCGACCCCGCTCGGCGGCGACGTCGCCGAGGCCGGCGATCTCGCCTACACCTTTGGGAAGGCGCGGTGGGAGAAGAGCGGCACTCCGGTCTCGGGCCATTATGTCCGCATCTGGCAGCGCCGCGCCGACGGCTGGCGGCTGATCGTCGACAACATGATCGCGTCGCCGCCACCAAAGCCGAAGCCGTCCCAACCGTAAGGCCGGACCTTGCCCGAACCTGCTGTTCCTGCTATGTTCCAGGCATGGCTTTCCGTCTGCCTCTGTTCGAGCAACCTGTCCGCCGGCCCAGTGGGGGCTTCGCAGATTTCCGGGCGACCATGAACTTCATGAACTTCACCTCGCCCCGGACGAGTTCTGCGAAACCCGGTCTTCTTGCGACGAAAGGGGCGGCGCGGCTCGCGCCGGCCCTGTAGGATGGCCGAATGAAGACGTCTCTCCCCCGCCCCAGCGTCGCCGGTCAGGCGGCCAGGCTGACGCTCGGCGTCTGGGCCTTCACCTTCATCCTGTTCCTGATGCCGGCGGTCGCGGCGACGGGGCGGCTGCCGCAATTCGTGGTCGGGATGACGGCGATCGTCATCCTCTTCGGAATGGCCTTGTCGGCGTTGCTCTACTGGGCCTGCGCCCGACTCCAGGACGCCTCCACCCCGCTCAAGGTCGGCGGCGTGTTCGGCGCCGTCTGCCTAGCCGCCTTCGTCTTCTCGCTCGGCGACGTCCTGCTCGGCGGCAATCTGATCGAGATGTTCATGTCGGCCCACCGGATCCCGCCCGACGTCGTCAACCGCACCGTCTCCAACTTCATCAGCTTCTCCTGGCTCTACGGCTGGCTCGGAACCACCTATGTCGTCCTCCTCACCAACGCCGCCATGCGCGAGCGCGACCTCCAGCTCGCCGAGGCGCGCACCCTCGCCCAGACCGCCCAGCTCACCGCCCTGCGCCTCCAGCTCAACCCGCATTTCCTGTTCAACACCCTGAACGCCATCTCCTCGCTGATCGTCACCGGCCGGAACCGGGACGGCGAGGCGATGCTGTCCAAGCTGTGCGGCTTCCTTCGGACCGCGCTCGTCGGCGACGGTCCCAGCGAAGTGACCCTGGGCGAGGAGCTCGAGACTCTCCAGACCTATCTCGAGATCGAGGCGATCCGCTTCGGCGACCGCCTCACCGTCGAGTTCGCCGCCGGCGACGATCTGCTCGAGGAGCCGGTGCCCAATTTCATCCTCCAGCCTCTGGTCGAGAATGCGGTGAAGCACGGAGTCGCTCCGACCAGCCGGCCGGTCATCGTCCGGGTCGGAGCGCGCCGCGACGGGCAGGACCTGATCCTCTCAGTCAGCGACAATGGCGGCCTCGCGCGCCCGGGCGCATCCGGAACCGGCGTCGGCCTCGACAACACCCGCCGCCGCCTCGAGGTGATCTATGGCGGCCGTGCGCGGCTCGAGACTCTCGCCCATGACGACGGCTTCACCGCCCTGATTCGCCTCCCGGCGCAGCAGCCGCCGGCGATCGGCCTCGTCGCATGACCCTTCGGACCCTTCTCGTCGACGACGAGCCGCTCGCCCTCGAGCGGCTCCAGGTCTTCTTCCGCGACATCGCCGGCACCGAAGTCGTCGGCACCGCCCGCGACGGCAGGGAAGCGTCCGAGGCGATCGAGCGGCTGAAGCCGGACCTCGCCTTGCTCGACATCCAGATGCCCGAGCAGAACGGCCTTCGGGTCGCCGCGACCCTGCCCCCCGAGGACCGGCCGGAGATCATCTTCGTCACCGCCTTCGAGCAATATGCCCCCGACGCCTTCGAGGTGGAGGCGGCCGACTATCTGCTGAAGCCGGTCCGATTCGACCGGCTCTGGCAGGCCGTCGAGCGCGCCAAGCGCCGCCGCCACATGCGCACCCTCGCGGGCCGGGCCGAAGCCGCCGCTGGGGCGCCGGCCGAGTCCCGCGAGGACGGGCTGTGGGTGCCGACCCGCGCCGGCGCGGTGTTCGTCCCGATCGAGTCGATCGACTGGATCGAGGCGCAGCGCGACTATGTCATGCTCCACACCGCGACTCGAAGCCACATCCTTCGGATCTCGATGCGCGCGCTGGAGGAGAAGCTCGATCCGAGGCAGCTGATGCGGGTCCACCGCTCCGCCTTCGCCCGCCCCCCCAATGTCGTCGAGGTCCAGCGCCTCGGCCGCACGATCAACGCGCTCGTGCTGAAGGACGGGGCGATCGTCCAGGTCGGGCCCAATTATTCGAAGGCGGTGGCGGACCGGCTGAACCTGCGGGAGTGAGGACTCCAGCACCCCGTGCGTGGCGCATTCTGGAACGATCCCCAGTTTTCTTTCGCCCCCGAAGCGACTTTCGGGAACGACGAAGGCTGATCTGGGTTAGCGCATTGTCGGCCGCGTTCGCGGCCGCGAACAGGGGAAGGTCCGGGTGGACAGGGCCAAGATATTGCTGGTCGAGGACGAGCCGCTCGTCCTTCGCAACACCGCCGATCTCCTCAGCGAGGACGGCTACGACGTCACCGAATGCACCGGCTGCGACGAGGCGCTGGCGAGGCTCGAGGCCGAGCCCGACATCGCGGTCCTGGTCACCGATCTCAACGTGACCTGTACGGGCGACGGCATCGCCCTCGCCCGGGTCGCCGCCGAACGCTGGCCGCATCTTCGAATCGTCCTCGTCTCCGGCGCGATGCGCCCGCCGCAGGGCACCTATCCGGAGCGCGCCATCTTCTTCACCAAGCCCTACGCGCCCGGAGCGCTGCTCCACGTCGTCCAGTCCCCGGATTTCGCTTAGGCTCGTGACTGTCACTCGGGCCGGGCCTAACGCTCGAGCCATGGACGACCTGCCGGAGCCGATCCCAGCCGCCACCCTGATCCTGATGCGCCCGGCGGCGACGGCCGGCGCGCCCGAGATATTGATGCTGGAGCGGGCCGAGACCATGGCCTTCGCCGCGGGCGCGCTCGTCTTCCCCGGCGGGCGCATCGATCCGGCCGATCATTCGATGGCGGAGCGCTTCCCCCAAGTAGCTGACGCCGCCGCCCGGATCGCGGCGATCCGCGAGACGATCGAGGAAACCGGAGTCGCTCCGGCGTTGAGGCCCGCGCCCGACGCCGCTTTGCTGCGCGAATCGATGGCGGCGGGGCGGCCGTTCGCGGAGCTGCTCGATGAAATGGGCCTGTCGCTCGATCTCGACGCGCTCACGCCTTTCGCGCGCTGGTGCCCCAATTTCCGCGAGGCCCGCCGGTTCGACACCCTCTTCTACGTCGCCGAGGCCCCGGCCCTGGGCAAAACGCTGCACAGCGCCGACGAGACGGAGAGCGTCCACACCTTCTGGGCGAGCGCGGCGACGGTCCTGGACGAGATCGAGGCGCGGCGCGCCAAGGCGATCTTCCCGACCCGCCGCAACCTCGAACGCCTCGCCCGCTTCAACTCGCTCGAAGAAGCAAGGGCGGACGCCGAGCGGCATCCGGTCGCGAAAATCACGCCGTGGGTCGAGGAGCGCGAAGGCCGCCGGTTCGTCTGCATCCCCGAAGGGATCGGCTATCCGGTGACGGCGGAGCCCTATGAAAGCGCCCGGCGGCGCTGAGATCGCTTCGGACGGCGCGCGATCCGCGCGACGGCGAGGCGGTCCCGCCGGAGGCGGAAGGCGGCCAGCCAGAACATGTAGGTCAGCATGAGGGCGATGAGGATCGGGAACGCGTACATCATTGCGCGTCAAAGCTCCGCGAGTCGGCAAGTTCCGAGACTTGCGGCGAAACGTTAAGCTTTAGCGAAAAGTCGGCTCCAGCCGAACCGGCGGCCGGTAGCGGCGCCGCTCCTCGATCGGCTCGACCGGCTCCGACCGGCGGGTGTCGACGAACAGGGCGTCGATGACCTCCGACCCGGGATAGGCGAACAGCATCTCCGATCCCGGATCGAGGCGGACTCGGCTCTGATCCTCGACCAGCCATACCGACGGCGGCTCGAGCGCCTGCCCGTCGATCAGCCCGCCGCCGTTTACCGGCACCAGCCAGACCGGGCGCTCCATCTCGCCGGCCAGCCGGCCGCCAGCCGCCCTGGTCCAGCGTTCGACGACGAACGCACCGCCCTCCGCCAATATTTCGCGGCCCGGCTCGATCATCCTGGGCGGCGCCGAGTGGCCGTAGGGCTCCGGCCGTGCCGCCCTCACCCCCTCATCGACCTGAAGCTCGCGCTCGCGGCCATAGTCGAACAGTCGGTAGGTGAGATCGACATTCTCCTGGATCTCGACGAGAGTCAGCCCCGGGCCCAAGGCATGGATCGTGCCGGCCGGTGAATAATAGAAATCCCCGGCCTTCGCCTCGCGCCAGTCGACCAGCCCCTCCAGCGTCCCCGCTTCGATCGCGGCACGAAGCGCGGCGGGTGAAAGCCTGCGCGTGAGGCCGAGGCCGATCCGGGCCCCGGGCTCGGCCTCCAGAACCAGCCAGGCCTCGTCCTTGCCCCGCCGATGCCCGGCCGCCCGCGCCGCTTCGCCGTCCGGATGGACCTGAATCGACAGTTTCTCCCGGGTCAGCAGATATTTGACGAGCAGCTCCGATTCGGACCCGCGCCCGTCCTGGAACCAGATCTCGCCGATCGGCTCGCTGCCCGCCGCTTCCATGCCGAAGCTTTGCGGAAGCTCGGCGCGCCCCCACAACTTCTCGACCTGCCTTGAAGCGAGGCGGCTCGCCGTCACCTATCTTCCTTCCAGCGAAACCGGCGCCCGTCGTCCGGAGTCTTGGACAGATGACATACCTGCGCCGGGTAAAAATCTTGCTAGCGCTGGCGCTGCTCGCCTTCACGACCTTTCTCGGCTGGGGCTATGCGCGCAACCATCCCGAAGACGTCCCCTGGACGAAGCTCGATCTCGCCCGCCCCGTCGGAGCCTTCACCGGCCGCAAGCTCGCCGCCCTCGGCGGCGACCCCGCCGAATGCCGGGCCCTGCTTCGGCGCGCGGGGGTCCGCTTCGCGACGCTTCCAGCGCGCGGCTCCGACGGCCAGTGCGGATTCGACCATGCGGTGCGCTTCACCGGCGGCGGCGCTCTTGCCCTGAGCTACCGGCCGGCCGACCTCGCCACCAGCTGCCCGGTCGCGGCGGCGCTCGCCCTGTGGGAGTGGCACGTCGTCCAGCCGGCCGCGCTGCGCCACTTCGGAGCCAGGATCGCGGCGGTCGAGCATTATGGGAGCTACAGCTGCCGCCGCATCTACGGCCGCGCCGAGGGGCCGTGGAGCGAGCATGCTTCGGCCAATGCCGTCGACATTGCCGGCTTCCGGCTGGCGGACGGTCGGCGGATCAGCGTCGCCAGGGACTGGAAGGGGAATGGACCGGCGTCGAGCTTCCTGCGCGACGTCCGCGACGGCGCCTGCCGCCTCTTCGCCACCACCTTGTCCCCGGACTATAATGCCGCCCACCGCGACCATCTTCACCTCGACCAGGCGAATCGAGGCGCCCTCGGCTGGCGCGGCTGCCGCTAGGAACTCGTCACCGCCAGGGGCTCAACCCGGCATTATGAGCCTTTCAGGCGATCGGCGGACGGTCGGGAACCGGGAAGACGTGGGTGCTGCCGTCCGGCATCCGCATCACCGGTCCCGGATAGCCCGGATAGACCGTCGCCCGCACCCGGCGGTCGATCTCCTCCTGGGGCATGTCGTGCTCGATCATCTTGAGCGCCTCCATCTCCCGACGAGTGAACGGCCGGCGCGTCCAGTGCACGTCGGCACGCGGCAGCGGCCGACCTGCGGCGATCAGCTCGACGATCTCGCGGAACATGTCGACCATCGTCTCCATCGTTCGAAGCTTGAGGGTTTCAACGCTGTCTTCGGGAAGGACGGGGAAGCGCCGCTCCATGATCAGGTCGCCGGTGTCGACCTTGGCAAGCATGTGATGGCACACGGCGCCGAACTCGGCGGCGCCCTCGTAAAGGGCGAAATTGTAGCAGCCGATGCCCGGATAGTCGGTCGAGCCGGGATGGAAGTTGATCGCGGCGCCGGCCCGGTCGAGGCTGTGCTTGCGCACGATCCAGGGGGACAGGAACGAGATCAGATATTCGGGGCTGTCCGTCCGCAGAGCTTCGGGCTCCGGGTCGCCGACCGCGCCCGTATAGGTTGCGAGGTCCGCCCCGAAGGCCGCCTCGGCGATCGCCTGCGCCTCGCGGCTGAACCTTTCCTGCTTTGCCAGCAGGATGACCCTGGGTGACATCGGTTCGTCGTTCCTTTCGCCGGAAGCCGGCATGAAATCGGCCCCGCCCGTCTCCGGGCGAGGCCGATCATCTCCCGCCGAAGCGGAAACAGGCTCTTATTTCAGATGGCGCGACAGATGCTTGTTCATGTCGAACATCGAGCAGCGATCGACGCCGAAGATCTTCTTCAGCTTGTCGTCCGCGACGATCTCGCGCTTGTTGTCGGGATTCTGCAGCTTGTTGCTGCGGATATAGTCCCACATCTTGCTGACCACTTGGCTGCGCGGCAGCGGGTCCGACCCCGTGATCGCCGCCAGCTCGGGTGACGGAGTCACCGGCCGCGACAGTCCGCCCCTCGCTCCACCGCCTGCTTTGCTTGCCATAGTTTTCCCTCCTGTGAATGTCTCGCTGATACACCCCAAACGCGCGGCGAGCGCAAGAGATTCCAAGGGGAGAACTCGCCGGAACGCCCCTGCGGGCCGTTCCAGCGCGATTTTGCTGTGGATCAATCACCGAAATCAGCCCGAGCGAGGCCGTCCGCCCACGGCCGAGGGGCAAGAGCGCGCCCGATTCGGGTCAGGCCGGGCCGAACGGGACCACCTTATTGTCGGCATCGTGGCCGATGTCGGCGCGGCCGAGATAGGGGATTCCGGCCCGCTCGCACCAATAAATGAAGACCTCCTCCTCGGTCGCTCCGAAATCGGGGTCGTTGTCGGGCACCTCGGTGCATCGCCCGAGCCTGATTCCCGCGACCTTGCGGACCGCGGCGTTGCCGGTGATGTGAAAGAGCGCGCGGTCCGTCCGGTACATATGCTCGGAGACATCCTCGAGCATCAGCACATGGCCTCCAAGGTCCGGCTCCAGCGCCGTCCCCAGCAGTTGCGAGTAGACGGTGACGTTGAACGCCGCCGCCGGGGCGCCGTCCAGGCTCGGCTCCAGCGCCTCTGGATCGCGGCGGACCAGCCAGGCCAGCGCCCGCTCCACCGCCGCCGCGCCGCCCTCGCGACGAAGGTCGTTTGGCATCGGGCCGTGGGCCAGGTCCGGGAAGCCGGCGCGGTAGAATCCGGCCATCATGTAGCCGGCGTCGCTATAGCCCAGGTAGCTCTTTTCCCTCGCCGCCGGCCCGAGCCGCTCGATCACCTCCTCGGCGATCCGGCACGAACCATAGCCCCCGCGCGCGAACCACAAGGCGTCGAAACCGGGGTCGTCGGCAAATTCGGCGAATGCCGCGGCCCGAACCCGGTCCTCCCCCGCGAAATGGCGGTGGCTGAGGAAGCATTGCGGGTGGAAGACCAGCTCGACTCCGGGGAAGCGCTCCGCCGCCAGCGCCGTCACCTGCTCGGCCGTCGCGGGAAGGATCGGCGTGCTCGGCGCGACGATTCCGATCCGCATTCCGTCTCCCTCAGCGTTTGAAAAGCCGCTCCGACCTCAATAGGGCGACCCCATGGCCGAGACCAAATCCTATTTCTTCTGCGGCATCGGCGGCAGCGGAATGCTGCCGCTGGCTTCGATCGTCCGTGCGAGCGGCGGCGAAGTGGCCGGGTCCGATCGAGCCCTCGACCAGGGGCGGACGGCCGCGAAGTTCGAGTATCTGCGCAGGCTCGGCATCGATCTCTACCCGCAGGACGGCAGCGGCCCGGCGGCCGGCCAGATTCTCGTCGCCTCCGCCGCCGTCGAGGACAGCGTGCCCGACATCCGCGCCGCCGGCCGCCTGGGCCTGGAGCGGATCACCCGAGCCGAGCTGCTCGCCAGGCTGTTCAATTCGGCCCCGGTGGGAATCGCGGTGGGCGGCACCAGCGGCAAGTCGACCGTCACCGGCATGATCGGCTGGATCCTCCACGGCGCGGGACTGGACCCGACGGTGATGAACGGCGCCGTGATGAAGAATTTCGCCACGTCCGATGCCCCCTTCGCCAGCGCCCTGGTCGGGGGCGGCGGAGTCTTCGTCAGCGAGGTCGACGAGAGCGACGGCTCGATCGCCCTCTACCGTCCGAAGATCGCCCTGCTCAACAATGTCAGCCTCGACCATAAGAGCCTCGACGAGCTCCGGGCGCTGTTCGGCGATTTCCTCGGTACGGCGGAGACCGCCGTCCTCAACCTCGACGATCCCGAAACCCGGGCGCTCGCCGCCGAGCTTCCGGCCGAGCGCCGTCTCACCTTCGCGTTCGGCGACGGCTCCGCCGACCTGCGCGGCTCCGGCATCCAGGAGGCCGCGGGGTCGATCGGCTTCCGGGTCGCCGATTCCCGGACCGGCGAGGAGCTCGAGGTCAGGATCCCGCTCTGGGGCGCCCACAATGCCCGCAACGCCCTCGCGGCCCTGGCCGCGGCGAGCGCCGCCGGCGTGCCGCTTGCCGAGGCCGGCGAGGCGCTCGCCGGCTTCCGCGGCCTGCGCCGCCGCTTCGAGGAAGTCGGCGAGCGCCGCGGAGTGTTGGTGATCGACGATTTCGGCCATAACCCGGACAAGATCTCGGCCACCCTCGACGCCGCCCGGATCGGGCTCGAGGGCCGGCTGCTTCTCTTCTTCCAGCCCCACGGCTTCGGGCCGCTGCGGGCGATGCGCTCCGAGCTGGTCGACGCGTTCGCCGGCGGCATGGAGGGCGACGACGTGCTTCTCCTGCCCGATCCCGCTTATTACGGCGGCACTGTCGAGCGCAGCGTGACCAGCGCCGACATCGTCTCGGACCTGGTCGCGCGGGGCCGCCTCGCCGAGCACGCCCCGGATCGCTCCGAGGCGCGGCGGCGCCTCGGCGAGCTTGCCCGGCGCGGCGACCGAATCCTCGTCATGGGCGCGCGTGACGACAGCCTCAGCCAGTTCGCCGAGGACGTGCTCGCCGAGCTCTAGGTGAAGGCCTGGAGGACGAAGGCGGCGAGGCTGCCGGTCAGGCCGGCCAGGAAGATGCGATAGGCCCAGCCCAGCATCCGGTACTTCTTTCGGGCGAGGACCGTGCCGTTCTGGTAGATGTCGCGCGCCATCGTCCGGTAGATGCTGTCGTCGCTGGCGAGCTGCGCCATGAGCCGGTCGATATATTCCTCCTCATCGAGCCGGGTGAAGGAGCCGAAGAACATCAGGTTGAGCGGCGCCCGCTTGCGGTAATGGATGGCGGGAAGGATGGCTAGCACCGCGCAGACCGCGGACAGGAAGGCGGCGCCGCCGAGGATCAGGAGCGGCAGCGGCGCGGCGCCGCCCTCGGAATGGCCGACGGCGATCGTGAAGATCACGAAGGTCGCGCCCATCAGGATGCTCGCCTTCTGGTCGGCCATGGCGGAGAGCTGCATCTGGCTCAGAACCGCCGTTCGGGCGAGGTGGACGGCGTTGGGCGGATAGGCCGGCGGCCGCTTGCTTTCGTCCTGCGCCATCACTGGACCATGACACGGCGGCCGGACCCTGCCAAGCGGGTCCCAATTCGGCCCTATTCGCTTGGCACAGCCGGGCCCCGGACATAAGGGGCTGAAATGACCGACAGGGAAGAGACGTTCGCCAAGGTGGCGGAGCTGATCGCGCCGTTCAACAGGAAGGCCGTGGAGCTCACCGAAGCCACCACCTTCGCGGGCGATCTCGAATGGGACAGCCTCATCGTGCTCGACTTCGTCGCGACGGTCGAGGACGAGTTCGATATCCTCATCACGATGAACATGCAGGCGGAGATCGAGACGGTCGGCCAGCTCGTCGACTCCGTCGAGGCCCTTCGGAACGAGGGATGATCCCAGGGACGCCAAAGGGTCCGCAGCGGTGCCCGGCGAGCGGACACCGGCCCCGGCCCGCGACGGCCGGCGTGTCGCGGCTCAGCTTGCTTTGCGTCCTTCTCCTTGCCGGCGCCGCGCCTGCTCGAGCGCAGGTGGCGGTGGACTCCTCGCCAGACCCGAGCGTGGCGAGCGACCTGGCCAGGCTTCCCCCGCTTGAATTCAGCGCCATCGAGACTCTCCTGACCGCCTTGGCGCTCGACGAGGAGGCGGCGCGCCTAGTCGACAGCTTCTGGCAGCCGGCAATCGCTTATCTGGTCGCCGCCAATCCCGACAAGGCTGAGCAGGCGAAGGCGTTCGGCGCCCGGCAGCGCGATGCCGAGCTTGCCATATACCGCCCGCTCGTCGCCAGAATGCTCGACGGGAATGCGCTCGAGACCCTGCACCCGGAGACCCGCCGCCAGCTGGAGGCGTTGAGGGAGAGGGCCGGCGCGGAGTATGAAAACGGGCGGACTCCCTCCGAAGAGACCCAGCGCCGGCTTGCCGCCGAAGCCGCGAGGACCAGGGCTCCCGCCGCGGCGCGCACCAATTCGGATCTGCTGGCCCTGGCCCGGCTCGCGCTGACCCCCGACGGAATCGCGTTGCGCGACATCAACCGCCGCGGCCTCTACATGTGCATCGACCGGAGAACGGGCCGATTTTCCGCGCGGAGCGCCCCTGATCCCTGCGCCGCCCTCGCCAAGTCTCCGGCGCTGCAGCGGCTTCGGCGCCGTCCGGGGGGCGAAAGCCTGATCAGCCTCAGCGCCGCCGCCAATGTCGGATTGGGGGCGATGGTCGCGATGGGCCACGCCGCCGGCATATCGCTCCACCGGCTGCTTCCGCCCGACCGGGTTCGAGCCGCGGGACTTGCGGTTCCCCCGGACCGATCTCTGGACAATGAAATGAACTCGAATCTTGGTGCACGATGACTCTGGATGTCATCCGCTCCGAACCGGCGAGGCCTGCATGACCGAATCCGACGCAAATCCGATGGACCCGGCCGCGGCGCCGCCCGGCCACACCCACGGCCGCGACCTCTTCTCGAAGTTCGACGCCCTGATCGCCGAGCGCGACGCCTTGCTCGGCACCGGCGTGCGGGACCCGTTCGGGCTCGTCATGGAGAAGGTGCTCTCGCCGACCCGGGCGATCGTCAAGGGCAAGGAGACGATCCTGCTCGGCACCTACAATTACATGGGCATGACCTTCGATCCGGACGTCGTCGAGGCCGGCAAGCGAGCGCTCGACGACTATGGCTCGGGGACGACCGGCAGCCGGGTCCTCAACGGCACCTATCAGGGCCACAAGGAATGCGAGGAGGCGCTCAAGGACTTTTACGGAACCCGTTACGCCATGGTCTTCTCGACCGGCTACCAGGCCAATCTCGGGCTGATGTCGACCATCGCGGGCAGGGAGGATTACATCATCCTCGACGCCGACAGCCATGCCTCGATCTACGACGGCTGCGCGCTGGGATCGGCCCAGATCGTCCGCTTCCGCCACAACAATGTCGAGGATCTCGACAAGCGCCTCGGCCGCCTCCCCGCCGAGGGCGGCCGGCTGGTGGTGCTCGAAGGCGTCTATTCGATGCTCGGCGACATCGCTCCGCTGAAGGAGATGGTCGAAGTCTCGAAGCGGCACGGCTGCATGGTGGTGGTCGACGAAGCCCACGGCATGGGCTTCTTCGGCGAGCATGGCCGAGGCGTGTTCGAGCAGGCCGGAGTCGAGGACCAGGTCGATTTCGTCGTCGGCACCTTCTCCAAGTCGGTCGGAACGGTCGGCGGCTTCATCGTCTCCAACCACCCCAAGTTCGAAGTACTGCGCCTGGTCTGCCGCCCCTACGTTTTCACCGCCTCGCTTCCGCCCAGCGTCGTCGCCACCGCCGCCACCTCGATCCGCAAATTGAAGTTCGCGGGCAACAAGCGCCAGCATCTGTGGGAGAACAGCCGCCGGCTCCACCAGGGCTTGCGCGACCTCGGCTTCCAGCTCGCCACGCCCGAGGCCCAGTCGGCGATCATCGCCATCCTCCTCCCCGACCAGGACGTCACCGTCCGAATGTGGCAGGCGCTGCTCGAGGCCGGAGTCTACGTCAACATGGCCCGCCCGCCGGCGACTCCGGCCGGAATGTATCTCCTGCGCTGCTCGCTCTGCGCCGACCATACGACCGAGCAGGTGAGCCAGATCCTCGCCACGTTCGAGGGGGCGGGCAAGGCGACCGGGGTGCTCGGCTGAGCCGGAAGTTCCGAAGTTTGCCCAAAATTAAAAATCTTTCCGATCAATGACGCCGCATTGATCGGTTTTTCCGATTTGTTCGATCCAAATGTTCAAAGAGCCGAGTTGGATGAACATAGCAGGAACATCACTTCGAAACAAGGTTGCCTCTTTAGAGAAGAGGTGCGGCGGTTCGATCGAGGCGGATCGCGATTCTCGAGCGGGGCCGAGCCGGTGCGCCGTCCCCCTTCGCCGCCGAATCCAATCGCGCCCTCCCGCGGGCGAGAAACCCCAGGTCGGACCGGGCGACCGCCGCAGGCCGTTGCCGTATCGTTGCCGGAGACGAGCCGACTGGGCGCCGGATGCTTGCGGGGTCGATGCCGGACGGGTGCGGGGTCGGTGCCCGCTGCGGGGCCGATACGGATTCAGGCGGTCGCCGCCGCCCGAAGCGCTCGGCGTTGGCGACCAGGGGAACATTGTCTTGGAAATACAGAGTGCTTTGCAAGAAAAGGGTGCCGGTGACATTTTCGGCGCGCCGCCCGGCGCGCGTGGCCGGAAAAATGTATATCGTCACGGTTTTCCGCCGAGCAGGCTAAACGCTTCATTTGGGAATCCTCCATGTCCAGCAGCCTTGCCGGCCAGGACCGAAAACAGCGAGTCGCGCTGCTGCTCGCGATCGCGATCGCCTCGATCGTGGCATGGCAGACCGCGCTCGGCAGCCTGGTGCTTTATCCCTTCACGATCCTGGCGACCTGGTTCCATGAAATGGGCCATGGAGTCGCCGCGATGCTGACGGGCCGCGGGTTCGAGCGGCTTCTGATCTTCGCCGACGGTTCGGGCGTCGCCGAGTCGCTTCGTCCCGCCGACGGGTACCGGCTGACCGATGCGCTGATCGCGGCGAGCGGGCCCTTGGGGCCGGCGATCGCGGGAGCGCTTCTGATCGTCTCCTCGCGCTCTCCCGTCGCCACTCGCAACGCCCTGGCGCTGCTGGGCGCGGCCCTGGTCCTGTCCACCTTGATCTGGGTCCGGTCGCCGACGGGCTGGCTGGTCCTCCCGGCATTGGGAATGGCGATCGCCCTCCTCGCCCTGCGCGGATCCGAATCCTGGCGAGGCTTCGCAATCCAGCTCATCGGCGTCCAGGCGGCGATCAGCGCCTGGCAACAGTTCGACTATCTGTTCAGCCCGGGCGGAACCGTCGGCGGCAGGCTCCAACGCTCGGACACCGGCGCCATCGCCGATGTCCTGCTCCTGCCTTACTGGTTCTGGGGCGCGGGCATCAGCGCGGCGATCCTGGCCCTGCTGTGGTGGAGCTTCAGGCTCGCCTTCCGGCGCTGAAGCCGACCCTGTACACGCCCCCGCACTAGCCGCCGACCGCCCACCAGGCCATGCCCGCCGCCGCGCAGCCGGCGAGCACCAGCGGCGCTCCCAGCCTAAAGCGGAAGACGGCGATCAGGGCCGCGGCGGCGAGGGCGCAGGCGGCGAGGTCGACACTGGCCGGCACCGGCCGGTCGAAGCGTAGCGGCCCCGCCTCCACTTCCCGAACCTCTCCGAACAGGCTGTGAATCGCGAACCAGAGGGCGAGGTTGAGCACCACGCCCACCACCGCCGCGGTGATCGCCGTCAGCGCGGCGCTCAGCGTCCGGTTCTCGCGCAGCTTCTCCGCGAACGGCGCTCCGAGGAAGATCCACAGGAAGCAGGGCGTGAAGGTCACCCAGGTGGTGAGCAGGCCGCCCAGCGTTCCCGCCACCATCGGATCGAGGCCGCCGGGATTGCGGTAGGCGCCCATGAAGCCGACGAACTGGGTGACCATGATCAAGGGCCCCGGAGTGGTCTCGGCCATGCCGAGGCCGTCGAGCATCTCGCCCGCCTCAAGCCAGCCATAGGTCTCGACCGCCTGCTGGGCCACGTAGGAGAGCACGGCATAGGCTCCGCCGAACGTCACCACCGCCATCTGCGAGAAAAACAGGGCGATCCGGCTGTAAACGCTGTCCGGGCCGAGCGTCGCAAGCAGCAGTGCGACCGGCACGAGCCAGAGCAGCAGGAAGATCGCCGAAACTCGAAGCGACCAGCGCAGGCTCGGCAAGGCGTGGTCGGGGATGCGGTCGCCCAGCAGGCTGTCGTCCGCGGCGGCCGGCCCGTGACCGCCGCCGCTGAAGGCCGCCGAGCCCGCCCGAGCGGCCAGATAGCCGATCGCCCCGGCCGCAAGCACGATCAGCGGGAACGGCATGGCGAAGAAGAAGATGGCGACGAAGGCCGCTGCGGCGACGGCTCGAAGCACGTTGTTCTTGAGGGCGCGCGATCCGATCCGGCGTACCGCCTCCGCGACGATCGCGAGCACCGCCGCCTTGAGCCCGAAGAACAGGGCCTCGACCGCTCCGACATTGCCGGCGGCGGCGTAGATCCAGGACAGGGCCATGATCGCCGCCATTCCGGGCAGAATGAACAGGGTGCCGGCGATCAGCCCTCCCTTCGTCCGGTGCATCAGCCAGCCGATGTAGGTGGCGAGCTGCTGAGCCTCGGGCCCGGGCAGGAGCATGCAGTAATTGAGCGCGTGCAGGAATCGCGCCTCGCCGATCCAGCGCCTTTCCTCGACGAGAACCCGGTGCATCAGCGCGATCTGCCCGGCCGGGCCGCCGAAGCTGAGCAAAGCGATCTTCGCCCACACCCTCGTCGCTTCGGCGAGCGAGACCTCCCGTCCGGGCTCCGTCACCCCTCCCCCCCGAAGGCGAAGGTGGCGTAGCCGCCGCGGCGGCCGGCCCGCTCGTAGACCGCTGCGGCCGAAGCGACGTCCTGAAGCGCGGTGCCGGTCGAGTCGAAGACGAAGATGTCGTCGTCCGAGGTCCGTCCCGGCGCGGCCCCGGCGGCGATCGCGCCGAGCCCGGCATGGACGTCGCCGGCGCTCATCGCGCCGGCGGCGACGGCATGGCGCAGGTCGCCCATTTCGAGGCATTGTTCGAGGACGTCGACGACGACCCGCGCCCGGGCCATCAGCTCCGGCCGGATTTCGCTCTTGTCGGGACTGTCCGCCCCGACGGCGGCGACGAAGGCGCCGGGCCGGACCAGCTCCGCCCCGAGATAGGCCTGGCGAGCGGTGGTGCAGGCGACGATGACGTCGCTGGCCGCGGCCGCGGCCTCCAGCTCCGGCGCGGCGACCATCTCCATGCCCTCCTCCCGCCGCGCCGCAGCGAACGCCCCGGCCCGGCCGAAATCGCGGTCCCAGGCGAAGCCGCGCCGCAGCGGCAGCACCTCGGCGAGGGCTTCGAGCTGCGGCGCCGCCTGGGCGCCGCAGCCGCAGACGAGCACGGTCTCCGAATCGGGCCGAGCCAGGAAGCGCGCCGCCAGCGCCGTCGCCGCCGCCGTCCGCGGGAGAGTCACCTCGATCGAATCGATCACCGCCAGCAAGGCGCCGTCCCCGCCGTCGCACAGGAGGATTGCGCCCCGGATCGTCGGCACCCCGCCGCGATTGTCGGGGAAGTTGGCGTTGAGCTTCAGGGCGACATAGGGGCGGCCGCGCCGGAGGCCGGCGCCCTTGGCGTGGAAGACTCCGCCCACGCCCGCAAGCGCCATCGGCGCGGGCGCCTCGGCGAGCCCGGCTTGGGCGGCCCCGAAGCCGGCTTCAACCGCCTCCAGATAATCGGACGGCCGCATCAGCCCGGCGACGTCGGCCCGCGACAGCAAGAGGGTCACCGCCCGCCCTTCCGCCTCGGCGTGTGCGACTCCCAATCATGGGTCTCGTCGACCGCGTCGCGGCACCAGCGGTAAAGGGCGTCGTAGAGGAGCATTCCGGCTTCGAGCTGCTCGAGGTCGTCGGCGAAGATGCGCGACAGGCCGAGCGAGGCGGCGAGCAGGCCGGCCGCTTGGGGAGCCAGATCGAGCCGCGCCGTATCGGCGCCGCGCACGATCGGGGCGAGTCGCCTCAGCCCCTCGAAGCCGCCGAGGCCGAGCTCGTCCACCATCACGTCGAAGGTGCACAGCTCGCCTCGGTGGCTCCAATAGGCGCCCTCGACGTCGAACGGAGTCGCTGCGAAGCGCTCGGCCACGCCCGCCACTTCGGCCGGGGCGACGAACAGGAAGACCGCCTCGGGATCGACGAAGCGCCGGATCAGCCACGGGCAGGCGATCCGGTCGACCTTGGGCCGCGCCCGGGTCACCCAGATCGTGCGCCCCTGCGCGTCGCGCAGCGGAAGCCGGTCCTCGGCGAGCGTCGGAAGTCCGGCGGCGCTCCAGGCGGCGGCGCCGCCTTCGAGGATCTCGGCATCGACTCCGGCGTGGCGAAGCCAGGCGGCGGCGCCGGCGCTCTTTTCGAGGCCGTGGGCGCAGACGACGACCGCCGAGCGCCCCTCCAGCGACTCTGCCCATCGCCCGACCTCCTCGGGCGAACGGCGCACAGCGGCGGGGATCGACCCGGAGGCGACGTCGACAATGACGGGACAGCCGGGCGTGCCGACGAGGCGGGCGAGCTTTTCGGGTGAGATGGCGTTGAGCGAAGGCATGAGGCGTCCTTTCAGGAAAGCAGGACGCGAAACTTCAGCCTGACGCCTCATGGGGCGATCGCGCTCCCCATGGCCGGAGTAAAGCGGGAGGGGCGGCGACTGTCAATTGCTCGAACTCCCCTCCTTGCAAGGGAGGGAGGATGAGGCGGCGGCGGTTCGGATAGTCGCTCGATCGTACGACCACCATCCCCCAAAGCGCGCCGAATCGAAGGCGGCGGCATGGAACCTTCTTTCCATCCCCTCCCCGCTTGCTTTAGACTCGCGGCCATGGCGGGCGAGGACATGTACGCCATGTCCGAGGAACGAGCTTCCGGGGCGTGGCGAGGGGTGCTGGCGAGCGCGGGCGCGGTGCTCGCGGCGCTGCTGCTCGTCGTCCTCATGCTGATGGTGACCTCGTCCAACCGGGTGCGCGACGAGGCGCTCGCTTCCGAGCGGCACAGCTACGACGTCATGCTTCTCACCCGCACCGTCGACGGCACCATCGCCCGCGCCGAGGCGGCGCTCGGCCGCTACGTCCTCGACGAGGACGTCGCCACCAGCGGCAGCGTCTACGGCACCGAATGGCGCCAGGCCCAGCAGCTGATCGCCGAGCTTGGCCGGCAGGTTCGAAGCAACCCGGAGCAGCTCGACCGGGTCCGCACCCTCGAGCGGCTGTTCGAGATCCGCGGCCGCGAGCTCGCCCCGGCCGCCCTCGCCGCCCAGGCCAAGCGCGGAAGCGGCGGAATCTCGCTCTTTTACGGCGCCGCGCGCACTCCGACCGGCCAGCAGCTGCGCAACACGCTCGCCAAGATCGCCACCGCCGAGCGCGAGGACCTTCGGCGGAGGATGGACGCCACCCGGGTTTCCGGCAGCCGCTCCGACCAGCTCACCGAATGGCTCGGCTGGCTGGCGGTGGCGATCGGGGTCGGGGCGATCGTGCTCGGCTGGCTCGCCTTCCGGGCGATCAGCGAGCGGCTCGCGGCCCTTCGCGAGGCCGACAGCGAAGCCAATCGCGCCCGGGCGCTGGAGGAAGCGGTCCGCGAGCGGACCAGCGAGCTGAGCGAGGCCTATGAGCAGCTCAAGGCCGAATCGGGCGAGCGCGAGGCGGCCGAGGCGCAGCTGCGCCAGGTCCAGAAGATGGAGGCGGTCGGCCAGCTCACCGGCGGCATCGCCCACGACTTCAACAACATGCTGGCGGTGGTCGTCGGCGGCCTCGACCTCGCCCGGCGCAAGCTCACCGGCCCGCGCCGGGAGGTCGAGTTCCATCTCGACAATGCGATGGAGGGCGCCACTCGCGCCGCGGCGCTGACCCGGCGGCTGCTCGCCTTCGCGCGCGCCGAGCCGCTGCTTCCGGTCGCCGTCGCGCCGGCCGGGCTGGTCGAGGGCATGCTCGACCTCGTCGACCGCTCGATCGGCGAGCGGATCACGGTCCGAACCCGCTTCCCCGAGGAGCCGTGGAACGTCTGCGTCGACACCAACCAGCTCGAGAACGCGATCCTCAACCTCGCGGTCAACGCCCGCGACGCGATGGACGGCGAGGGACAGGTCGCGATCAGCGTCGAGAATGCGAGCGTCGGCGCCGGCCAGGTCGGAGCGCTCGGCGCCGGCGACTATGTCCGGATCAGCGTCTCCGACACCGGCTCGGGAATGCCTCCTGAAGTGCTCGAGCGCGTTTTCGAGCCCTTCTTCACCACCAAGCCGGTCGGCAAGGGCACCGGCCTCGGCCTCAGCCAGATCTTCGGCTTCGCCCGCGAATCGGGCGGCGACGTGGTGATCGAGTCGACCGTCGGAGTCGGGTCGACCGTATCGCTCTACCTGCCCCGCTCGCTCGAGGAGGTGCAGGCCGGCTCGGCGGCCCTTTCGAACGAGGAGTCCGAGCCGGTCGCCCTGGGCACCTCGATCCTCCTCGTCGAGGACGATCCGAGGGTCAGCCGGGCGACGGTCGGCGCTCTCGAGGAACTGGGCTACCGCCCGATCGCCTGCGCCGGCGGCCTCGAGGCCCTCGACATATTGGAGCGCGAGCAGGGCGCGATCGAGCTGGTCATCACCGACATCATGATGCCCGAGATGACCGGGCCCGAGCTGGTCGCGGCCGCCACGGCCCGCTGGCCCTCCCTCGCGATCCTCTACGTCACCGGCTATGTCGGCGAGGCGGGGAGCGAGCAGCTGAGCGGCCACGAGATATTGCGCAAGCCCTTCACCGTCGCCGGCCTCGCCAGCGCCGTCGCCTCCGCGATCGGCCGCCGCCCTAACGAATGGCCCCCCGCTTCAGCAGCCGCGGCAGCAGGCCGATAGCGGCGACCAGCGGCCATCGCCGCTGCCACGGCTTGACCTCGATCTTCGTTCCGGCGTGGCGGTTGATCTTCCACGCGAGGTAATCGATCCCGCCGGCATAGGTGCCGCTCGCCTTGATCAGCCGGATCACCGTCAGCGCCTTGCCGGCGCGCCGGCGCGCCGCCCAGCGGCGCCGGGCCCGGCTGCGCTCAGCTTCCGGGACCGGAGCGTCGAGGTCGAGCCCGGCGGCGGCCAGGGCCGGCGCGGTGAACCGCCGGTAGCGCTCGGGCTCCGCGTCGACCACCGACCCCGCCCTTCCCTGCCGCTCGGCCCTGAGCTCGGCCGAATAGGTGAGAGCGAAGGCGCGGCGCCACAGGTCGAGCGGGTCGCCTCCGTCCCAGAGCGGGCGAGCCTCGCCGAGCAGGGTCGGCGCCGCCCGCGCGACGGCCGCGGCCGAGCGCTCGGCCGCTTCCGGGTCCGAGCTCCACACCAGCCTCGAAGGCTGGGCGAAGCGGGCCCAGACCGAGACGGACAGGGTTTCCGGACCGTTCAGCCGGTCGAAATCCGACTCGCTCAGAACCGCATATTTGGCGACGAGGCCGTCCTGCTCGAACGGGAAGACGTTGGGCGGGATCCACCGGTTGGCCGGCGCCCGCCAGCTCCGCCCGTAGGCGGCGCGATAGTCGGAGACGATCAGGTAGAAATCGAGCATCAGCCCGTCCAGCTCGCGCTGCCTCAGGCAGGAGCCGTAGAACAGCACCGCTCGCGCCGCTTCCGGGTAGAGTGCCGCCACCGCCGCCGCCATCCCGCTCACGCGCAGATCGACGGGCTCGGCCAGCTCGGCCGCAACGAGGGTGCGGAGGGTGTCCTGCATCGCGTGCCCTATAGCCGCCGAACGCGGCGAAGCTAAGGCGCGGGCTCGAACGGGCCGACCTTGACGCTCTCCACCTGATATTCCCGAGCCGGGGTGAAGTGCCAGATCTGCTCGACACGCGCCGTCAGGGTGCGCTCGCCGGCCGGGCGCTCCTCGGTCCGCGTGAGCGTGCCGATCAGCCGGACTCGCTGGCTGCTCAGTCCCTCGACCGACTCGACATAGAAGGCCGGACGCCCCGCCTCCTCGAGCCTGGCCAGCCAGAAATCGTGCAGCCGAAGCGCGTCGCGGCCGACCGAGCCGTTCCAGTCGACGGTCGCCCGCGATGCGAAGAGCCCGCGAAGAAGGACCGACTCGCCGGCCTCCCGAGCCCGCCGGAAGGCGCCGGCGCGGTTGAGAACTTCGGCGGCGGCCATCCTGTCCCCGCGCAGGATGGCGCAGGCGGCCAGTTGCGACGCGGCGTTGCAATGCTGCTCCGGGTCGAGCGCGGCGCAGGCGGGGAAGAGCGGGAGCGCGGCCTTCGCGACCTCGTCGCCATAATCCTGGGCCAGCTCGTCGCTGCAGGCGTCGCCGGTCTTGCGGCGCGGCGGCTCGGATTTTTCGTAGCCGGCGGGCCCGGCGGGGTCGGTCGCCTCGATCGTATAGACCCAGGCGTGCATGCAGATGACGGGCCCTTCCGGCTTCTCCGCAACCAGCCTGCGGTCGAACAGCCACGAACGGTCGAGCATCTCTTCCCATACCGCCTTCGGCGCCAGCGACTGCATCGGCGGCGCCGGCGCCGGACGCGGAGCGGCCGGGAAATGGACCCACGCCGCCGGATCCTGCCCGGGCGAGCGCACGAAGGCGATGGCGATGAGGTCGCGCCCGTAGCCGTCGACGTAGAAGACCCGGCGGACCTGGTCCCCCGCCGCCTGATGCTCCTCGATCGACTTCAGCCGGTAAAGCTCGCGCACCCGGCGCTGCTGTCCGGCGGCGCAGCGGTCGACTCCGCGATCGTCGCGGCAGTCCGGAGCCGGCCGCGGACCCTCCGGCGCCGGCGCGAAAGCCAGGATCGCAATGGCTGCGGTGGCCGGCAGCAATGCGCTGAGCATGACGTCTCCCTTTGCAGGGACCTTAGCCGAAACCCGCCTGGGAGTCGCCTATTGGGTCCTCTCGAGCAGGTCGACCAGCTCCTGCCTCCAGAACCTGGCCCAGGTGTGAGTGCCGTGACCTCGAGTGTCCGAGGTCGCGCGCAGCAGGACGTAGCGGCCGGTCTTCAGCCGCCGAGCGGCGTCCTCGGCGATGCCGTAGTCGGGCGGATTGATGAAATCGTCGGCCGAGTTGACCCAGGTCATCGGCGCCCGGATCCGTTCCAGCCTGGGCCAGGGATTGTAGGTGCGCGACGCTTCGAGCTGGTAGATGAGGTCGTTGGCGTCGCGGGTGGGCAGATCCTTCTGGACCCGTTCGAGGATATAGGACTCGGCGGTCTCGCGGGTCGGATAGGCTTTCTGGAGATAGAGCGGCGCGAATCCTGCGACCTGGAGCAGGCTGACCGCCGTTCGAAGGCCCTGGACGGGCTGCGAGGCATATTCGCCGCCCGCCCAGGCGGGATCGTTCCTGATCCCCTCGACGGCGAGCTTGCGCCACATCCGGTTGTGCCCGGCAATCTCGACCGGGAGGCAGGCCATCGGCATCAGCGCCCGGGCGAAGTCGGGATGCTTCTGAGCCCAGACGAAGATGTGCATGCAGCCCATCGAAGTGCCCATCAGAAGCCTGAGGCGGGTCACCCCGAGGCCCTCGACCAGCATCCGCCGCTGAGCCTCGACCATGTCGTCATAATCGTATTTGGGAAAGCGCATCCTGAGCCCGTCGCTGGGCCTCGACGACCGGCCGTGCCCGATCCCGTCGGGAAGGATGACGTAATAACGGTTGATGTCGAGCGGCTGGCCCGGGCCGAACAGCTCGCCGGCAAATTGCGGCTGGAGGAATTGCCGGCCGGTGCCGCCGGTGCCGTGAAGGACCATCACCGCATTGCTGACGGCGCCCGAGGAGTCGCGCCGGGGCGTTCCGAGGGTCGCGAAGCGAATCCTGAGCTCCGCCATCCGCTCGCCGCTTCCGAAGCGGAAGTCGCGGAGGACCGAATCCCCCTCCTTCAGCTGCGCGGCATAGTCCGTCTGCGCCCCGGCCGCCGCGGCCCATGCGCAGGCGAGCAGACCGATCAATAGCCTCAACATCGCTGCCTCCTAGCCGCAGGGTCTTTACTTGCCTCGGGCCGCGATGCTCAAGGGGCGCGCACCCAAGGGAGGGATTTTCGATGGAATATGTGGGTCTTGCCTTGCTCGCGCTCGGCGTCTTGTGGGTCGCCGGCTTCGGCTACGCCCATTTCCGGGCCGTCGCCAAGGCGAAGGCGGCCGAGACCTGGCCGACCGCCACCGGCCGAATCATTTCCTGCGAGGTGATCGAGGAGGAATCGAGCGACCGCGACGGCGGCACCACCACCTGGTACAACCCCGTCGTCACCTACGCCTATACTGCCGGCGGCCGCGAGCTGACCGGCCGCCGACTGCGCTTCGGCAATTACCGGTTCGCCGCTCGAAGGAAGGCCGAAGCGGCGCTCGCCGCCTATCCGGTCGGAGCCAGCCCGGCGGTGCGCTACAATCCGGAACGGCCGGAGGAATGCGTGCTCGAGACGAAGAGGCCGGGACCGATCTACCTGATCATGGCGCTGTTCGGCCTGCTGTTCGTCGGCTTCGGCCTGTTCTGGGACGGTCTGGCGGGGTGAGGATCTCCGCCTCCCGGGCAAAGCCGTGGAGGCGGAAACTACTCCTCGTCGACCGTCTTGAGATCGTTCAGCGACAGCTTGTCGTAGCGCGCGGCCCAAGGTGAATCAGGCTGCAGCTCGGTCTCGAGATAGGCGGGCTTGAGAAGCTCGGGCGGCTGCTCGGCATGGTGGGACGGCGCCAGCGCATCGATGTCGAACGCCTCCGCGAACCTCAGCCCGACCTGGCCGTCCTTCGACCAGCGCACCTCGGCGACCTGGAAATTGCCGTCGCCGAGATCGAGCTCCACTTCGGCCCCCGAGCACAGCTCGCGAGCGCTTTCGACCCGGGCTCCGCCCTCGGAGATGTTGCGAAGCCGGACCGGGATCGAGATTCCGCTCCAGTAGAGCGTGCCGGCGCGAAGCAGCTTCTGCCGCGGCTCGCGCTCCACCTGGGGCCCGGGCTGCGCCGGTTCCTGGCCCGCTTTCTCATAATGGAAGACCGGGCCCTGGCCGCCGGTTTCCCAGAAGATCGTCTCGTTGACGAATTCGAGGCCGATCCGCCCTTCGCGGATCCAGCGGACGATGCAGCGGGTGCGATTGTCGTCGGTGAACTGGATATCGAGCTGCTCGCCGATCCGAGGCTCGATCGGGGCGACGATCATCGCGCCGCGCGACGACACGTTGACGACGTCGACCGAGTAGCGCCGGCGCCGGAAGACGATCGTCGACCGCTCGACCACGCCGAAATGGCGGTCCTCGAGGCGCTGGTCGGTGACCCGCGCTTCCTGGCGCTTGATCGCGATCTTGGTGAGACCGCCCAGGCTGGGCGAATCCTTGGCCTTGGCCTTGCGAGCGATCGGGGTCGCCGGTCGCGCCTCGCCGGAAAGGATCGTTGAACGGAGCTCGTGCATTGCACCCCCAGGGAAATGCTGTTTCGCGACCCCCATCGCACAGAAATGCTTACCGAATTGCTAGCCGAACCCGTTGAGGATGCTGCTTATGCCGGGATCGCAGCCGGGCCTGTTCGAAGCCGACCGCCCGGCGGGGCCCGAAGGCCTCGCCTATTTCGCGGAATTCGTCGGGGAGGAGGAAGAGCAGGCACTCGCGGCCCGGATCGCCGCATTGCCCTTCAAGCCGTTCGAATTCCACGGCTTCATCGGCAATCGCCGAACCGTCTCCTTCGGTCTCCATTACGCCTTCGACGGGAGCGGCCTTCGCGAGGCGGAGCCGATCCCGGCCTGGCTGGAGCCGCTTAGAGCCCGCGCCGCCGCCCTTGCCGGCCATGAGCCGGCGGCGCTCGCGCACGCGCTGGTCATCGAATATGCGCCGGGCGCGGGCATCGGCTGGCACCGCGACCGGCCCGTCTTCGGCGACGTCGTCGGAATCTCGCTGCTCGCTCCGGCGCCGCTTCGGTTCCGCCGCCGGGCGGGGGCGAAATGGGAGCGCTTCACCCTGACCGCCGAGCCCCGCTCGGCCTACCTCCTGCAGCGCGAGGCAAGGCACGAATGGGAGCACAGCATTCCCGCGCTGGAGACCCTGCGCTATTCGGTGACGTTCCGGACGCTGCGGGAGCAGCGCATCAGCCTGTGATCCGTCGAACCGGCTTACCGAATTCCCTAGCTGTAGAAGATGTGCAGCCCGATCTGGGTCTGCTTGGTGAGGCGCTTGCCCCAGCTCGGCGACACGTAGGTGGCATGGTACCAGAGCACGCCCGAGGGCAGGTTGCCGGCCAGCTTCTGGCGGGCGATGATCGCGATCGCGACGGCCTTCTTCCAGGCGGCGGATTCGCGGTCGGCGCGGGGGAACTTGCCGCGCTGGATGAAGGAGAATTGCGCCTTCTGGGTGATGACCGCGCACAAGTCGGTCGGGTAGCGGCCCGACGCGGCGCGGTTCATGACCACTTCGGCGACGGCGAGCTGGCCTTCGATCGGCTCGCTGCGCGCTTCGAAATAAACGGCATTGGCCAGGCATTCCTGCTCGCGGTCGGCGGTTGCGGCGCTGGCATAGGCAAGGACGAGATCGGCGAGATTGCCGGCCTGCGGTGACGCGGCGGCGGCCGGGGCTTCCGGCTTGGGAGTGACGAGGGCGGTGACGTTCGCCCACATCCGGGTGAAGACGTTGGGATCGGAAAGGTCGGCCGTCGCGGTCGCGGCCCGGGTCGATGCGGCGGTTTCGCCGGCGGCGGCGGGGTCGGAGTAGCTGGCCCCGGCGACAAGCGCAAAGGCAGCCGCGGCGAAGCCCGCGGCGCGAACGATCCGGTTCATCTAGTCTCTTTTTTTATGCGGCCGGCTGATCCCCCGGATGCGAGAACCGCATCCCCTGATCGCCCCCCGTCTCGAGCTCCCGCCAGCCGCTAATCGGCTTCGGCGGACCCGCTCTCGCTACTAAGCTGATGGGCAGATGGTCGAAGATGCGGCGCTAATCAAGCGGCCGGGCGCGCCGAAGCGATGAGTCGTGTGACTCGGGGGACACGCTGAAAAAAAATTCGCAATTCTCCGGAACCTTTGAAAAAGTCCTCTTTTTTCAAGCCCCTGGAGACGCGTTTTGGACCGCCTCCGAATCGACCGGTGCCGGTGCGTCACCCGCCACCACCTTGACGAAGGCGCTTTGCACCCAGCCGGACCGGCAGGGACCCTCATAGTCGCGGCGCCGGGTGACCGGCTCCGCCACCCCGCATCGCTCGGCGAGCGTTCCGCCTTCATCCGCGACGATCCCAACCATTTCTGGTCGTGGCTTCTCGTACAGATGAAGAAGCGCGCTCCGGCCGGAACGCTGCCGCTCTCGCCCGCATTGTCGAAGGGGGCCGAGCGCACCGGCAGCGACTCGCCCGCCTTGAGGCTTCGGGTCGTGCCGGCGGCGCTGCAGGCGGCGAAATTGGGACCGAGCTCGCCGACCCGGACCGGGCGCGCCGCCGCGGTGATCGTATCGGCGGAGGCGTCGGCGGCGGTCTCCTCGGCCCGGTTGGTAATCGCCGCCGGTTCGCCGCAGGCGGCCAAAGCAAGGCATGAGGCAAGGAAGGCGTGGCGCATGCGGCTCCTTGTGGCGCGCCGCGCCCGAAAAATCTACGCTGGCGGCACAGGGAGGCGGCGATGGCGCACTGGCTGATGAAATCCGAGCCCTCGAGCTACGGCTGGGACGACCTCGTCCGCGACGGCGGCACCGAATGGGACGGGGTGCGCAATGCCGCCGCGCGCCTCCACCTGAAGGCGATGAAGGCGGGCGAGGAGGCCTTCTTCTACCATAGCGGCGCCGAGCGGGCGGTGGTCGGCATCATGCGGATCGCCCGCGAGGCGCGGCCGGACCCCAAGGATCCGGACTGGGTGTCGGTTGCGGTCGAGCCGGTCCGGCCGCTCGGCCCCGTCGAACTCAAGGCGATCAAGGCGGATGCTCGCCTCGCCAGGATGGAGCTGATTCGCCAGTCCCGGCTTTCCGTCGCTCCGGTCCGCGACGACGAATGGGCCGCGGTGATCGAGCTTGCTGGGAAGTGACGATGAGCCTCCCCCTTCTTCTCGCCGCCCTTCTCGCTCCGTCGGCGGAGTCGCCGGGCGCCTTCGCCGCCCGCCTCTACGATTCCTATCGCGACGAGAATTACAGCCCGTTCCGGAATCCGCGCCGGATCTTCGCTCCGCCCTTCGTGGCCGCGCTCGCGGAGGATTCACGCCTGTCCCGCGACGAGGTCGGCTTCATCGACGCCGACCCGCTCTGCCAGTGCCAGGACCATTCCGGGATGAGGGCCGAGCTGGGCAAGGCCCGGCCGCTGTCGGCTCGGCAGGCGGAGGTGCCGGTGCGCCTCCGCTTCGGCGCCGAGGACGTTCGCGACATCCGGCTGAAGCTGGTCCGGACCGGCTCCGGCTGGCGAGTCGCCGACATCGTCGCCGAGGATTCGCCGAGCTTCCTTCGGGACCTTCGGGCCTGGAACCGGCGAAAGCGTTCCGAGCTCGGCCGCTAGGTCCGGGCCGCCCTTCCGAACAGCCAAGCCGACAGCAGCCACAGAGGCGTGAACAAAGCCGTTCCCATCAGGAAGCCGCGCACGTCGGGGAACAGAAGGACCGCGACCAGCCCGATCGCGACCTGGGCGCTCGCGGTCACGGCGAGGACCCGGGCCATGCCCTCGGCCCGGGCCCGGACGATGATCGCTCCGCCGGCCAGAAGGGTGAGAGTCCCGAAGAAGAGCAGGTTGACGGGATTGTCCTCGCCTCCGAGGAACCCGACGGAGCCGTTGACGAGGAAGAGCAGGAAGGCCGTCCCGGCCGCGACCACGGCGGCGGCAGCATAGGCCCAGCTGCCGGTCTTGCGCATCGCCAGCTCCCAAAGGCCGCAGGCGGCGAACAGCAAGGCTCCGACCAGGATGAAGTCGGCCGAGTCCCAGGCCAGGGAATCGCTGAGCTGCATCGCCACCGCCGGCGCCAGCAGAAGCGCCGCCGCTCCGCCCCAGACCGCGATCCGCCAGCCCTGGCCGCGCCCGCCGCCGATTTCCGCCTGTGATGTCATCGCCCTGCCTTCCTGTTCGGATCCTGGCTCTCGCCTCTCGCAGGCGCTGTTGCAGCGGCGATGGCTCCCGAAAAGGAGAAAATGTGCAGAAGCGTCCGGGGCGGAGCTTCGGGGCGGTCAAGCTCACGCCTCGCCTCGAACCGCACCTCCCCGCGGCGTTCCCGTCATTGGCTCAGGTCTCGCCTCCGTCGGCCTCCGAGGCGAGCGATATTGACCATCCGAGCCGCCCGCTCGACGCACCCGGTCACCGCCAGCGCCGCGATGAACGCCTTCTGCCACTCGGGCGTCCAGCCGTCGTGCCTGTAGCGGCGGGGCACCGGGGTGAAATCGAGCAGGCCGACCCGCAGATGGGCACCGGAAACGGCAACAGGCGTGCCGCACGGGAGGCCTGTCCGCAATCGCCTCGTCATCCCGGACTTGCCTGCCCTGAGGAAACTCGGGGATCCGGGATCCAACCGCCTTGGATTCCGGCTTTCGCCGCAATGACGCGTGAGGACTCTGCACTTTCCCCGGCCCGTGCCCGCCTTCAGAAATAGGAGGCGTTCTGCCAGTAGACGCCCTTGCCGTAGGTCGCCGCATCGTAGGCGACCTGGTGGAGGGCGCCGTCTGCGGGGTCGAAGACGTCGATCGTCTTGCCGTCGTCGCTGATGCCGACGATCACGACCCAATGGCCCTCCTGATATTTGAGGTTCCTCTTGCCCTTCGGATTGGTGTCGCCGACGATCGCCAGGATCGGCGTCTTCTTGTTGATCTCGTCAAGGATCTCCTTGGGCGTCGGAAAGGGCTCGGAATCCGCCTTGCTCGGAAATCCGAGCCGAGCCAGGGCGTCGGCCGCCGATTGCATCTTGTTGATGTCGCCGTTGGCGGGTTTCTTCGTCTTGGCGGCATAGGCGTCGGCGAGTTTCTGGTCCGAAGCGTAGGCGCTGCCGGCGAAATTGGCGATAGACCGGGCCGCGCAGGCCCAGCAGGAATTGGCGGTCTGCTGCTTGGCCACCGGATATTTGGCGAGAACCGGCATTTCACCCTCCACGTTGAACGCCATCGCGTAGCGCGCGGCGCGGAGGCGGCCTATCGGAGTCTCGTTCAAAACGGACCGGCCTCCTGGCCCTGACCGCCTCTTTGCCCCGTCATGGCCGTTGCCGGTTTTGAGTACGGGCCCTAGGCGGCCTCCGCCTTGCGCGACTGCCGCTTGCGCTCGTGCGGATCCAGGTGCCGCTTGCGCAGCCTGATCGCCCGCGGAGTCACCTCGACCAGCTCGTCGTCCTGAATGTAGGCGATCGCCTGCTCGAGCGTCATCCGCTTGGGCGGGGTGAGGCGGATGCTCTCGTCCTTCGGGCCGGAGGCCCGGAAGTTGGTGAGCTGCTTCGATTTGAGCGGATTGACCTCGAGGTCCTGCGGCTTGGCGTTCTCGCCGATGATCATGCCCTCGTAGAGCTTCTCGCCCGGCGAGATGAACAGGATTCCCCGCTCCTCCAGCGCGTTCAGGGCATAGGCGACGGCCTCGCCCTGCTCCATCGAGATCAGCACCCCGTTCTGGCGGCCGGTGATCGGGCCCTTGTAGGGGCCGTATTTCTCGAACAATCGGTTCATGATCCCGGTGCCGCGCGTGTCGGACAGGAACTCGCCATGATAGCCGATGAGGCCGCGCGACGGCGCCGAGAAGGTCAGCCGGGTCTTGCCGCCGCCCGAGGGCCGCATGTCGGTGAGCTCGCCCTTCCGGATCGCCATCTTCTCGACGACGGTGCCGCTATGCTCGTCGTCGACGTCGATGACGACCGTCTCATAAGGCTCCTCGCGCCCGCCCGGACCATCGCGGAAGAGGACCCGGGGGCGGCTGATCGAGAGCTCGAAGCCCTCGCGCCGCATCGTCTCGATGAGGACTCCGAGCTGGAGCTCGCCGCGGCCCGCCACCTCGAACGCGTCCTTCTCGGCGCTTTCGGTGAGGCGGATGGCGACGTTGGTCTCGGCTTCGCGCTCGAGCCGGTCGCGGATCACCCGGCTCTGGACCTTGTCGCCGTCGCGCCCGGCATAGGGGCTGTCGTTGACGGCGAAGCTCATCGCCAGGGTCGGCGGGTCGATCGGCCGGGCGGCGATCGCCCGAGTCACGGCCATCTCGGCAATGGTGTTGGAGACCGTCGCCTTGGTGAGCCCGGCGATGGCGACGATGTCGCCCGCCTGAGCGGTCTCGACCGGAACCCGCTCAAGGCCGCGATAGGCGAAGACCTTGGTCGCGCGGCCGGTCTCGACCTGGTTGTTGTCGACGTCGAGCGCCTTGATCGGCATGTTGACCTCGAGCCGCCCGCTCTCGATCCGGCCGGTCAGGATCCGCCCGAGGAACGGGTCGCGGTCGAGAAGCACTCCGATCATCCGGAACGGCCCCTCGGCATTGGCGTCGGGCGCGGGGATGTGGCCGACGATCGCCTCGAACAGGGGCGTCAGGTCGCCGGATCGGACGTCGTCGGAGAGTCCGGCATAGCCGGCTCGGCCCGAGGCGTAGAGGGTCGGGAAGTCGAGCTGCTCGTCGCTGGCCTCCAGCGTGAGGAAAAGCTCGAACACCTCGTCGAGCACTTCGGCCGGGCGGGCGTCGGGCCGGTCGATCTTGTTGACGACGACGATCGGCCTCAGCCCCAGAGCGAGCGCCTTGCCGGTGACGAACTTGGTCTGCGGCATCGGCCCCTCGGCCGCGTCGACGAGCAATATGACGCCGTCGACCATCGACAGGATCCGCTCGACCTCGGCGCCGAAATCGGCGTGGCCTGGCGTGTCGACGATATTGATGTGGGTGCCCTGCCACTCGACCGAGGTGCATTTGGCGAGGATGGTGATCCCCCGCTCCTTCTCGAGGTCGTTCGAATCCATCGCCCGCTCCTCCACGCGCTGGTTGTCGCGGAAGGTGCCGGACTGGCGGAACAGCTGGTCGACCAGGGTCGTCTTGCCGTGATCGACGTGCGCGATGATCGCCACGTTGCGGAGGCTCATTTTCGGTCAACTCTTGGGACGGGAACGGGGTCCCGGCATATAGCGGCGATGCTGCGCCGCACAAGAGCCGTGCGGACTTAGGCCAAAGCGAGCCCGGGCGCCTCGGCCACGGCGGGGTGGCCGGGGCGGGCGACCGCCGCGGCATAGCCGCTGCGCTCGAGGTAGCGGCCGGCGGCCCACCAGATGGCCGCCATCGCCGCGGCGGCGACGATCCCGTCGACCGCATAATGCCAGCCGAGATGGACCGAGCCGACGAAGATGGCCAAAGCGAAGGCGGTTCCCGCGGCGCCCCAGCCGCGGCCGAAGCGGAAGAAGGCCAGGGCGTAGAGCATCGCGATCGCATTGTGCAGCGACGGCATGGCCGAGATTCCCATTCCGAAGCCGTAGCGCCGGTTGGAATGCGCGTCCCACAGCACGCCCTGCCAGCGCACCGCGTCGATATGCGCGTCGGGGGTCGCCGCGATGGCGTGCAGCCGCTCCATCAGAGGGGCGAATTCCGGCGCCGACGATGCCCCGACCAGGGCGGCGTAGCACGGCCCCGCCGAAGCTCCGAGATAGGCGCCGGCGACTCCGAGCAGGAGCCAGGCGGCGGTGAACGAGATGAAGAAGCGGGCGCGGTCGTAGCGCGGCGCGAACAGTGCGAAGCCGAGGATGGCGAAGGACAGGAGAAGCACCCAGCCGCTGTACAGCCGGTCGATGACGATGGTCGCATCGACGGAGCCGAACGCGGCGTGGGTCAGCTCCCAGGGCTGGCGCCCGAAAAAGAGCGCTCGGTCCGCCGCGGTGAAGGCATCGTCCCACGCGAACGGGGTGTTGAGCGGGAGCAGCATCTTGAGGACGCCGAAGCCGGTGAACAGCATCGGCATCAGCACCAGCGGCGCAAGCACCGCGGCAACCAGCATCGGCGAGGCGAGCCGGCTGCGGAACGGATCGAGCAGCCGCCGCAGCGGATTGGGCGAACCCGACAGAAGCGCCCGAACGAGAAGGGCGAGCGCTCCGATCTGGGCCAGCATCGGAAGCGCTCGAAGCGCCTTCCAGCCATAATCGGCGACGACCGCGCCCGTGGATATTCCGTGGGGCGCGCCGGCGACGCCCGCGGCGATATAAAGAAGCACGGTGACCGCGGCGACCGGGACCAGCCAGATCAGTTCCTCTTTGTCCCTAAGCTCGCCAACCAGCCGCATCCGCGCACCTCCCCTTGCTACGGGCAGGACTAAGGCTGGCTTGGTTAACAAATCGCTACGCTGGCCCCGTCGCCGAGGTCGAAGCGCCCAGCCCAGCTACCGCGTCACCCTTTCCAGAACCTCGGCGCCGCGCGCCAGCGCGCGCTGCTCGCTGTCCGCGAGCCGCCTGAGGCGTTCGCGAAGCGCCCGCACCCGCCGCTCGCGGCCGGCTTCGAGCCGGCGCCGGCCCTCGGGCGTCGCGGCGATCCGCACCTTGCGCCGATTGTCGGGATCCGCCTCACGGGTCGCGAGGCCGTCGGCGACCAGCCCCTCGACCACCCGCGACATGGTCGGGGCCCTGACCTCCTCGGCCGAGGCAAGCTCGGCGAGCGACATCGGGCCGCCGAAGACCAGAACCGACAAGGCGGACAGGCGCGGCGGGCTGATTCCGGTCGCCCGGTCCTCGCGCCGGACCATCCGCAGCAAGCGGATCGACGCCGAATGGAGGCGGCTCGCCAGATCGTGAAGCTGATCGTCGTTCAAGCCCTTGCTCCAAACCCTTAGCTATGCTAACTGTTGTACGAATGCAATAATTAGCACAGCTATTCGAGGAGAGGAAGCGTGCCTCCGACCCGCCTCGCCCAAGTCGCAATCCTTGTCCAGGACCTCGAACGGGCCAAGGCCTTTTACCGCGACGTGCTGGGCCTCGCGCACCTGTTCGACGCCCCGCCCGGCCTGGCTTTCTTCCAGTGCGGCGAGACCCGCCTGATGCTGAGCCGCCCGGAAGGACCCGAAGCGGCCGGAAGCTCGATCCTTTATTACGGCGTCGAGGATGTCGAGGCGGCCCATGAGGAAATGCGCTCGAAGGGCGTCGGCTTCGACGAGCCTCCCCGCAGGATCGCCGAGGTCGACGGCAAGCCCATCCACCTCGCCATCTGCCGCGACAGCGAAGGCAATCTGCTCGGCCTGATCAGCGGCTGACCGGCGAGGCCAGAAGGGGCCGAGCGCCCGCGAGGTTATCGCCGCGGCGGCCCGCCGCAGCCGGCCGGCTCGAAGAAGCCGGTCGGCATCGCTTCGTCGAGCGCGGACGGATCGCCGCCGGCGAGTGCGATCGGGCTGTACCGCAAGGTCCGCCCGAAATCGGGAACCAGGATCAGCGACGGCGGCGAGCCGTCGCTGGCCGGCGGATAAGGAAGTGCTTCGAGCCCGCTGTCGAAGGCGTGGAAGCCGAGCGATACCGGCTCCTCCACCGACTTGAGCCGGTCGAGCGCCCGGTAGAGTCCGTCGTCGTCCAGCCGCACCGACCGCCGCGGATCGAGCGCCGGCGAGATGAAGGTGCCGCCATAGCCGTTGGGCGAGCCGAAGGCGAACCAGTAGGTCCGCGCCGGGGTCTTCACCCAGAAAGCGAGGTCGGACGCATAAGCGTTGCGCCGGTCGTGCCGGGCGAATCCGGCGGTGAAGGTCGGCGCCCCCTTGAGGCGGTAGACCGCCCGCTCGATCGGGCAGGCGGGCGGCGAAGGAACGGCGGAGGCGAGGAGGAAGGCGAGCAGCATGGATTCGTCACCCCTGGCTTGATCCGGGGTCTACCTTCTCTCCGACGCAGATCAAGGCAAAGGTGGATGCCGGATCGAGTCCGGCATGGCCGATCAGGTGAACCCAAGGCTGCTAGACGAACACCGACCAGCCGGTCCTTTCCGCCAGCCGCTCGAGCGCCATCGCTCCGGCCAGCGAGGTTCCCGCCGAGTTGAGGCCCGGAGAGAAGGCGCAGGCCGCGCCCTGGCCCGGGATCACCGCCAGGATGCCCCCGCTCACCGCGCTCTTGCCGGGCAGCCCGACCCGGAAGGCGAAGTCGCCGCTATTGTCGTAATGGCCGCAGGTCAGCATCAGAGCGTTGATCCGCCGCGAGCGCGAGGCGATGGTGACCGCGTCGCCGGTCCTCGGGTCGACTCCGTCGAACGCCAGGAACAGGGCCGCCTGGGCGAGCTGCCGGCAGCTCATCGCCACCGAGCATTGCCGGTAATAGAGCGACAGCACCTCGTCCACCGGATGGCCGAGATTTCCGAAAGCGGCGATGTAATGCGCCATCGAGCGGTTGAAGGCGCCCGCGCGCGATTCCGACATGGCCAGCCCCTCGTCGATCGCGACCCCGTCGTCCCCCGACCGGTCCCTGAGGAAGCCGAGCAGCTCCTCCACCGCGACGTCGGCTCCGTCGGCTCCGATCAGCTGGTCGCACACGACCAGGGCCCCGGCGCTGGTCAGCGGGTTGCGCGGGCGCCCCTTCTCCATCTCGAGCTGGAGGATCGAGTTGACCGGCGATCCCGCCGGCTCGCGCCCGACATGGTTCCACAGCGACGCCTTGACGTGGTGGAGGGCGAGGCAGAGCGCGAAGACGTAGGAGATGCTCTGGATCGAGAAGGCCTCGTCCGAATCGCCCGCGCAGAAGCTCGATCCGTCCTTCAGCACCAGCGCCAGGCCGAGCTTGTTGGGGTCCGCCTCGGCCAGGGCGGGAATGTAGGAGGCGACATTGCCCTGGCCCTTATAGGCCGAAACGTCGGCGAGGACCTCGTCGACCAGCGCCTGATAATCCATGCCTACACCTTGTCGGGATAAATGGGCTGGATGTCGGTCGGGATCCGCGCCGTCGTCGCAAGCACCGCCCGGGCCTCCTCGTCGAGCCTGGCGTGGCGATCGAAGAAAGCCTTGGTGCCGGCATAATCGCCATTGCCCTGGAGCCGGACCAGCTCGGCGAGGAGTTCGCGAAGCCCGGCCTCCATCCGGTCGTAGTCGACCCGGAAGCGGTCCGCCCCGCCGTCCCAGCGGAACGCGCCCTTCTCCTTCAGATAGCTGTACTGCATCGCCGCGCCGCGCCCGTGCGCCTCGTCGATCCCGAAGCGCACCGCGCGGAAGATCCCGACGAAATAGGTCGCCAGCGCCTGCTCGCGCTCGGCCGCCGGAAGCTCGCCGCGCTTCATCATGTAGAGGATGTTGTGGAGCCCCATGACGTCGGCCTTGGCTTCCTCGCTGGCGCTATACTGGTCCTTGAGCTCGGCATTCACCGTCGTCCGCCGTCCGCCGACATTGATCGTCCCCGGCCCCAAGCTGTGCGAAAGCTCGTGGAACAGGGTCTCGTTGGTCATGTATTTCCTGGTCACCAGCCGGGCCTGCTCGGGCACCAGCACCAGCCCGGCCATCGGAGCGAGGATGCGGTCGTATTTCGCTCCCAGGACGTTGGCGAGGATCACCTTCTTGGCCCCCTTCGCCTCCCGGACCCGCTCGTCGTTGGGCAGGTTGAAGGCGATGGTCTGGACTCCCGGAACGTTGTCGCCGCCGCCATGGACCTGGTCGGCGACCAGGATCGGCGAGGCGAAGGGCCGGTTGAAATTCTTGTAGCGCTCCTCGACCGGAAGGTTGCGCTCCATGTCCGGAAGCAGCGCCTTGTAGTGCGACAAAGCGGAGCTCTCGCTCGGATCCTGGACGGTGACGAAGGCCTCGAACGCGGTCTTGGTCCCGTAGAGGCTGTCGGTATAGACTTCATAGGGCCCGATCACGACTTCGATCGGAGTTCCCGACACCTCCATCCAGGCCAGCTCCGATTCGTAATAATCGTTGGTCCGGAAGGCCTTGGCGCGAAGGTTCAGGAACTTGCGAAGCGAGGCGTTGCCGGTGCGTGCCGCGGCCCGCTCGATCAGCCGCGCCGCCGGCTCGAGCCATGGCCTGTATTCGACGCTGTAGGGCACCGCCACCAGCCGGTCCCCCCGCCGCCTGACCACCGTATAGCCGCTGGTCAAAGCTTCCTTCTCGCCCGGATTGGCCGCGAGATAGGAATCGAAGGCCTCCTTGGTCAGGTCCTTCGGATAAAAGCCGGCGCCCGCCGGCATCTTCTCGCCGCCATAGAAGGGATGGTTCTCGGCGAGCGTGTCCCACGGCCCGAAATGGAGATCGAACATGTCGAGCAGAAGCGCCTTTTGCGGGTGGGCGCTTCGGGCGATCTCGGCCCGGATCGTCGGATTCTCGACCGACCGCTGCCTCAGGTAGATAGGATTCATCAGCTCGGCCGCGCGGATCAGCAGGTTCACCACCTCGCGCTCCTCGGCATTGAGGAAGGCGGTGTCCGGCGCCATCGGGATCCGGGCGATCTTGGAGCGCTGGGCGGCGAGATCGTAGCCGTCGGCGAGCGCGTCCGCAGCGGCGCGCGGCGGCTCGGCGGGCCGGGTGGAGCAGGCCGCGGTTGCGAGCAGGAGCATGGCGAGGGCGGCTTTACGCAAGTGACTGACTCCTTCGTCGCAGGGATTTGGAACGGCTGCGGCACGAGATACGTTCCGCACGGCGTGACCAGTAAAACGCAGCGTAACCGCGAAAGCCGCATCTTCAACCTCGAGCCGGGCCGCAATTGCTGGCGGGTCTCCCGAGCCGGCCGCGCGTCGCTCGTCGTCGACGCCTGCGATTACTTCCGCCTGGCCCGAACCGCGATGCTCAAGGCGCGGTCCCAGCTCATGATGATCGGCTGGGACATCGACACCAGGGTCACCCTCGACGATTCGAAGGGCAAGGGCGAGCCGCCGGTCAAGGTCGGAGCCCTAATCTCCTGGATCGCCAGGAAGCGGCCGGATCTCGACATCTACATCCTCGCCTGGGACGGCGAGGCCTATCGCTATCTCGGCCGAGGCTCGACCCTGTTCCAGCTCGGCAGCTGGGCCAGGCGCAAGAACATCGCCTTCAGGCTCGACCACAACCACCCCCGCGAGGCGAGCCACCACCAGAAGATCCTGGTGATCGACGATCGCCTGGCCTTTTGCGGCGGGATCGACATGACCGGCTCGCGCTGGGACACGCGCGAGCACAAGGACGAGCCTTCGCAGCGGCGCGAGCCGACCACCCGCCGCGCCTACGACCCGTGGCACGACGCGACCATGTGCGTCGACGGTGGAGTCGCGCACTGCCTCGGCGACCTCGCCCGGCTCCGCTGGCTGGCGGCGACGGGCCAGCGCCTGGAGTCCGCGAATCCCGGCGATGCCGATCATTGGCCCGAGGAGCTCGAGCCCGATTTCCGCGACGTCGACATCGCCATCGCCCGCACCCGCGGCAAGGTCCCCGACTGGTCCGAGATACGCGAGATCGAGGCCCTGTTCCTGGACCTGATCGCCAGCGCCCGCCGCTTCGTCTACATCGAGACCCAGTATTTCGCCTCCCGGACCGTCGCCGAGGCGGTCGGCAAGCGGCTGGCCGAGCCGGACGGCCCCGAATTCGTCATCGTCAATCCCAGGGAGGGCTATGGCTGGCTCGACGAATCGGTGATGGGCCCGGCCCGGGCCGAGCTGGTCCAGGCCCTCGAGCGCAAGGATCGCTACGGCCGCTTCCGGATCTACACCCCCGTCACCGAAGGCGGCGCCGACATCTACGTCCACGCCAAGATCATGGTCGTCGACGATCATGTCATCCGGGTCGGATCGGCCAACCTCAACAACCGCTCGATGGGCCTCGACAGCGAGTGCGACCTGATGATCGACGCCCGCCTCCCCGGCAACGAGGAGGCCGAAGCGACGATCAAGCGCCTTCGCGCCGATCTCATCGCCGAGCATCTCGGAGTCGATCCGGCGCAGGTCGCGGAATGCTGCGAGAAGACCGGCTCGCTGATCGCGACGATCGAACGCCTGCGCGGCGAGGGCCGCACCCTCCTCCCCTTCCGGCCGCCGGAATTCGGCGCCGCTCTCACCGCGATCGCGAAGAAGGAGCTTCTCGACCCGGAAAGCGCCGACCAGCCCTTCGAGCCGCTCGCCGGCAACCGTCTGCTCGCCCGCCTTCGCCGGCGATGATCCTCCGTCGCCCCGGCGCAAAGCCGGCGGTGACCTTCCGTCACCCCGGCGGAAGCCGGCGGTGATATTCCGTCACCCCGGCGGAAGCCGGGGCCTCGGCGAGACCCGTCGGGACTTTTCGACCCGAGGTCCCGGCTTCCGCCGGGATGACGCGCTCGGTCCCTCCCGCTAAACCCGCCTCCCATGCGGGGGCTCGAAATCGGCGTGGCCGGGTGCGGGATCGGCGGGCTCGCGGCGGCGCTGCTTCTGGCCCGCGACGGCCATCGAGTGCGCCTCTACGAGCGGTTCGACGCTCCGCGCCCGATCGGGTCGGGCCTGATGATCCAGCCCACCGGCCTCGCCGTGCTGGACCGGCTCGGCCTCGCCGCCGCGCTCGCCGCCGCCGCGGCGCCGGTCGACCGGCTGGTCGGCCGGGCCGAGCCTTCCGGCCGAATCGTTCTCGACGTCCGCTACGAGTGGCTGCGCCGTCCGGAAGCGAGGGGCCTGGGAGTGCACCGAGCCGCCCTGTTCGACATCCTCCATCGCGCCGTCGTCGCCGAGGGCATCGGGATCGACACCGGCCGCACCGTCGCCGGCCGCCGCGAAGGGCGCCTGCTTTTCGCCGACGGCGGGCGATCGGAGCGGCACGACCTCCTCGTCGACGCGCTCGGCAGCGCCTCGCCCCTCGCCGGCGGGTCCGCTCGCCCGCTCGCTTACGGCGCGCTCTGGGCGAGCCTCGACTGGGTCGAGGGCTTCGACGAGACCGCTCTGGAGCAGCGCTACCGCCGTGCCAGCGCCATGACCGGCCTTCTTCCCGTCGGAGTCGCGCCCGGCTGCGCCCGCCGCCAGGCCGCGTTCTTCTGGTCGCTCCGCGAAGATCGCCTCGCCGACTGGCGCGAGCGCGGCCTCGAGCCGTGGAAGGCCGAGGTCCGCGCGCTGTGGCCCGCCACCGCGCCCCTGCTCGACCAGATCGAAAGCTCCGACCGGCTCACCTTCGCCCGCTACGCCCATCGCACCCTCGGCGAGCCGGCCGGGGCGGGCCTGATCCACATCGGGGATTCCTGGCATTCGACCAGCCCGCAGCTCGGCCAGGGCGCCAACATGGCCCTGCTCGACGCCTGGGCGCTCGCCGCCGCGCTTCGCGAGGAGGACGGGATCGAAGCGGCGCTTCGGCGGGCGGTCGCCCTGCGCCGCTTCCACGTCCGCCTCTATCAGGCGCTTTCGCTCCTGTTCACCCCGGCCTACCAGTCCGACGGAGCCCTGCTCCCCTGGATTCGGGACCGGATCGTCCCGCCGTTCGGACGCCTCTGGCCCGCCACCCGGATCCAGGCCGAGATGGTGGCCGGGACGTTCGGCGGCCCGCTCGAGCGGCTGGGCCTTCGATGATGCTCAGGCGAGCCACTCAAGACGGGGAGTCCGGCGCACGGACGGAAGCGGCCACCTCGTCATGCCGGACTTGATCCGGCATCCACCTTCTCCCCTTTCGGCGCCGCCAAGGAAGGTGGACCCCGGATCGAGCCCGGGGTGACGGCGGCGCGTGCCTCCCACCTCGTCATGCCGGACTTGATCCGGCATCCACCTTGTCCCCTTCCGGCGCCGCCAAGGAAGGTGGACCCCGGGTCGAGCCCGGGGTGACGGCGGGGCGGGCCTCCCAGCTCGTCATGCCGGACTTGATCCGGCATCCACCTTCTCCCCTTTCGGCGCCGCCAAGGAAGGTGGACCCCGAGTCGAGCCCGGGGTGACGGCGGCGCGGGCCTCCCAGCTCGTCATGCCGGACTTGATCCGGCATCCACCTTGTCTTTCCGTGGCGGGCGTGGCGAAGACGGTGGACCCCGGATCAAGTCCGGGGTGACGGCGGCGCGGGCCTCCCAGCTCGTCATGCCGGACTTGATCCGGCATCCACCTTGCCTTTCCGCGGCAGGCGAGGGGAAGACGGTGGACCCCGGATCAAGTCCGGGGTGACGATTCCCGCTCAGCGGGAAGAACGCCGGGTCCTGTCCTGTCTGGACGGAAGCGGCCGCCTCGTCATGCCGGACTTGATCCGGCATCCACCTTCTCCCCTTTCGGCGCCGCCAAGGAAGGTGGACCCCGGGTCGAGCCCGGGGTGACGATTCCCGCTCGACGGGAGAACGCTAGCCTTCGGACTTATCGCCCGGTTCGTCGTCCCCCGACTCGGCCTCGCCCTTCGAATCCTGGAAGAACGGGTCGACCTCCCCCTTCAGCTTGATCGTCATCGGCTGGCCGAAGCGGTCCAGGCTTCGGCCCGCGGCGACCCGGATCCAGCCTTCGGAGACGCTATATTCCTCGACGTCGGTCCGCTCCCGGCCCTTGAATCGAATGCCCACCCCGCGGCGAAGCAGCTCGCCGTCGAAAAACGGGCTGCGCGGGTTGAGCGAGAGTCGGTCGGGAGGGGTGTCGGCCATGATTCCAGTCTCTTCGTTCGTCGGTTGAACCCTAACCCGTCCTTCACGGGAGAGAATTGCCGGGTCCACCCGTCATTGCGAGGAGCGGAGCGACGAAGCAATCCAGCCGCGGCGCCGGCGACGGCCTCAGCCCTGGAGTGCTTCGCTCCGCTCGCAATGACGGAATGATCAGCGAAGCTTGCTGATCTTCAGCCCGTCCAGTTTCGCGCGGTCCTTCACCGACTCCTCGCTTCGGGTCAATGCCTTGGCGACCGCCTTCAGCGACATGCCCTTGCCGGCGAGCAGATGCAGCTTCTGAAGCTCCTCCTGCTTCCAGGGCTGGCGGTGGCGGGTGAAGGTCTCGGCCATCAATCCTTGACCACCGTCCCCTTGGTCGAGGGATTGGCCGCGATGGTCTTCTTGACCTCCTTCTTGGGCTTCCTGGCTTCCTTGTTGCTCTTCTTCTGACCCTTGGCCATGTCGTCTCTCCTCTTGCCGCGGCAGACAGCGACGGAGCGGACCGCCAGCCGTCATGCCGGACTTGATCCGGCATCCACCTGCCTTTTTCCCAACCCAGCCATAAAGTAGGCGGACCCCGGATCAAGTCCGGGGTGACGAATAGTGAGCGCCCCTTACCCCTTCTTCGCCGCGATATAGGCCTCGACCTGCTGCTCCAATATGTCGAGCGGCAACGGGCCGTTCTCGAGAATTGCGGCGTGGAAATCGCGAATGTCGAACCGGTCGCCCAATTCCCGTCTCGCCCGCTCGCGAAGCTCGAGGATCCTGAGCTGGCCGATCTTGTAGCTCGTCGCCTGCCCCGGATTGTTGATGTAGCGCTCGACCTCCTTGACGATGTCGCGCTCCGACAGGAGCGAATTGTCCTGGAAATATTTGATCGCCTGCTCGCGGGTCCAGCGTTTCGAATGAAGGCCGGTGTCGGTGACCAGCCGGACCGCCCGCCACAGCTCCAGCGAGAGATGCCCGAACAGCGAATAGGGATCCTGGTAGAAGCCCATCTCCCGCCCGATCCGCTCGGCATAGAGGCCCCAGCCCTCGCTATAGGCGCCGTAGCCGCCGAAGCGGCGGAATTTCGGAACGCCCTCCAGCTCCTGCTGCAGGGCGATCTGGAAATGGTGGCCCGGCGCGCCCTCGTGATAGCTGATCCCCTCGATCTGGGGCTTCAGCACCTGGTTCATGTCGGCGAGGTTGACGTAGTAGATGCCGGGCCTCGAGCCGTCGGGCGACGGCCGGTTGTAGAAGGCGACCGAGGCCGTCTCCTGCCGCCAGGTCTCGACCGCCCGGACCTCGAGCGGCGCCTTGGGAAGCCGGCTGAACCATTTCGGCGCCTCGGCCATGACCTGGGCGATGAAGGCGTTGGCGTCCTTCAGATATTGCTGCCGCCCGGCATCGGTATTCGGATATTTGAATTGGGCGCCGGTCTTGATGTGCTGGAAGAATTGCCGGAGCGTGCCCTTGAAGCCGACCCGGGCCTTGATCGCCTCCATCTCGCGGTGGATCCGGGCCACCTCGTCCAGCCCGATCTGGTGGATCCGGTCGGCGGAGAGGTCGGTCGTCGTCTGCGCGCGAAGGCGCGAGGCGTAATAGTCGGCGCCGTTCGGAAGGCTCCAGGCGCCGTCATTGCCCTTCGCCTTCGGCTCGATCGAGTCGAGGGTCGACAGCATGTCGCCGACGGCGCGGCGGAACGGTCCGGCCAGGGCCTCGGAAGCGTCGGCGATCAGCCGCGCCTTGACGTCCGCGGGCGCGTCGAGCGCATTCACCTTCTTCCGGAAATCGGCGAGCAGCGGCGAATCCGCTCCGGCTCCGAACGGCGCTCCGGCGATCGCCCGCCTGGCGTCGGCGCGCACCGGGGCGAAGTTGAACTTGGGCGGAACGATCCCCTTCTCCGCCTGCGCCCGGGCCTCGGCGCCGATCTCGCGCATCGCCCGCTCGGTATCGCGGATCCGAGTCACATAGGCTTCGGCGTCGGCGACGCTTTCGACGCGGTGCTGGTTGATCAGGAAGACCGGGAACTGGCCCGCCGGGCTGCCGTTGGTCGACATCGGGAAGCCGTAGTCGCGCCAGCGATGATTCTCGCGGCTGCGCTCGGCATTATATTCGAACAGGCGATAGTTGAGCTGCCCGGCGGGGCTCAGCTTCGAATAGTCGAACCGCGCCTTCATTCGCTCGATCTGCAAGTCCACCAGCGCCTGGTCCCGGATCGCCCGGGCGTCGGTATAATCGTCGAGCCTGTCGTAGCTCGTCTTCATGCCCAGCGCCGTCAGGGTCTCCGGGCTCGACGCGATCCGCTCGTCGAAGGCGGCGTCGAGGAAGGCGAGCAGCCGCGCATCCTCGGCGGCGGGATCGGCGGCGGCCGGAGCGCTCTGCTGCGCGGCGACCGGCGGGTCGCTGAAGGCGGCGTCTTCGCGTCCGGCGCCGCCGGTCGTGCAGGCGCCGGCGAGGAGAAGGGCGAGCAGGGGGAGGCCATATTTCATGGCGTCAATGCTTTAGCGTTTGCGGGTGCCACGTCCATCCTCCTCCGGCCGCTCTCCTCGCGCCCGGCCAGCCAGCACGGGTCCCATTCGGGCTCCGGCCCGAACCGCTCGACGAGGAAGTCGACCAGCGCCCTGACCCGGGCGGTCGTCGCCCGCCCGGGCGGCATCACCGCGTGAAGCGCGCCTTGCTCCATCGGATATTCGCGAAGCAGGGGCTCCAGCGTTCCGCGCTCGAAGCCGGGAGCGGCGATGAAGCTTGGAAGGATGCAGATTCCCAGGCCGGCCTCGGCCGCCGCCCGGAGCATCTCGCCATTGTCCGCCCTCAGCCTCGGGCGGCCGCGGACATATTCCCACTTGCCTTCGACCCGGAAGCGCCACTGCTCGTTGGCGTACAGCAGGATGTCGTGATGCGCGAGGTCGCGGGGATGGTCCGGCCGGCCGCGCGAGTCGAGATAGGAGGGGCTCGCCGTCGCCACCTTCCTCACCGGAGCGATCCGCCGGGCGATCAGCGAGCTGTCCTTGAGCGAGCCGATCCGAACCGCCAGGTCGAAGCCGCCGGCCGCGAGGTCGACCGGCCGGTCGTCGAACGAGATGTCGAGCTCGACCCGGGGATGCGCCTCCGCGAACTCGGCCAGGGCCGGAGCGAGATGCTCGATCCCGAAGGAGAGCGGCGCCGACAACCGCACCGGGCCGGCGACCTGGGTCACCGCCTGGGCGACGACCTCCTGGGCCGCCTCGAGATCGGCGAGGATGTTCGACGCCCGCTCGAAATAGGCCTGGCCGACCTCCGTCGGCTGGGCGCCCTGCGCCGTCCGGGTCAGGAGCCGGGCGCCGAGATTCTCCTCGAGCCGGGCGACCCGCCGGCTGAGGATCGATTTCGACATGCCCATCCGCTCGCCGGCGCGGCTGAAGGCGCCGGTCTCGACCACCCGGACGAAGGCCAGGACATCGAGCATGTCCGTCGAAGAGCGTTCCATATTGTGCAACACCGGAATGCGTGAAGGACGTCTACAAGCAACAGCGCTACCCGCTTACATGGCCCTGTGCAAGCTCAGGAGGCTGAAAAATGACCAACGTCCTCATCATCGACAGCGCCGCCACCGGCCACGCCTCGGTTTCCCGCCGACTCACGCATGAGCTGGGTGCAACACTGCGCGGAACGGGCTCCGTCCGGATCGTCCATCGCGACGTCGGCACCGACCCCATCCCCCATCTGACCGCCGCGACGACCCCCGCCATCCGCGGAGCCAAAGCGGAGACCGACGCCGCTCGAGCCGCCATCGCGCTCTCCGACGAGCTGATCGCCGAGCTCAAGGCGGCCGACCTCGTCGTCATCGGAGCTCCGATGTACAATTTCGGAATCCCCTCGACCCTCAAGGCCTGGTTCGACCATGTGCTTCGCGCCGGAATCACCTTCCGCTACTCCGAGGCCGGCCCCGAGGGACTCCTCAAGGGCAAGAAGACGATCGTGATCGAGAGCCGAGCCGGCCTCTACAGCGAAGGCCCCTCCGCGCCGATGGACAGCCAGGAGCCGCACCTGCGCACCCTCCTGGGCTTCATGGGCCTGGGCGATGCCACCTTCGTTCGGGTCGAGAAGCTCGCCTTCGGGCCGGAGCAGGCGGCCGCCTCGATCGCTCGAGCCGTCGAGGAGCTTCGCTTGCTCGCCTCGCAAGACCTGCCGCTGGCGGCCTAGCGCCGCCGCGCATCCCGTCCGTCCGCCGCGGCCCCTCCTGGCGGCGGGCGGACGGGTCACCATATCTCGAAGCAAGGGAGATTAGAGATGAAGCTTTACTACGCCCCCGGCGCCTGCTCGCAGGCCCCCCACATCGTCGCCCGCGAGGCCGGCCTCGAGATCGAGCTCGCCAACGTGCGCTTCCCCGACAAGGTCACCGACGACGGCGAGAAGCTGACCGACGTCAACCCCAAGGGCGCGGTTCCGGCGCTGAAGCTAGACGACGGCGAGGTGCTGACCGAAAATGCCGTCATCCTCCAATATCTCGCCGACCGCGCGCCGGGCTCCGAGCTCGCGCTTCCGGCGGGCGGGATCGAGCGCTACCGGCTTCTCGAAGGGCTGAACTTCATCGCCACCGAGCTCCACAAGGGCTTCGGTCCCCTGTGGAATCCGGCCACCCCGGACTCGTTCAAGGAAGCGACCCGCGAGGCGCTCGGCAAGAAGTTCGACTATCTCCAGGAGAAGATCGGCGATGGCCCCTACATCCTGGGCGAGCGCTTCTCGATCCTCGACGCCTATGCCTTCGCCGTTCTCAACTGGACGAGGATCCATTCGATCGACATCGCCCGCTGGCCGGGGCTCTCGGCCTATCTCCAGCGCGTCGCCCAGCGGCCCGCGGTGCAGCAGACGCTGAAGGCCGAAGGCCTGATCTGAGAACCCTCGTCATTGCGAGGAGCGAAGCGACGAAGCAATCCAGCAGGCCTCCGAGGCCGCACTGGATTGCTTCGCTTCGCTCGCAATGACGGGCGAAACGACACGAAAGGAGACCCATCATGATCGACATCCGCCCCTTCGCGACACTCGGCCATGCCGACCATGGCTGGCTCAACGCCCGCCACCATTTCTCCTTCGCCGATTACCACGCTCCGGCCCGAATGGGCTGGGGCGCGATCCGGGTCTGGAACGACGACGAGATCGCCGCCCGCTCGGGCTTCCCGCCGCATCCGCACCGCGACATGGAGATCATCACCTATGTCCGCGAGGGCGCGATCACCCACCAGGATTCGATGGGCAACAAGGGCCGCACCGGCGCCGGCGACGTCCAGGTCATGTCGGCCGGCACGGGCGTCCGCCACGCCGAATATAATCTCGAGGACGAGAAGACGACCTTGTTCCAGATCTGGGTGCAGACCGACCGGCCCGGCGCCGAGCCCGGCTGGGGCGCCCGGCAATTTCCGAAGGACGACCGCGCCGGCACCTTCGTCACCCTCGCAAGCGGCTTCGCCGACGACGCGGAGGCACTGAAGATCAACGCCGCCGCCCGAGTCCTCGGAGCGACGCTGAAGGCGGGCGAAACCGCGCAGCTCAGCGTCGACCCCGCCCGCCACGTCTACCTGGTGGCCGTTGGCGGAGCGATCGAAGTCAACGACCGGCGGGCGGAGCCGCGCGACGGCGTCGCCGTCACCGGCGAGCCGCATCTGGCGATCCGGGCCGTCGGCGATGCCGAGATCGTCCTCGTGGACGCGCGCTGAGGATCGGCCCCAGCCCGCGAATCAGCCTTCGGGCCGGCGCCCGGCCGGCGCCGGCCCGTCGGGTCACGCCGGGAAGCCCCGACGCATCAGCGTCGCCAGGCGGTCTTTGACGGCCAGGCGCAGCTTCTTCAGCCGAAGCAGCTTGAGGCTGTCCGGCAGCCGCCGGTTCATCTCATAAGTGATGGCGTCGTCAAGGCGGCGGTGAGTCTGCGTAAGTCTGTAGGTTGAAGATGACATGATGCTCTCCAGCAAAAAGGCCTTTTGCCCGGCAAGCGCCAGGCGGTTCTGAACGGGCCGCGAATGCGGCTGGCTCAGGCTGCCGGAGGAGCTCGCGCCCGGTAGGAGGCGGTCGCCGTCGTCGGATTCGCGCCGCGCTCGGCGCACGCGATTTCAGGCAGGGGCCGAGCCCAAAGCGCCTCGGTGACGACGGCCGCCCTGGAAGGCGGCAGCGCGGCGCCGCCGTCATGGCCGGGCACATCGTCGTCGAGCGGGTTTCGCGGGCCGGACGGGAGCAGGGCCGGCGCTGCGCCGGAGCGGCTGGAACCGAGTCGGGCCGCGGGCTCGCGAAGCTCGTTCCCGGCCGACGCCGCTCCGGAGCTCAGCAAGAGGCTCAACAGGATCAGGAGAGCCCCGAATGGCCCCCCTCTCATCCTGTCTTGTGCCGTCGTCGGCACGGCCGGTTCCTCCGCTTGCCCTCAAGGCCGATATGGGCCGGCCGCCCGGGAAAACAACCGAGCGCCCGGCCCTTCCGGCGCCGCCATTCGATGGCGCAGAGGACCAGCGAGTTTACGGAATGGTGCGGCTCGACTTCATGCCGTATTCCTCGGCCGCGCCGGGCGAAGCGGCCGGCATATCGAATGTCTTTCATGCCGAGCGAATTGGAGGTCATCCGACAAAAAGAAGGTTAACTCGGGATGCACCTTCTTTTCGTGGTACTTTCAACGACTTGTGGCGTTTACCCGCCGTGCCCCACTTCTACTTCCACCTGAACCGCGAAGGCGGCCGACTCCAGGACGAGGAGGGGCTGAAGCTGCCCGACGCGGAGGCCGCCTGGTACCAGGCCGTGCGGAGCGCGCGCGAGCTTCTGCGCGCCGAGCTGACCCTCGGCGGGCGCTGGGACCATCAGGCGATCGAGATATGCGATGAGCGCGGCGCCCGGGTCGACCAGGTCGCCCTGTCGGACATCGTCCACTACGCCCTCTGAGAGACCTGGCGTCAGGCGGCAATTCCTAAAGGGCTGATCTCCGGAACGGGCGCGCTTCAGCGCTCGACCCGGCGGAACACCCCTTTGACGATTCGGCGCGGCGCCGGAGCGACGATGATCTCGAGCTCGCTGGGATGGAGCGGCCATTCGAACTCGCAGCCTATCTCCCTGTCGCGGGCCCAGACGACCCGGCTCCGCCTCGGCTCGAGTCCGGCAAGCTTCAGCCAGACCTCGTCCCCTTCCGAATGGGGCACATCCGCTTCCGCCTTGAAGCCGCCGACCGATATGTCGACGACCACGATCTTGCTGCTTTTCGCTCCCTCTTCACGCAGAGCGGCGGCGAGGTTGACGATCCGCCGCTCGGCCTTGCGACCGTCGGTGATCGGGATCTGGGACAGCTCGGCGTCGATGAACAAGGCGGACCCCCTCGGATGGATATCCCGATCGCTCTAGCGGCGCCGGGTAAAAATTCGGTTGCGAGGGAGCGCGGCCGGGTCGGGGCCGGCGCTTGGTAGCGCCGGCCCCCCCTCGGATACGCGACTCGAGGGACCGCCTTCCGCGTGGCCTGCATCGGGCGGCAGGTCGGGTCTATGGGCCAGAGGCGTTTAGGAAGCCCTGAACGACAGCGTTAGCGTGCGTTAAGCCATTCCCGCTTCTCGCCGCTTTGAATCCGCTTTCGTTCCGAAAAACGGTTCGGCGCTGTAACCAAGCTGCTCGAATCTTTGATTTTTTTTCGGTCGGCTCGAGCCAGGTTCCGTCGGGGGCAAAAAAGAAGGCGGAAGCGGCAAAGCCGCCTCCGCCCCCCCGGTCGCGTACCAATGCCGCCCTTATGGCGGCCAAGGCTTGAGAAAAGGTTAGCCCGCCGATCGGGGCCGGATATTAGAAATCGAGGGCTTCGATCTCGTCCCCCGCCTGCCGCGGCGGATCGTTCGGGCGGCTCCGGAGAAGGAGATCCGCCTCGGCCAGCGCCTTCTGAGCGCTCGAATCCTGATTGGCGATCGGAAGGGCGCCCTTTTCCGACCGGCGCGCCCGATGGAAAGTCTCGCGATCGCCGCAGGCGGGGAGCGCCCCGCCAAGCGGAAGCGGGCGCCATTCCACAGCCCCCGAGCGGCCCGCGAGGCCGGCGACGAGCGGGACGAGAAGCAGCCTGGCGGTGACCATCGCCGAAGTCGGATTGCCGGGAAGCCCGAGGACGAGCCGGCCTCCGGCGCGGCCGAGCCAGACCGGCTTGCCGGGCTTGATCGCGACCTTGGAGAAAATGAGGTCGAGCCCATGCGGGGCGAACATCGCCCGCGCATGGTCCTTGTCGCCGACCGAAGCGCCGCCGGTCACGACGACCAGGTCGGCCCGATCGAGCGCCTCCCCCGCCGCCCGCTCCATCGCCGGCAGGTCGTCGCCGACCCGGCGCGATCCGAGGCTCCGGCCGCCCCACTGCTCGGCAAGCGCCTCCACTCCGAACGAGACGCTCTCGGGGATCGAGCCGGGGCGGTCCCGCGCCGATCCGGGAGGCGCAAGCTCGTCGCCGGTGCCGATCACGATCACCGCCGGAGGACGCCAGGTCTCGACCTCGGCCACATCCGCGCTCGCGGCCGCGACCAGCGCCCGCGGATCGAGCCGCCGCCCGGCCTCGAGCAGGCTCTCGCCGGCTCGAAAATCCGAGCCTCGCCGCCTTATGTGCCGCTCGGGACCGGGAAAGCCGGCGATGGTGACCAGGTCCCCTTCCCGGGCCGTCACCTCCTGGACGACGACGAGATCCGCTCCTTCGGGGAGCGGCGCGCCGGTGAATATCCGAACGCAGGTCCCGGGCTCCACCCGGCCGCGGAAGCCGGCCCCCGCGAAGGACTCGCCGATCATCCGCAGGCGGCCGGGCAGGTCGGCTAGTCGGGCCGCATAGCCGTCCATGGAAGAGCAATCGGCCGGCGGCGAATCGATCATCGCGGTCACCGGCCCCGCCAGCACTCGGCCGGCGGCGAGGGCGATGGGCACCGACTCGCGGCCGACCGGCCAAGCGGCGTCCGCGACCAACCGGACCGCTTCGTCGAAGGAAATCATTCGCCGGCCCAGCTGCCCGATTTGCCGCCCTGCTTCGACGTCACTCGAACGGCGCCGATCTCCATCGTCCGGTCGACCGCCTTGAGCATGTCGAACAAGGTGAGGCAGGCGATCGTGACGGCGGTCAGAGCCTCCATCTCGACTCCGGTCCGGCCGACCGTCCTGACCTCCGCCGTGACTCGAAACCCCGGAAGCGCTTCGTCCGGCTCGACCGTCACCGCGGCCTTGGTCAGCGGCAGGGGATGGCAGAGCGGTATGAGGTCCGCGGTTCGCTTGGCGGCCATCGTCCCGGCCAGCTCGGCGGTGGCGATCACCGGGCCCTTCGGCGCCTTGCCGGCGCGAACCGCCTCGAGAGTGGTGGGAAGGCAGGTCAGCCGGCCCTCGGCGGTGGCGATACGCGCGGTCGGCTGCTTGCCCGAGACGTCGACCATCCGGGCGCTGCCGTCGTCGCCGACATGGGTGAGGCCGCTCATTCGAACAGGTGCCGGAGGCGCGGGACCTGTTCCGCGAGCGAGCAGGGCCGGTAGCGGCTGTCGAGCTCGAAGCCGAGGACGAGGTCCCAGGCGTCGCGGCAGGCGCCGGTCGAGCCGGGCAGGCAGAAGACGAACGTCTCCTCGATCTGCCCCGCGCAGGCCCGCGACTGGAGGGTGGCGACTCCGACGGTGCCGAGGCTGGCCTGGTGGAAGACCACCGAAAAGCCTTCCATCTCCCGCCGGAAGAGCGGCTTGACGGCCTCCGGAGTGACGTCGCGCGGAGAGAAACCGGTGCCGCCGGTGGTGAGGATGACGTCCACTTGCTCGTCGGCGACCCAGGCCCGGACCCGGGCGCGGATCGCCTCGACCTCGTCGCCGGCGATCTCTTTCCCGGCAAGCTCGTGGCCGGCGGCGGCGAGCCGCTCGGCGAGGAGCCGGCCGGAAGTGTCGGTCTCGTCCGAGCGGGTGTCGGAGACGGTCAGGATCGCGATCCTGAGCGGATGGAATATCCCGTTTTCATCTATTCCGGGCACGGCGTGTCGTTCCACCTTTCGACGGCGCTATAGTCTTCATCGCGAGGCTCGATCCAGTGCGAGCCGTCCGCCCTGTCCTCGCGCTTCCAGAACACCGCCTCGGTCTTCAGCCGGTCCATCGCATAATCGGCCGCCTCGAACGCGGCGCGGCGATGCAGGGCGGCCGCGGCGACGAAGACGATCGCCTCGCCGGGGGCAACCGCGCCGCGGCGGTGGACGATCCGGAGCGCCGATATGTCGAAGCGCCCGAGCGCGGCGGCCGCGATCTCGCCGAGCGAGCGAAGGGTCAGGCGAGGGTGGTGGTCGAGAACCAGCCGCTCGACCCTTTCGCCGTCCGCGGTCTCGAGGCGGGCGATGCCGAGGAAGCTTACCACGGCCCCCTCCCCGCCCAGCCCGGCGGTGAAGTCGGCGAGCTCGAGCTCCGCCGCAAAGGGTTGGTCGGCGAGACGAACGGACATTCAACCGCCCGACAGCGGAGGCAGGAATTCGATCCGGTCGCGGCCCTCGAGGAGAAAATCCTCGCCGACCATCATGTCATCGACAAACCCCCGAACCCGCAAGCTGAGCAGGTCGCTGGCCGCCGTAGGGAACAGGCCGGCGAGCCGGCTCCTGAGGCTCGCGACGGTTTCCCCGGCCTCGGCGGCAAGCTCGCGCTCGTCGCCGATCGAGTCCCGAAGCCTGCCGAAGAATCCGATCATCATAACGCACTGTCCGCCATCCGGGCCGAATTCGCCACTGCCCGATTCCTGTCCCCGGCATCCGGCACGGGTCAATAGGCGCAGGGCGCCTGGGCCGCCTGCGCTTCAGCAGCCAGAAAGCCTTTACGTGCTGATCTGGCGCCGGTTGGCGACGGAGCAGGCCGATGAAGCTCAAGACTCTATGGCTGGCGGCGGCGTCGATCCTCGCGTGCTCGGCTGCGGCAGGCTCGGGCCCCGCTGCCAACCCTGGCGCCGTCCTGCCGCGCGGCGCATCGATAGAGGCCTCTGGCTTCGCGACCATCGAGCAGGCGCCGCCCTCCCCTTTCCCGGAACGGCCGCCCGCGGCGGAGAACCGGCCCCGGGATGAGGACGGCTATTATGCCCAGCTGGCCGGGATCAGCGATTCCGAGGCGCGCAGGCGCATGGCGGAGCAGCGGGCCTCGAGACCCGAGTTCGAAAGGTTGCTGGGAAGGCTGAGGGCCGGCGAGCGCGGCAATTTCACGGAAGCGCGAATGGTCCACCGGCCCGACTGGGCCTATGTCTTCTATTTCAAGCGCGATCCCTCGCGGACGCTCGCCAGATATACGCGCAATCCGCACTTCAAGGCCGCCCAGGCGCGCTACAGCCAGGCCGAGCTTCGAGCGATCGCCGCGCCGTGGATCGAGCGCCTGGGGCGCCACCGGCTGCTCGGCGGCCATGGCACCGACGCCACCCTCGGCGAAATCGGCATCGACCTGGTCGTCAGCGAAGCCGAATTCCGGTCGATTGCCGAGCGCGAGGGATGGCGGCTCCCCGACTCGATCCGGCTTCGCTTTTCCGAAGCGGTGGCGGGCCGCCCGGTGGCGGACCCCGTCCTCGGCCTCATTCGCATCTTTCCGCAGGCGGACCGCGCTCTCCGAGCGACCAACCAGGCGCTGCTCGGCGGGCGCATCCTGCTGCGCGACGGGTGCTTCTACGTCAGCGGGCCGAACCGGTCCGACCGGCTCGCCTATTTCGCCCGGGAAGTCGCGGTCGGAATCGACGACGACGGCTTTCTGGCGCTTCGGACCCGGGGAACCGAGCCTCGCGTCCTAGGCCGGATCGGCGAGCAATTCAGCTGGGGCGGGCCGATCGGCACCAGCGAGAGCCTGCCGATGGTGGCCGAACTGCGCAAACGTTGCGGCCACGCCCCGCTCGAGCATGTCGGCATTCCGCAAAGCGCCCGGCTCTTCGAGGTCCGGCCCTGGGTGATCGATGCGATTGCCGAGCGTCGCAAGATCGGCCGCGACGAGGCCTGGCGGCGCTTCAGGGCCTGTCTCGAGCGGCGCGAAGCGGGTAAGCGCGGAGCCCAGCCGGACTGCGACACGCTGTAACGCCCCTCGGCCGACCGGTCCGCGCCTTCGAAAGCGTCTCGACCTTCCTTTCGCGCTCCGTCATGAAAGGGCCATGACGGGGGGTCTCGAAGGCGTCGGCGAAGCGGTGACGGGCGGCCTGGCCGCGCGCTCGGTGGAGCCGGGCGCCGGCGAAGGCGTGAGCGAGGGCCGAGGCGCCTGCCTCAATTGCGGCACCGTCCTTGCCGGTCCCCATTGTCACCAGTGCGGGCAGGCGGGGCACGTCCACCGGACCCTTACCGCTTTCTGGCACGATCTCGCCCACAGCGTCCTCCATTTCGACGGCAAGCTGTGGCGGACCCTGCCGCTCCTGGCGTGGCGGCCGGGCGAGCTCACCCGCCGCTACGTCGCGGGCGAGCGCGCGAGCTTCGTGTCCCCGATGGCGCTGTTCTTGTTCTCGGTTTTTCTGATGTTCGCGATTTTCTCCTCGATCGGCGGCCCGTTCGGAAGCGGATCGTCGGACGGGCCAGAGCAGAATCCGGCCCAGGAGCGGGCCGAGATGCAGCGCGACTTCGCTCGGGACCGGGCCGAAGCCGTGGCCGAGCTCAATGGGCTGAAGGCGGAGCGTGCTCGGCTGGCCGCGGCGAAGCAGCCCACCAACCGGGTGGACGGCCGGATCGCGCGGCTTGAGGCGAAGCTCGCCCTGGAGCAGCGGCTGTTCAACGAGGCGCTCGCGCTTCTGGACGAGACCGAGAAAGCGGACGCGCTGGAAGCCAAGGCCGAGGCGGAAGCGGTTGCCGGCCCGGCGAAGAAGGCGGCCGAATCGGCCGGGTCCGAGGATTTCACGGTGGTCGAAGGCGCGGATTCGCTCAACCGGTGGTTCCGCAACTCGTACAAGAAGGCCAAGGAGAATCCGTCGCTGCTCGTCTACAAGCTGCAGACCAACGCCTACAAATTCTCCTGGGCGCTGATCCCGATCTCGGTTCCCTTCCTGTGGCTGCTCTTCCTTCACCGCCGCCGCTACCGGCAGTACAAGGCCTACGACCACACCGTCTTCGTCACCTATTCGATCGCGTTCATGAGCCTCGGCGTGATCGCGCTCAGCGTGCTTCGCCTGATCGGCATGCCCGAGGTCATCGCCGGTTTCGCGATCACCTTCATCCCGCCGATCCACATCTACCGGCAGCTTCGAGGCGCCTACGACCTGTCGCGGTGGAGCGCGCTGTGGCGCACCTTCGTTCTGATCAACTTCGCCTTCATCGCAGCGAGCCTGTTCTTCACCATGCTGCTCGCGCTCGGCCTGCTCGGCTAGCTCAGCCCCGGCACGGATATTTGCGCGCGAGCAGGGCGCGGAGCGCATCCTTCACCGGAACCCGCGGCCGTTGCGCGACGGGGACGGATCGGAAGGCGGCGAGGATCTCGTCGCTGCCCAGCGACTGCTTGGCGGGCGGGCAGTAAGCGGGCCGGCGGCGCGCTCGCTCGGCGGCGAGCCGCTCGGCTCGAAGCACCTCGGCCTGAGTCTCGATCTCGGCCTTGAGCAGCTTGTAGTCGCTCGACATCAGCGCCAGCATGCCCTTCTTCTGAAGGGCCTCCGCCTTGGCGAGGAAGGTGGCGACGTCCATCGCATTGGCGGCGCCCAGCGGAACGAACGCCAGCAGAATGGCGGCAAGCAGCTTGGTCTTCACTCGGATTTCCCTTCCCACGTCAGGTGGGCAAGGGAGCGCCTGCGCCCTGAATGCCGGTTGAACGCCCAATCGTCATTCCTGGCGGAAGCCGGACTTCGGCTCCAAAGAGCGCCACTCGGAAGGCGCGGCCGAACGCTTGTCGAGCGGTCTCGGCGAGGTCCCGGCTTGCGCCGGGACGACGGCGCGAAGGCTAGGCCCCCTGCGGGGCCGGTCCGCCGATGCCACCGCCGCGCGGGCGTCTCGTGGTCGGGATCGAAGTTCCCGACGCTGGGATGAGTGGGCGGCGGTTGTTCGGATCCTCGCGGCCGATATCCTCGCCCTTGATCGCCTTCTTCGCTTCCTCGCCGTTCAGCGTCTCATATTCGAGCAGAGCTCCGGCCAGCCGGTGGAGCTCGTCGAGATTCTCGGTAAGGACGCTGCGCGCCGTGCCCTCGGCTTCCTCGATCAGGCGGCGGACCTCGCTGTCGATCAGCCGGGCCGTCTCCTCGGAGACGCTCTGGCTTCGCGCGACGCTGTGGCCGAGGAACACCTCCTCCTGGTTGTCGCGGTAGCGAAGCCAGCCGAGCTTCGACGACATGCCATATTCCATTACCATCGCCCGGGCCATGTCGGTCGCCTGCTGGATGTCGTTGGACGCGCCGGTGTTCAATTCCTCGACTCCGTAGATGAGCTGCTCGGCGATGCGGCCGCCGAAGCAGAGCGCGAGCCGAGCCTTCATCTGCTTCATCGACATCGAATAGCGGTCGCGCTCGGGCAAGTTCCAGGTCACGCCCAGCGCCCGGCCGCGGGGGATGATCGTCACCTTGTGAAGCGGGTCGCAGCCCGGCACGTGGAGCGAGACGAGGGCATGGCCGGCCTCGTGATAGGCCGTGGCCTTCTTCTCGTCCTCGGTCATCACCATCGACTTGCGTTCGGCGCCCATCATGACCTTGTCCTTGGCCAGCTCGAACTCGGACATGGCGACGAGGCGCTTGCCCTTGCGGGCGGCGAGAAGGGCGGCTTCGTTGACGAGATTGGCGAGGTCGGCGCCGGAGAAGCCCGGGGTGCCGCGCGCGATGGTGCGCGGGTCGACGTCGGGCGCCAGCGGCACCTTCTTCATGTGCACCGCGAGGATCTTCTCGCGGCCCTCGATATCGGGCCGCGGCACCACCACCTGGCGGTCAAACCGCCCCGGCCGGAGCAAAGCGGGATCGAGCACGTCGGGCCGGTTGGTCGCGGCGATGATGATGATGCCCTCGTTCGCCTCGAAGCCGTCCATCTCGACGAGCAGCTGGTTCAAGGTCTGCTCGCGCTCGTCATTGCCGTTGCCCAGCCCCGCGCCGCGATGCCGGCCGACCGCGTCGATCTCGTCGATGAAGACGATGCAGGGGGCGTTTTTCTTGGCTTGCTCGAACATGTCGCGGACTCGCGACGCGCCCACTCCGACGAACATCTCGACGAAGTCGGAGCCCGAGATGGTGAAGAAGGGCACGTTGGCCTCGCCGGCGACGGCGCGGGCCAGCAGAGTCTTGCCGGTGCCCGGAGCACCGACGAGCAAAGCCCCCTTGGGGATCTTGCCGCCCAGCCGAGCGAACTTGGTCGGGTCCTTCAGGAAGTCGACGATCTCCTGCAATTCCTCGCGGCTCTCGTCGATGCCCGCGACGTCGTCGAACGTCACCCGCCCCTGCTTCTCGGTCAGAAGCTTGGCCTTGGACCGCCCGAACCCCATCGCGCCCGAGCCGGCATTCTTCTGCATCTGCCGCATGATGAAGAAGGCGATCCCGAGGATCAGGAGGAACGGCAGCGACTGGTAGAGAAGGATCAGCCACACCGAAGTCTGGACCTCCGGCTCGCCCTGGAACGCCACCCCCTTCTCGCGAAGCCTCGAGGTCAGCTGCGGATCGGGAATGAAGTTGGTCCGGAACGCGTCGCCGTTGGTGAGCTTGCCGGAGATGACGTCCTTGCCGATCGACACCTCCTTCACCGACCCCTCGTCGACCCGGTTCAGGAACTCCGAATAAGGCATCGCCCCCGCCGCCGCCCCCCGCGACCCGCCGCCGTCGACGACCTGCACGAAGAGGATCAGAGCGAGCAGGATCCCGGCCCAGATGAAGAGGCTCTTCATCCACGGGTTGCCGGAGGGGTCCTTGTTGTCGGGCTTGCGGTTGGGGTTGTCGCTCAAGTGAATTCTCCTAGGCGCCGCTTGGTGCGCCAAACTGCTCGAAGCGCCTCGGATGCCCGCTGCGCGCGCCCCCCGGAAGCCGCTCCCGGAGCCATCCCCCCTAAAATAGGATTTCCCGGGGCTTTGGCAATGTCGCCCGGCTTGTAGCGGGGGCGGGTGAACGGGGAATTACGGCGGCACTCGGATCAGGCAACATTCCGGTCAGTGAGGAGCGGCGCATATGCAACAATCTGCCAGCCATTGCCGCGGACCGATAGGCAGCGGCTGATGGCCGCATTATCATTTATGCCGCTTTCATTCTCTCGGCGCGCGCGGCTTGACAGATTTTGAACAGGAAGTCGGCCAAGCCGGGCTCATAATCGTCCAGCAAGTAAGTATACAATCCCTCCCCCTTCAAAGTCGTCCCGATCTCATCTCGCTCGCCTCGAATCGCGAAGCGCACGCCATGATACACGGCCCGTTCCTCGGATATGGCATGATTCGGTGTGAGATCGGAAACGAGATCCCGCAGATGTAAGTCGGTCATTGATAAGCCAATGTACAGAAAAGTGTGTGTGCGAAGCGCAGTATCTAGGATCGGGCGCCACAGCGGCGATCGCATAATATTGAAGTATTGCTTACTGCCCAAGATAATGTCATCGCTGTCCTGCTTCGCCGCCAGCGGAAGAAAGCCGTGCGGGTGGTAAATTACCACGTCCTCATTCTGGGCCCAATGGCGACCGTTCCAGATCGACTCCGTCGTAAACCCGTGGAATTCAAGATAGTTCTCCAGAAGGTCGTCATAGTTTAAAGTAAACACCTTCGCTGCGGACCCTCGTTTTGAAGACATTACCAGCGAGCCAATCGCGGAGAGGGTATCACTTTGGCGAATCCTAGCAAAGTCCAACGACTTTCCACGGTAAAGCGCTGACTTTACATCATTTTTAAATCGTATCGGATCGTCCGCATAATATTTAGCGCGCAAATAGCCAGCCTTAGCGACGGGGTCTTCGCTTGGAGTTAGCGGGGCCTCCGAGTTACGCAAGCATAGCTCAGACAGCAGTGTTCGCCAGTCCGGCAAATCATAAAAGGTCGAAATGCCAGCGCCGAGGAAGATGCCAAGACGCCCCCGGATAAGTTGTCTGGCCAAGTAGCCAATCAGAGTGGTCTCATTCTCCCAATTCGCAGTCGAGTTCATCACCGACATATATAGCACTCCGCTATTCGGGCACCCAATCCTCAACCCAGCGATGTTCCATGACGAAGTTTATAACGGAAATCAACTCGCTAGCATCCTTATGATTACGAAGCTCCATGCTGATATTCCCTGTAGAGCCGAGTTGCACGATCTCCCCTTCCTCGTTTGGCTTAGGACTAGGTATGCCTTCAAACAATCTGCGACCCAGCCCAGCACGATAAAAATTGAATTGCCCATGATAGGTCTCAAACATGGCAGACTTTGTTACCTCGTCTCCGTAAAAGGAGATGCGCTTGAGAAGCGTAGTTGGCCCAGAATAGTCGCCAAATAATGAGGTAATCAAAAACTCGCTCGCGGGGTCGGCGCAAAATGAAACCAGTGCGGGCACCATAATATTTACCCTTCGAAATACGCGAGACGCGTGCCGCTGAAACACCTGGTTCCATACAAACTCTGCAATAGACCGCCTTGGCGCAAGAACAATTAAGCGAGCACGGCCACGGACTACATATACTCGATAGTCATATCCATCCGGGGTCCAGACCTCATCAGCCAGAGGCCGTGTGCTATGGAGCATAAAGTGATTCCACACCTTAAGTCCAAAATCAGTTCCCCTAAGCTGAAAACTCAAGCCCCTCGCAGCATTCTGCTGAGCTACCTCGATTTCTCTCTCTTCAACGGCGCCTCCCTCTGGGTCCGCAGCGATAAAGCCACTGTAGTTGCTCATGTCGAAATCCCTTTAGACAAAGAAGTGTCAAAGGCAATACAGTGTAGTACCCAAAGTGATTCCGCCTCGGAGGGGCTTTCCTTTTGATGTTCTTTTAGAAAGCGCAAAGGGTTACCAATCGGAATGAAATCGTAGTGAAAAGGTTTCTTCGCAGCGTAGCCTTCACCTCCGACTGGGTGTGGGTCCTTAAACACCCGATTCGACAGTTCCTCTGAAAACAAAAATATCGTCACGAGGCGTGTTAAATACAAACGCAGACTATATTCCTGCTCGGTGCGTTGAAAAGCAGCATTATCTTCCTCTAGCTTTGCAATGTGGCGCAACACCTGCTCGACGTAGTTCGGAGAATGTCCGATTTCTGGCGAAACTTGAGCTAATACTTTTTGGACGTGGTTTAACGCGGCTCGAAATCGAATCTCCGGTTTGACGTCTAGGAGGTTGGCGGAAACAGCACAGAGTGTTCTCATAAGATACTCCGGTACTCTGTCTCCTATTCCCGGGATAGCGCACCATGAATGCCATATGCCCCTAATATAGAAGTCTGGCTTGCCTGCATAAAAATAGAGAAAATCAAATGTGTGAACAATTATCTCCTGAAGTTCATGGCGCCACCGTTCGAGCATTTCTGGCATAGACGGCGCAATCTCGTCATCCCCCATATGCATGTCGCGGCTAACAAACTCCATGCCTACGACGGCTTCTAATAAGAGGCGCTGGATTGCCTCTAAATAGTTTCGGCAGCGATATTGTTTCGTGACTAAACGACATGCTTGTCCGATGGCGTCCTTATCATCCAGCGCGGGCATCAAGACTCTCAATACAGCCTGCACAAATATATGAGATATTTCATGAGTCACCGTCAGCAGACTTGAGCGCATCGAGTTGCACTCGGCAAGCGTAGTAAGGGGTGCACTTAGGCTCTTGACTTGACTACTAAACCCGTCTCGCCCGCTAAAATAACACACCAGAGGAACAATGGGCTTGTGTGAATCGGGAAGAGCAGTCTCCTTTAATATGTCGTACTTAAGCAGAGAAGTTCCGCTCGTTAGATCGTCAAGGTCGGGGATCCCAACCGTTCGTTTTTCTAGAGCGGCAAGACGTTCAGGTATGCGCGCCTCACCCATGATCTGCTGAATGGAGGAAACTAGGGTTGCTAGCGCTATATTCGCACTACCTGTTCCCAGCAGCGAATGTATCCAGAAATGACACTCGGTTGCCTCTAGGGGCGGAGTGCCGGAAAGGGCCTGAGACGAAAACCTCGATAAAGCAGCATTTGCTGAGAGAAGAGTCGACTGCAACTGCAATACGGAGATTTTACGGTTGGCATGATCGACGAGAGTGTCGCGCATGTCTTCCGCGACCGCGCGAAGCTCGGCATGCAGCGGAGGGTGCATGATAGCTAGCCTAGCTAGGGTAGTAGCTGTAACGACCAGATTCTCTTGTAGCGTCGTATGAACAGCGGGGTTGTCATAACGCTCGCCTAATTCTCCTAACTCGGAGAGAATGTCTCGATCGTCGGCGGGGGGGAGGGCAAAGTGGGCTTGACTAGTAATCAGGCCATCGGAGAGTACCCATTGTTCGTGAGGGGTGCCTTGATCTTGAAGTTTCCGAAACCAACGTTCAAGAAAGGATTCTGCGGCTACAGCGTCTACGACGACGATCGCATTGAAGCAACCAGCAGTGACCCATATGTCCAAGCTAGGGCTCGGTTGAAGAGCTTCAATGTCCGCCAGCAGCTGCGCCGTCTGAATCGGTCCTACGAAAACGAGATGTTGGCTTCCAACCAAGCGACCCGCCCGATTAGGTTCTTCTCCGGGTGTTCGAAGCGACCAAATTGGCGATACGCGAGACCCAGCGGTCCACCCGTCAATCGCGCGTGTCAGCGAGTCGGCAAGGACAACCCGGCGGGATCGACCGTCCTGCGCAAGATTAACTACGAGGTAGGACGGCGTCGGATCAAGAAGCATGATCCCCTAGGGATGGACGAGCGTCTTTGAATTGTCATCCCATATTCTGGCCGATTTTGCCCGATCCACAGGACCGGCGCCAGGTGCTTTTGGCTTCCTACCGCGGGGTCCCTGGACGCGTGCGGCCTCGGGATCCTGAGCGCCGGCGGTCCCACGCTCACCGTAGGAGGCCATATGCTTCAAAGTCAGCAAAGCAGTCTCGTGCGTCAGCATCTCACAGCCAATCAGAAAGGGGCCCGAACGTAGGCAAGGCTATGCCGCTGCCCTGCGAGGCGCGCGGCTTCTGCCCTATCAGTGCTGCAAAGTCAAGGAGTAGAAAGTGCGTCACAGCTTCCCTAAGCTACCGTTCGCGCACTTCATAGCGTGCCCCCACTTGCTAAGAGGTAAATTGCCAACAGTGACACCCCGATGCAAGAGCGTACATGATTCAATCCACAGCGGCGTCCACAGTTTTCTCTCTGATCATAGCTGTCAAGTTTCGTGCTGCCTCTCAGCCGCGGCGCGCGCCGCATCGACACGATGGTGCATTGCCGAGAAGGAGATCAGTCTGTCGTCCTACTCCCCGGCAGGTGAGGAGGCCGGAAGCTCGGATTGGCCGGATCGCAGCGGCGTGCCCAGGTGAGGCAGGCGAGGCCGACGAGCAATGCGAGCACCAGCGCCGCCAAGGCGGTGATGACTGCAGCGATACCGAACAGCGTGCTCATCCAATGCTTTTACACCCTCATCCGCGCCCGCGCTTTTTAACTCTTCGCAGCTCTACCTTGAAGTGGCGCACTCGTTACTCCGTTCTGGTTCAGAGGGATCAGGTCTACGTCACTAAGCAACCCCAGCTGGGTAACAGGTCCACAATTGGTCGTATCGCGAGCTCTGTTTAGCACCGTGCTACGCTGGCTCTAAGCACATCATGTACGCGCAAATGATACATCAAAAGGGCGTCCGCTAGCGGACGGGCCCCGCTGAGTTTCGACAACGCCAAAACCGAACTTCGCATTTTCGCTGCTACATAATTGCTCCAGCCGTGTTATGGGCCTAGACTCGAGGCCGTGGAGATCGGTTTCGACCCCGCCAAGCGCAAGCGGAACCTGGCCAAGCACGGGCTCGACCTGGCCGACGCGGCCGCGGTGCTCGAAGGGCGGTGTCTCGAGCGGATCGACGACCGGCGCGATTTCGGTGAGGACCGTTGGATGTCGATCGGGATGCTCGGCGGGGAAGTCGTGGTTTGCATCTGGGCGGAACGGGGCGAGGCGGCGAGAATCATCTCGCTTCGAAAGGCGGACAAGGATGAGCAGGAAGACTATCTCAAAACCTTCTTCCGCTGAGGGGGCGCCCGGCCCGGGAGAGGAGAATTTCGACGAGGCCCCGAAGCTCGACCACGCCTTTTTCGAGGGGGCTCGGATCCGCATCGGCAAGCGCATCATCCGCGAAGCGACCGGAACCTACACCCAGCGCGGGCGGCCGCCGCTGGGGAGCGAGGCGAAGGTGCAGCAGTCGCTTCGGTTGTCGCGCGAGGTGCTGGACCATTTTCGGGCGACGGGCCCGGGGTGGCAGGCTCGGATCGACGAGGTGCTGAGGCGGCATGTCGCGGAAGCGGAGGCGAAGGCGGCGGGGGAGCGGCGGGTCGCGGAGGCGCGGGAGCCATATCGGGGGGAATGAGGCGTGCGTCGCCGTGCCGGGGGGCCGGGTGGGTCTTGCCAATTGGGACACTAAGACAGCTGCGCTCAGGAAGAAGGTGGATGCCGGATCAGGTCCGGCATGACGGCGGAGAGGGCTCGGTGCGTTCGGCGCTCGCGACTCGGCGCGGGCGAATAGGGTTTGGGGGCGGCGAATCGGGCGGATTTGGGGCTCGAAAAAATTTTCCTTCGCGCGGAAGAATAGGGTTTCGAAACCCTTTTTCCGCGCGGCTCCAAGCCGCGGAAATCCGCGCTGGATTGGGCGCAGGAAAAGGGTTTTTTTGGGCGGAAAGTTCCTATTGACAGCGTGACGCTGTGCAGGTACAAAAGGGGAATGCTCTGAAGTCCTGCCCGAGTGGCCGGGGCAGCCAAATCCATCGGCATGATGAAGGTGTTTCCGCATCGAGGTTTCTACCTCGCGAGCGGGTGACCCGCTGGACCCTGAAACGAGTTCAGGGTGACGGGAGTCGGCGACGAGCTGCGGTTGTCGCGGCTGCCCCCCGGGATGGGTCCCGGATCGGGTCCGGCACGACTCCGGATCGCGGGGCGGGCGGGAGCGGTTTTTCGGAAAGTGGAAGGTGGATCCCGGATCAAGTCCGGGATGACGGCGGGTTGCGGTCCGTGAGGTGGATCCCGGATCGGATGCGGGACGACGGCGGATCGCGGTCGGCATGAGTCCCGGACCAGGTTCGGCGGGAGCGATTTTCGGGGAAAAAGTGAAGGTGGATCCCGGATCAAGTCCGGGATGACGGATGTGGCTGAGGCCGGTGCGGGGACGCGCCGGCTTTTTTTTGCGTGGAGGGGATTATGGCGAAGGGTGACAAGGCGCGGGGGCGGCGCGGGGTGGCGCCACGGATCGTTGCGAACAAGGGGCGGCGGCTTCAGCGGGCGGCGCCTTCGCGGCGCAAGCTGTTCGATTCGAGGCGCAAGGCGCGCTTCCTCCGATATTTCACCGGGAGCGCGAACCTGAGCTGGGCGGCGCGCAGGGCCGGGGTCCATTACCGGACCGTGCTCCGGCACCGGGCGACGGACGAGGCGTTCGCGGCGGCCTACGACCTCGCCGAGGCGCAGGCCCTGCCCCGGCTTCGGGCCTGGCTCGCCGAGACGAAGGCGGAGGAGGCGCGGCGGCTCGGCGACGCGGCGCTCGGGGGCCAGGACGGCGGTGGCGGGGCCGGCGACGGGGAGAGCGAAGGCGATTGGAGCGGCGACTGGGACGGCGGCGGTGACGGCGACGATCACGGCGGCGGCGATGGGGACGGCGGCGGCGACGGCAATGGCGACGTTGACGGCGGCGGCGACGGCGAGGGGGACGGCGGCGGCGACGGCGAGGGGGACGGCGACCGGGACGAGGACGAGGAGGACGACGACGAGGAGGACGACGAGGAGGACGAGGAGGAGGAGGAGCCGGGCGGGGATACGGCTCCGGCCCGGCTCAGCGTCGAGCAGGCGATGCAGTTCCTTCGCGACCAGGAGCAGAGCCAGGCCCGGCGCGAGCGAGCGGCCCGGATGGGGCCCGGGAGCGGCGGCGGGCGGCCCTATTCGGTGGCGACCAACGACGAGGTCGAGGAGGCGCTGGTCCGGGGGCTCCGGGTGCTTGGGATCCGGGTTAGGGCGGCGGCGGCGGAAGAAGCGGCTCAAGCGGAAGGCGGCGGGGGCGGGGTGGCCTCGGGGGACGGCGCGGGTTCGGAGGGCTGTGCGGGTTTGGGCCAGGATGGGGCGGAGTCTCCGGAGTCTCCGGATGGGCCGGCGCCGGATGCCCCTCCACCAGGCGACGCCCCGCCGCCGTCTTCGCAGCCGGTTCCGCCTTCCGGCCTGCCCCCGGCAGGCCGCTCGGCTCCACCCCCCTCCCCATCTGGCGACGGGGAGGATGAGCGATGAACGCGCCTTTGTTGCGGCCGCTATGCCGGAGCTGGGACGGGCGGGAGCTGGGGGACGTCGCGGGTTTCTGCGAGCTGCTCGCTTATGCCGCGCTGATCGAGGATCCCGAGGAGCTGGCGAGGTTCGTCCGGCGGCTTCCGACGCCCGTGCGGCGGCGGCTGATCGAGACCTGGGAGTGGCAGGCCCATGGCGGGCAAATCGTCCCGAGGGGCGACTGGCGGGTGTGGCTTTTGATGGCGGGGCGGGGCTTCGGCAAGACCCGGGCGGGGGCGGAATGGGTGTCGGCGGCGGCGCGGGCCAATCCGCGGGCGAGGATCGCCCTCGTCGGAGCGACCCGCGAGCAGGTCGCCAAGGTGATGATCGAGGGGCGCAGCGGGCTGTTGCGGGTGGCCCGGACCGGGGAGGCGCCCTTGTGGGTGCCTTCGCGGGGGCTGATCCGGTTCGAATCCGGGGCCGAGGGGCATGTCTATTCGGCCGAGGCGGGCGAGGGGCTGCGCGGGCCGGAGCATGATTTCGCCTGGTGCGACGAGCTCGCCAAGTGGGAGCGGGCCGGGGCGGCGTGGGACAATCTGATGCTCGGGCTTCGGTGCGGCGAGCGGCCGAGGGCGGTGGTGACGACGACTCCGCGGCCGCTCGCCCTGCTCCGGAGGATCGAGGGCGACGAGGCGACGGCGGTGACGAGGGGGCGGATGGCCGACAATCTCCATCTCGACCCGGCGGTGAGGGCGGAGGCGGCGCGGCGCTATGCGGGGACCCGGCTCGGGCGGCAGGAGCTGGACGGAGTGCTGTTCGACGAGATCCAGGGGGCGCTTTGGACCCGCTCGCTGATCGAGGAATCGAGGCTGGCGGGCGGGCGCTCGCCGGACGAGTTCCGGCGGGTCGTGATCGGGGTCGATCCGCCGGCGTCGATCGACGGGGATGCATGCGGGATCGTGGCGTGCGGGCTGGGGCGGGACGGGATCGGCTATGTGCTGGGCGACCATAGCGCGGGCGGGCTGTCGCCGGAGGGGTGGGCCCGGAAGGTGGCGGCGGCGGCTCAGGCGTGGAGCGCGCACCGGGTGGTGGCGGAGCGCAACAATGGCGGGCTGATGGTCGAGACGGTCCTGAGGGGCGCGAACGTGGCCCTGCCGGTGAAGCTGGTGCATGCCTCGGACGGCAAGTCGGCCCGGGCGGAGCCGGTGGCGGCGCTGTTCGAGAGCAAGCGGGCGAAGCTGGCGGGCGCGTTTCCGGAGCTTGAGGACGAATTGTGCGGGCTTGTGCTGGGCGGCGGCTATGAGGGCAAGGGGAGCCCGGACCGGGCCGACGCGATGGTCTGGGCGCTGACTGAGCTGATGCTCGGGCCGCCGCGGGCCGAGCCCCGGATAAGCTTGCTCTAGGCTCGGACGCCGGCCTAGGGTCGGCTCGAACGGGCTCGGAGGCGGCGATGCGGTTGATTGTGGCGATGGCGGCTCTGGCGGCTCTGGCCGGATGCGCCGGCGACCCGCCGCCGGCGGCGGTCGCTGAGGCGGGGGCTCGGGGCCCGGCGCAGCTGGTCGCGGCGAGGCAGGCGGCCTTCCACCTCTCCGGAGCGGCGATGGGCAACATGAAGGCGGCGATCGACCGGGGCGACGATCCCAAGGGCCAGGCCTATGCCGCCCGCGGCGTGGCCCGCTGGGCCCGGGCGCTTCCGGCGACCTTCGCCCCGTCGACGGCGGCGGTGACTCCGAGCCGGGCAAAGGCGGAGATCTGGGCGAACCGGGCGGATTTCGACTCCAAGGCGGCGGCCTATGCGGAGGCGGCCGAAGCGCTGGCGGCGGCGGCGGCGTCCGGCGACAGGGCCGCCTTCGCCGCCGCCCATGCCTCGACCGGAGCGACCTGCAAGGCCTGCCACGACCTCTACCAGGCGCCCCAGCAGCCGGTGCGCCGGTAGGGCTCGGATCGCCGGAGCGGCGGCGCTCGCGATCGGAGCCGGGATCGCCTGGATCGCGTTCCGGCCGGCCGGCTGACCGGGCCGCCGCGGACGCGGGCGCTCGCCTAGTCGAAAATCTCCTCGAGCCAGGACTTGCGGCGCTTGTGGTGGCGGCCATAGCCATGGTCGTGGTGGCGGCCCTGGTCGAAGCGCGGGTCGTAATGGCCGCCCTGCGGGTAAGGGGGAGCCTGGGGCGGGACCGGCGCCCGGGGCGCGCTCGGCGGCTGCGGAGCCTGCGGAGGCGGAGCGACGTCGGCGGCGGCGCGCTCGATGATCTTGTCGAGCTCGCCGCGGTCGAGCCAGATTCCGCGGCAGGTCGGGCAATAATCGATCTCGATCCCCTGGCGCTCGCTCATCACCAGCGGGACGGAGCAATGGGGGCAGGACATTGGAGTGGGCGCGGGCATCGGGACTCCCATCGAAAAGGGCGCTTCGGCTGGGGCCCGGGACGGGCCGGCCGAAGCACCGGGGTGGCGGCTGCCGGGGAGATAGGGTCTCGCGGGCGATTGGCAATGTCGGGAGCGGCCCGCCGGGCCGTCCGGCGGCCGAAGCGGCGACAGGTTTCGAGGCGCCCGGAGACTAGTGAGGGCTGAAGGCCGTCACTTCGGGGGGGATCAATGAAGCGGATCAGGGTTTTCGTCGACCACGCCAATTTCGACTGCGGCTGGAAGGACGCCATGCGCAAGTCCGGGATGCGCTTCGCCTGGGACAAGTTCCCGGCGGTGCTGGTCAGCCACCTGGCGGAAGCCGGCTATGTCCGGGAAGCGGAGGCGGACCTTCGCGGAATCACCGTCTATGCCTCGCTTCATCCCAAGCCGTCGGCGATGGACGTCGCCTTCGAGCGGTGGCTCAAGACCGGCCTCGACCAAATGCCGGGATATACCGTCAAATATTCCTACCGGCAGGAGCAGAACGGCCGCTGCAAGGAAGGCCATCCGACCAAGGATTTCGTCGAGAAGGGCGTCGACACCAAGATCGTGTGCGACATGATGGCGCTGGCCATGCGCGACCTTTACGACCTGGGCGTGATCGTGTCGGACGATTCGGATCTCGTCCCGAGCGTCGAATGCGTCCAGGACGTGCTCGACCGGCAGATCGTCCATGTCGGCTTCAAGAATTCCGGAATGATGATCCGGAGCGCGGCCTGGAGCCACCTGCTCCTCGACCAGATGGCGGACGAGCTGAAGGAGCCGCGACCGCTTCGGGCGGTGAACTAGCGTCCGTCGCGTCGAGCTGGAATCGTCACCCCGGAGCTGATCCGGGGTCCACTTTTTCGTCTCGCCTGCTGCCAAGAAAGGTGGATGCCGGATCAAGTCCGGCATGACGAGGTGGGCTTGCGTCCGACAGGACGAGACCCGGCGTTCGTCCCGTCGAGCGGGAATCGTCACCCCGGACTTGATCCGGGGTCCACCTTCTTCACCGCGGCTGGCGCGGAAAGACAAGGTGGATGCCGGATCAAGTCCGGCATGACGAGGCGGCTGCTTGCGTCCGACAGGACGAGACCCGGCGTTCGTCCCGTCGAGCCGGAATCGTCACCCCGGACTTGATCCGGGGTCCACCTTCACCTCGGCTGGCGCGTAAAGACAAGGTGGATGCCGGATCAAGTCCGGCATGACGAGGTGGCCGCCTGCGTCCGACAGGACGTGACCCGGCGTTCGTCGCGTCGAGCCGGAATCGTCACCCCGGACTTGATCCGGGGTCCACCTTCTTCACCTCGGCTGGCGCGGAGAGGCAAGGTGGATGCCGGATCAAGTCCGGCATGACGAGGTGGGCGCTTGCGGCCGGCAGGACGTGACCCGGCGTTCGTCCCGTCGAGCCGGAATCGTCACCCCGGACTTGATCCGGGGTCCGCCTTCTTCACCTCGGCTGGCGCGGAAAGACAAGGTGGATGCCGGATCAAGTCCGGCATGACGAGGTGGGCGCTTTTCGTCCGATCAGGACGGAAGCCGTGACGGGCCGCGGCGGCGGGGTCAGGCGAAGATGAGCTTCGCGCCGGCGATGGCGAGGACCAGGCCGAGGCCCTGGAGCAGCCGGCGCTTGGGAAGCCGGCCGGCGCCGAGCCAGGTTCCGGCGAGGGCTCCGGCCGCAACGGCCGCGACGAGGACCGGAAGGCCGGCGGGAAGCGAATCCAGGCTCGCGAAATTGCCGGCGAGGCCGGCCAGCGAGTTGATGAAGATGAAGCCGGCCGCGATCCCCGACGTCCGCCGGGCATCCTCCCAGCCGAGCAGGATGATCAGGGGGCTGAGGAAGATCCCCCCGCCGGTGCCGGTCAGCCCGGCGAGCAGCCCGAGGCCCGCGCCCGCCGGCAGGGCGACGGCGAGCGAGGGCGGGCTCGGCTCGATCGCCGCGAGGCGCGAGGGCTGCCAGAACAGCCGGGCGACCGAGGCCCAGAGCAGAAGGCCGACGAGCGGGCGATAATGTTCGGGCGCGAGGCCGATCGCTCCGCCGAGGAAGGCGGCGGGCGCGGCGGGAAAAGCGAAGGCGGCGAGCAACCGCCAATTGACCTGGCCGGCCTGCCCGTAGCGCAGGCCGGCGAATCCGGCGACGACGAGGTTGAGAGCGAGCGCGGTCGGCCGCATCGTCTCCGGAGCGACCGCGAACAGCGCCATGATCGCGAGATAGGCCGAGGCGCCGCCATGGCCGACGGTCGAGTAGAGCGCCGCGGCGAGGCCCATCAGCAGGGCGATCCAGAGGAGGGAGTTCGAATCCATGACGACGCTGCCCGCTATCGCTCTGAATGCTTAGATCGGATCACTTCCCCCCGCTCATCCTGAGTAGCCGGTGAGCCTGTCGAACCGGCGTATCGAAGGACGGTCCTTCGATACGGGCCTTCGCCTTCGCTCAGTCCCTACTCAGGATGAGCGGGCAATGCCAACCGAGTCCATTCTACCCCCCAGTCACGCTCATGTGCCTCGCGACCGCGGGCTTGGGCGAGTCGATTCGGAAGTCGTGGCGGCGGGGCTTGGCGGCGACCAGGCGGTCGAGCGCCTCGTCGACGGCGGGGCGCCCGCCGACACGCAGGAGGTCGCGAAGCTCGACTTTCTGGTCGTGGCCGAGGCAGCCGTAGACGGTTCCGGTCGCGGCGACCCGGATGCGGTTGCAGCCGCCGCAGAAATTGCCGGTCAGCGGAGTGATCAGGCCGAGCCGGACCGAGGTCCCGCCGACGTCGAAATAGCGGGCCGGGCCGCCGGTCCGGGCGAGGGTCGGGACCAGGGCGAAGCGCTGCTCGATCCGCCGCCGGACCTCGTCGAGCGGAAGGTAATGGCGGGTGCGGTCCTCCTCGACCGCTCCGAGCGGCATCGTCTCGATCAGGGTGAGGTCGAAGCCCCGTCCGGCGCACCAGGCCAGCATGTCGCCGACCTCGTCCTCGTTGAGCCCCTTGAGGGCGACCATGTTGATCTTGATCGCGAGCCCGGCCGCGGCGGCGGCGTCGATCCCGCCCATGACCCGGGCGAGGTCCCCTCCCCTGGTGATGTGCCCGAAGCGCTCCGGGCTCCGGCTGTCGAGGCTGACGTTGATCCGCCGGATTCCGCCGGCCCGGAGCCGAGCGGCATGGGCGTGAAGCTGGGTCGCGTTGGTCGTCATGGTGAGCTCGTCGAGGCCGCGCCCGATCCGGCCGCCGAGCTCGGCGACGAGATCGGCGATTCCGCGCCGGACCAGCGGCTCCCCTCCGGTCAGCCGGATCCGGGTCACGCCGCGATCGATCAGGATGCCGGCGAGGAGCGCGATCTCCTCCAGAGTCAGGAGGTCGCTCCTCGGAAGGAAGCGCATCGCCTCCGCCATGCAATAGCGGCAGCGAAGGTCGCAGCGGTCGGTCACCGACAGCCGGACATAGCTGATCCGTCGGCCGAACGAATCGACCAGGCCCTTCGGATCCTCGGCGGTGGGCGGCTGCACAATCCGATGCTAGGCTCCCTGACCTCCCGGTCAAGACGGGCCTGAAGGCGATCCGCACCGCCCTGCCGGCAAATATATGCGACGGGGCAAATGAAACTTCCTGGGCGCCTGCTCAATCGCCGACGTCCGAACGGCTCGGCGGCTCCGGTTGCAGATGTCCAGCTAAAGCCTATGGTCGACGCACCGATGCCGGCAAGTCCGCCTGCAAATAACCACTGGAGGACCCTCGGATGGATATCGATGTGGAACAGCAATCCCAGGCCGAGGCGCTAATTCCATTTACCGGTTATTACACGCTGGACTCCGCTTTGGGCTCGTTCGTCGCGGTGGAAACCCGATCGAACTGGCAGGCGGGGGCTAGCGCGCCGACGATAGAATATGAGGCGACGATCGCGATCTCCTCGGACGGCCAGACGTCGGAGCAATATTCGCTGGGGCCGAACTGCAGCTTCGAGTTCAACCAGCTCCTGATCACCGATCCCGCCGGCGACACAATCGCCGATCTCTCGTTCAGCAATGAAGGCGGCCTGGGTTCGTTGCAGGGCATGGTCGCTGGGTCCCAAGTGACCGGGACCACACCGTTCGGACCGGTTGAGCTGTCGATCTGGGCCGGCACCTATTATCGGCAGGGCCCGCCGTTCATGATCCGCGACGTCCTTCAATATCCTTATGTCGCCGCCCTCCAGATAGGGACGGACGGCTCGGTGCAGTTCGCGTCCGGCAGCGAACCCCTGCAACCCCTGCCGTCCTACTCCTACGTCTACGGCATGTTCGTGATCTCCTTCCCCGCGGCGCCTCAAATCCCCACCCAAATCCTCGAAATGGGCACGGATTCGGTGTGGGGGCGAGTGGCCGGAGACGCGAGCAACGGCTCGATGCTGGTCGCGCTCCAGCTGCAGCAACCCGCCCCTCAGCTGTAAGCGATCGCTGGGGCGGACTTCGCCTAGTGGCGGACCAGGATGCGATCGGTGGGGGTCAGCTCCACCTCCTCGCAATTGTCGCCGGGGCCGGCCCTGTCGACGACGAGGAAGTCGCTTTCGTCGAGGACGAGCAGGAAATGGTGCCAGACGCCCTTGCGGTAGTGGACGCCCTGATGGCCCTCGGCCCGGAACAGGCGGATATTGGCGGGTTCGAAGGGGCCGGGCGGCGCCACCGCGACGAGATAGGGGCGGCCGCCGAGCGGAACGAAGGTCTGGCTTCCGAGCGGGTGGCGCTCGAAGCCGCGAAGGACCAGCTCGGCGAGCGGGCGGGCTCGGAACAGGCTGACCACCGCTGAGCCGCCGCCGTCGGCGACGTCCACTTCGGCCAAGGCGTCGAAGCGGATCGCGTGGCCGTCGTTGATGTCGAGCTTCGCGGCGGCGTCGGAGGCCTCGATGACGCTTCCGAACGGGGCGAAGGCCTCGGCGGTGAGGGGTTCGGGGGTCATATCGCGCATGGGTCGGTCCTATTTGTAGGCTTGTGCACGATAGGGCTCCGTTTCATCTAGTGGTCGTGCGACCCGCTGTACCCCCTCGTCATGCCGGACTCGATCCGGCATCCACCTTCTCCTTCCAGCGGCCGCGGCCTGAAGAAGGTGGACCCCGGATCAAGTCCGGGGTGACGTCCAGGAAGCCGGTGACCCCCTGCTCGCGCGGGCAAGATAGGCGGCGCATTTGACCGAGACCAGCTACCCCCGCGATCTCGTTGGTTACGGCCGCACTCCGCCGCACGCGCGATGGCCGGGCGGGGCCCGGATCGCCGTCCAGATCGTCCTCAATTACGAGGAAGGCGCCGAGGCCAATGTGCTGGACGGCGATCCGGCGTCGGAGGTGTTCCTGTCCGACATCGCCAATGCGGCCCCGGTCCAGGGGGCTCGGCACATGAGCATGGAGCAGATCTACGAATATGGGTCGAGGGCCGGTGTGTGGCGGCTGCTTCGGCTGTTCGAGCGCTTCGCAGTTCCGGTCACGGTGTTCGGGGTGGCGCTGGCGATGAAGCGCAACCCGGCGGTGGTCGAGGCCTTCCTCGAGGCCGGGCATGAGATCGCCTCGCACGGCTGGCGCTGGATCAACTATCAGTGGGTCTCCGAGGCCGAGGAGCGCTCCGACATGGAGCGGGCGATCGAGGCGCACCGGCAGCTGACCGGGGAGCGGCCGCTCGGCTGGTATACCGGGCGCACCAGCCCGAACACTCGGCGGATCGTGGCGGAGGAAGGCGGCTTCCTCTACGATTCGGACGATTATTCGGACGACCTGCCCTTCTGGACGAGGGTGGAGGGCCGGAGCCACCTGATCGTGCCTTATTCGCTGGAGACGAACGACATGCGCTTCGCCTCCGCCAACATGCATACGGGCGACCAGTTCTTCGACTATCTCAGGGACACGTTCGACGGCCTTTACGCGGAAGGGGAGGAAAGGCCGAAGATGATGTCCGTCGGGCTCCATTGCCGGCTCGCCGGGCGGCCGGGCAAGCTGGCCGGGCTGGAGCGATTCCTCAGGCATGCGCTCGGCCACGAGGACGTGTGGTTCTGCCGGCGGATCGACATCGCCCGGCACTGGCGCGAGGCGCATCCCGATGGCGGGTTGGGCCGCTCCCGATGACCGGCAAACCACCGTTCGGGCTGAGCCTGTCGAAGCCCTTCATTTTCCCGGCTCGGAGCGGGAAAAGGAACGGGCTTCGACAAGCTCAGCCCGAACGGAGAAGCGATTGCCCGTGTCCGACGATATGACCATGTTCGAGGAGCTGCGCCGCCACCATGTCGATCTCGCCCAGCCGCGGCTGGGGTCCGAGGTCGTCTTCGCGACCGACGACTTCTTCGCCGACAAGTCGCGGCTGATCGACCCGGCCGAGCCGGTTTTCGTCCCCGGCAAATATGATGAGAACGGCAAGTGGATGGACGGGTGGGAGAGCCGGCGCAAGCGCGTGCCCGGGCACGACTGGTGCGTGATCCGGCTCGGCGCCGCGGGGATGGTGGCGGGGTTCGAGATCGACACCAGGCATTTCACCGGCAACTATCCGCCCGAGGCGCAGATCGAATTGTGCCGGAGCGGCGAGGCCGTGCCGGAGCAAGGCTGGGCCGAGGCGACCAAGCGGATCGCGCTCAACGGGGACGACCGGGTGTTCGTGGCGGCGGCGCAGGGTGGGCCGGCGACCCACGTCCGGCTCCACATCTACCCCGACGGCGGAGTCGCGCGGCTTCGGGTCTGGGGGCGGGTGGCCAAGGACTGGTCGAGGGTCGGGGCGGACGAGCGGGTCGACCTTCTGGCGATGGAGAATGGGGGGCGCGGGATCATCGCCAATGACGAGCATTACGGCCGGATCGGCAATCTCACCGCTCCCGGCCGGGGCTCGGACATGGGCGACGGCTGGGAGACCCGGCGGAGGCGCGAGCCGGGGCACGACTGGGCGGTGCTCGAGCTCGGCGCCGCCGGGAGGATCGAGGAGGCGATCGTCGACACCGCCCACTTCAAGGGCAATTATCCGGACCGCTGCTTCCTGCAGGCCGCGGCGGCCGCGGCGGGATCGCCGGAGGAGATCGCCGAGGCCTCCGCGGCCTGGCCGCTGCTCCTGCCCGAATCGAAGCTGGAGGCGGACAAGGTGCATGTCTTCCGCGACGGCCTCGCCGATCTCGGCCCGGTCCGGTTCGTCCGGCTCAACATCGTTCCGGACGGGGGCGTGAGCCGGCTGAGGCTGATCGGGCGGGTGGCCTCGTGAGCGCGCTGTTCGAGCATTCGCCCTGGGTGGAGGAGCGCGCCGGCGCCCGTCCCTCGAGCGGCGACCGGCATTCGGACCTGATGGCGGTGGTCCGCGAGTCGAGCCTGGAGGAGCGGCTCGCCTTGATCCGGGCCCATCCGGAGCTGGCCGGAAAGGCGGCGGTCGACAAGAGCCTCACCGAGGCGAGCGCGGCCGAGCAGGCCAGCGCCGGGCTCGACCGGCTGAGCCCGGCCGAGTTCGAGCGGTTCCACGCGCTCAACGCCGCCTATCGCGACAAGTTCGGATTCCCCTTCATCATCTGCGTGCGCCTGACCGACAAGGCTGGCATCCTCGCCGCCATGGAACGCCGACTCGCCAGCGACCGCGACTCCGAGATCGAGACCGCGATCGAGCAGATCGGCGAGATCGTCCGGCTTCGGCTGGAGGACCAGGGATGAGCACGCTCTCGACCCATGTGCTGGACACGATGAACGGCCGGCCGGCGGCGGGGGTGGCTGTGGTGCTGAGCGGGCCCGAGGGCGAGCTGGCGCGGGGGACGACGGACTCCGACGGGCGCTGCCCGGGCCTGGCTCCGGCGGAGCTGGCGCCGGGGCGCTACTCGATCCGGTTCGGGGTCGCGGACTATTTCCGGGGCCTGGGCGTCGAGCTGCCCGATCCGCCCTTCCTCGACGAGGTCCGCGTGGATTTCGGGATCGCGGCGGGCGGAGGCCATTATCACGTGCCGCTCTTGGTCTCGCCCTTCGGCTATTCGACCTATCGGGGCAGCTGAGCATGGGCTTCGACCTCGCCGCCGAGTGGCTGAACCTGGCGATAAGGTGGCTCCATCTCACCGCGGGGATCGCGTGGATCGGGTCGAGCTTCTATTTCGTCTGGCTCGACAACCACCTCAAGGCGCCGGCGGCGGGCGAGGCCTCGGGCGAATTGTGGTCGGTCCATGGCGGCGGCTTCTACCACAACCAGAAATACCAGGTCGCGCCGAGCGCGATGCCCGACGAGCTCCACTGGTTCAAGTGGGAGGCCTATTTCACCTGGATCAGCGGCTTCTCGCTGCTCGTCCTCATTTATTATGCGGGCGCCCAGAGCTTCCTGATCGACCCGGCCAAGGCGGACCTGAGCCCGGGCCAGGGCATCGCGATCGGGCTGGCGGCGCTGGCCTTGGGCTGGCTGGTCTATGACGGGCTTTGCCGGTCGCCGGTCGGGTCGAGCAACCTGGCGCTCGGGGCTTTCTGGTTCGTCAGCCTTGTGCTCGCCGCCGCCGTCCTCGACGGGCTCCTCAACTCGAGGGCGGCCTATCTCCATGTCGGGGCGATCGCCGGGACGGCGATGGTCGCCAACGTCTTCCTCGTCATCATCCCCAACCAGCGCAAGGTCGTCGCCGACCTGGTCGCGGGGCGGACCCCGGACCCGAGGCTCGGAGCCCAGGCCAAGCAGCGATCGCTTCACAACAATTACATGACCCTGCCGGTGCTGTTCATCATGATCAGCCCGCATTACCCGATGACCTACGGCGCCGAGCGGCCGTGGCTGGTGCTCGCACTGCTCGGCCTGACCGGAGTCGCGGTTCGGCACGTCTTCAACCTTCGCGGCCGGGGCAAGGCGACCGGGCCGGCCGTCGCCGCCGCCGCGCTCCTCGCCGCCGCTACCGTCACCTACGTCACACTGGAGAAAGGGCGCGGCGGCTCCGGCTCAGCGGGGAAGCTCGGCTTTGCCGACGTCGAGCCGATCCTCGCCACCCATTGCGCGGGATGCCACGACGTGAACCCGCCTCCCGCCGGAGTTGCGCTCCGCGAATTGGAACAGGTCAAGGCGGCGGCGGTCCGGATCAAGGCGGTGGCGGTCGACACGCACGTCATGCCGCTGGGCAACCCGACCGGGATGACCGAGGCGGAGAGGCGCAAGCTCGGGGCCTGGATCGAGGCGGGGGCGCCGAAATGATCCGATTCCTTCTCGACGGCGAGGCGATCGAGGTCGAGGGCGTGGATCCCACGGCCACCCTGCTCGATTATTTGCGCTACACGCTTCGCCGGACCGGGACCAAGGAAGGCTGCGCCGAGGGCGATTGCGGCGCCTGCACGGTCCTGGTCGGAGAGCTTGACTGCGACTGCGTGCAGTGGCGCGCGGTCAACGCCTGCATCCTGTTCATGCCGATGATCGACGGCAAGGCGCTGAGGACGGTGGAGAGCCTGGGCGGAAATCACCCGGTCCAGCGCGAGCTGGTCGAGCGCCACGGCTCGCAATGCGGCTTCTGCACCCCCGGCTTCGTCATGTCGCTCTACGGCCGGAGCCTCGGGGCGCTCGGAACCGAAGGGGTTCCGGTCGGCGACGTCATCGCCGGCAATCTGTGCCGCTGCACCGGCTACGGCCCGATCCTCGCCGCCGGCGAAGCCGTCCCGGCGGCGGCTGAGGAGGACGAGGCCCTCGTCGCCGCGCTTCGGGCGCTTCGCCCGGCCTACGGCCATCCGGCCACCGCCGACGAGCTCGCCGACCTCCTCGTCGAGCGGCCCGAAACCCGGATCGTGGCGGGAGCGACCGACGTCGGCCTGTGGGTCACCAAGCAGCTCCGCGACCTCGGCCCGGCCGTCTTCATCGGCGACATCGCCGAGCTGAGGCGGATCGAGGAGAGCGAGGAAGCGCTGACGCTCGGCGCCGCCGTCCGCTATTCGGAGGCGCGCGAGGCCCTGGCCCGGCTCCATCCGGACCTCGGCGAGCTCGTCCGCCGGATCGGCGGAGTCCAGGTGCGCAACGCCGGGACGATCGGAGGCAATATCGCCAACGGCTCGCCGATCGGCGACATGCCGCCGGCGCTGATCGCGCTCGGAGCGGAGCTCACGCTCAGGCACGGGCCCCGGCGGCGAATCCTCGCGCTCGAGGATTTCTTCCTGAGCTACGGCAAGCAGGACCGGGCGCCCGGCGAGTTCGTCGAGAGCGTGCGGATCCCCCGCCCTTCCGCCGAGACCCTGATCCGGGTCGTGAAGCTCTCCAAGAGGTTCGACAGCGACATCTCCGGGCTGTGCGGCGCCTTCGCCCTGCGGATCGAGGACGGAATCGTCACGGAGGCCCGAGTGGCGTTCGGCGGAATGGCCGGAATTCCGGCCCGGGCGCCGGGCTGCGAGGCCGCGCTGACCGGCAAGGCCTGGAGCGAGGCCGCGGCCGAGGCGGCGGCGCGGGCGCTCGCGGACGATTACACGCCGCTCGACGATTTGCGCGGCTCCGCGGCCTATCGCCGCAAGGCCGCGGCCAACCTGATGCGCCGGATCTGGGCGGAGCGAAGCGAACCGGTCAGCGTGCTCCATGGCTGAGGGCGCCGTCCACCAGCCGCTCGCGCACGACAGCGCCGACCTCCACGTCGCCGGCGCCGCGACCTATGTCGACGACCTGCCGGAGGCTCCGGGCACTCTCCATCTCGCTTTCGGACTGGCGCGCGACGGCCATTCGCGCCTGACCGGCGTCGATCTCGCCGCGGTCCGCGCTTCCCCGGGAGTCGTCGCAGTGTTCACCGCCGCCGACATTCCAGGCGAGAACAATGTCGGGCCGGTCTTCCACGACGACCGCCTCTTCGCCGAGGACGAGATCCTCTATCCCGGCCAGCCGCTCTTCGTCGTCGCCGCGACCAGCGCCCGAGCCGCCCGGGTCGCCGCCCGGCTGGCGAAAGTGGAGACCGAGCCCCTCCCCGCTCTGGTCACCATCGCCGACGCGCTCGAAGCCGGATCGGAATTCGAGGCTCCGCAGATCATGGCGCGCGGCGACGCCGGGGCCGCGCTCGATTCCGCCGGGCATCGAGTGTCGGGCAGGCTCGAAATGGGCGGGCAGGAGCATTTCTACCTCGAAGGCCAGGCGGCTCTCGCCACTCCCGGCGAGCGCGGCCAGATCCATGTCGTCAGCTCGACCCAGCATCCCAGCGAGGTCCAGCACCTGATCGCGGAGCTGCTCCGCCTCAGAAGCGCCGACGTGACGGTCGAGGTTCGGCGGATGGGCGGCGGCTTCGGCGGCAAGGAGACCCAGGCCGCCGCTTATGCCGCCGCCTGCGCCCTGGTCGTCGCGAAGACCGGGCGGCCGGCCAAGATCCGGGCCGACCGCGACGACGACATGGTAATGACCGGCAAGCGCCACGATTTCCGGGCGGACTATGACGTCGGCTTCGACGGCGAGGGGCGGATCGAGGGAATCCGGATCACCCTCGCCTCGCGCTGCGGAGCGACCGCCGACCTCAGCCTCGCGATCAACGACCGGGCGATGTTCCACGCCGACAATTGCTACTTCCTGCCGTCCGTCGAGATCCTCAGCCACCGGCCCAAGACCCACACCGTCTCCAACACCGCCTTCCGGGGCTTCGGCGGGCCGCAGGGGATGATGGCGATCGAGCGGGCGATGGATTCGATCGCCGCGCATCTCGGCCTCGATCCGCTGGCGGTGCGCCGGGCCAATCTCTACGGCCCGGGCCGCGACGTCACCCCCTATCACATGACGGTCGAGGACAATGTCTCTCCGGAGCTGATCGCCGACCTGGCCGAGGGGGCCGGCTATTCCGCCCGCCGCTCCGAGGTGGAGGCGTTCAACGCCCGCCACAATGTCCTCAAGAAGGGGCTCGCGCTCACTCCGGTCAAGTTCGGGATCAGCTTCACGACCACCCATCTCAACCAGGCCGGAGCCCTGGTGCTGGTCTATGCCGACGGCTCGATCCACCTCAACCATGGCGGCACCGAGATGGGCCAGGGGCTGATGATCAAGGTCGCCCAGGTCGTCGCCGACGTCTTCGGGGTGCCGGTCAAAACGGTGAAGATCAGCTCGACCCGAACCGACAAGGTCCCCAACACCTCGGCCACGGCCGCCTCGTCGGGCTCGGACCTCAACGCAATGGCCGCGAAGAACGCCGCCGAGACCGTCAAGGAACGGCTCGACACCTTCGCCGCGGGCCAGGAGGGATCGGAGGAGTGGAGCTTCGCCGAGCTGTGCCGGAGGGCTCATCTCGCGCGGATCCCGCTGTTCGCGTCCGGATTCTACGCCACCCCCAAGATCCATTACGACCGGGCCAGCCACAGCGGCCGCCCCTTCCTCTATTTCGCCTACGGAGCGGCGCTGAGCGAGGTCGTCATCGACACGTTGACGGGCGAGCACAAGGTCGTAGGGGTCGACATCCTCCACGACGTCGGCCGGTCGCTCAACCCGGCGATCGACCTCGGCCAGATCGAGGGCGGCTTCATCCAGGGCATGGGCTGGCTGACCACCGAGGAGCTGGTGTTCGACGATCGCGGCCGGCTTCTGACCCACGCGCCCTCGACCTACAAGATCCCCACCGCCAACGACCGGCCGGAGCGGATGGAGATCGCGATCTGGGAGCGAGGGGAGAATTCGGAGGCGACCATCCACCGCTCCAAGGCGGTCGGCGAGCCGCCGCTGATGCTGGCCATCTCGGTCTTCTCGGCTTTGACCCAGGCGGTCGCGGCCGCCGCGCCTGGCAAGGGCCTGCCGAAGCTCGACGCTCCGGCCACGCCCGAACGAATTCTCGCGGCGATCGATGAGCTCCGGGCGCGATGACCCGCGGGCCTTGCGACCCTCCAATCCCTCTCCCGCTTTCCGCGGGAGAGGAGGGGCCCATCGCCGCAGGCGATGGGAGGTGAGGGTCTTGCTGACTCTTTGCTGCAGACCCTCACCTCCCAAGCTTCGCTTGGGCCCCTCCTCTCCCGTAAGGACGGGAGAGGGGCTTCGAGGCGGCGGAACGACGAATGGCTGACTGGACCGATCATGCTTGCACGGCCCTGGCGAAGGGCCCGGCGGTGCTGGTTACCATGCTCGCCGCGATCGATGAGCTCCGGGCGCGATGACCCGCGGGCCTTGCGACCCTCCAATCCCTCTCCCGCTTTCCGCGGGAGAGGAGGGGCCCATCGCCGCAGGCGATGGGAGGTGAGGGTCTTGCTGACTCTTTGCTACAGACCCTTACCTCCCAAGCTTCGCTTGGGCCCCTCCTCTCCCGTGAAGGACGGGAGAGGGGTTGGAGCGGCCGGAACGTCGCGTGGCTGACTGGACCGATCAGGCGCGCCGGGCCCTGGCGGAGGGGCCGGCGGCGCTGGTCACCATCCTCGCCACCGAAGGCTCCACTCCGCGCGGGCCGGGCGCTCGAATGGTCGTCACCGAAAGCGGGCTCGCCGGGTCGATCGGCGGCGGAAGGCTGGAGCATCAGGCGATGGCTCAGGCCCGGGCGATCCTCGGGCTCGAGCCGGGAAGCTGGCGGGTGCAGGACTATCCGCTGGGTCCGCTGCTCGGCCAATGCTGCGGCGGCCGGGTTCGGCTGCTCATCGAGCGCCTGGGAAGCGTGCCGGAGGGCGAGGAGCCGTTCGAGGTCGAGCTGTCCAATCGCGTCGAGCGCAAGCCGCTCAATGGCGGGAGCCGCGAGGCCCTCGGCGCGAGTGGGCCGCTCCCCGCCGCCGGAGCGCGATTCCTGGAGCCGGTCGAAAGCCGGTCGCTTCCCGTGATCCTGTTCGGCGCCGGCCATGTCGGCCGAGCCATCGCCGCCCGGGCGGATGGGCTTCCGCTCCATATCGCCTGGCATGACAGCCGGCCCGAAATGGCGGAAACCCAAGGAGTCTTCCTCAGCGACGAAGCGGCGATGATGGCCGGCGCGGCCGCGGCGCCGGAGGGTTCGGCGGTCGTGATCATGACCCACGATCACGGCCTCGATTATTCGCTCGCGGCGGCGGCGCTTGGCGGGCGCGCGAGCTTCGTCGGACTGATCGGATCGAAGACCAAGCGCGCCCGCTTCCTGAAGCGGCTGGCGGCGGACGGAATCGATTCCGGGCGACTGACCTGTCCGATCGGGCTTCCCGGGATAAGCGGCCGGGAGCCCGAGGTGATCGCGATCGCCGTGCTCGCGCAACTGCTCATGCTGAGGAGCCCCGAATGAAGGCCTTTCGCGGCGAGATATTGAGCGTCCCCGAGGATCCGTCGCTCGCCGGAGTGGGCGCGGTCCGGCATTTCGAGGACGGGCTGCTCGTCGTCGGGGACGGATTCGTCCTCGACTGCGGCCCCAATGACGAGATCGCCGCCCGGTTCGCCGGCGTCGAGGCCGAGCGGCTGGAAGGCCTGATCGTCCCGGGCTTCGTCGACGCCCATGTCCACTATCCCCAGATCGAATGCATCGCCTCGCACGGCGAGCAGCTGATGCAGTGGCTGGAGCGGCACATCTTCCCGGCCGAGAAGGCGTTCGCCGACCGCGGCCATGCCGATTCGGTGGCCGCCTTCTTCCTCGACGAGCTGCTCCGCCACGGCACCACCAGCGCCCTCGTCTTCGCCACGGTCCACATGGGCTCGGTCGACGCCCTGTTCGAGGCGGCGCTGGAGCGGGACATGAGGATCGTCTCCGGCAAGGTGCTGATGGACCTCGGGCCGGAAGGCCTGAGCGACTCGGTGGATTCCGGCCGGGCCGACTCGGAGGCGCTGATCGGGCGGTGGCGGGGCCGAGGCCGGATCGGCTATGCGGTGACTCCGCGCTTCGTCCCGACCTCCAGCGCCGAGCAGCTCGCCGACGCCGGAGCCCTGGTCGCGGCCCATCCCGACGTGCTGATGCACACCCATCTTTCGGAGAATCCGGGCGAGATCGAGTTCGTCGCCCAGCGCTTCCCGGACTCCGCCGACTATCTCGACGTCTACGACCGGTTCGGGCTGGTCGGGCCGCGCTCGGTCTTCGCCCATTGCGTCCACATGAGCGACCGGGCGCTGGGGCGGATGGCCGAGGCGGGCTCGGGAATCGCCTTCTGCCCGACCAGCAACATGTTCCTCGGCTCCGGCCTGTTCGATCTCGCCCAGGCGGACCGCCACGGGGTCAGGCTCGGGATCGGGACCGACATCGGGGCGGGCACGACCCTTTCCGTTCTCCACACGCTCGGCGAAGCCTACCGGACCTGCCAGTTGCGGGGGGCGAGCCTCGATCCCTTCCGCGCGCTTCATCTCGCAACCGCCGGCGGAGCCCGGGTGATGGGGATCGCGGACCGCGTCGGCGGGCTTCAGCCCGGGCAGGAAGCCGATTTCATAATCCTCGACGAGTCGGCGACTCCCCTGCTCGCCCGGCGCTGCTCGGGCGCCTCGCTCCACGACCGGCTGTTCGCGCTTCAGGTGCTGGGCGACGACCGGGCGGTCGCCGCGACCTATTTGCGGGGGCGGCGCGCCTTCGGCAGAGCCGTGGGCTCAGCCTGATTCCTCGGTGACGAGGAAGCGCTCGCGCTGGAGGCAGGGCGCCGCCCGGCGCAGCCTCAGCGGGGTGATCTCGAGATGGGAGGAGAGGGCGCGGGTGAGATGACTCTGGTCGGCGAATCCGGTCGCGTTGGCGACCGCGGACAAAGGCATGTCCGTCCCCCAGATCAGCCCTCGCGCATGGTCGAGCCGGAGCAGCAGGAGGTAACGCTGAAGGGTGGTTCCGGTATAGCTCTTCAGGGACCGGCAGATGTGCTGGACCGACTTGCCATATTGCCTCGAAAGGTCGGCGAGCATCGGCGAGGTCTGCCAATTCTCATGGAGGTCGTCGACCAGGTGCCGAAGCCATTCCGGCGCCCGCTTTCGCGAGAAGGTGAGGACGTCGCTGAGCAGGCGGTCGAGCCCGGTTCGGACGGCGGCGCTGGGGCGGCGCTCGGCGATCGCGATCAGGACCTCCCAGACCTGCTCGTACAAGGTGGCGATCAGCGGGAGCGGCTCGTCCGGCCAGCCCGCTTCGGCTCCGGGCGGGGTCCATGAGGGCAGGATCTCGATGGCGAGGACGTGGGCGGGCCCGTCGAAGCGAAGCACCTCGTCATGGCCGCGCGGAAGGTAGATCAGCCGGCGGCCCAGGGCGCGCTCCTCGGTTCCGCCCCTGAAGATCGGCCCTCCGACCGTGTAGACGATGGCCCGGTCCTCGAGCTCGCGCTGGATCACCGTCGCGCCCGGCCGGTAATAAGCGTGCCTGAGGACGGCCGACTGAGTTTCGACGGTGTGAAGCAGCTCCCCCGTGCTGACCGCTCCCACCGCCGCTCCCAACGCTCCCCAGCTTTGGCGCGCGACGGGGGCCGTCATTGCTCACGACTCCAGTTGCTCGGCTCCGGCATCGACCACGATCCTCCTTCCTGCGCCCGCTTCCCCCCTTCGACTTGATCGGCCCAGGAGCGGTTCCCTTGCTCCTCCCTATGCCATCGTTCTTGAACAGGATGAACGCCGATGAACTCGCATCGCGGCGGGCGAGCCCAAGTAAGGGCGGGAGGCGGGCGTCCACCCGGCCACTCGACTGCCGGTCGACAGGTTCAACTCGTTCAATACGACCGTTTCAGGCGAGTAATATCAATTGGGCCGTTGGGGGGCGGTGCCTGGGTGGGACCTGTCACTTTCTCTCCATCCTGCGACTTGCAAGGATGGCATCGATGGTGGCCTCTCTATTCACGTTCCCCGTGCCGCCGTCGGCGACGTTACCCGAAGTCACGCGAACGACTCCCAAGGTCAACATATCGCGATTGTCGTCCCGCCTGCGGTCCGCGAGACCGAGGGGATGATCCGCAATCCAGCCTTCATCGTTCGCGCAGGACGCCGATGACGGCAGGTCCGGCCCGCCGCCCGCGGCTTCCCGAAGCCGAAGCGGAAAAGCGGCCTCCGCCCGACCGGCACAGAAAGCGTTACTACATCTTTTCGCAGGACTTCCGGACGCCGTTCGGCGACGTCGAGTTCCTCAACCGGGACGAGGTGCTCGCCGACGGGCGAGGCCAGGGCCGTCTCGAGCACAAGGTGCGGGCCTACCGGACGCCCTTCGCGACGGGGCTGCCGCGACTCGCCGGGAGGCCGAGGATTCGAGTCGGAGCCCAGACGGGCGTCCTTCAGGATCTCTACGGCGCCAAACCCTGGTTCATTTCGGGCCGGGCCAAGGCGCTGACGGAGGCTGTCGATCCCGACGGACTCGACCTGGCCGAGTGCGACACCCTCGACGGCGAGGGCGAGGCGATACCCTCCTACTGGATGGCCGACGCGACACGGATCGTCGAGGAGTTCGACGAAATGCGGTCGAGCTTCGAAACCCTGAACAGGGGGATAGTCTTGCTCAACGACGTCCAGATGACCGCCGGCCTGCCGGACGAATATCATTCCTTCTACTTCCCGAGATACCAGTCGCATTTCATCGTGGACGCGCTCTTCGCCGACCGCTGGCGCTCGGCGGGACTGACCGGAGCCGTGTTCACGCCGCTTCAGCCGCCGACGGAAGCCGATCTGGGCGCTGATAAAGAAGAGCCGGACTATCTGTCTTTCAAAAACCATCCCTTCTGGGACATGAAAAGGGCATCGTCGTGAATACTGGCTCAGCCAACAAGCACGTCATAGCGACGCATCATATCTTCCAGAAGACCTACAACGCGCAGTTCGACATGCGCATCTACCATCCGTTGATGGTGAATATTCTGGGGCAGGACAAGGTTCACGCCTGGATCGAGTCCAGCTTCAACAAGTTCCACCTGCCCACCGATCCCCAACTCGCGCTTCAGGCCGGCACCCCCCTTCACCTGGGGAACCACCACTGGGTGCAGCAGATGCAGTGGCAGATCATCGCGGATTTCCAGAACTGGGAGTTCGGCGAATATACGGCGTACGAGCTGGTCCAGATCGGCGACGTCAACAAGCCCGAATACATCGCCATGAAGGCGGCGTTCGAGAAATATATAGATCGGGTCCGCGACCTCACCGCGTGGGGAATCAAGTCCGGGCAAATGCCCCTGACCGCGGCGGACCTGAGGTTCGGCAACCTCACTCCCGCGCAGGCCGAAACGCTGATCGGAGACTTCCTGGATCCGAGGAAGTTCAGGCAGGGCGCTCAGTTCGACGCTCTCGGGCAGACGCTCAAGCCGTTCACGGACCGGCGCGACGCAATGGCCGCCCTCGGCCTTCCGATCGAATGGATGAACTTCGAGTCGGCCCAGCAGTTCCTGCAGGCGGCCGAGGCCGCCGAGAGAACGGGCAAGCTGCCGTTCAGCGCCGAGCTCGCCGCCGCCGACCCGCGGTCGCTGGCGATATGGCTCAACAGCCTGCCCGACGGCGAGCTCGCCCGCGACTGGGTGGTGAACAAGGCCAAGGCGATGGGGCTCGCCCATCGCCTGAAGGGCCTTCCGTTCGCGGCCTGGATCGGCGCCGTCTTCACCGTGCTGGCGATCAGCTTCGACGCCAAGGCCGCCCTCAACGCCGAGACCGTGGAGGAGCGCAACCTCCTTCTGACCCAGAGCGCCGGGTTCCTGGCGCTGGAGGCCCATGCCGCCCTGAAGGGCTGGGGAATGATCAAGGGCGGGATCGTGCCGCTCATCCTGATGGGGGTGAGCGAGTATCTCACCAATCAGGGCTTCCGGATGTCGGTGAACCAGTTCGGCCAGTTCGTCATGGAAGCGACGCCGCAAATCGTCCACCGCGCCTTCGACGGGGACACTATCCTCCCCGCGGGCTCCTATCTGGAGCTTCGGCCTCGGCCGGGAGCTTACCAGGTCCCCTATTTCGCCGGCCTCAACTCGCTGATCCCGGATGGAGGCGGCACCGGCTCGGCGGCGTTCCAGAATTGGGTGAGCGGGCTGCAGAAGGAATGGTGGAACGAATTCTCGATGATCGAGACCTGGGCCAAAACCCATCGCGACAACATAGAGTTCAAGGTCAAGCTCATCTATTTCGGTGGAACTCCCATCGGCTTCGTCGTCGACGAGGAGGGAGTCCCCGACTACGTATCGGCCAGCGGCAAGCGTACGGCGATGCCGAAAGGCACGATGGTCATGATTTGGTCGCAGCCAAATCCGGCCGACGGCACGTTCAATTGGGTTCCCGTGGGCGCGGGCAGCGGCGTTGAAGTCACCGACGCCAATCTGAAGACCGTCGGCGCAGGCCTACTCAACTCGATGAAGCTTACCGCCGTGCTTCAGGGCAAGGAATATCGGGAAGCGCTGACCCGGACCACCACCACAGGCGACACGTCGGTCACGTCGACGAGGATCGTCCAGGGCCCGGCCGTATTCTGGGTCGTGATCGTCAGCAAGGACGGCGTCAAGACGAGCTCGGGCAACGGAAAAATAGACGACATCTATATATTCGACGACGACCCCGTCACGGGCGGCAGGCGATCGGTCAAAGTCGCCAGGTCGGTGACCTTCCCGTGGGGGCCGGCGACGCTGTTTCTCGAAATCGATGTCGACGGCAACGTCACCCGCAAGATGGAGGTGAACGGCCAGACCCACGTCATCGACAATGCCGACTCGGAATTGGACCCTCACTTCAAGGGCATGGAAGACGGCCTCGCCCCGGCGACGGAGACGAAGGAGGCCCGCCAGCGCGAGTCGCTCGTCAACGTGGTGGAATCGACTCCGCGCGACCTGCTCACCGCCCTTTTCCAGACGGATTCGCCGGCGATCGTCGCGGTCCACAGATATATCAACGACCTTTTTCCCGAGAACGACCATCGGGTCACCGCCGTCTCGGCCCGCCTGGCGCGCGATCGCCTGCTCGACAAGTACCGCATCCTCGGCCTGAAGCCGAACGAAGGCACGATCGAGCAGATTTTCGAAGACGCCCGGATGCTGGAGGAGCAGATCAACCTCGTCGGCTCGATCGCGGGGGTTTTCGGCTCCACGCTCGGGCGCGTTCTCGCCGGCGACAACAAGACGACGGCGGTGGTGCTGAGCGGAGTGCTCGGCGCCCTTGCGACGAGCGCCGGGCAGGGCATCGCGACGGGCCTCACCTACAATTCGCTTCACCAGGGTTTTCAGACCGGGCGAGCGATGCTGCCCAGCAATATCAAGGGCGCGGCGACCGGCGCCGTGTCATCCTACATCACCGCGGAGCTGATCAAGGCGGTCGGCCTGACCGGGACCGCGGGAGAGCTTGTCGGGGCGGCGGCGGGCTCGGTGATCGGCCAGATCGTCTCCGGGCTGGCGGCGGGCCAAGGCGCCGAAGCCGTCACCAACGCCTTCAAGGGCGCCGGCGCCATCGCGATCTGGACGGCGGTCGGATCCTATGTCGGTACCGAGCTCGCCTCTCGGATAATCCAGTTCGATACGACCGGCGGCCAGCTCGGCGCCCAGCTGGGCAGCGCCGTGGGAGGAATCACCGGAGCCTATCTCGCCGTCCAATGGGCCGGGCCGGGATTCGCCGCCGCCGGTCCGATCGGCGCTCTGGTCGGAGCCTTCCTGGGCTATATCGTCGGCGGGCTGATCGGCTCCGTCTTCTCCGGCTCGCCCCGCTCCGGCGCCGGGACCGAATGGGACGAAGCGCAGGGACGCTTCGTCGCGGGCGATTCCTGGGCCTATGGCGGCGCAACTCCCGAGGCCGGCAAATCGCTCGCGACCTCGGCGGCCGAAAGCTTCAACGGCCTGCTCGCAATGACCGGCGGCACGCTTCTCAATCCGGGCGCGGTCGACACCGGCCACTACGGAACGCGCAAGGGCAATTTCGTCTACCGGTCGTCCTCGGCTCCGCAAACGGATGCGATCGAGTTCAAGGGAGACAATGGAGCGGAGAAGCTGATCAGCCACGGAGTGGGGATCGGCCTGGCGGATCCGGACTTCCAGCTCGCCGGCGGCGACGTCTACCTGAAGCGGGCACTCTACAATTCCTCGGCGAAAATGCTGGCCGGAGGGGCCTTCGACCTCACCACGCTCATCGGCGACATCGCCATCGCTCGCGACTGGGCCTTCTATCGCAACAATCCCGGCGCAGTGGAGGCCGTGGCCGAATCCCTCGAAGGCGGCGAAAAAGAGACCTACATCGCGGGCTGGGTGATCACCACGGCACGCGCCGAGGAGCTCGGGCTCGACCGGCGTCACGCCGCCGACTGGTATGGCGGTTTCGGCTTCCTCCTGGATCAGGCCCGGGCCACACCGGCCACGGTCGAGTTCCTGCTGAACTACGACATCAGCATCGGCAAATATGTTCGCTCGATGAAGGTGGGCAATTTCACCATCAACGACGCCACCGACGTCGCCAACCAGACCTTCATCGAATTGGGTTCGGGGAACGACGTCTTCGACCTCACCGCCGGCTTCCTCGCCGACCAGCGCGGCCTGATGGTCAACGAGCATGACAATATCGACATCGCCGTCGCGGGCGAGGATTACGCGGCCGTCACCGACGCCGAGGTCGCCATTCCGTGGAGCAGGCGCGGCGAGATCGCCCTCGCCATCGCCGCCAATGCGAGCGGCGAACCCGAGGAGAGCTTCCGCCTCGGCTTCACCGGCGCTCAGCGTTTCGCTCTTCACGGCCCCGACGCGACGATCACGATCGTCGATGCCGGCGCCCTGCCCTACCTCCAGGTCGGCCGCTCGTTCGCCGCCGAGGGTGACGGCCATGCCATATTCCGGCTGACCCTGTCGCGCGCCGCCAGCACGGCCATCTCGCTCAATCTCTCGCTCGCCGAGGACGGGGCGACCAAGGAGGAGGACTGGCTCTCCGCAATCGAGGTTTCCGCAAGCCCGGACGGCGGGTGGGTACGGTCCGACAGCCTGACGATCGCCGCGGGCGAGACCGAATATTTCGTTCGAGTCCCGATCGTCCGCGACAACGGACTGGACGCCCAGAACAAGGTCACCGGGAAGGAAGCGAACGAAGCCTTCACCCTCGGCGCCCGGGTGACCGCAGGCGCCGCGGCGCTGTCGAACGGAGATCGGCTGGCCGTCGGGACCGGGACCATCGTCGACGGAGATTCGGGCCATCCCCTCGTGTGGATGGACGATGCGACCGTGCATTCGGGCATGCCCGCGGCCGTGGGATTCGGCCTTTCGAAGCTGCCGCTGCCCGACATCGGCCCTCCCGACCCGGAGGAAGGGCCCGCGGAGCCCCCCGCCAGCCTCACCGTTTCGACCTCCGACCGCCGTGCCCTCCACGTCGGCATCGCCGCAACGGTCGACCTCGGGGAGGGCGACGATACCTATTACGCTTCGAATCTAGGAGACACCGCGCTCGGCGGCGCCGGCAACGACACGATATATGGCGGCCGCCTCGACGACTGGATTTACGGCGGCGAGGGCAACGACTCGCTCAATGCCGGATCGAAGGATCCCGGCACGCTCGGCGGCGACGGCAACTATCTCCACGGCGGCGCGGGCGACGACGTCATCATCGGCCGCGAGGGCTCCGACTGGCTCGAGGGCGGGGACGGAGTCGACACGCTCGAAGGCGGCGACGGCGGGGACGTCCTGACGGGCGGCGCCGGCCGTGGCGACGTGCTTCGCGGCGGCCGCGGGGACGACCAGTATCTCTTCCGGAGAGGGGATGTCGGAAGCTCCAACCTCGCCGACGCCGACATCATCCGCGACGAGAGCGGCCTCAGCATGGAGACGGTCGTAGGCCAGGCCTATAACGACCTCAGCGCCGCCGAGATCGCCCTGCTCCAGCAGGATGCGCTGAGCGGCGCCCTGTGGCTCGAGGGCCGGGGCCTCGACAATTGGGAAGGCGGCGGAGTCCAGGTGACTCCCGCCGGAGCGGCCGCGGGCGGCGAGGACGTCCTCGTCCTCGGCAAGGGAATCACCATCGAGGACATCAAGATCCTCAAATCCGCCGACGGGCTGGATTTCATCATCGAGCTTTGGCCGGAGGGCGTGTTCGAGGGCGATCGAGTCATCCTGAAGGACTGGTTCTCGAGCTTCAACAAGATCGAGACCCTGAGGTTCGACGACGGCAACGAGATCAGGCTTTCCGATTTCGACACCATCATCCTCGGCAGCGACGGCTCCGAGACGATCATCGGCACTGAGGGCACCGACTTCGTCCATGCCGGCTCGGGCGACGACATCGTCTTCCTCATGGCCGGTAACGATTTCGGCAACGGCGGGCTCGGCAACGACACGGTCTCGGGCGACAGCGGCGACGACGTGGTCGTCGGCGCCCATGGCGACGACACCCTGTTCGGCGGCGGCGGCCGCGACTTCGTCAGCGGCGGGCGAGGCTCGGACACCCTCTATGGCGGCGAGGGCCATGACGTCCTCACCGGCGGAGCCGGCGCCGACGAGCTGATCGGCGGCTTCAACGACGACATCTTCAAGTTCGCCCGCGGCGACGGGCACGATACGATCATCGATTCGCTCAGCGAGGAATGGGAGATCGTCTGGGTCGCCGGCCAGGGATTCCGGAGCGGCTACCAGCTCAACGGCGACGGAACGATCGGGCATACCGACGGAAGCGTCATCCACGACGGCGAGCATTGGCTCACCCGCACCCGCTACGAGGCCGAGTCCGGGACTTTGTGGCGGCACATGCCGGCAAGCGCCGACGCGATCGTCGCCGACAACGGCCGGGACGCGATCGAGTTCGGTCTCGGAATCGACATCAACGACCTCCATTTCACCCGCTCCAACGGCAACCGCGACCTCCTCATCGGAGTCGAGCAGTGGGGATCGCAGGCCAAGACCTTCGCCGCCATGGTCGATCAGATCAGGCTCAAGGAATGGGGTCCGGCCGGAACCGCCGCCGCCCATGGCTCGATCGAGGTTTTCAGCTTCGTCAATGTCGGCGCCATCGACGTCAGCGACATTCGCCTCGACGGCGGCAGCGACGGCAATGACAGCGTGACCGGAACCGCCGGAGTCAAGAACTGGATCACCGGCAATGCCGGGGACGACCAGCTCACCGGCGATTCGAAGGACGACATCCTCAACGGAAATTCCGGCCGCGACATCCTCATCGGGCTGGGCGGGCGCGATACGCTGCTCGGAGGCGGGGGCGACGACGTGCTGATCGGCGGGGCCGGCAACAGCACCGTCTCGGGCGACCTGCTGGTCGGCGGCGAGGGGATGGACGTCGCGAGCTACGAGACCGCGGCGACCGGCGTCAAAGCCTCGCTGGAAGCGCCCAGGCCGGCGACCGACACCACCGCAGGCGAAGCGGCCGGCGACACCTATGTGGGAATCGAGGGCCTTCGGGGATCCGATTCCGCCGACGTGCTCTCCGGCAACGTCATGGACAACGAGCTTCGCGGCGGCAAGGGCGACGACTCGGTTCGGGGCGCCCTGGGCGACGACACCTACATATTCGGCCGCGGCGACGGCAAGGACACGATCGACGACCGCTACAGCCCCTCCAAGCGGGTCCTGGTCGACCGCGAGGGCCGGCTCGAGCGGCCCTTCGTGGCGCAGATGAACCTCGTCTCGCAGTCGGACGGCCAATATCAGTTCGAGCATGTCGTCGCGAATGCGGAGAGCGGCGAGATCCTCTACCGCAAGCGGCTGGCGCCGACCTCCAACCGCGAGCTGCCGATGCCCGGCACCTTCGAGCAGGCCGGCTGGCTTCCGGACGACGAGGGCCGGCCGATCTACCAGTTCGACGGCAACGAGGTCGCCGCGGTCGAGCCCGAGGGGCCGGCCGGCAACGACGTCCTGCTGTTCGCCGATCATACCGGCCTCGCCGGCTATTCGGGCGAGCAGTCGATCGGCCTGTCCGACCTGATCTTCGCCTTCGACACCGGCGACAACGCCAACGACCTGCTGATCTCGCTGGTCGGAAGCTCGACGGACCAGATCCGGATCGTCAGCTTCCGCAACGGCGCCGCCGCTCATGTCGATCGCGCCATCGAGACGATCGAATTCGCCGACGGAAGCTCGGTGCGCCTGGCGGGACTGCTCTACAACGAGTCCGGAACCTTCCTCACCGCCAGCAGCGACACCCAGGCGGCCCCGGTCGACGAACTCATCGTCGGCACTTCCGGGGCGGACACCCTGGCCGGCGGCTTCGGCGACGATTCCCTGTCCGGCCTCGACGGCAACGACATCCTCCAGGGCGGCGACGGCGACGACCAGCTGTCGGGCGGACTCGGCGCCGACAAGCTGGAAGGCGGCGCCGGAGTCGACACCGCCACCTATGTCGGAAGCGACGGGGGCACCGGAGTCACGATCAACCTCGCAAGCACGACCGGAGCGGTCGGCGGCGAGGCCGCGGGGGACACCTTCTTCTCCGTCGAGAACGTGATCGGCACGCATTTCAACGACAACATCACCGGCAATAGCGGCGACAACATCATCAAGGGCAATCGCGGCAACGACAATCTGACCGGCGGCCTCGGGGCAGACGTGCTGGTCGGCGACGACGGCAACGACACCCTGACCGGCAACGTCCATGACGACAATCTCGCCGGGGGCGCCGGAAGCGACGTGCTCAGCGGCGGCGGCGACCGCGACGTGCTCGCCGGCGGCGACGGCAACGACATCCTTCGCGGCGACGGCACGTCGGGCAACGAATCCGGCGGCAACATCCTGGTCAATTTCAGCTTCGAGAATACGGGCGATGCCGCCAACGACGTCGCCCAGCCCTGGGGCCTCACCACCACCGACCTGCCGGGCTGGAAGTCGAACTCGGACCGCCCGGTGCAGCTGACGACGAGCTCGGCCGGAGTCACTCCGACCGAGGGCTCGAAGGCGCTCCACCTCGACGACGGCACCGGCAATGTCGAGATCAGCCAGGAGGTCAAGGATCTCGCGGCCGGCGAAACCCTCTCCCTGCTGCTGAGCTCGGCGGCCCGGACGGCGACCGCTTCCGGCGGCTTCGAAGTGCTGTGGAACGGCCAGGTCGTGCTCAGCTTCGCGAGCGGAACGGCGACGATGACGACCAGGTCCAAGTCCCTCGTCGCCGTCGAAGGCACGAACATCCTGACCCTGCGCGGCACCGGCGCCGTCGACGGCCTCGGAGCGATCATCGACAATGTCCGGCTCTCCCGGACCCAGGGCGCGGCCGACACTCTGAGCGGCGGAGCCGGAGTCGACCGCCTCGAGGGCGGCGGCGGCCGCGACACTTTGGTCGGCGGCGACGGCAACGACAATTCGCTCGAGGTCGTGGCCGGCTCGACCTACGGCGGGCTGTTCGGCGGGGTCGGCGACGACGTGCTCGACGGCGGCGCCGGCGACGACAGCCTCGACGGCGGCGCGGGGGCGGACAAGTTCATCTTCCGGGCCGGCTCCGGCAACGACTCGGTCGTCACCGGCACCGGCGGCGACGAGCTGGTCTTCGAGGAGCTGCCGTGGAACCGGCTGTGGTTCAGCCGCCCGACTTCCTCCACGGACCTGGTGATCACCGCGATCGGCGGCGGAGCGTCGGTGCGGGTGGTCAACTGGTTCGGCTCGGGCGCGAGCCAGGCGCGCCGGATCGTCGCGGGGGACAAGATGCTCTCCCGCTTCGACGTGCAGGCGCTGGTCGCGGCGATGGCGGTCGAGAGCGGCCAGGTCCCCGCGGCCTGGCCCCAATCGCCGCAACAGCCCTTCATCGACGCCCTGACGGCGGCCTGGCAGAGCTCGGCGGACTATGTCGACCGGGCCGTCCTCACCGGAACCGCCTCGGCCGACACGCTCGTCCCCGAATCCTATTGGGTCGGCCCGGTGCGCTACGAGGGGCTGGCGGGCGACGACACGGTCAACGCCGGAGCGGCCGACGACGTCATCGTCGGCGGAGCCGGCAACGACACCCTCAACGGCGGGCTCGGCAATGACGAGTTCCGCTTCGGAACCGAGTCCGGCTTCGACATGGTCGACGGCGGTGCGGGCGCCGACCGCCTCGCCGCCACCGTCACTTCGGCCCGGATCAACCTCCAGTCGCTCGCCAATGTCGAGCAGATCAGCGGAGCGAACTTCGCCGACGTCCAGATCGTCGCGGCCTCCGGCGCCAGGCTCGACCTCAGCGCCGTCAGCGTTGAGGGAATCGCGCAGATCAACGGATCGGCCGGGGCCGAGACCCTGACCGGAAGCGCCGGGGCGGACCGGCTGTTCGGCGCCGGCGGCAACGACATTCTGAGCGGCGGGCTCGGCAACGACTGGATCCAGGGCGGGGAAGGCGTCGACAGCCATTCCGGCGGCGAGGGCGTCGACACGCTCGACCAGAGCTTCACGGGCTCGGCCCAGAGGATCGACCTGGCCGCGGGCCGAGTGACGATCGCGGGCGTCGACGAGTCCGCGACCGGGTTCGAGAATGCGATCGGCGGCTCCGGCGACGACGAGATGATCGGCGGCTCGGGGTCGAACCGGCTCGACGGGTCCTGGGGAAGCGACCGGATCGACGGCGGCGACGGAACGGACATTCTGACCGGCGGCGACGGCGGCGACCTCCTGATCGGCGGGCTGGGCAGCGACACGGCAAGCTATTCGAGCCAGGCCAGCCAGTCGGGCTCGACCACGGTCATCGACGGAATGTGGATCAACGGAGTCGTCGTCGACCTCGCCGCGGGCACCTCCGTGGACGGAATCACCCCGCCCGCGCCCGAGAACCTGGGCAGGCAGGGCGACGCCGAGGGCGACTGGTTCTACCAGATCGAGAATCTCGAAGGCACTCGCTTCAACGATTCGCTGAAGGGCGACGACGGCGTCAACCGGCTGACCGGCGGCGGCGGCGACGACCTGCTCGACGGCGGCCAGGGCGACGACATCGTCGTCTATTCGGGCAACCGGGCCGACTATCTGATCTCGACCGTCGACCAGGTCTCGGTGACCGACCTCAAGAACGAGGACGGCGACGACGGATTCGACCGGCTGGTCGAGATCCAGGGAATCCAGTTCGCCGACGTCTTCGTCAGCCTCGGGGTCAACCCCAACAACCCGCCCCAGATCGGCGATCCGCCGCTTGCCGACCAGGTCTGGTACGACGGCGAGGAGGCACTCTACCAGATCCCCTCGACGGCCTTCTTCGATCCCGACCAGGACGCGCTCTTCTTCCACGCCAGCCTCGCCGACGGCAGCGCCCTCCCCTTATGGCTCGCCTTCGAGGGAGTGTCGGGGACCTTCTCGGGAACGCCCGACTTCGAATCGATCGGAGACGTCTATTCGGTGAAGGTGACGGCCTCCGACGGCGAATTCTCGGTCGCGGACATCTTCCTCCTGACGGTCGCCGAGGCCGTCGGCCCCGACATCGTCGGAACGCCGGGAAACGACACCCTGTTCGGCACCTTCCGCCGCGAAACCATGATCGGCCTCGCGGGGCACGACCTGTTCTTCGGCTCGGCCGGAGCGGACCGGATCGACGGCGGCGCCGGTTTCGACACCGTCACCTACTCGAACTCGGCCTCCGCGGTCTTTGTCGACCTCGCGATCGGCCTGGCCAGCGGCGGCGACGCCGCCGGCGACCAATATATCGCCGTCGAGGGCGTCACGGGATCGGACTTCAACGACGAGCTTACCGGCTCGGACGACGCCAACGAGCTGGTCGGCGGCTTCGGCAACGACACGATCGCCGGCGGCGAGGGAGACGATCTGCTCGACGGCGAGTCCGGACTCGACGTCCTTCGCGGCGGCGAGGGCAATGACAGCCTGTTCGCCCGGGCTCTCGCCGGCGGAGCGCTGGACGACGTGGTCGACGGCGGCGGCGGCAGCGATACGCTCTACCTGAACCGAAGCTCGAACGGAGCGACCCTCAACCTCGGCTCCGGAAGCGGCAATCCGACCTCGATCGAGCATGTCGTCGGCTCGAGCTCCGCCGACACGGTCATCGGCAACGAGCAGGTCAACAACCTTTCCGGCGGCCTCGGCAACGACACTTTGTCCGGAGTCGGCGGCAACGACACCCTGACCGGCGGAAGCGGCCATGACGGCCTCTACGGGGGAACCGGCAACGACCTGCTCTACGGCGATTCCGGAGACGACCGGCTCCAGGGCGGCACGGGCACCAACACGCTCTACGGCGGCACCGGGATCGACACGGCCGACTATCGCGGCTCCGCGTCCGGCCTCAGCATCGTCCTCGATACCGGCGCCGCGAGCGGCGACGGAATGACCAACGACAATTATGCGGGCGGCCAGATCGAAAATGCCGACGGGTCCGATTTCGCCGATTCGATCCTCGGTTCGGCGGGCTCCAACGTCCTCAAGGGCTTTGCCGGCAACGATTCCATTTCCGGCGGCGACGGCGACGACCAGCTCGACGGCGGCGACGATTCCGACACGATCTCGGGCGGGCTGGGCGCCGACACCCTGACCGGCGGCACCGGCAACGACGTCCTGTCCGGCGAGGCCGGAATCGACGTCATCGACGCGGGCGCCGGCAACGACACGATCCACCTCGCGGCGGACGCGGAGGATTGGGTCGACGGCGGCGCCGGGATCGACACGGCGACCTTCGCCGCCGTCTCCGAAGCCCTCACGATCGACCTCGCCGTTTCGGCGGCCGACAAGCTCACCAACGTCGAGAACCTGATCTCCGGACTCAACAACGACCAGCTTTTCGGCTCGGCGCTGGCCAACGAGATCGACGCCGGCGGCGGCCACGACAACGTCAAGGGCCGCGAGGGCGACGACATCCTTCGCGGCGGTTCCGGCGACGATATCCTCGAGGGCGGCGCCGGCTCGGACGAGCTCGCCGGTGGCGAGGGCGTCGATGCCGTCGCCTACGCCTCCTCGGCGGCCGGGGCCGGCTTCACCTCGGGACCGATCGGCGGGGCCGCCGGGGTCGAGGCGGTGACTCGCACCCTGAACGGAGTCGACGTCGACCTCGCGGCCGGCACCGGCGCCAACGGCGACGCCGCGGGCGACCGCTATTCGAGCATCGAATGGGCCGGCGGATCCGCGGCCGCCGACCGCCTGCGCGGGACGGACGGCAACAACCTCCTGGCCGGCGGCGCCGGCGACGACCTGCTGATCGGCGGAGGCGGCGACGACACGCTGTGGGGCGAGGGCGAAAGCGACATACTCTACGGCGAGGACGGGGCGGACGCGCTCCACGGCCTGCAGGGCGACGACCGCCTGTTCGGCGGCGGCGGCAACGATCTCCTGAACGGAGCCGAGGGCAACGACGTTCTTGGCGACGACGGCGGCACCGGCGACGACATTCTCAACGGCGGAGCGGGCGACGACATCCTGCTCGGCAGCACCGGCGCCGACACCTATGACGGCGGAATCGGCGTCGACTCGCTCGATTTCCGCGCTTCGGCCGCGGGCGTGCGGGTCAACCTGTCCTCGGCGCTGGTCAGCGGCGTAAGCGCCAATCGCGGCTCGGGCGGCGATGCCGAAGGCGATCTCTATGTCGACCGCTCGATCGAAAACCTGACCGGCTCCGAGCTGGACGACGAGCTGAGCGGAACCGACCTGGCGAACCGGCTCTCCGGCCGAGGCGGGGCCGACCGGCTCAACGCCGGCGCCGGCAGCGACTTCGCCGAAGGCAATTCCGGGGCGGACATCATCCGCGGCGAGGCGGGCGACGACACCCTGAGCGGCGGCAGCGAGAATGACGATCTCGACGGCGGCACCGAGAACGACACGCTTTACGGCGAGACCGGCAACGACACGCTCGCCGGCGGTGCCGGAGTGGACAGCCTGTGGGGCGGCGACGGCGACGACATCATCCACCTGACTGCGGCGGGCGAGGACCTGGTCGACGGCGGCGCCGGCATCGACCAGGTCGTCTACACCACCAACGTCGCACTCGCGATCGACCTCACCGACCCGGCCCAGAAGCTGACCGATATCGAGCAGGTGACGACGGGCGGCGGCCACGACCAGCTCAAGGGATCGGCGGGCGCCAACCTGCTCGACGGCGGAATCGGCAACGACGTTCTCGATGGCCGCGGCGGCGCCGACCAGCTGACCGGCGGCGACGGCGACGACACCGTCACCTACGCCGGTTCGGGCGCGGGCTCCGATATCAATGTGGGCGCGGTCGGAGCGTCAAGCTCGGCCGGAGTCGCGGCGGTGACCCGCATCGTGAACGGGGTCGACGTCTCGATCGCGACCGGCACGGGCGCCAATGCCGACGCCGCCGGCGATACGCTCACGAGCGTCGAGAACCTGACCGGCTCGGCCCATTCCGACCGGCTGACCGGCGGCGGCGGAGCCAATGTGCTGACCGGAGGTCTCGGCGACGACCTCATCTACGCCCGCGGCGGCAACGACACGGTCGCCGGCGACGACGGCCACGACATCCTCTTCGGCGATTCGGGCGCCGACACGCTTCGCGGCGGAGCCGGCGACGACCGGCTGTTCGGCGGGCTCGACAGCGACCTGCTGCTGGGCGGCGACGGCAACGACATATTGAGCGAGGAAGGCGGCGGCGGCGACGACGTGTTCCACGGCGAGGCGGGCGACGACCTGCTGGTCGGCAGCGCCGGCGCCGACACCTATGACGGCGGGGCGGGAACCGACACCCTCAACCATGGCGGCTCGACCGCAGGCGTCCAGGTCAACCTGTCGGCCGCGACGGTCAATCTCGTTCTCGCCAACCGGGGCGCCGGCGGCGATGCCGAAGGCGATACCTATGCCGCTGGAACGATCGAGAACGTCACCGGCTCGGCCTTCGCCGACATCCTGACCGGAAGCTCGGCGGCCAATGTCCTTCGCGGCGGAGCCGGAGCCGACCAGGCCGCCGGAGGGGCGGGCGCCGACACTCTCCATGGCGACGGCGGAGCCGACACCCTGCGCGGCGAGGCCGGGGCCGATATCCTGCACGGCGGGACCGAGAACGACAGCCTGTTCGGCGGCACCGAAAACGACGTGCTGAACGGCGACGACGGCGACGACGTGCTCGCCGGCGAGGACGGCATCGACACCCTGAACGGCGGCGCCGGCAACGACGTCGTCACCGGCGGCGCCGGCGCGGACGTCATCGACGGCGGGATCGGCGACGACCTCGTCCACCTCTCCGCCGACGGCGAGGATATGGTCGACGGCGGCGCCGGCATCGATACGGCGAGCTTCGCGACCCTTTCCGCCGCCTTGACCGTCGACCTGGCCAACAGCGCCGCGGACAAGCTGACGAACGTCGAAAACCTGGTGACGGGCAGCGGCAACGACATCCTGTCGGGCTCGGCCCTCGCCAACCGCCTCGAAGGCGGCTCGGGCAACGACATCCTCGAGGGGCGGGGCGGATCCGACGCCCTCATCGGCGGCGACGGCATCGACAAGGTCAGCTACGCCTCGTCAGTGGCGGGCGCCGGCTTCACCTCGGGCGCGGTCGGAGCGGCCGTGGTCAACAGCACGACCATCGCCGCCGCGGTCACTCGCACCCTGACCGGGGTCGACGTCGACCTGGCGGCCGGCACGGCCGCCCAGGCCGATGCCGCCGGCGACACTTTCTCCGGAATCGAGAATCTGGAAGGCTCGGCCCATTCCGACCGGCTTCGCGGAACGAGCAGCAGCTCCGAAGTCAGCGGCCTCGCCGGCGACGACCTGATCTACGGCGGCGCCGGCAACGACACGCTGAAGGGCGATGCGGGCAACGACATCATCTACGGCGAGGCCGGAGTCGACGACCTGTTCGGCGGCGACGGCGACGACCGGCTGTTCGGCGGCGGCGAAACCGATCATCTCTACGGCGGCGCCGGCAACGACCTGCTCGACGCCGGGGATGCCGGCGACCATCTCGAGGGCGGCGAAGGCAACGATATCCTGATCGGCGGCCTGGGCGACGACGGCTATCTCTTCGGCAAGACGAGCGGCGCCGACACGATCTACAATTACGACACCGAAGACAGCACGGATTCGGTGGTGTTCGACAACAACAGCAACGTCAAGAACACCGACCTGTGGTTCAGCAAGGTCGCAGGCACTCGCGACCTGATCGTCAAGGTGCTGGGCACGACCTCCTCGGTCACGATCAAGGATTGGTTCGCCAACTCCACGGCCGGAAATTACACTCCGGGGAGCGATGCGTTCGCGGTCGACATGTTCGTCGCCGACGCCTTCTACGTGGACAGGCAGGTCAACGTCCCGCAGCTGATCTCGATCATGGCGGCCCAGGCCCAGCCGGCCAGCTTCGAGGCCTTGTCGACGACCGTCCAGGACCAGATCAAGCAGACCTGGGCCAACAACACTCCGCCGACGATCACCGCCGACCCCGCCAATCCGACGAGCGTCAACGAGGACGGAAGCGTCAACCTGCACTTCAAGGTCGCCGACGGCCAGACCGCGCCCGCAAGCATCACCATCACCGCCGTGTCCGGCGGAGTGCTGCAGACGATCCAGGCCAGCGATATCACCGTCATCGACGCTTCGACCCGCCGGGTCACCGTCCGAGCCCTGCCCAACGCCAGCGGCGCGGGCAGCGTCACCCTTACCGCCTTCGACGGCTTCTGGTCCTCGGCGCCGCTGGTCGTGAGCCTTCCGGTCACGGCGATGGCGGACATGCCGCTGCTGGGGCTGAAGGCGCTCTCGGGCAATGCCGGAACGACCGTCGAGGTCGACGGGACCCTGGCGGGGGCCGTGATCGCCCTGCTCGCGGACAGCGACGAGGTGTTCAACTCGATCACCATCGAGAACATCCCGGTCGGAGCCGTCCTCCGCTCGGGCTCGAACAGCTTCACCGCCGCCGCGGGGTCCACCACCGCGACGATCACCGGCTGGGCGCTGTCGACTCTCCAGCTGGTCCTGCCCGCAAGCTCGACGGATTTCGTGCTGACGGTGCGCGCGACCAGCCGCGAGCCTTCCAACGGGGCCATCTCCGCCCAGGCGACGGGCACCATCGACGTCACCGTCAACGGGACGCCCACCGGCGTCACCTTCGAAGGCAGTTCCGCCTTCAAGGAGAACGTCTCGCACCCCTCGGGCATGGCGATCGGGACTCTGGCCCCGGTCGACCCGGGCGACTCGACCGGAACCTACGCCTACGCCGTCACCGGCGTGGAGACGGCCCGGTTCATGACCGTCGGCAACCAGCTGTGGCTCAAGCCCGGAGTCGCGCTGGACTTCGAAGCGGGGGACATCACCGTCGGGATCCGGATCACCGACAACAGCACCGGCGCTCCGGTCACCATGGACAGCTCGGTCGTCATCCGGCCGGCGAATGTCAACGAGGCGCCGACCAACCTGATCGACGTCAACCCGGCGCTGAACCAGGTCAACGACACGGCCACCGCCGGCGCCACGGTCGGAATCACCATGCAGGCGACCGATCCGGAGGGCTCGCTTCGCTACTCGATCACCAGCGACCTGATGAACTGGTTCGCAATCAACCAGACGACCGGCGTCATCACCGTTCGGACCGGAGCGGTCATCGACTATGAGCTGACGACGAACGGCACCGCCTCGATCAACGTCCAGGTCACGGACGGCGAATTCACGATCTCGGCGCCCAACGTGACCATCACCATCAACGACGTCAACGAGGCGCCGCTCATCACTTCGCCGAACAGCGCGAGCATCAACGAGAATTCGGCGGCGGGCACCTACGTCTCGACCATCACGTCGAGCGACCCGGACAAGGACAACCTGTCCAGCGGCGAGTTCGGCCACGTCTATTCGATCGTCGGCGGGACCGGCGCGAGCCTGTTCGAGATCGTGCAGGGCAACAAGATCCACAGCAAGGTGGGAGCCGCGTTCAATTACGAGGGCACGAAGAGCTACACCCTCAACCTGCAGGTCCGCGACAACCATAATGCCGGCCTCGTCCACGAGCAGCTGTTCACCGTCCACGTGCTGGACGTGAACGAGGCGCCGACCGGGCTTGCCGACGTCGATCCGGCGCCCAACCAGGTGGCCGAGGGGGCGGCCCCCGGGACGGTCGTGGGACTCACCTTCCAGGCGTCGGATCCGGAAGGAAGCCTCTCCTATTCGCTCGCCGAGGATCCGCTCGGCTGGTTCGCGATCAACTCGGCGACCGGCGTCGTCACGGTGCGCGCCGGAGCCGTGATCAACTACGAGCAGGCTCCCAACGGCATCGCTTCGATCAACGTCAAGGCGACCGACAACGCCAATCAGTCGATCAGCCTGATCAGCGTCCCGATTGCGATAATCGATTCGAACGAGGAGCCCTATTTCCTCTCGGCGTCGAGCGCGAACCTGAGCGAGACCGCTCGCGGCGGCGTGTTCGTCATCGCCCTGGCCTCGGGCGATCCGGACCTCGACAGCAGCCCGTTCGGCGAGGCCGGCCATGTCTATTCGATCGCCGGGGGCACCGGCCAGGCGCTGTTCGAGATCGTCAACGGCAACCAGCTCCGGACCAGGGCCGGAGCCTCGTTCGACTATGACAACGGACAGACGAGCTACTCGCTGAACCTGCAAGTGCGCGACAATTACAATAATGGCCTGATCAAGGAGCAGCCGTTCACCGTCTACCTCACCCCGGTCAACGAAGCGCTGACCGGATTCCACGATTCGGACTGGTCCTCCAACTGGGTGACCGAAGGGGCGACCGGCGGGACCTACACCGGCATCTCCCTGTTCGCGAACGACCCGGAAAACTCGGTCGTCTATTCGATCACCAACGATCCGTTCAACTGGTTCACCGTCAATCCCTATACCGGGGTGGTGACGGTCCGGTACGGCGCGATCATCGATTCCGAGCTCACCACCAACGGCACCGTGTCGATCAACGTCCAGGCGACGGACAATTTCAACTCGGCCCTGACGATGACCAACCTCGTCATCAACGTCGCCGACGTCAACGAGGCCCCCTCATTCAGCTCGGGAAGCAGCGCGAGCCTGATGGAGACGGCGGCCGGAGGCTCGATCGTCGCCCACCTCTCGGCGTACGATCCGGACCGCGACAACACCGCCTTCGGCGAACTCGGCCATATCTATTCGATCACCGGCGGCACCGGCGCGGGCCTGTTCGAGATCGTCGGCAGCCAGATCAGGACCAAGGCCGGCTCCACCTTCGACTATGATGCCGGAACTCGGAGCTATTCGCTCGCGCTCCAGGTCCGCGACAATTACGGCAACGGACTGTCGGCGACCCAGAATTTCTTCGTCAACATCTCCAACGTCGACGAGGCGCCGACCATTCCGGGGGCGATGCCCGAGCTGCACGTCAACGAGAATTCGGAATATCTGGTGTCGCTCTGGGGCAGCACCGATCCCGAAGGCGGTGCGGTCAGGTACGAATTCAGCCAGGCGGGCGGCAGCGGCAATCCAGGCGGGATGTTCGCGATCGACCAGTATGACAGCAATAACGGTCTCATTCGACTCATCACGCCGGTGGATTACGAGACCCTCAAGGACAAGCCCTATTTCACGGCGGCGGGGAGCAATCGCGGCTATGTCGACGTCCGGATCGTCGCGGCCGATTCCGCCAACCTGAAATCGCCGGAGCGGACCTTCCGCTACTATTTCTACAACCTCAACGACAACGCGCCCTATCCGCCGGCGACCGGCTGGCTGTCGCCGGACACCTATAAGGAGAATGGCAATCTCTACGGCGCGGTGCCGGCGTTCGTGAACGGGCCCTGGGATCCCGACGGCAACCTCAATCCGCTGACCATGCAGATGGTCACCAATCCGGGCGGCATGTTCGCCTACAACCCGAGCAACGGCGCTCTGAGCTGGAACGTCAACAGCTTCGATTTCGAGAACCCGGCCCTTGGGATCGTTCGGCCTTACAACGACACGCTCGGCTACATCAAAGTGACCTTCCGGGCCAGCGACGGCACCCATTCGAGCACTTCGGACGTCTGGGTCTATGTCAGGGACGTCAACGAGGCCGCGACCTTCGCGTCCGGACTGGCCGCCACCAGCAAGGAGAACCAGGTCGTCAGCTCGCTCGTGACCACCGTTCAGGCGGTCGACCCGGATATTGGAACCTTCGGCGCCATTGCCGGCTATCGGATCGTCGGCGGCAACAGCAACGGCACCAATTACGACAGCTTCGCGATCAACAGCGCCGGACAGATCACCATCGCCAACGGAGTCGATTTCGAGCGGCTGGCGAGCGCTTATTACGACCTGCAGATCGTCGCGACCGACCAGGGCGGGCTGGATTCCGCCGTTGGAACGGTGCGAATCACGATCGAGAACGTCTCCGAGCGGGTGACGATCTTCGACGGAAGCGTGACCTTGCCGATGCGCGGCCAGTCTTCGGCCGGCTTCGCGCCCGGCTACGGCTATTCGGCAAGCGTCTCGGGGGTGAAGACCGAGGAGATCGTCCGCGAGAAATATATCTGGCGCGACTCCAACAATAACGGGATTTTCGGCGACTTCGCCAACGGCGTGGGCGACCAGGCCCTCGCCGAATATTATCAGGACAATTGGTCCGGCTACGACGAGGTCGCCCAGGGCTATATGTGGTCCGGAACGCGCTGGTCGAGCGCCTTCCTCCAGCAGCTTCCGCCGATCGTCCTCGATCTGAGCGGTTCGGGGCAGTTCCTGTCCTCGATCTCGGTCCGGTTCGACGTCGACGGGGACGGCGACCGCGACCAGGCCGGCTGGATCGCCGGCGACCAGGGCTTCCTCGTGCTCGACCGCAACGGCAACGGCCTCATCGACAGCGGCTCCGAGCTCTCCTTCGCCCAGGACCTGCCGGGCGCGGCCAGCGATCTCGAGGGGCTTCGCGCCTATGACAGCAACGGCGACGGAAGCTTCGACGCCCTCGACTCGCGCTTCGGCGAGTTCCGGGTCTGGCAGGATGCCGACGAGGATGGCGAGACCGACTCCGGCGAGCTTCGCTCGCTTGCGGACGTGGGCGTGGCGGGAATCGACCTCGCCATAGCCAAGCCGGCGACGCCTTCGGCCGACAGCGCCAGCCAGGCGCTGCTCGGCACCTCGACCTTCCGCTGGGCGGGCGGAGGCACCGGCCTGGTCGGCGACGTCGCCCTTCGCTGGGACCATGTCGCCGATCCGGCGGGAGGCGGAGCCAAGGCCGGCGAGGCCATGCCGCTTCCGGCCGGGGCACGGGTCGCGATCGACCGCGACGGCGACGGAATCATCGATCCCGCCACCGAGGTCGCCGGAACGGCCTTCGCCCTGGCCGACTTCGACTCCAACGGCGACAAGCTGATCAGCGCGCTCGACGCCGACTATTTCGACCTCCGGCTGTGGCGCGATTCGAACAGCAACGGCCGCGCCGAGCCGGACGAGATCCTCGGGCTCGACCGGGCCGGGCTGACCGCGATCTCGGCGACCGCGGCGTCCGCTCCGGCTCCGGCTCCGGCTCCGGCTCCGGCCGCGCCACCGCCGGCGCCCGACGCCCCGGCGGCAAGCCCGCCGGCGGCGCCCCCTGCCCCGCCCGCCGCAGCGCCCGCGCCTGTCGCTCCAGCGGCGCCGGCGGCGCCGGCCGCAGCGGCCCCGGCCGCCGCCGAGCCGGCCCCGGCGGCCCCAAGCCCGGTCGAGGCGGAAGACTCCGCCGACGACGCCCAGCCGGCCGCGACCAGCGAGTCGGGCCCGGCGCCGGCGACGATCGAGCCGGTTCACACGTCCTTCGCCAAGAAAGACGAGAAATACCGGATCACGGCCGAGGGCGGCGAGCTCTTCGTCACCTTGCGCAAGGCCAAGGGCAGCCTCGACCCGAATTCGGGCCGGATCGCCCCGGCCTCGCTTCTCACCTTCAAGGACCGGACGATCGGAATGCTCGCTCCGGTCATCCTCGACCTGGACGGCGACGGGGTCGAGCTGATCGGGCGCACCAAGTCCAAGGCCCTGTTCGACATGGACGGGGACGGAGTTCGCGACGACACCGGCTGGATCGGCAAGGGCGACGGCTTCCTCGTCATCGACCGCGACCAGGACGGCCTGATCAGCTCGGCGTCCGAGCTCAGCTTCCTCGCCGAGAAGCCCGGAGCGAGAAGCGACCTCGAAGCTCTGGGGGCGCTCGATTCGAACCGCGACCGCCGGATCGACTCGAGCGACATTCGCTTCGGCGAGCTCAAATTGTGGGTCGATTCCAACCGCAACGGAATGACCGACGGCGGCGAGCTGAGGAGTCTCGCAGAGATGAACGTGGCCTCGATCGACCTCGCTTCGGCCCCGACCCAGCAGTCGGTGAAGCCGGGCGAGAACATCCTGATCGCGACCAGCCGGTTCACGATGACGGATGGAACGGTCCGGACGGTCGGAGACGCGGCGCTCGCCTTCAGGCCGAGCGGCCGCTCGGCGGCGACCGCTTTGGGGGCCACCAACCTCGCGGTGGCTCCGGGCCTGCTTCGCGCCGGGCTCGAAGACTCTGCGCTGGCGCGCTCGCTCGGCGACGACTGGTTCCGGAACGTCGATCCGGCCGGCGGAGTCGATCCCGACCTGGCGGGCGTTCAGGCGAGCTCCGGCCAGGCCCTGCCCGGCTCCGCGCCGATCGCCGCCCTGGGCGATTCGAGGGTGGCTCAGATGGTCCAGAACATGGCGAGCTTCGGCCTCCGGCTGGGCGAAACCGAGCGCACGGATCTGATGCGCACGCTCGACCGACCCATCGACATCTTCGCCGCCTGACGGGAATGCGGACGGGGCGGGACCCCGATCAAGCCGAGCGACGGCCACTCCGAGCAAATCGGAGGGGCGCTGTCAGGGCAGAATCCTCCGCCTGAACGGGTATTGGACCACGGCGACCACGGGGTCTTTGCGGATAGCGAGGCGGGGACTCATAGCATGATCCCGAAGCGTCCCTGGCTACTCGGGAGCTAAAGTGCGATCGTTTCCAGAGGCGCTTCTGTCGTCGGCATATTGAGGGCATCTCGCCGCGATAGACCGGCATTGATCGAACTCGGGGCGCGCCCAAAGGGCCAGCCGGATTGTCTCTCCCGGCGCCACCCGGTGCGTAGCCAGCGCGCAATCGCCGGTGCGGCGATTCAGGTACAGGGTCGCCGCCGCCGCGGCTTCGCCGAGGCCATAATGATGGACGATCTGGCAAAGCGAGGGACGGGCGCTCCCGGACCATTCCTGGGCATCGAGGCGGTAGGCGATCGAAACGATGCCGCCATCGTCGGCGCCGTGAGGGTCGGCCGCCGGAACGCCTTGCGGCCTTGTCGACCACACGAAGACGCCGAACACGAGTAGGGCGAGACAAGCGAGCAGCAGGCCAATGCGGTCGACCGCGCGTTGCTTGCCCGGCCGTGGCGAAGTCGATGCGTCCTTCACTGCGGCAACCCCCCTGCGCATCGGCCGCGCGTGGCGTAGAGGCGGCGAACCAGCTGCGACTGCGGGTTTAGCCAGGCGCGCGCGAGCCCCACCGCCGGATTGATCGGCCCCCGCGCCTGGACATTGACGACGAGCGTCATCGCCGCGATCGGCCGCGACACGTCGGTGGTCCCCGGGCAATAGCGGGCGGCGACAAGCGCCAGCACGCCACCGTTGATCCGGCCACCGCCCGGAGCCCTGTCGACGATCCGGCTGGAGGGTAAATCGAGCCGGCCATCGGGCCCGCGGAGCGGGCGCGGGGCGATCGCGAGCAGGCGCCGCAACGCCTGAAGCTCGGCCGCCAAAGCGCTGGTCGTGAGATTGCGGCGCTGAGCCGCCCGTCTCGCTTCCGGAGACCGCCCCAGTGCCTGCGCCTCAGTCTCGCCCTGGCGGCGCATCCGTACCACCAGCCTTCCGCCGGCGTCGAGCGTGAGGATGCCTTGATCGCCCAGCTCTGCAAGCGCCGCCCGCGCGGGCACCGGGATCGAGCGGGCCAGCGACGGCGTGCCCGTCTTCGCGAACAGGCGCAGCACTTCCCCCGGCGGGGCCGCGGCTCTGACAGCGGCGACCTGCGGAGCGAGCATCGCCGCGGTTCCGCCTGGCCGGAGAACTTCCTCCATGCCTTGGAGCACGCTGAACCGCGCAGCCTGCCACAGCGGGATCGGCGGAGAACGCTCGGAAAGCCGGCTGCCGCGGACGAGCATCGCCGGGGTGAGGCGTCCGGTGAGGATTTGCGACATGCTCTCGGCGACCTTCACCGTCGTCCAGCGCGAATGAACGCCGCCGAGGATCAGGTTAACATAGTCGTTGTGGAGTTCTCCGATCGTGCCGAGGTGGAAATTCTCGCGCTCCGGCGAGACGGCGAGGAAGGGCCGCTCGCCGGCGTCCGATCGATCCGGCAACGGCCTCCACAGACCAGGATCGTAGGAGGGGCTCGCTTCCTCGATGCGCGGCATGTCGAAGGCGTTGCGGAGCACGCTCAGCCAGTTGGGACGTGCCGCGCTGCCTTGGAGGATGCTCGACAAGCGGCCGTTGAATGCGACCAGCCGGTCGCCGCAGGGCGGCGGCGCCCGTCTCACCAGGAATGTGGGGGCCCGGCGTAGCTCCACCCCGCGCAGCCAATAGGGTTCCGTGGCGCAGGGTCCCGGCGCGTACGGATCGCGAGCGAGCGCCATCAGCATTAGCGCCGTCGCATATTTGTTGCTCGAATGCTTGAGGTAGTCGCTAAAGCCGATCGGCGACGGCACGTTGGTCGCTTCGTCGATCTGCATTTCGCCCATGTCGATGCCGAGAACGTGGTCGAATTCCGCTTCGGCCGTCACCCGCAAGCTGGCCAAGTCCGGATATTGGGTAAGGATCGCAACGCTGACCAACGGCTTGGCGACCGACCCGATCGGCAGCGCAGTGAAATTGTGGTTGCGTTCGAGCCAGGCCTGGGGCGCCTGCCCGTCCGCCTGCTGGAGCCCGGAAGGGTAGCTGGCGAGGGCCAAGAGCTCGCCGGATAGCGTGTCCATGAGCAGGGCCGCGGCGCGGAACGGCTGCCGCCGCGGCCCGACCACCAGCGTTTGGGCGGCCGTCTCGAGGGAGGCCTGCATGTCCAGCTGGATCCCGGCATCGAGCGTCAGCGGAACATCTTCGTCGTCGGGGAGCCTGGCGGCGACGACGGCCGCTTCGATGGCCTGGCCGAACCGGCCCAGGGTGGCGTCGGACACCCGGGGAGCGAACGGCCGATAGGTCGAGAGAGAGCGCGCGGTCGGCGCGAAACGGAACAGCTCGCCGACCGGTTGCCCATCCCGGACGAAGCGCACGGCGCCGCCTTCGGCGAGGATCAGGGGCTGCGTTCCGCCGCGCCGGACCCCCGCTTCGGTCTCGGCCAGAAGATCGGCGCTTGCGGCCTGACTCGGGAACAGGACAGCCTTGCGGCCCACCAGCCGCAACTCCGCCAGCGCCTCGCCCCGTTCGTCGGTGAAGCGAAACCCCTGAAACACTGCGCCCGATCCGGTCCCGGCGACCCCGATCTCGGTCAATGCGGGAATCGGCACGACCCCGGGCGGCACCGATTTGACCTCAATCCGTCGTCCGGTGCTGCCGATGACCAGGGCCGCCGGCACCGAGCGTCCGTAGAGGATGTCCCCGCCCCAGCCCCCCTTCGAGAAGGGGCTGGAGGTCTGCCGGGCCAGCGGGTCGAAGCCCACGACATGCTGGCCCCGGATCCGCCACAGCCGCTCGTCATTGGCGCCGATGTCCCGGAGCAGCGGCGAGCGGACGGCGAACTGCCGGACCTCCGGGTGGCTCAACGCCTCCGGCGTCAGCGTCACGATCGGCAGTCCGGCGCCGGCGTCCGCCTCGTTCAGCTGGAGCCAGTTCATGCGCCCGAACACCCGCTCGACAATGGCGGCATAGCCCTTCACCCCGACCGGCTCGCCCACCATGTCGTCGCTCCCCGAGCCGGTCGGCGCCGCCACGACCAGGGCCGAGACCGCGGCGACGAGGAGCAGCGGCCAGCGGTCCGCGATCGCCGGCCATCGCTTCGCCGGAGCAGGAGGCGCGGGCTTGGCCGGGCGCTTGCTCATGGCGCGGGCCTCGGTGCGGCAAAGATCCGCATCAGGATCAGGAAGAGGATGCCGCTTTCGAGAAGATCGCTCGCCGACAAGGCGGCGAGCAGATAGATGTTGCGGCCCGTAAAGGGCACCAGATGGAGGTTGCCGAGCACCATATAGACGGCCGTGGCGAACATGCACCACAGGACCAGAGCGCCCATGACCGGCGCCACGCCTTCCCGCCGCACCGGATTTCCCAGCCGACAGGCGAGGAGTCCGAGAACGAGCAGAAGCAATGCAGTCCCGATCCGCCCGAAGGGCGACATGAGGTGGACAGCGCTGAGGTTGTCATCGGCCTGGTAGGGCCTGATGTCGCCGGGGTCCGAGGGCTGCATGAAGCCCCGGCCCCGGACCGAACCACTATAATCCGCGAGAATCGACGCCACCCGCTTCTGGCTCTCGGCTTCGCTCGTCCCGGCCAGGCTGACTCGCGACGGAGCGAATGCCGCCCACAGGCGGAGCTGGTTCTGATCGTCCGCATTCGCCTCGGCCAGCAGCGCGGCGGCCTTGCGGGCCGCGGCTTCGCGGACCGGCTCGCTGCGCGTCTGTTGCGCTTCGGCGACCACGGCATCCATCTTGCGCTCCCACCGACTGTCGCCGAGCACGGCCACGATCAGGGTCGCGACGACGGCGATCCCGATCAGCAGGGCCGGAAGGTTCCAGGCGAGCAAGGTCCCCCAGGCCGGGCGGCTCGTGCCGTCCTCCCCGGGAGTCCGAGTCAGCGAAACGAGGAGCGTCACCAGCATGACCGGGAGGAGGTAGATGACCAGGCCGTTGTCGCCCACCAGCGCCGGCACGAGGATGAACAGCACGGCCACCAATAAGGTCGCGACCAGTCCCGATCGCCAGCCGGGGCGTCCGCCGGCGCCCCAGCCCGCGCTGAGCGCGCCGGCGATCGCAAGCAGCGCGAGCGGAACGTAAATCACGCTGATCGCGAACGGACCCGGCCATTGCAGGCGTTCCCGCCAGCCCAGGAACAGGAACAGCACGCGCATGACGACCAGGGCCGCGGCAAGCCCGAGCCACCATTTCCGCTCCGCCGCGCCGGCGGCGACCTGACGCAGGCCTTCCCGCGCCCTAGCCGTGGTCAGCAGGGCGGCGATCGAAACCAGCACGCCCGCCGTCAGGAGCAGCTCAAGCGCAGGGCCTCCGACCAGATACCATGAAGCGGCTGCGCCGGCGGTGCCGATCAGGAGCAATGCCAAGGCCCAGTCGGGCAGGCTGCCCCGCGCGGCCGCGATCCTCTCGCGCAGCGGGCCGTGGGCCATGGCCACCAGCAGCGCCGCCGCGACGATCGCCGCAACGCTGACATACCAGCCGGTGGCGGCGCCATAGAGAGCGCGGCTGGCGATCGCCACCCCCGCGGCCGTGAGCAAAGCCGGCCACCACGCAGCTCCGCCCGCCGCCGCCCTCGGGGCCACGGCGGCGAGCAGAAGCGGCAGCGCCACATAGCCGGCCGCGTTCGCCCCGATCGCGGCCGCGGAGGTGAGAGCGGGATCGAGCGCGAGGCTCTCGATGCCGACCAGGAGCCGCACGGCGAGCAGCCACTGGGCCACGATGACGAGCAGGAAGGCGGGACGGCTGGAGCGCCACAGGCCCCACCCTGCCCGGCCGAAGACAATGGCCCAGCACAGCGCCATGACGACGATGAACCACGGCCGGTCCACCCGTTCCAGGCTGAGGATCGCGGCCCGGCGAGGCGAGGAAGAACCGACCGTGAAGGGCGTCCCGAGCTTGGCGGGTTCCGAAGCGCCCGAAATCGTGAACAGCCGGTCGGTTCTTCCGTAATCGTCCTTGGCGGAGAGGATCAGGCGCGTCCGGATGGATTCGGCGAGCGTCCCGCCCAGGCGGCTGAGCACCAGCGGATTCTCGACCGCCTCGTCGGCCCCGGCCTGGCCGCCGAGCAGGGTTAGAGCCAGCGCTTCCGGGCGGGCGCGCGCCGCGCGTTCGATGTCGGCCCGCCGGAGCGGCAGGGTGGTCGGACGAGCGAGCCGCACGGCCAGCCCCGACTCCGTCGCCGCGGGGAGGATTTCGCCTCGCAATTCGAGCCGGCTGCCGGGCCGGCCCGGGCCGCCGAGCTCGCGATAGGGGCTGGCATAGGTCACCTTGTACAGACGAAGGCGGGTGGCGCCGGCCGCCGCGTTCATTTCCATCGGCTGGTCCACCGGCCTTGAGACGGCCCGGCCGCCGCGAATGATCCGCGCTTCGGGATCGAGGAGCAGGATCCGGACTTCCTCGGCGGACGCTCCGGTGCGATAGATGAAGCTTCGCGCCGGCTGGCCGTTCGGCAGGCATAGCAATCGCGAGCCGCACAGGTCCCCGCCGAACGGAATGCCCCCGGCGCCGGCGACTCCGTAATCGCGCAACGGATAGATGGCCTGCTCCGCGCTCCAGCTCACCCACCCGGGCAATATTTCGAAGCCGGCCGGCGACGCCAGCGGGCGCAGCTTGAAGGGGGGCAACGGGGCGCCGCCGGCGAGCGCCTCCAGCCGATCGGCCTTCGCGCTAAGACGGAAGGCGACGGGCCGCCCGGTCGCACAGCGAGCGAGGCAGATCAGGTCGCCGGGCCTGAGCGCCTCCGAACCCGCAATCTCGCCGGAAGGGCCCCCGGCGAGCGCGCTCACCGCGCCGGCCGCGGCAGGTCCGCCCTCAGCCACCTGCACCCGCCACGCCGGCTCGCCCGAGGAGTTCAGGCCGAGACTGGCAAGTCCGGAGGGAAGGCCGTCGAAGACGAGATCGTCGCGGGCGGCGTCCCCGCCGATCCGAAGCGGCTGCGCGAACGCCGCGGATTCCAGCTCGACCCCGAGAAGCCGAAGCCGGAGATCGCCGAATCCCTCGACCGGAAGCAGCACTCCGGCGAGGAGGAGTGGGCCGAGGAGCAGGCCGGCGACGATCTCCGGCGCACTTGGCGGCGCGGGTCGCAAGGGCCGCAGCAGGAGGAGGGCGAGCGCAGCCGCGGTCAACCAGAAGGTCAGCTGGCCCGTCACTCGTCCTTCCCGGACTGCCGGTCGTAATGGTGCTGGGGGACGAACAGGCGGAGGTAGGTGGCGCGGATCCGCCGCCCGGACCGCCAGGCGACGAGCAGCGCGACGATCAGGAGAATGACAAGGATCGCGCCCCAGACGATCCCGAACGGCGCCCTGCCGTCGATGTTTCGCCACTGCGCCGCGCCGCCATAATATTGGCCGTAATTGGCGGTGAGTTGGCGACGGACGGAGCGCGATCCTTCCTCATATTGAGTGTCGAGCACGTCCGCGAGCCAGCGCCGAAGCGCCGCCGCCTCCTCGGGATTCGCCGCAAGCGTATCCTCGATCCGGCGCGGCGCGGTGCCGCCCTTGTTTCCCCCGCGGCTGTCGAGGGCCTGGCGAAGTCGAGCGACGGCTTTCCAGTAGCGCGCTTGCGGAACGTCGACATCGTCGCGCGCCGCGATCGCGCGGACCTGGTCGGCGACCGCGGTCGCCGACTCGTCGCCGGCGTCGGCTACGTCGAGTATTCCCAGAGTCTCCATCGTGCCCGACCGGGCGGCCGCGATCATCAGGTTCGCCGCGAGCTTGGGGTGTTCGACCGCCTCGCCACTCCGGTCCTGCGCCGCCGAGACCAGCGTCGCAAGCTCCCGACGCAGCCGGTCCGCCTTGGCGGGATCGGTTTCGCGCGCGTGCAGGCGGATCAGCGCGGCCAGGAGGTTCGACCAGACGTCGGCGGTCGGCAGCCGGACGACCGGGACCGGATCGCGGGTGCCGATGACGTACCAGAAACGGTCGACCGACCTCGGCTCGACGATCCGGTTGCGCTCCTGGTCGGCGAGCGCCTTCGCCCGGCGCAGGGCGATCGCGGCCTCCTCGACCTTGCCGGCGGCGAGACTGGCCACGCCTTCGCCGTTCAGGATGGCGATCCGGACCGCCGGGAGCCGGCTCGCCGTGGCGTCGTAGCGCTCCCCGGCCGGCGGGTTCGATGCGACCTGCTCGACCGCTTCGCCGGCCGTGCGGAAGGCCTCCGCCGCGCCCGGGTAATTGCCCATCATGTAGTTCAGCAGGCCTTGATGGTAGCTGTTCGCAGCCCGGATCTGGCTCGGATCGTTGCTCGCCGACCGGCTGAGGCTTGCCACGGCCTCCTCGCCGGTGGCGGCGTCGAGCTGGTCGCCGCCCGCCTGCTCCGGGATCAGCCCCATGGCGTGAACGAGCGCCGCCCGCGAGGGGTTGTTCAGTCGAAAGCTGAACCAGCCGCCGTCCGAGGGGATGATCGTCCAGCGGCGCAGGGCCTGTTCCTCGATGCCGCGGCCGAAGACCGGCGAATCCTCCTCCATCCTGACCAGCTCGGAGCGGTAGACCGGCTTGAGCCGGAAGGCGTAACCCTCCTGCTCGGAGCCCTGAAAGGCTCCGCCCAGCCATAGGATCGCGGCAGCCCCGGACAGCCCAAGTCCCGCAAGGAAGGCGTTGGGCCATGGCGATCCGGGGCGCATGATTCCATTGACGGCGCGGCTTCGCATCGCCTGCACGCGCTCCCACAGCGTCGGTTCGGGACGAGCGACGTTCAGCCCGACCTCTTCGGGCAGCAGGACGGCGCCCTGCTCGCGCCAGGATCCTAGCCGCCTGGTGACCGCGCCTTCGAGCCGGTCCCACCATGCCCTGGCCTGCTCCAGGAAGCGTGGCGAGTCCCCCGAGCGCCGCCCGCTGCGCCGCGAATAATCGCGCGCCCAGTGGATCCAGTCGACGACGGCGGCGACGCCGTAATGGTCGAGACCGTAGTGGATCCGCAGGTCGTTCTTGGGCTGGCCCTCGAACGAGGTGACGAAGTCGATCTTGTGCCAGGCGAAAGCTTCGCAGATGCGCTGGTGGAATTTCGGCCGGTGAAGCTTCAGCAAATTTGCCGGCTCGGAATCGATTCGGTCTACGTCGGCGATATGGGGAAAGCTCCTGCGCAGGCGGTCTCCCGCCTTGGGCATGAGCAGCAGGTCGGCCTTGGCCAGAGCGACGAAGGCGAAGGGCGAGGGTCCACGACGCGGCCCGGAATAGATTTGCGAGCGCTCACTCTGCGAAAGCGATTGATAATGCTGGAGCGTGAGCTTCGTGCCGTCGGCCGCGGTTAGCTCGCTCGCAACGGCGCTAATGATGCTGATATTGGCGAGGAGTTCCGAAAGATGCTCGTCGACGGACTTCTTTTCCTCAAGAGCGGCCATCTTTCTTTGCAAGCGCTTGCGAGTGGCAGCGATCTTGGGATCTTCACCCGTCTGCGGGCTGCCGAGCTCCGCGAGTTGCTGCTCGATCTCTAGGCGCTCCAGAGTCTGCCCCTTCGTGACCCGCGGGGCGAGCATTTCATCCGCGGCGACCACAATGATGAGCGCGTGCGAGATGCGCAGGACTTTAATCAGGGTCTCCGCCTCTCCGCCCGCAAGAGACGCCTGGACAGCTTGGCGAAACCGCTCGCCGGGAATGTCGACCAGATAGAAGGGCTCGAGGGCTTCATGCCCCGACGCTGGCTTCGACGCGGTCCCCCGAGCCGGGTCCAGCGCCATGACCTGGAAGTGGTGCGGCTCGATGTTCCGAGTGCCTTCCACCACCGTTTCGTTGGGCGCGGCGGTAGGGTCGGGCTCGTAGCCGCCCTCCTCCTTCATGTAGCGCTTGAGGCGCTGGATGAAGAAGGTCTTGCCGGAGGTGGAGAAGCCGATGACTCCGATGACGAACTCGTTCGATTCTTCGATGTCCGCCAAGGTCTGTTCGAGGTTGCGCGGCGCTCCCTCCGCAATTGGCGCGGGCGGGGGCGGCGGCGGCGGGTCCGAGCGTGGGGGAGGCGGCGGCGGCGATTGGGGCGGCGGCGACGAAAGCGGCGAGAAGGACGGCAGGTTGAGCCTCGCCCGCCCCCCCTGAGGCGAGGATGCGGAGGGCGGCAGGATCAGCCGGCTTTGCGGCGGAGGCGGCGTGACGGCCGGCGGGGCCCCCTGAGCGGGAAAGGCGAAGGAGCAGAAGGGGCAGACTTCCGCCTGGTCTGCATTTTCCAGGCCGCAATTGGGACAATCCTTCATTCGGCGCCCCCCTGCGCAAGTTGGAGCATCCGGATTCCGACCCAGACGCGTCGGAAGGCATCGTCGTCGGCAGGCGTGAGGGCCTGCTCGAATGCAAGGCGCACGGCTTCAAATCTCGGATCGGGACCGTCGCGCCGCCGCAGGCGAAGGCGAAGGGCCCGAGCCATCAGCCTCGCCAGATCGGACCAGCGCGCCGCTTCGGGCTCGGCGAGGAGCGCGACGTCGCAGAGCGCGAGCACGTCCTCCTCCTCGGGCGTCAGCGCCTTGGCCTCCCGTTCGGCGCGCGAGACTGCGGCCTCGACCACATCCTCAGCCAAATCGGCGCCGTCGATACTCCCAGGCTCCAGGCGTCGGCGCAGCGCGCGGGCGACCGTGGCGACCTGGCCGCGGCTCAGTCGGCCGCTCCGGATCGCCGTTCGCGTGTCGCGGGAAAAGGAACCGGCCAGGCCGTGATCCAACAGCCATTCCAATCCCGACTCGCTGAAGTGCGGCAGGAGTTGAAGACGTGCGGCGAGGGCCGCGGGGAGCTCCCGGGGACCGTGCTCGAGGCGTTGCCAGACGTCGCGGCAATAGGAGGAGATCAGAGCCGTCTGTTGCTCCGGATCCGCAAGATCCTCCACCAGGCCGCGAAAAGCCACCGCGATCGCCATCTGCGCCAGGTTCCGGTCCTCGGCCGGCAGGGTTTCGGATCCCCCCACCCAGCGGTCGACCAGCCCGAACAGCGCTTCGTGGCCCGAAGCTGAGCCCAGCAACGGCTGCATCTGGTCCACGAGCATCGAGCGCAACTCGCTGTCAGGCTGCGCGGGCGGCGCTGCGCGCCGCTCGGCGGCGATCGCCGCCGGGCGCTGAAGCCCCAAAGCATGGGAAAGGCGAAGCAAGCGCGAAGGCCGCGGAAGGTCTCCCTCGATCCTGTCCGCGTGGAGCCGGGCCGCACCCGCAGCCCGCGGCGCTTGCGGATCGACGACATGGACCAGGAGTCGGAAGTCGGACGGCTTGAAGCTTTCGATGCCGGTCAATCCAGCGGTCGTGGCCCAGCTCATCGGCCCACTTCCGCTCCATGTGGATTCCACGATCTCCGCGACCGCCTCGGTCGGGTCCGTCCCATCGGCGAGCTCAATGGACGCGGCCTCGTCGCTGATCTCCAGGGACCTCGCCACCTCGCGCAGGAGAGAGCGGCTTCCGACGGCGGGGAAAGGGGGAGCGGGCAGATCGAGTTCGGTCATGATCCACTCGCCCGAGCTGGGCGGCTGGATCGAACCGAGGAGCCGGTGAGGCTTTCCTTCCACGGCCTCGGCCGCGACGGCATCGATCAGCAGGCCGTTGCCGATCACGATGGGGCCCAGCGCCTCCCGACCGAGATAGTCCACCTTGACGAGGAAGCTGTACGAATCGTCGAGCGGAAAGCAGGCCGCGAAGCCCGCTCGCGGCTCCAGGCCCCACTCCAGCAGCGCCATCGCGAAATCGCCGAGCTTGCGCGCGGCGGCGCCGGGCAGGGGCGTCGCCCGAAAGCGCGGCAGGAGGCCGTAATCACGGCCCTTGGACCGGGGGCCCAGAGTGAGGCATCTCAACCGCATGCTCACTGCCCTCGGTCGCGCTTTGCCTTCGGTTGAGGTGGCTCGACCCCGACGGGAGGCTCGGCGGGAATTGATTCCGGCTCGACCCCATTGCCGGCGGCACCCTTTTCATATTCGACCGCAAACGGATCGTCCGAGCCGACAAAGTCGCCGACTTCGTTTTCATTCGGCGACGACGGCGGGCTTTTCGAAGGAGTCCAGGTCGACTTTGGTTGCTCGGCGTCCGATCCGAGCCAGTTCCGGATGAGCACGAAGCCCGCGACGGCCACGATTATGACCAGCACGGTGATGACGATGGAGCGGGCCGAGCCCGGCTTCTGATCCGCCCCCCCTGCCGAACCGAAGACTCCGGTTATCATTCTCAGCGGATGGCCGGGCTTGCCCCTCTGCGTCGGGGTCGGGGGAGGTAGCGGCGGCGCCGGCGGAGTGGGCGGAATCGGGGGAAGCGGGTGATTGCCGGCCTCCGCCAAGCTCCGGAGAAGCTGATCGATCCTGAAATTGGCGTCCTTGAGCTCGGCGATCTGGCTTTTGAGCGCGTCGACCGAGGCCTGCGAGGCAAGTCCGCGAACAGCGCTCCTCAGGTCAGAGACGGACTGCACGAGGTTCAATTGATTGCCAGTGAGCGGCGAAAGTCGAGCCTCGAGGTCGGCTAAGAGCTTTTCGAGACCTGGCCCCTCAAGCTGAATCGGGACCGGATCGCCGTCCTTAAGCTCTCTGAGGACCAGACGCACAATCGTTCGGCGAAGTTCCTCGACTTCGGCGTTGCTGTCGATGCTCACGAATCCCCCCGGGCCTGCGCTGCCGTTATCACACTTGTACAAACGCAAACCTCGAGATCGTAAGCTGGCGAAGCTGTGTAGTCGAGACCGTTTGTCTTGCATTCCGCGATCGTCAGGTCGGACGTTGCCTCAGCATTTTCCCGACACAGAATGACAGCGGCCACAGCTTTACACTGGGCAGTTTGGGTGGGCTTCAAGCTATAAGTAGTCGCAGCGTGCCATGGGTCTCCGAGAACAACTCGAGGATATCGCATACGCACCCCGTCTCTTGGCCACGAATGGCTACAGAGGCTTCCGCAAACCGTGGAAATCATGCCCGAATTTCGGCCCATCTGCAGAGAGCGGAGATTCCGCCGATTCTCGAAAATGGGGTGGCGCACCCGACAGGATTCGAACCTGTGGCCTCTGCCTTCGGAGGGCAGCGCTCTATCCAGCTGAGCTACGGGTGCGTGGAAGGGCGGCGCTTAGCAAAGGCTCGCGGCGCTCGCCAGCCTTTATCGGTAGGGGCGCAGCGGCGGCTCGTCCCCCGGGGGCGGAGTCTTCGGCCGGTAGCGGCAGATATCGGCGACGACGCAGCGCCAGCATTCGGGCTTCCTCGCCTTGCAGACATAGCGGCCGTGGAGGATGAGCAGATGATGGGCGTCGCGCCGGAAGGGCGCGGGCGTGACCGAATCGAGCCTGCGCTCGACCTCGAGCACGTCCTTGCCCGGGGCGAGGCCGGTTCGGTTCGAGACCCGGAAGACGTGGGTGTCGACGGCGAAGGTCTCGGCTCCGAACGCGCAGTTCATCACCACGTTCGCGGTCTTGCGGCCGACGCCCGGAAGCGCCTGCAGGGCGTCGAAATCGGCGGGAACCTCGCCGCCGTGGCGCTCGATCAGGGCCTGCGAGAGGGCGATCACGTTCCTGGCCTTGGTGTTGAACAGGCCGATCGTCCGGATATGCGCCTTCAGCCCCTCCTCGCCGAGCTCGACCATCGCTTCGGGCGTGCTCACCTTCGCGAACAGATCGCGGGTGGCGAGATTGACTCCGGCGTCGGTCGCCTGGGCCGACAGAACGACCGCGACCAGCAAAGTATAATCATTGACATAATCGAGCTCCGTCTCCGGACTCGGCGTACGGTCGTGCAGGCGCCTGTAAAATTCGGCGATCTCGGCCGGTTTCACTTGAGCCCCAGCACGTCCGCCATGGAGTAGCGGCCGGCGGGCCTGCCGACGAGCCACAAGGCGGCCTCGATGGCGCCGCGAGCGAAGATCGCCCGGCTCTCGGCGCGGTGGCCGAGCTCGAGCCGCTCGCCCTCGGCGGCGAAGATGGCGAGATGCTCCCCGGCGACCGATCCGCCGCGAAGCGACGCGAAACCGATCCGACCCGGCTCGCGCGGCCCGCTGATGCCGTCCCGGCCGCGCTCGGCGACCGAGTCGAGCTCCACGCCCCTCCCCTCCGCAGCGGCGCGGCCGAGCATCAGCGCGGTGCCCGACGGAGCATCCGCCTTCATCCGGTGATGCATCTCTACGATCTCGAGGTCCCAGTCCTCGCCGAGCCTCGCCGCCGTCTCGCGGACGAGGTGGGCGAGAAGGTTCACTCCGAGCGACGTGTTGGCGGCGTGGATGAGCGGGATCTCCGACGCCGCCTCGTCGATCAGGCGATGGTGGTCGGCGCCCAGGCCGGTCGTCCCGACCAGGATCGGCTTGCGCGCCCGGCGCGCCTGGGCGAGGTGGCCCTCGACGCCCTCCGGGACCGAGAAGTCGACGAAGACGTCGGGATGATGCTCGGAAAGCCGGACGTCGTCGCGCAGCGCCAACGCCTCGGCGATCGCCTGACCCATCCGCCCGCCGGCGCCGAAGATGGAGATGTTGGTCATCGCCCTTTCATGCGGGAGGCGCCGCGACAGCGCAACCGGGCGCCAAGTTCACGAAGTTCACCGTTAGGGCGCTTGTTCGGGACCACCGCCCGGCATCGAGAAAGCGGTGGCCGCCGCGAGGTCGCCCCCGGGACGATTACGCCTCGGACGTGGATCGCATCGCCCAGCGGCCTTATTCCGATCCGACGGAAGAAGCGTTTCGCCGCGGGGCCGACGGCGATTCCGACGAGCGCCGCCGGACGGTCGCCCTCCGGCACGTTCCGCGCTTCGCGCAGCATCTGCAGGAACATGTCGTCGGCGACTCCCGGGCGGCGCCAGCGCCGGTCGGCGATCTGAAGCTCGGCCAGCCGGGCGCCGACGCAGCGGTGCGCCCCGGAACCGAAGGCGAGATGGCGGCGAACGCCGGGACGGTCGGCCAGGAAGACCTCCGGCGCTTCGAAGACCGTTTCGTCGCGATTGGCGGACGCATACCAGAGCGCCAGCTTGTCGCCTTCCGCGATCCGTCGCCCCGCCAGAACGCAGTCCGCGGTCGCGGTCCGGCGCATATGGGCGAGGGGAGTCTGCCAGCGGATCAATTCCTGGGCCGCCGACGGGATCAAGGCCGGATCGGCCCTCAGCTTATTCCATTCTTCCGGCCACAAGTGGTTCGCGGCGGGAAGAGCGCTCATCGTGCTCCGGCTGGTGTCGCTTCCGCCGACGATCAGAAGGATGACATTGCCGAGGAATTCCTGCGGCGGCATCCCTCCGCCTGGTCGGAACGTGCCATCATCGAGAGGAGGTCGTTGCCGCCGCCCTGCGTCTCGCGGGCCTTGCGGAGGCGAACGAAATAGCCGGCGCACTCCCAAAGCACTTCGAGCCGCTTTCGGCACAGGTCCGCGTCGAGCATGGCTCCCAGGTCTCCGTCCCAGTCGGACCAATAGGTCAGCCGGCGCCGATCCTCCCGAGGGAAGCCGAGCAGCGTGGCGAGCATCCGGGTCGTGAGCTCGATCGATACCCGGTCGGCCCAGTCGAAGGTCTCGTCGAGCGGGAGCGATTCGATCACCGACTCCGCCTCCTTCCTGAGGATCGGCGCGAGGCGGTGCATTTCGGACGGCGCGAAGGCCGGCGCGACCGCGGCGCGCTTCGCCTTATGCTCGTCCCATCCATGGCGATGAACATCGGAAACCAACTCGGGCCGTCTCCGAACAGAGTGACTCCGCCGTGCCGGAAGCTGGACGAAAGCAGCTCGGGCCGGCCCTCCACCTCCAGGATGTCGCGATGTCGGGTGACGGACCAATAAGGCCCGAACGGGCTTTCGCCGCACCGATGGACCGGATCCTCGCCCCGAAGCCGTTCGAAGAGCCGCAGGGCCGAGCCGTCCCGCCAGAGGTCGGGCCTGCTGAGATCAAGGCCCCCGGCCGGGAGCGAACAAGCGGAGCGAGCCGTCATCGACCCCTTCCTGGCTCCAAGCTAAGACAGCGGCATGAGGGAAATTCGAAACATCGTCATACTCACCGGCGCCGGCATCTCGGCCGAGAGCGGGCTCGCCACCTTCCGCGGCCCGGACGGCCTGCGGGAGGGCCACCGGGTGGAGGACGTCGCGACTCCGGAGGCGTTCGAGCGAGACCCGGCGCTCGTCCAGCGCTTCTATGACGCGCGCCGCGCCCAATTGGCCGAGGTCGCTCCGAACGCCGCGCATCAAGCGCTGGCGCGCCTCGATTCCGAATGGCCCGGCGAGCTGCTCATCGTCACCCAGAATGTCGACGACCTGCACGAGCGGGCCGGGGCCCGTCGGCTGCTCCACATGCACGGCGAGCTCAAGTCGGCCTGGTGCCTGGCCTGCGACGCGCGGATGGCGTGGGAGGGGGAATTGTCGAGCGGGCCGCCCTGCCCCGCCTGCGGCAGGCCGGGCCGCCTGCGCCCCGACATCGTCTGGTTCGGCGAGATGCCCTACGAGATGGAGCGGATCGACCGGGCCCTGCTCGACTGCGATCTGTTCGTCTCGATCGGGACTTCGGGCGCCGTCTATCCCGCCGCCGGCTTCGTCCAGACCGCCCGCTACGCCGGGGCGCGGACGATCGAGCTCAACCTCGAGCCGAGCCTGGGGAGCGTCTATTTCGAAGAAGCGAGGACCGGGCCGGCGGGGGTGCTGGTGCCCCAATGGGTGGAACAGCTGCTGGCTCCCTAATCGTCATCCCGGCGACGGCCGGGATCTCGGGGAGGCCCGCCGAGACTTCCCGACCCGAGGTCCCGGCTGTCGCCGGGATGACGAGTGTGCCACGGGTCGGCCACACTGATCGATTATCACCGGCAGCGATGAACAAATATTCCCTCCACGAAAGCAGCGGGGTGCCGCTCAAGCTGTGGGACAGCCACCAGCCGTTCGAGGCGGGCGCGATGCAGCAGCTTCGCAACGTCGCTTCGCTGCCCTTCGTCCACAGCCACGTCGCCGGAATGCCCGACGTCCACTGGGGCAAGGGCGCGACGGTCGGATCGGTGATCGCGACCAGGCAGGCGATCGTTCCGGCGGCCGTGGGCGTGGACATCGGCTGCGGGATGATGGCGGTGCGCACGTCGCTGACGGCGAGCCAGCTGCCCGACAGCCTGTCGGAGATCCGGGCGGAGATCGAGCGGGCGGTGCCCAAGGGCCTCGAATCGAGTCCGACCGCCAACCATTCCAAGGGCGGGTGGGCGGTCACTCCCAATTCGATCGCCCGAGCCTGGTACGACCGGTTCGAGGAACGCTGGCGCAGGATCGTCGCCAGGCATCCCAAGCTTCAGGGCAAGACCAGCGACCAGCTCGGCTCGATGGGCGGCGGCAACCACTTCATCGAAATCTGCCTCGACGAGGAGCAGCGGGTCTGGGCGATGCTCCACTCGGGCTCGCGAGGCACCGGCAACCGGATCGGCACCTATTTCATCGAGGCCGCGAAGGCGGCGATCGCGAAGCAGCGGCTCGACTTCCACCTGGCGGACAGGGACCTGGCCTTCCTCACCGAGGGCTCGGAGCTGTTCGACGACTATATCGAGGCGATGAGCTTCGGCCAGGATTATGCGATCGCCAACCGCGAGCTGATGATGGGGCGGGTGCTGGAGGCCCTGCGCAAGCACCTGCCGGCGTTCAGGACCGACAAGGCCGCGATCAACTGCCACCACAATTATGCGACCCGGGAGCTTCATTTCGGAGAGCAGCTGTGGGTGACCCGAAAGGGCGCGGTCCGGGCCGGCGCCGGCGAGCTCGGGATCATCCCGGGCTCGATGGGCACCGGCAGCTTCATCGTCGAGGGGCTCGGCAACGCCGACAGCTTCTGCAGCTGCTCGCACGGCGCCGGCCGGGTGATGTCGCGAGGCCAGGCCAAGAAGCTGATCAGCCTCGAGGATCACAAGGCGGCGATGAAGGGCATCGAATGCCGGGTCGACGAAGGCGTGCTCGACGAGAGCCCGGCCGCCTACAAGGACATCGGAGCGGTGATGGACGCCCAGACCGACCTGGTGGCGATCAAGCACCGGCTGAGGCAGGTGGTGAACGTCAAGGGTTGAGGGACAACGCGTGCTTTTTGCAGAAAGCACGTTGGTACCGCTAGGATTCATCGCTTTCCGCTGAATAGCGTTGTCCCTTGTCGGCAGTTGGGTTAAGGCGGATGTGGAGCCTTGATCATGAACGACCAACCGCCGCGCCGCCTCGCTCGCCATTTCGAGGTCTTCATCGAAGACCAGATCGCGCAGCGCAAATGAGAACGCCACCGAAGTGATCGAAGATGCCCTCCGGCTTCTCGAAGCCCGCGAGGCAAAGCTCGACCAATTATCTAGCGCTTTGCAGGAAGGGCTCGACAGCGGTGAAGCGGTCGACTTCGACGTGAACGAATGGCTCGAAGCCAAGCGGACGGGGCCGGAGCGTGAGGAAGCGGCTCTCATTTCATCTTCCTGCGAGAAACGCCGGACGAGCTTCGCGTCGGCCGAATTCTGCATTAGCGACAAGATGCCGATACGGCCCTTGGCTGAACTTCACTCGACCCAGTCGAGCCCGATCTCCCGGTAGAGGCCCCGGTCCTCCTCCCAGTCGGGCTTGACCTTGACGTGGAGGAAGAGGTGGACCTTGCGGCCCATCAGCGCCTCCAGCTCCTTCCTCGCCGCCTCGCCGATCGCCTTGATGCGGGCGCCGCCCTTGCCGAGGACGATGGCGCGCTGGGTCGGGCGGCCGACCAGGATCTGCTGGTGGATCGCGACCGAGCCGTCGCGGCGCTCCTCATATTTCTCGGTCTCGACCGCGCTCGCATAAGGGAGCTCGGCGTGGAGCTGGAGGTAGAGCTGCTCGCGGGTGACCTCGGAGGCCGCGAGGCGTTCGCTGGCGTCGGACACCTGCTCCTCAGGGAAATGCCAGGGCCCTTCCGGGACCCGGGCGGCGAGGGCCGCCTTGAGGTCGGCGACTCCGTCGCCGCTGGTCGCCGAGACCATATAGATATCCTCGAAGTCGAGCCGCTCGCCGAGCTGCGTCGCGAGCGCGAGCAGCACCTCCTTCTTCACCAGGTCGACCTTGTTGAGCACCAGGATCTTGGGCTCGCGGCGGTTCTTCAGCGTTTCGAGCATCTCCTCCAGCCGCCGGAAGAAGCCCGTCTTGGCGTCGACGACCAGGGCGATCAGGTCGGCGTCGGCCGCGCCCGCCCAGGCCGCCGCCACCATCGCCCGGTCGAGCCTCCGCTTCGGCTCGAAAATGCCCGGCGTGTCGAGGAGCAAGATCTGCGCCTCGCCCTCGATCGCGATCCCCATCAGCCGGGTGCGGGTCGTCTGGGCCTTGGGGCTGACGATCGCGACCTTCTGCCCGACCAGCGCATTGACCAGGGTCGACTTGCCCGCATTGGGCGCTCCGACCACGGCGACGAGCCCGCATTTCCCGGTCACTGCAATTGCTCCAGAAGCTTCGCCGCGGCCGCGGTCTCGGCCTCCTGCTTGGAAGCGCCTTCCGCGGTCGCGGAGCCGACGCCCTTGATCTCCACCTCGACGACGAAGGTCGGCGCGTGCTGCGGGCCGGAGCGCTCGGCGAGCCGGTAGGCGGGGGGCTTCCTCTCCTGCGCCGCGGCCCATTCCTGAAGCGCCGACTTGGGATGCTGAGGCGCCTTGTCGCCCGTGCTGACCCGGTCGCTCCAGGCGCTTCGGACGAAGGCCTCGGCCGCCTCCAGCCCGGAGTCGAGATAGAGCGCTCCGATCAGCGCCTCGACGACGTCGCCGATGACATTGTCGCTGTCCGACGCTCCGTCCTCGCGCGCCTGCTTGCCGAGCCGAACCCGGGGCCCGACCCCCAGCTCGCGCGCGACCTCGGCGCAGGTCTCGCGGGCGACCAGCGCGTTCAGGCGTCGGGACAGCTTGCCCTCCGGCTCCTCCGGAAAGAGCTCGTACAGCCAGCCGGCCACGGCGAGCCCAAGCACCCGGTCGCCGAGGAACTCGAGCCGTTCATATTGCGCCTCGCCGAAGCTGGCATGGGTGAGGGCCCGCTCGAACAGCGCCGGATCGCGAGGGCGCCGGCCGAGAATTTCCTCGAGCCAGTCGAGAGTGGGCTTGTCCATCAGCGGCCCGCCATCAGAAGGTCCGCCCAACCCGATCCCAGCGTGCCGCCGAGAACCACGTCCAGGGCTTGATCCATTCCGCCGAGCCGTCGGTGGAGAAGAAGGCGATCTGGGCACGGCCGATCACGTGATCGGCCGGCAGCAGCCCGACTCCCTCCTGGTCGAGGCTGAATCGGCTGTCGGCGCTGTCGTCGCGATTGTCGCCCATCATGAAATAACGGCCCTCGGGCACCTTGAAGACCGGCGTGTCGTCGGCGCCGCCCTCGACCTGGTCGAGCACCTCGTAGGACCGTCCGCGGGGCAGGGTCTCGCGAAAGCGCGGATAGCGGCAATAAAGCTTCCCCGCCTCGACCTCCGGCGCTCGGATCCGGCCGCCGTAGCGGCACGGGCTGTTGGGCGTGACCGGCATCAGCCAGTCCGCGATCCGCACCTTGGGCACCGGCGTTCCGTTCAGGATCAGCTGGCCGCCGCGCATCTGCACCGTGTCGCCGGGAAGGCCGATCAGCCGCTTCACATAATCCTCGTCCCTGCCCGGATAGCGGAACACGACGACGTCGCCGCGCTCGGGCTCCCCCGACCAGATCCGGCCGTCGAAGGCGCCGAGCCCGAAGGGGATCGAGTAGCGCGAATAGCCGTAGGGCCATTTCGCGACGAACAGATAGTCGCCGATCATCACCTCGGGGAGCATCGAGCCGGTCGGGATCATGAACGGAGCGACGACGAAGGTCCGAAGAACGAGCGCGAACAGCAGAAAGAGCAGGAGGAAGCGAAGGGTTTCGCCGAGGCCGCCCGCCTTCGCTTTCCTGGGCTTTGCCGCGCCGGTCGCCATGGCGCCGCTTTCGCTTGGGCAAGGAGGCGGGTCAAGCTAAGAGCGCCGCATGGACGAGAACCAGGCCTGGAAGGCGATCGAAGCGATCGGAGCGAGCAGCCTTTCGGAGCTGTTCGAGGCGGAGCCCGACCGGGTCGGCCGACTGGCCGTCGATCTTCCCGGCCTCCATTTCGACTTCGCCAAGACCCACTTGAGCGCCGCGCTGGTCGCCGGCTTCGAAGCCCTGGCGGGCGCTGTCGACCTGGCCGGCGCGCGCGACTCCCTGTTCGCCGGCGCCAAGGTCAATTCCACCGAAGGCCGGGCCGCCGAGCATAGCGCGGAGCGCGGCCAAGGGGCTCCGGAAAGCGTCGCGCTCGCCGCCGGCCTGCGCGCCCGAATGCGCGCCCTGATCGACGCGATCGAGGCGGAAGCGTTCGGGCCGATCCGCCACACCCTCCACCTTGGAATCGGCGGATCGGCGCTTGGCCCGGATTTCCTGATCGACGCGCTCGGGCGGGATTCGGGCCGCTACGACGCCGCCGTCGTGTCCAACGTCGACGGCGCCGCCTTCGAGGAAGCGGTCGCGGGCTTCGATCCGCACACCACCCTGCTCGTCATCGCCTCCAAGACCTTCACGACCCTCGAGACGCTTCTCAACGCCCGCTCGGCGCTGGCCTGGATGGAGCAGGGCGGAGTCGCCGATCCCTACGGGCGGGTCGTCGCTCTGACCGCCGCGCCCGGGCGGGCGGTCGAGTTCGGCATCGACGAGACCCGGATCCTCCCCTTCGCCGAGAGCGTCGGCGGCCGCTATTCGCTCTGGTCGTCGATCGGCTTTCCGGCCGCACTGGCGCTGGGCTGGGACTCGTTCGAGACCCTGCTCGAAGGCGCGGCGGCGATGGACCGCCATTTCCGCTTCGCCCCCCTGGCCGAAAACGCCCCCGTCCTCGCCGCCTTCGCCGATCGCTATTACGCCAATGTCCGGGCGGCCGAAACTCGAGCGGTGTTCGCCTATGACGAGCGCCTGCGTCTGCTGCCCCCTTATCTCCAGCAGCTCGAGATGGAATCGAACGGCAAGAGCGTGAAGCTCGACGGCTCGCCGGTGGACCGGGCGACCTCGCCGATCGTCTGGGGCGGGGTCGGCACCGACGCCCAGCACGCCGTCTTCCAGCTCCTCCACCAGGGCACCCACCTCGTCCCCGTCGAATTCGTCGCCTCGATCGAACCCGGCCACGGCCTCGACGAGGAGCATCACCGCCAGCTCCTGATCAACTGCTTCGCCCAGGGCGCGGCCCTGATGTCGGGCAAGGCCGGCGACGACCCGCATCGCCATTATCCCGGCGACCGCCCGTCGACGACCATCCTCCTCGACCGGCTCGACCCCGCTTCACTGGGAGCGCTCCTCGCCTTCTACGAGCACCGCACCTTCGCGAACGCCGTCCTGCTCGGAATTAACCCGTTCGACCAGTTCGGGGTCGAGCTCGGCAAGTCGATCGCCAAGGCGATCGACAATGGCGACGAGATCGACTTCGACCCCTCGACCCGAGCCCTGATCGACCGCGCCCTCGCCCACAGCGACAGTCGCGAGTGACCCTCCCAACGACCTTCCCAAAGGACAAAACGCATGCGGATCCTCATCTACCTGTTCGACGGAGTCACCGCGCTCGATGCGATCGGGCCCTATGAGTCGCTGAGCCGGCTGCCGGGGGTCGAAATCCGGTTCGTCGGGATCCGCCCCGGGCCCGTGCGCACCGGCGACGGGTTCCTGACGCTGGTCGCGGACACCGGCATCAACGACGAGATCGAGGCCGATATGCTGATCGTCCCGGGCGGCAGACGGTCGGGGGTCCAGCGCGAGCTTGGCGAGGACAGGGTGCTGGGGTGGATGGCCGTCCTCGACGGCGTGACGACTCGAACCTGCTCGGTCTGCACCGGCTCGCTGATCCTCGGCGCCGCGGGGCTGCTCGAGGGCCGCCGGGCCTCCACCCATTGGGGCGCGCGCGAATATCTGAGCCATTTCAACGCCACCTATTCGGCCGACCGGGTCACCGAGGACGGCAAGTATCTGACCACCGCCGGAGTCTCGGCCGGCATTGACCTCGGCCTTCGCCTGTGCGCCGAGATCGCCGGCCGCGAGATGGCCGAGGCGGTCCAGCTCAGCATGGAATACGACCCCGATCCGCCGTTCGACGCCGGCGATTTCCGGAAGGCCACGCCGGAGCGGCTGGCGATGGTGGCGAAGCTCAACATCTGATCCTCCCGATGCGGAGCATGGGGAGGGGGACTATGCGAAGCATGGTGGAGGGTAATCGCTCGGGCTCCGCGAGTTGTCCCTCCACCCCCCTTTGGGTGGTCCCCCTCCCCATCGCTTCGCGACGGGGAGGATGAATTGCACCGAAGCCCGCGTCTCGCCATATGGCCACCAACTCGCCTTCCGGAACGGAAACCCGCCCCATGCCCCAGAGCTACGACTACGACCTCTTCGTCATCGGCGCGGGCTCCGGCGGGGTTCGAGCCGCCCGGGTGTCCTCCGCGCACGGCGCGAAGGTGGCGATCGCCGAGGAGCATAAGGTCGGAGGCACCTGCGTCATCCGCGGCTGCGTGCCAAAGAAGCTGCTCGTCTACGGCGCCCATTTCGCCGAGGACCTGCAGGATGCTCGCCGCTTCGGCTGGAACGTCCCCGCCTGCGACTTCCACTGGCCGACGCTGCGCGACAATGTCCTCGCCGAGGTGGGGCGGCTGGAAGAAGCCTATACCGAGACCCTGACCAATCATAAGGTCGAGATCGTCAAGGAGCGCGCCGTCGTCGCCGGCCCCCATGAGATCCGCCTGGCCGGCGGCCGCACGGTCACCGCCAGGATCATCCTGGTAGCCACCGGCGCCCGCCCGGTCGTGCCCGACTTTCCGGGCAGCGAGCTGGGAATCACCTCCAACGACGCCTTCCACCTTCCCGAGCTTCCGAAAAGAATGGTGATCGCGGGCGCCGGCTACATCGCCAATGAATTCGCCGGAATCTTCCACAATCTGGGAAGCCACGTCACCCTGGTGAACCGCACCGACGTCATCCTGCGCGGCTATGACGAGACGATCCGCGACCGGCTTCTCACCATCTCGATGATGAAGGGGATCGAGTTCAAGTTCCACGTCGCCTTCGAAAGCCTCGAGAAGAAGAACGGAGCCCTTACCGTCAACATGTCCGGCTGCGACCCGATCGAGGCCGACGCCGTGATGTTCGCGATCGGCCGGCAGCCCAATACCGAAGGCCTCGGCCTGGAGGCTGCCGGCGTACAGATCGACGAGAAAGGGGCGGTGATCGTCGACGACGACAACAAATCGAGCTGCGACAGCATCTATGCGGTCGGCGACGTCACCAACCGCGTCCAGCTCACCCCCGTGGCGATCCGAGAGGGCCAGGCCTTCGCCGACACCATTTTCGGCAACAAGCCGACCCGGGTCGACTATGGCAACATCCCCTCGGCCGTGTTCAGCCATCCGCCGCTCGCCGGAGTCGGGATGACCGAGGGCGAGGCGCGCAACAAGCTCGGCTCGGTCAAGACCTACACTTCGGACTTCCGGGCGATGAAGAACGTGCTCGCCGGACGGAACGAGCGGGCGCTCTACAAGCTCGTCGTCAACTCCGAGACGGACGAGGTGGTCGGGCTCCACATGATCGGCCCCGACGCGCCCGAAATCCTCCAGGCTGCCGCGATCGCGGTCAAGGCGAAGCTGAAGAAGGAGGATTTCGACGCGGTCGTCGCGCTTCATCCGACGATGGCCGAAGAGCTGGTGCTGATGCGCTAGCGACTCGCTAGCGGCCCCGCGTGCGACGTGAAAAGACGGGTTTGGAATCGGGCGCCGAATGACGAATCCCGGGTCGTGGCGACTTCGGACCCCGTGTCGTCCGCCAGTCATCGTTTCCGACTATTAGCTAAGCCCAAGAAATCATTTAAACTATTGACTCATGACGGAATCGGGGGCGTTATGCCGGCCGCATCCGTGGGGGGATGAAAACAACCCTCGATGCATCTTGCGATCCAATCGCCAAATCAGCTCGATTCTTCGAGGGGAGAGACTAATGCCTAAAAAGGAAGAAAGCGGCACCGTGGCCGCCAACGAGATCGACTTTAACGACATCCGCATCTTCCGAGTGGACGGACCCATCGCGGACGCGGCCGAGTTCAACGAGACTTTCGCCGATCCCGGCTCGGGCGCCGGCCTTCCCGACCTCGCCGATCCCGGCGAGACGATCCGCGGCAAGCCGGTCTTCGGCCTGACCGGCGATTGGGACGCCAGCCGCCCCGGCGACAACAACGTCCGCAGCCAAATCGACTCGGGCATGTACCAGGACGTGTCGGACGGCGTCATCACCTACGCCTTCCTCACCCAGCAGCATGCCACGGGCCTGAACAACCATCCCGGCTTTGGCGAAGGCCGCGGCTACACCCCGTTCACCGAGGCGCAGAAGGCGGCCGCGCGGATCGCCGTCGAGAACTGGGACGACCTGATCTCCGCCACCTTCGTCGAAGTCGCTCCGCAGCCGGGCGCTAGCCTCTGGGCGTCGAAATCCGTCGATATCATGCTCGCCAACACCTACACCGGACCGGCTCAGGCCTGGGCCTATTTCCCGGGCTACGGTGGGCAGTATGAGCGCGTCGCCGGCGACGTGTGGGTCGCAGACCCGCGCTACAACAGCTCCAATTCCCAGCTCTATTCCGGCGGCTACGGACTGCAGACGCTCAACCATGAGCTCGGCCACTCGCTCGGCCTCGATCACCCGGGCCTCTACAACTTCGGCGACGACAGCGACGGCGACGGAGTCGCCGACGAGATCACGTTCGAGGGCGACGCCTTCTACTTCCAGGACAACCATCAGTACACGATCATGTCCTATTTCGACTCGTTCGAAGCGGGCAACAACCAGGTCGACTGGAACCTGATGCGCTTCATCTACCCGTCGACTCCGATGGTCCACGACGTGGCGGTGATCCAGGCGAAGTACGGCGCCGACATGACCACTCGCACCGGCGACACGGTCTACGGCTTCAACTCCACCGCCGACGTCACCAACGCGGCGATGAAGTTCGTGCCCGGCGAGATGCTGACCATGTTCACCATCTGGGATGCCGGCGGCAACGACACGCTCGACCTGTCGGGCTATTATACGGACTCGGTCATCGACCTTCGTCCGGGTGCCTACAGCAGCGCGGGCGGAATGGGCGCCTACAGCCCGACCCTGGCCGACGTCGATCCGTCGACGATGAGCAAGGCGGACTATCTCGCCTTCGTCAACGGCAACAACGCCGCGAACGGCCTCGGCAGCCGCACGGCCGCCTACGACCTCTATTTCGGCGGCCGCGAGGGCGCGAATGAGGAAATTCCGTGGTTCGAGATCATGGGCGGCGACACCCTGATGGAGAACAATATCGGCATCGCCTACGGCGCGGTGATCGAGAACGCGGTCGGCGGACACGGCGACGACCGCATCAACGGCAACTCGGCGGCCAACAAGCTGACCGGCGGCGCCGGAGCGGACACGTTCGTCTTCGCCAACGACGGATCGGTCGACACGATCATGGACTTCAAGTCCGGGACCGACAAGATCGACCTCAGCGAAGTGCCCGGGCTCAATGCCTCCAGGGTGTTCTTCGACTCGGCCACCGACACGCTGAAGATCGATACCAACGGCGATTCGGTCTACGACATGTCGGTCATCGTGAAGGGCGACGACGTCGTCATCACCGACATCTTCTTCGGCTGATCGGCCGGAAGGAAAAAGGAAGGGCGCCGCGGGCAACCGCGGCGCCCTTCTCTTTTGCCCTTCGCCGGAGCGGGCGCGGTCCAGCGTTCGCCCGGAGCCTGTCCAAGGGCTTTCCTTCTTTCTTTCGGTCGGCAAGAAGGAACGGGCTTCGACAAGCTCAGCCCGAACGGTATTGGGGTTCCGATGTCCGCTCAGAACTACATGCCCGGCTTCGGCAATCATTTCTCGACCGAGGCCGTCCCGGGCGCTCTTCCGGAAGGCCGCAACTCGCCGCAGAGGCCCGCCTTCGGCCTCTATGCCGAGCAGCTCTCCGGGACCGCCTTCACCGCGCCGCGCCACGAGAACCGGCGCTCCTGGCTTTACCGGATGCGGCCGTCGGCCGAGCATCCGCCCTACCGCCCCTATCCGGGCGCGCCGCTGTTCAGCGCCGCCTCGCTGGCGGATCCGCTTCCTCCCAACCGGCTGCGCTGGGATCCGCTGGCCATGCCGAGCGAGCCGACGGACTTGATCGACTCCATGGCGACGATGATGGCGAATGGCGGGCCCGAGGCGCTGTCGGGAGTCGCAGTCCACATCTATCGCGCCACCGGCGACATGGAGCGCTGCTTCTTCAACGCGGACGGCGAGATGCTCTTCATCGCCGAGCAGGGCCGGCTCGAGCTTTTCACCGAAATGGGGCGGATCGATGTCGCTCCGGGCGAGGTGGCCCTCATTCCGCGGGGAGTGCGCTTCCGGGCCCTGCTCCCCGACGGCTCCGCTCGAGGCTATGTCGCCGAGAATCACGGGGCCTTGTTCCGGCTTCCCGAGCTCGGGCCGATCGGCTCCAACGGCCTCGCCAATCCGCGCGACTTCCTGACCCCGGTCGCCGCCTTCGAGGATCGCGACGGCGAGACCGAACTGGTCCAGAAATATCTCGGCCGCCTGTGGACGACGAGTCTCGACCATTCGCCGCTCAACGTCGTCGCCTGGCACGGCAATCTCGCGCCCTGGAAATACGATCTCGCCCGGTTCAACACGATGGGGACGGTGAGCTTCGACCATCCCGACCCGTCGATCTTCACCGTCCTCACCAGCCCCTCGGAGACCGCCGGCCGGGCCAATGCGGATTTCGTCCTCTTCCCGCCGCGCTGGATGGTCGCCGAGGACACGTTCCGGCCGCCCTGGTTCCACCGCAACGCGATGAGCGAGTGCATGGGGCTGATCCGCGGCGCCTACGACGCCAAGGCCGAGGGCTTCGAGCCCGGCGGGCTCAGCCTGCACAATCTGATGTCCGGCCATGGTCCGGACGTCCCCAGCTGGCGGTCGGCGAGCGAGGCGGAGCTCAGGCCCCACAAGATCGAGGACACGCTCGCCTTCATGGTCGAGAGCTGCTGGCCGTTCCGGCCGACCCACTTCGCCATGGCGGACGCCGCGCTTCAGGAAGATTACGACCGGGCCTGGGGCGGCTTCCCCAAGGCGCGGCTCGGCGATCCGAGCCCATGAGCGAGCCGTCGCCGCGGCCATTGCCGCCCTGCCACCAATATCGCGACTTCCTCAGCGCCGAGGAGCATCGCTCGCTTCTCGAATGGACGATCGCGAGCCGGGAGCGATTCCGTCCCGCGCGGCTCAGCGGCCACGTGCTCGATCCGACCCGCCGGATCGCCGAGCGGCTCCACGATCTCGGCCCGCACCGGCCGCTGTTCGAGCGCCGGATCGACGAAAATATCGCCGACATCTTCCGCCGCACCGGCACCAAGCCGTTCGAGATCGAGTTCGTCGAGCTGGAGGTCGCGGCCCATGGCGACGGCGCCTTCTTCACCGCTCACAGCGATATTCCGATAGGCTCGGGCCGGCAGCCGATCGGCGGCGACCGGAGCGGCACCCAGGACCGGCTGATCAGCGCGGTCTATTATTTCCACTCGGAGCCGAAGCGCTTCTCGGGCGGCACCTTGCGCCTCTATCGGCTGGGCGACCACGAGGCGAAGGGCGATTATATCGAGTTCGAGCCCGAGCAGAACAGCCTCGTCGTCTTCCCCTCCTGGGCCCGGCACGAGGTCCGGCCGATCGCCTGCCCCGGCTGCGAGTTCGGCGACTATCGCTTCGCGGTGAACGCATGGCTGTGCCGGACTTTGGCGCCGAGGCCGGGGGGGTCCTGATTTCCTCCCCGAAAGGGCGGGACGGGATTAATTGCGGAGTCTGATGATCACCGCATCGCCGTCACGGAGGAATTGCATGGCGGTATCATAGGCCTCGGCGCCGGCCGTTCGACGACGCTCTCCCATTTGCCGGCGGCCAAGCTTGCTGTAGGCGCCTGCAATGCCCTCCTCCGACACCGACGTCCTCATCATCGGCGCCGGCCATAACGGCCTCGCCTGCGCTTATTATCTCGCGTCGAAGGGGCTGAAGGTGACGTTGCTCGAGCGGCGCCATGTCGTCGGCGGCGCGGCGGTGACGGAGGAGTTCCACCCGGGCTTCCGCAACTCGACGGCGGCTTACACGGTCAGCCTGCTCAACCCGAAGGTGATCGAGGACATGCGGCTCTACGAACATGGCCTCAAGGTCGTGCTCAGGAAGGTCGACAATTTCCTCCCGACCGAGGGCCCCGATCACCTCCTCTCGGGACGGGACGGGCTCACCCGGCGCGAGATCGCCCGCCACTCGCCCCGGGACGCGGAGGGCTATGACGCCTATTCGCAAGCGCTCGGCTCGGTCGTCGCCATCCTTCGCGACTGGATCCTGCGAGCGCCGCCCAATGCCGGCGGCGGAATCGCCGACGTTCTGGCCGCGCTGAAGCTCGGCAACAGCGTCCGCGGGATGACCGCCGAGGAGCGGCGCAACCTGCTCGACTTCTTCACCAAGTCCGCCGCGGACATCCTCGACCGCTATTTCGAGACCGACATCGTCCAGGCGCTGTTCGGATTCGACGCGGTCGTCGGCAATTACGCCAGCCCCTATGATCCGGGCTCGGCCTATGTCCTCCTCCACCACCTGTTCGGCGAGGCCGCGGGGGTGCCGGGCGCCTGGGGCCACGCGATCGGCGGAATGGGCGCGATCACCCAGGCGATGGCCAAGGCGGCCCGCTCCAAGGGCGTCGAGATCGTCCTCGACTCGCCGGTCGAGGAGATCATCGTCGAGCGCGGCCGGGCGGCCGGAGCGGTCGCCGGCGGCAGGACCTGGCGGGCCAAGGCGGTTGCGGCGAACGTCAATCCCAGCTTCCTGTTCGGCGAGCTCGTCCCCGCCGGAGCGGTCGCTCCCGAAATCTCCCGCCGGATGGCCGGCTGGGGCGCGGAATCGGCCACCTTCCGGATGAACGTCGCACTGTCCCGGCTTCCGAGCTTCACCAGCCTGCCCGGGCCCGGCGACCACCTCACCGCCGGCATCATCATCGCCCCGTCGCTCGGCTATATGGACCGCGCCTATACCAGCGCCCGGACCGAAGGCTGGGCCCGGGAGCCGATCGTCGAGATGCTGATCCCCTCGACTCTCGACGACAGCCTCGCCCCGCCCGGCCGGCACGTCGCCAGCCTGTTCTGCCAGCATTTCCCCTACGAGGTGGAAGGCGGATGGGAATCGAGGGCCGACGAGGCCGCCGACCAAATCATCGCCCATGTCGATCGCTACGCCCCCGGCTTCAAGGCGTCGGTGATCGGCCGGCTCGCTCTGTCCCCCTGGCACCTCGAGCAGCGCTTCGGAGTTCCGCGCGGAGATATTTTCCACGGCAAGATGGGGCTGGACCAGCTCTTCTCGGCCCGCCCGATGCTCGGCCATGCCGACTACCGGATGCCTCTGCCGGGGCTCTATCTGTGCGGATCGGGCGCGCATCCCGGCGGCGGGGTGACCGGGGCTCCGGGGCACAATGCCGCGAAGGCGATCCTGGCGGACCGGAGGAAGTGGCGGCGGACGTGACCTCGTCATCCCGGCGAAAGCCGGGACCCGAGCGGAGACAAGCGGCGAGCCGGGCGCTTGACATCTCCTCCCCGGAACGGGGAGGGGGACCGCACGAAGTGCGGTGGAGGGGGCCCGGCCGTGGAGCCCGCGCGGAGTCGGGCCCCCTCCACCATGCTTCGCATGGTCCCCCTCCCCGTTCCGGGGAGGAGCAGGAGGATCCGAGATGAAGACCCGCGCCGCAATCGCCGTCGCTCCCAACCGACCCCTCGAGATCCACGAGGTCGATCTCGACGGCCCGAAGGCCGGGGAGGTGCTCGTCGAGATCATGGCGACGGGCGTGTGCCACACCGACGCCTACACGCTCGAAGGCAAGGACAGCGAGGGCCTCTTCCCTTCGATCCTCGGCCATGAAGGCGCCGGAATCGTCCGCGAGATCGGCGAGGGCGTGACCTCGGTCGCGGTCGGCGACCACGTCATCCCGCTCTACACGCCGGAATGCCGGCAATGTAAGTCGTGCCTGAGCCGCAAGACCAATCTCTGCACCGCGATCCGCTCGACCCAGGGCAAGGGGGTGATGCCGGACGGCACCAGCCGCTTCCGGCTCGGCAGCGAGACCCTCCACCATTATATGGGCTGCTCGACCTTCTCGAACTTCACGGTGATGCCCGAGATCGCCGTCGCCAAGGTCCGCGAGGACGCTCCGTTCGACAAGATCTGCTACATCGGCTGCGGAGTGACGACCGGAGTCGGAGCGGTGATCTGGACCGCCGGAGTCGAGCCCGGCTCGAATGTCGTCGTCTTCGGCCTCGGCGGCATCGGCCTCAACGTTGTCCAGGGCGCGAGGCTGGTCGGGGCGAACCGGATCGTCGGGATCGATATCAACCCGGCCAAGCGCGCCATGGCCCAGGCCTTCGGAATGACCGACTTCATCAACCCGGCCGAGATCGGAATGGACAAGGTCGTCCAGGCGGTGCTCGACCTCACCGATGGCGGCGCCGACTACAGCTTCGACTGCACCGGCAACACCGACGTCATGCGCCAGGCCCTCGAATGCTGCCACCGCGGCTGGGGGGTCTCCACTATCATCGGAGTCGCCGAGGCCGGCCGCGAGATCGCCACCCGGCCGTTCCAGCTCGTCACCGGCCGGGTCTGGAAGGGCAGCGCGTTCGGCGGAGCGCGGGGCCGGACCGACGTTCCGAGGATCGTCGACTGGTACATGGACCGACGGATCGAGATCGATCCCCTGATCACCCACACCCTGCCGCTCGAGGACATCAACAAGGCGTTCGACCTGATGCATGCCGGGGAGAGCATAAGGAGCGTGGTGGTTTATTAGGACGGTCCTTCGATACGGGCCTTCGCCAGGCTCAGTCCCTACTCAGGATGAGCGGTAGGGAATGAGGTCGTTCAGAACCGCTCATCCTGAGTAGCCGGTGAGCCTGTCGAACCGGCGTATCGAAGGACGGCCGTGACCCTCGAAACCCTCTCCTCCGCCAAATCCTTCGGCGGCACCCAGCTCGCCTGCCGGCATTCGAGCCGCGAGACGGGCACCGACATGACGTTCGGGATCTACCTCCCCCCGCAGGCGGCGGCCGGCGCTCCGCTGCCCGTCCTCTGGTTCCTTTCCGGCCTCACTTGCACTCACGCCAATGTCGTCGAGAAGGGCCAGTATCAGCGGGCCTGCGCCGAGCTCGGGCTGATCCTCGTTGCTCCGGACACCAGCCCACGCGGGCCCGACGTCCCCGACGAGCCCGATTACGATTTCGGCCAGGGCGCCGGCTTCTACGTCGATTCCACCGAGGCGCCGTTCGCCGCCAGCTACCGGATGTACAGCTACGTCGCCGCCGAGCTGCCCGACCTCGTCGCGTCCGAATTTCCGGCCGACATGGAGCGCCAGTCGATCACCGGCCATTCGATGGGCGGGCACGGCGCGCTCACCCTGGCGCTGCGCAACCCCGGCCGCTACCGGAGCGTCTCCGCCTTCGCTCCGATCGTCGCTCCAGGCCGGGTGCCGTGGGGCGAGAAGGCGCTCGGCCGCTATCTCGGGCCGGACCGGGCGGCCTGGCGCGCCCATGACAGCGTCGCCCTGATCGAGGACGGCGCCCGCGTTCCGGAGATTCTGGTCGACCAGGGCGATTGCGATTCCTTCCTCGAGCGGGAGCTCAGGCCGGACCTTCTCGAAGCCGCCTGCAGCGAGGCCGGCATCGATCTGACCCTGAGGATGCAGCCCGGCTACGACCACAGCTATTATTTCATCTCGACCTTCATGGAGGATCACCTGCGCTGGCATTGGGAGCGTCTGTCACGTCGTCATCCCGGCGAAAGCCGGGACCTCGGGACGAGAAGTCTCGGCGGGTCTCCCCGAGGCCCCGGCTTTCGCCGGGGTGACGAATGACCCCCGACCTCCTCCCGACCCTGATCGAGGCCGCGCTCGCCGCCGGGGCCGAGATCGAGCGGATCTACGCCGAAGGCTGCGAGACCGAGGAGAAAGCGGACGGATCGCCCGTCACCATCGCCGACCGCCGCGCCGAGGCGATCATCCTCGAGCGGCTCGCCGCCGCCTTCCCGAACATCCCGGTCCTGGCCGAGGAGGAAGCGGCGGCGGGGCGGATCCCGGCGCTCGGCCGGCGGTTCTTCTGCGTCGACCCGCTCGACGGCACCCGCGGCTTCGTCCAGCGCACCGGCGAGTTCACGGTCAATATCGGCCTGATCGAGGACGGCGCCCCGGTCGCGGGAGTGATCTACGCGCCCGACCCGAAGAGCCTGTATTACGGCGCCCGGGGCGAGGGGGGATTCCGGGTCGAGGACGGCGGCGAGCCGGAGCCGATCCGGACCCGCACGCGGCCGGACCGGCTGACCGCGGTCGCGAGCCGGAGCCACGCCTCGCACGGAACGGCCGAGAAGAGCGGCCATCTCGGCATCGGCGAATTCGTCGCCTCGAGCTCGTCTCTGAAATTCTGCCTGGTCGCGGAAGGAACGGCGGACGTCTATCCGCGCCACGGCCAGACCGCCGAATGGGACACCGCCGCCGGCCAGGCGATCCTCGAGGCCGCCGGCGGGCGAGTGATGGCGCTCGACGGGGAAGGACGCGAGGCGGGGCCGCTTCGCTACGGCAAGATCGGCGACGCCTTCCTCAACCCGCCCTTCATCGCCTGGGGCTCCTGACGCATTTCAGCCGAAGCTGTGCTTGATCCCGATCGAGGGGATGACGTGCTTGTTGCGGTGCCTAAGCTCGAACTGGTGCGGGAAGGGGTTGCGGCGGTCGGGGGTGAAGAAGGTCCGGTCGCGGAAGGCCGGGACGTTGGTGAGATTGTCGAGGTTGAACGTCACCGTCGTCTTCTTGCTCGGGCGATATTCGACGAAGGCCTGGACGTAGGGATTGCTTCCGTGCGGCTTGTCGATCTCGTTCTGCCGGAAGAAGAAGGTCGGCGCGTTGACGTAGAAGGTCGCTCCATAGGCCCATTTGCCGAGGTCCTGGCGGAAGCTCGCGTCGGCCGAATAGAGATTGTAGCCCGAGAATTGGCGCTTCCGGAAGGTGTAGGGATCCTCCACCGACGTATCGACCAGCGAGCTGTGGATGGTGAGCCGCCCGCCCTTGATCCCGAACCTTCCGAGCGGAGCGTCGATCGTGCTCTTGAGGATGAACATGCGGCCGTTGCCGAGATTGCCGGGAGCGTCGAACCCTTCCGGGGTCGGGATCCGGTCCTGGACCAGCGAGATGCGGTTGTAGCCGGCCTCGATCTTGACCAGCCCGTCGCCGAGGATCGGCTGCTCGAGGGTCGCCAGTATCTCCCAGGCGCGCTGCGGCACCAGATCGGCATTGCCGCCGTTGACCCGGTCGTTGGTCAGCTCGGCGGTGCTGATGAAATCCTCGAAATTGAGCTGGGCGACGGTTCGGGCGACCGACAGCTGGGCGTGCCAGCCGCTCTTGTCGCGATAGTCGAGGCTCGCCTTGGGCTTGAAGAAGCGAAGCACCCGCTCGGCCTCGGCGTCGCCGCTGACCGTCAGGCGCGACGCCTCGTAGGTGAGCCCGAGATCCATCCGGAGAGTCTTGGACAGCGCCTTGCCGGCATTGACGAAGGCCTCGCCGCGATATTCCTTCACCACCGCCTGGTCGACGGGAAGGTCGATCCGGGTCTGCCCGCCCGCGGCGTCGATCCGGTAGATGTTGACGTCGCTGTCGAGCTTGTTGATCACCCCCTCGACCCCGGTCTCGACGCTCCAGCCGCCCAGGTTCGAGCGGTTCCAGACCAGCCGGGCGACGGTTTCGTCGCGCTGGTTGTCGAGATCCTGGATCGCTCCGCCGATGACGGCGCCGCTCACCCGGTTGAGCGAGGTGTCGACATTGTGCCGGTGGCGACGAGTGGCGAGGCCGATCAGCTTCAGCCCTCCGCCGAGCAAGGGCCGGGTGACGTCGCCGCCGAGCTCGTAATTGCGGCTGTCATAATCCTGGGTCAGCCGGTCGTCCCGAACCGTCCCGCCGACCGGGAAGACGTCGTTGGTCTGGCCGAGCTCGAACCAGTTCTGCGAAACCCGGAAGTTGAGGTGGGCGGTGCGGTTGTCGCCGCCATTATGCTCCCAGGCCCCCGACAGGAAGGCGGTTCGGTCCGCGATCCGGTTCACCTTGCGCCGGAACTCGAGAAGGGCGCCGCCGGGCAGCGCGGTGATCCGGTCGAAGCCTTCCTCGGTGGTCGGATAGGCCTGGTAGCCGGCCGAGGCGTTGAAGCTGGACTTGCCGCGCCGGAGCAAAGCCGAGACGGTGACGTCGGGCTCGATCCGGCCCGTATAGGTGCGCCGAAGCTGGCCGTTGAAGGTGCCGGCGAGGCCCCCGGCCGCCGTCGTCACGAGGTTCAGGACCACCGGCTTGCCCGAAAATTCGGAGCCGAACAGGTCGCCCGGCCCGATCTCCACTCGGGCCACCCGGCTCGCCGGAATCCGGGCGAGGATGGTCTCGAGCGTATCGCTCTTGGAGCTCGGCCGCTGGCCGTTGATGACGACGTTGCCGGCGGCCTGGCCGAAGCCGCGCACCTCCTGGTTGCCGAGCTCGAGCGTGAAGCCCGGCACCCGCTGGACGACCTGGAGCGCGTTGGAGGGAGCGAATTGGGTGAAATAGGCGGCCTGGTAGACGGTCCGCCCGTCGGGGCCCGCCGCCTGCGCGGCAAGCGCTCCGGTGCCGGTTCCGCACAGGAGCAGGGCCGCCCCGATCGCCGCCCGCCCGATTTTGTTCGCCACGCTTGCTCCTCTCGACGATTACATCTGTCATCGAGTGCAAGAAACACGCCAGCGGCGATTGCCTAGAGGGCCCGCGACGAACCCGCTCGGCGAGGCGACGAACGTCATGACGGCCTGTCCGCCGCCGGACAGATTTTGTCCGCATTCGGACGGTATTCGCGGTCGAGGCGAGGCCTGCCGTCTGCGGGGCGTGACCTCGAAAGCACAGCCGGCGAAGAGAGACGTTTCGCCGACAGAATAAGTTTGACCCGATGACCCGAAGCGAGCCAGATTCGCTCAGACGGAAACTCGGGGGAGTCCGACATGCGCCTCGCACCCAGCCTGAAGCTCGCCGCCTTGCTGCTCGCCTCGACGGCGATCCCGGGCACCGCTCTCGCCCAGGACCAGGACCAGGACCCGCCCGCCACCGGCGAGGGCAGCGGCGCCGGCGACCAGGCCGATACGGGCCGCGGCCAGTCGGACGACTCCGACATCGTCATCACCGCCCAGAAGCGCGAGGAGAATCTCCAGGACGTTCCGATCGCGGTCACCGCCTTCGGCACCGAGAAGCTCGACGAGCTTCAGGTCAACGAATTCGCCGATTACGCGCGCCAGGTCCCATCCATCTCCTTCCAGAGCGCCGGGCCCGGTTTCTCCAACGTCTACTTCCGGGGAGTCGCGTCGGGCGAGAACGCCAACCATTCCGCTTCCCTGCCCTCGGTCGGAACCTATCTCGACGAGCAGCCGATCACGACGATCACCGGAGCGCTCGACGTCCACGTCTTCGATATCGCCCGGGTCGAGGCTTTGGCCGGGCCCCAGGGCACGCTCTACGGCGCCTCGAGCCAGGCCGGAACCGTCCGGATCATCACCAACAAGCCCGACACGAGCAGCTTCTACGGCGAGGCCAATGCCGAGCTCAACACCGTCGCCCACGGCGAATGGGGCTATAGCGGGGAGGCGTTCGTCAACGCCCCGATCTCCGATCGGGCCGCCCTTCGAGTCGTCGGCTGGTACCGCAAGGACGCCGGCTATATCGACAACGTCGCTGGAAGCCTCACCTTCCCGACCTCGGGGATCACCTTCACCAACGCGCCCTTCGTCGAGGACGATTATAACGACGTCGAGACCTGGGGCGCGCGCGCCGCGCTCAAGATCGACCTCGACGACAATTGGACGATCCTGCCGCAGGTCATGGCCCAGAAGCAGGTCAGCGACGGCACCTTCGCCCAGGAGTCGGGCCTCCGCCAGCTCCAGGTCCAGCAGTTCAACCGCGAGCATTTCGAGGACAAATGGTACCAGGCGGCCCTGACCGTCTCGGGCAAGATCGGAAGCTTCGACACCACCTATGCCGGAGCCTATATGCAGCGCCAGATCGACGGCGCTTCCGACTATGTCGACTATGCCTATTTCTACGACGCGCTCGCCGGCTACGGCGCCTATTTCTACGACAATGCGGGCAATTTCGTTAATCCCAACCAGTACATCCTGTCGGACGACAGCTTCACCAAGCAGAGCCACGAGCTGAGGATCGCCTCCCCGGCCGACAAGCCGGTCCGCTTCATCGGCGGGCTGTTCTACCAGCGGCAGACGCACAGCATCGAGCAGAACTACATCATCGACAACATCGCCGATTCGCTCACCGTCCCGGGGACGGAGAGCAACATCTGGCTCACCCAGCAGATGCGCGTCGACCGCGACTATGCCGTGTTCGGCGAAGTCAGCTGGGACATCACTCCGAAGCTGACGCTGACCGGAGGCGGCCGCCTCTACCGGTTCAAAAACTCGCTCGAGGGCTTTTTCGGGTTCAGCTCGGGATACAGCAGCAAGACCGGAGTCGCGGGCTGCTTCGGCCCGCCCCAGGTCGCCGGCTCGCCCTGCACCAACCTCGACAAGACGACCGCGGCGACCGACTTCATCCACCGCCTCAACCTCACCTGGAAGCCGAACGAGGACATCCTCCTCTACGGCACCTGGTCGCGCGGCTTCCGCCCGGGCGGAGTCAACCGGCGCGGAACGCTTCCGCCCTACCCGCCCGATTTCATCGACAATTACGAGCTCGGCTGGAAGACCAGCTGGGCCGACAACCGGCTGCGCTTCAACGGCGCCGTCTACCAGCTGAACTGGTCCGACATCCAACTGTCCTTCCTCGGCGCCAACGGCCTCACCGAGATCCGAAGCGCCGGCAACGCCCGGATCCGCGGCGCCGAGTTCGATTTCTTCTACCGTCCGGTGCGCGGCCTCACCTTCAGCCTCGGCGGCTCGTACAACAACGCCAAGATCACCGACGACTTCTGCAAGATCGCCAACGAGGATTTCGACTGCACCCTCCCCGGCCCGGGCGGCGAGGCCAATGCCCTGCTCGCGCCGGCCGGAACCCGGCTGCCGATCACGGCCCGGTTCAAGGCCAACGCTCTCGCCCGCTACGAATTCAAGCTCGGAGCGCTCGACGCCCATCTCCAGGGCAATCTGATCCACGAAGGCTCGCGCACCAGCGACCTGAGGCTCGCCGAGCGCGACATCGTCGGCCGCCTGGGCTCCTACGAAACGGTCGACCTCTCGACCGGGATCACCAATGGCCGCTGGTCGGCCGAATTGTTCGTCAAGAATTTGTTCGACGTCAACGGCGCCACCGGCAACACCATCCAGTGCACGGAAAGCGTCTGCGGCGACCCCGACGGAGTCACCGCGATCGGGCCCAAGATCTACACTTACGTCATCAGGCCGAGGATGATCGGCCTGAGGGTGGGGACGAAGTTCTAGGCGGTCTGCGACGAAACCGCATCAGGCCCGTCATGCCGGACTTGATCCGGCATCCACCTTTTTGCCGATCTCCAGGCCGCTCGAAGAACGTGGACCCCGAATCAAGTCCGGGGTGACGACGCAGAGGACGGGATGTCGCTCTAGCCGCGCGCCGAGCGGAAGAAGAGGTGGCCCCCGATCACGCGGTCCGGGGCCAGCCCCGCCGACCAGCGCGGGGACACCGCCGCGGTGTGGTAGAAGAGAGCTCCTCCGGTCGGGTCGGCCGAGGCTCCCGACAAAATCTCGGCGGCCAGGCGCTTCGCTTCGAGCCACATGCGATGATCCTCACCCCCTTGCCGGAGCCTGTCGATGTTCATCATCGCCGGGTAATTGGGATCGTTCTTGTTCCAGGCGCTGAACTGCCAGGCGGCGCTCACCGTCTCGGTCGCATATTTGCCGTGCGTCCGCGCTCGCCGGCGATTGTCGATGACATGCCCGACCGCCCGCATGGCCTCCTCGCCGCCGTTCCTCGCCTCGCCCCACATGGTCAGAGCCATCCAGTGCGCGTCGACGACGTCGATCTCCTCGGCCGGGACGATCTCGGCGGCCGCGGCCGGCGCGGGCGCCTCGGCATCAACGGCGCTTCGATCCGACGGCGGCTGCAGCGGCCGGGTCCACTCGCCCCAGTCGGCCCGCTCCTGCTTCACCGCAGCTGAAGGCATGGCTGGGCCGTCGCCCTGCGCCTGGGCGGCCGCGATCGCAACAATGACAGCGGCAACGCCCGCCCCCACAGCCCATTTCATAATGAATATAATGCCTTAATTCAGGGGCCGTGGCTAGGCCTCGAATCCGGGCGACCGCAGACGCCGCCGGCTCCCGCCCTGGCGCATCGCGCGGCTCCTTCGGGAGGTCTCCGTCATTCCGACGATTGCCGCAGTCTGCTCGGGCGTGGAATTGCGTGCTCGCGGCCACCGGAAGCGGTGACACTATGTCACCACCCCGGCGGCGATCGGCCCGAGGGTCGGGACGAAGTTCCGAAGGCAGGCGGCGGTCCGATTCGGCCCCGCCGCCGGCGCGTCTTCAGCCTCGGGCCGGGAATTCGGCGGCCTGGGCCGCGACCCTGATGTCGACCGGCCGGAAGCGCTGGATGCGCGCATCGTCGATCGTCGCGGAGGCCTGCGGGCTCGAACAGGCCTGGCTGCAGCTCTCAAGATCCTGATTGATCGCCATATAGCAATATTCGACGTCGAGCCTGTTCGGATACTGGTCGCAATGAGCAGCCTCCTGCTGATAGACCGCATTGCAGGCGGCCATGCAGTCGTCATAGGTCGACTGGGCATGAAGAGCGCTGAACGGGCTGGTCGCCAGAACGGTCGCCGCAAGAATCGTTCGAAAAGCCTTCATTGAAGCCTCCATGATTAGCCGGAGTCGCTCCGGAACTGATTCATGGCAGGTAGGTAACCGGCGGTCAACGGCACGAGTACACCCGTTGTTGGCACAGTCCTGGCGCAAATACTAATGGAAGGAGTGCTTGAGGTCCGCCTCAAGAACATCGCTTGGAAGCGGCCGCCCCGGCCGGCTTCCAGTCTGGCGAACCAGCACATCTGAGCTGTCAGGGCAATTGGGCGAGTCAGGCGACTTCAGCGCGGCCGCCAAGGCCTTGAAGCCCGCGGGCGAAGCACTTCGATCGGAGGAAATGGTGGAGCCGAGGGGGATCGAACCCCTGACCTCTGCAATGCCATTGCAGCGCTCTCCCAGCTGAGCTACGGCCCCGAACCTTTTCCCCGGCCCCTGGGAGGGCGGGCTTGCGGCGCCGGATTTAGGAGAGGCTGGCCCCCGGCGCAAGGCTGTTGATCGGTCCTCCCCGCTCACCCTGAGTAGCTGTTGAGCTTGCCGAAACGGCGTATCGGAGGACGGTCCTTCGATACGGGCCTTCGACTTCGCTCAGTCCCTACTCAGGATGAGCGGAAATTCTAAACCTCCTCGTCGTCGTCCCCCGCTCCGGGCACTCCGATATCGTCGTCGCCGCCCAGATCGACCTCGTCATCCGGATTCTCCTCGGCATCCTCGTCGATGACCAGGTCCTCGGCGGCGAGATCGGCATCCTCCTTCTCGTCGACGACGACCTCCTTCTTGGGCGCATCGAACGGAAGCGGCTGCTTGGACTTGAGGACCGGCTCGGGATCCCAGGCGACTCCGCAGGCGATGCAGGTGACCGGATCTTCCTTGCCGAGATCGTAAAAGCGGACGCCGCACTTGGGACAAGTGCGCTTCGTGCCCCATTCAGGCTTCACCATCGGTGAAAAGTCTCCACTAGAAGAAGGATTGACGGCCGCTCCCGACCGGATGCGGCGCGCTTGCCACATGGGAGGAGCGCTGTCAAAAGCCAAGCCCGATGGAGACTTCCCGCCGATGATCGTCGCCGTCGACGGCCCCGCGGCTAGCGGCAAGGGCACCATCGCCCGAGCCGTGGCCCGCCATTTCGGCCTACCGCACATGGACACCGGCCTCCTCTACCGGGCGGTCGCGCTCAACCTGCTGCGCTTCGGCGGCGATCCGGAGAGCGAGTTCGCAGCGGCCCGCGCCTGCGACTTCTCGCAGACCGACTTCGACGATCCGGAACTGAAGAGCGAGGCCGCCGGCGGGATCGCCTCGCGCATCTCGGCCTATCCGCTGGTTCGGGCCGCCCTCGCCGAACGCCAGCGCGACTTCGCCGCCCAGGAAGGCGGCGCCGTCCTCGACGGCCGCGACATCGGCACGGTGATCGCGCCCGACGCCGACGCCAAGCTCTTCGTCACCGCCGCCCCGGAGGTGCGAGCCCGCCGACGATTCGAAGAACTCACCCGGATGCGCCTTACGGTCCATTACGAGGACGTCCTCCTCGACATAAGAGCCCGCGACGAACGCGACATGGGCCGCGCCGCCGCGCCTCTGGTGAGGGCGGAGGACGCGGTGCTTCTGGATACGAGCGGGATGGGGGTAGAGGAGGCGGCGCAGGCCGCGATCGAGGCGGTGGAACGCAAGGTGGCCACGACGCGGGCGTGACATTCAGACCGGTTTTCAATCAATTCTCTGGCCTGGTTTTCGTTTTGCGCTTAGGATTGGCGAGTGGACCACGATATCGAATGGCTCGCCCAAAACCGCGATTGATTGCGGCTTTCAGGTTCATGACGATATCGGGCCAGGGTTACTGGAGACCGCCTATGAGGCATTCCTGGCCGCCCGCATGGTTGAGCGCGGACTCCACATCGAAGTGCAAAAACCGGTGCCTGTGAAATATCACGGCGTGCTGATCCGCGACGCATTTCGCGCTGACCTCCTTCTTGACGGAAGGCTCATCATCGAGATCAAGTCGGTCGAGCGGCTGGCGCCGGTCCACTCAAAACAATTGCTCACCTATCTCCGGCTGATGAACCAGCCATTGGGCCTGCTGATGAACTTCGGCGCAGACATGTTCCGCACCGGTCTGAAGAGAATCATCAACAATCGAAGTGACTATGTCGCACCCACGGCTGATTCACCCAAAGCACCAAAGGACCAAAGAGGTCGTGCGACGCATCCCAATTTGAGGCTAAAATGAATGTTTGATTGGAGCGACGTAGTCGCTCCTATAAACGCGCTATGTCATTGCGCTCAGACGCGTTCACCGCCCCGGCGCCATTGGTCCTTGGTGCTTTGGGTGAAACATGGGTCTCAGCTGATCCCTGAGCCCAGGCTCAGTCCAGCCCGGCCAGCAATTCGTTCACCCGCCGCTCCGCGTCCGCCAGGGCGCGCCTGGTCGGCTTCTGGCCGTTGAAGGCGGCTGCGACTTCCTCGCCGACCAGGCCTTCGATCGCGTTCTGCCGCTGGACGCCGCCGGGCAGCGGCCGGCCGGTGCTTGCGACGGGGGCGATGTTGGAGCGGTGCGGAAGCGCCTTGAAGGCGGGGCTTTCGACCACCGCCCTGAAGGCGGGAAGGTGGCCGGTCCGGGCCCAGTCGAAATTATGCTCGGCGATGAAGCGGAAGAAGCGGCCGATGGCTCGGCGCTGCTCCGCCGTCCGCTCGCGCTTCGGCACCACCCAGGCGTGGCCGCTGACATAGCTCAGCTGCGCGCCCCACAGGCGCGGATAGGGATAGACGGTGTAGCTCTGGTGGAGCGGCCGGCCGGGCGTGTTCGACTCCGCCTCGAACTGCCCGATCATCCAGGTTCCGGTCGGGTAGATTCCGCCCTCCCCGGACAAGAAGCTGGCGATGGCCGCGGGGGTGTCCTGGTTTCGGGTGCTGACGCCCGAGGCTGTGATCGCCCGGAAGAAGTCGACGATCCGCTCGGCCTGCGGGGTCTGAAGCCGGATCGTCTTCGGAGTCGGGAACAGCACCGCATCCTGGGCCAGCAAGTAGGTGTAGAGGTTACGGGCGGCATAGGCGTTGTCGCCGACCAGGCTCTGGATCAGATAGGGCTTGCCGGTGCGCTCGGTGAACTGGCGGGCCTGCGCGATCATCTCCTCCGGCGAGGTCGGAAGGACCGGCTTGCCGTCCTTCATCAGGCCGGCCTGGGCGAACAGCTTCGTGTTGACGTGGAAGAGGCCGCCATGGGTGTCGAAGGGAAGGCCGTAGAGGCTCGAGCCGATCGTCACCGCGCCGCGGCTCGCTTCGGTCAGCGCGGAAGGGGCGATCCCCGCCTCGGCCAGATAGGGCTCGATCGGCTCGAGCAGGCCCTCGGCGGCATAGTCCGGGATCATGCCCGTGTGCATGGTGACGAGGTCCGGCGGGTCCCTCGCCGCCATCTGCGCGGAGAGCTGGGGATAGCCGGGCCAGGCGACGACGTTGCTGCTGACATGGACGTCGGGGTTCGTGGCGTTGAACTTGTTGATCATCGCCGTGACGATGCCGCACTCACCCTCGACCTTCGACACGTCGGTCGCCGAGCCATATTGAGCGCCGCACTCGCCGAAGAAGCGCTGCAGGTAGATCTCGGCGCGGCCGTCGGAGCCGGCGACCTCGCCGCAGCTTCCGAGCGCGAGGGCGGCGGAGAGGAGGAGGCTCCACTTATTTCCCCCTCTCCCGCCCTTTGCGGGAGAGGAGGGGCCCGCCGCGAAGCGGTGGGAGGTGAGGGTCTGTACACCGGACTCGGCAAGACCCTCACCTCCCATCGCCTCCGGCGATGGGCCCCTCCTCTCCCGCGAAAAGCGGGAGAGGGGATTGAGGCCCGAAATCCCCCTCACCTCACCGCCGTCCCCGCCATCGCCCGAACGATCTGCTTCTGGAACAGGATGTAGACGATGAAGATCGGGATCGAGGCGAACACCGCCTGCGCCATCAGGTAGCCCAGGCCCGACGTCTGCGCATAGTTCATCTGAGCCGCGGCGAGGCCGACGGTGAGCGTGTACATGTCGCTTCGGGTCGCCGAGATGAGCGGCCACCAATAAGCGTTCCAGGTGCCGAGGAAGGTGAACACGCCCAGGGTCGCCTGTGCCGGCAGCGTGAGGGGGAGAAGCACCTTCCAGAACAGCTTCAGCCGGGACGCCCCGTCGAGCATCGCCGCCTCGTCGAGATCCCTCGGAATCGCGCGCATATATTGAGTCATGAAGAAGACCCCGAACGGCCCCGCCACCCCCGGCAGGATCAGCCCCGGATAGCTATTGTGGAGCCTCAGCTCGGCGAACAGCTGGTGCTGCGGAAGGATCACCGCCTGCTCGGGTATGGCGAGGCCGAGCAGGACGAAGATGAAGAGCGTCCGCCGGAAGGGGAAGTCGAGCCGGGCGAAGCCATAGCCGGCGAGGCTGCACAGGACGAGCACTCCGAGCGTTGTCCCGCCCGAGACGATGAGGCTGTTGACCAGCCAGCGGAACACCTGGTTGCCCTGGAGGATCGAGCGGTAATTCTCCAGCGTGTAGGGCGGCGACAGGGCGGCGCCGCTATTCCCGATCAGGGCCTCGTTCGCCTTGAGCGAGAGCAGAAGCGTCCAGATCAGCGGGGCGAGCATCACGAACGCCGCAAGGAGGATCGCGAGCAGCGTCAAAGGCGACCAGCGGGTCCGGCTCGGCTCAGCGGCCACCCTCGCCCTCCGATCCGCGCATCGTCGTCACATATTGGGTGAGGGTGATCAGCACGATGAGCCCGAACAGCACCTCCGCCGCGGCCGTCGCATAGCCCAGCTCCCAGCGGCCGAAGGCGGCTTCGAACATGAAGAGGACCATCGTGCGGGTCGCGCCGCCCGGGCCGCCGCCCGTCAGGAGCTGGGCCTGGCCGAAAATCTGGAGCTGGGCCGCGGTCTGCAGCATCACGACGAGGACGACGGTTCGCTTCAGCGCCGGAAGAGTCACCCGCCGAAGGGTCGTCCAGCGCCCCGCCCGGTCCAGCGCCGCGGCTTCGTAGATGTCGCCCGGGATCTGCTGGAGGCCGGCCAGGAAGAGCATCATCGGCAGGCCGATCGACCACCAGATGGTCGCGATGGCGAGCGCCCAGAGCGACCAGGTCGGGTGGCTGAGGAAGGGGATCGGCTCGGCTCCGAGCGCCTGCGCCGTCTCGCCGAGCAGCCCGGCGTCCGGGGCCAGCACGAAGCGCCAGATCAGGGTGACGATCGTGACCGACAGGACCGAGGAGGAGAAGAAGACGCCGCGGAAGATCGCCGCCCCCCGGGTCGCCCGGTTGAGAGCGAGCGCCAGCGCCAGCGCAAGCACGGTCAGGATCGGGACGATCATCAGGGCGAGCGCGAAGGTGTTGAGGATCGAGCGGACGAACGTGTCGTCGGCGAACAGCCGGGCATAATTGTCGAGCCCGACGAAGGTGCCGCCCCCGAACAGGTCGACCCGCTGGACGCTGAGCGCCATCCCCCTCAGCAGCGGATAGATGAGGATGACGACATAGGCGGCGAGGAAGGGAAGGACGAAGAGCATCCCGCTCCAGTCCCTGCGGCCGCCCTGGACGGACATTCAGGAGCCCCGCTCGTATTTCCCCTCTCCCGCCTTTCGCGGGAGAGGAATTGTCCGGATCGAGGCCGACCTCATTCGCCCGCCGCCTCGGCATGATAGCCGGCGCCGTCCGGGCCGAAGATATGGGCCGAGTCGCCGTCGATCCTGAGGCCGACCGTGTCGCCCAGCCTGACCCGGCTGAGCCCCTCGTCCTCGGCGGTGATCGCCTGGCCGTCGGCGAGCCGGGCATAGATCAGGGTCCGCTCGCCAAGCCGCTCGACCAGCTCGACCTTCGCCGCCGTCGCGCTGGCTCCGCCGCCCGCGACTCGAACGCTTTCCGGCCTGAGGCCGATCTGGAGCGGCCCGTCGGCCGGAAGCCCGGCCCGCTTCACCCTCGTCTCGACTTCCGACCCGTCGCCGAGCTTCACCCGGGCGAAATCGCCGCCGACCTCGACCAGCGCCGCCGGCGCCAGCGTCATCGCCGGCGAGCCGACGAATCGGGCGACGAAGGCGTTCGCCGGCCGGGCGTAGATTTCCATCGGCGCCCCGACCTGCTGGATTCGCCGGTCGTTCATCACCACGATCCGGTCGGCCAGGGTCATCGCCTCGGCCTGGTCGTGAGTGACCATGATCAGGGCCGCGTCGACCCGCTGCCGAAGCTGGGCGAGCTCGACCCGAGTGCGCATCCTCAGCGCCGCGTCGAGATTGGACAAGGGCTCGTCGAGCAGGAACAGCTTGGGGTTCTTGACGATCGCCCGGCCGATCGCGACCCGCTGCCTCTGGCCGCCCGACATCTGCCCCGGCTTCTTGTCGAGCTGAGCCTCGATCTCGAGGATTCGGGCGGCCTCCGCGACCCGGGCCTCGATCTCGTCCCTGGGCACCTTCGCGTTCCTGAGCCCGAACGCCATGTTCTCGCGCACCGTCATGTGCGGGTAGAGCGCATAATGCTGGAACACCATCGCGACCCCGCGCCGGCCGGGCGGGAGCTGGTCGATCCGCTCGCCGTCGAGCCGAACCTCGCCGGCGTCGGCGGTCTCGAGCCCGGCGATGATCCTGAGCAGGGTGGACTTGCCGCTGCCCGAAGGCCCGAGGAAGGCGACGAACTCCTTCGACTCCATGGTCAGCGACACGTCGTCGAGGACGGGCGTGTCGCCATAGGCCTTGCGGACGTTGCTAAGCTCCAGACTGGGCAATGTTATCCCTCGCTCGAGGCGCGATTTGTCGGACAAGTGCGGCACGCCGTCAATGGGCGGCGGAATCGGCGCGCATCGCCGCTCGAACCGGCACCCAGGGGGTCAGGGGTTGCGATAGAAGGTGAGGACAGGCCGCAAGCCGGCGGCCTGGAGCTGTCCGTTCATGCAGGCGCCATCCGCATCCCCCGACTCGGTGTCCCCGAGGTCGACCTCGAATGGAGACTGGCTGCCGTCGTTGTCACGCCTGGTGATCTTCGCACCCTCCACACCGCAAGCCCGCAAGGCCGCCTCTATGTCTGCCGGCTGGGACTCCTTCGCACAGGCAGTCAAAGCCAGAATCGTGAAAAGCGGCAGGAGGCCAAAAATCCTCGCGCGCGTTTTCCGGGCCGCTGCCCGGCGCGCTCCGGAAAGCGGGGGGCCGATCCGATTCAGCACGTCGCGCAATGGTCGACATCCTCGGTTGCCTCGTAGGTCCGCCGGGCAATTTGCTCGAGGACGTCGAGGTCGACGTCCGCGAGCCGGTTCAGGTAGAGGCAGGCCCTGGATCGCCTATGCTTGCCGAGCTTCGCGAGCAGCGCCTCATATTCCGGGAAGCCGCCGACGTAGAGGACCAGATTGGCCGAGCGCGGCGAAAAGCCGACCCGGCACATCTGGCCCTCGCGGCCGCTGGCGTAGCGATAGCGGCAGGCTCCGAAGCCGACGATCGAAGGGCCCCACATTGCCGCCGGCTCGCCGGTGGCCCGTTCCATCATCGCCCGCACCGCCTTGCCGTCGGCGCGCCTCGAGGCGCGCTCGACCGCCTCGAGGAAGGCGTCGACGCTCGCACCGGTCGGCCTGGTCTTGGTCTCGGCCACGCTTCTCCCCCGCTCGCCCAAGACTGTCGCCTTTCCCGAACCTCGTGTCGAGACCGCCGGTCGAACTCCGGCCGGGGCGCAAGCCGCCGCTCGTTGCTCCCCCGGAACAGGGTCTCCGCTTCGCCCGTTGGGGTTCCCGCCCGGTAAGTGATGCCGGGCGCAACAGGAGGAAATTCATGCGCAGATCGACTCTGCGGGCCGCGCTCGCGTCCGCCGCCTTGCTCGCCCTCTCCGCTCCCGCGCTCGCCCAGGAAGACCTCGCCGAGAAGGCGAACGAGCTCGCCGAGCAGGCCAACGACATCCAGGCCGAGGCGGGGGCCCTTGCCAACGAGGCGACGGCGCGCGAAGCCGCTCAGGAGGGCCGGGACGACCGCGACGGAGTCGACGGCGCCGCGGCGGACGCCGCCAACGCGACTGACCACGACCGCGACGGCGACGACGATGGCGGCAAATGGGGCTTGCTGGGGCTGCTCGGGCTCGCCGGCCTGCTCGGCCTGAGGAAGCGCAACGACGCGCACGTCCGGGTCGACCCGCTGCGCGACCGCCGGCCCTAGCCCGGCGGCGGAATGGGGACAGTTGCCGGCAAAGTTGCCGGCAACTGTCGCCGTTCGATTATTGCTCGTTCGATTCGATCGCGTCGGCCTTGTTCTCGCCGGCTTCGCGAACCGCCTCGGCCTTGTTCTCAATCGCGTCCGATGCGTTCTCGGTGGCGGCGTTGTCGGCGGCCTCGTCGAGCACGTCGGCGACATTCTCGGTCGATTCGCGGACATTCTCGGCGGCATTTTCGGCGGGCGTGTTGTTGCACGCGCCGAGCGCCAGCAGGCCCGCGACCATCGCGCTCTTAACGATCAATCTCATATGCTTGCCCCTTCGTTTCAATCAAAGAGACGCTTCGGCCGCTTGCGGCCGAAGCGCCGTGGGACCCTGGCGTGACCTTACGGACCCGAAAGGAAACTAACATGGATAAGCGGGCCGGCATAGCCCGCTCGGCCAAGCCGGCCGGAGCGAAACCGCCGAATCGGAGCGAGCGCCGCCACAATCGAGACAATTCAATGGGTCGCGGGACGCTTTTAGACCCGCCTCGGCCCTAATTTGGCCGCAACCCTCGGCGATTGCGGAGGGCGATGGGGCCATTCGAGCGGCGCCTTGCCGCCTTTTCGGGCGGCTCGGCGCAAAAAGCGCCCAGGAGTTGAGCGGCGATGTCGAGACTATTTCTTTCCGCAGCTGCCCTCGCGGCCGCTCTGACCGTCCCCGCCGCCCCGGCGGCGGCGGCGCTCGGCCCGGATGCGGCGGCCTGCAGCCCGGGAGGCAACCGGCCGGCGGTGCTGGTCAGCGTCAACGGCTTCAAGAACCGGGTCGGCAAGCTTCGGATCCAGCTCTACGGCGGCAACCCGGCCGAATTCCTCGAAAGGGGCAAGAAGCTGAAGCGGATCGACCTTCCGGTCACCCGCGCCGGAGCGATGAACGTGTGCGTCGCCGTGCCCCGTGCCGGGACCTACGCGATCGCCGTGCGCCACGACGCCGACAATAACGGCAAGACGAACTGGAACGACGGCGGCGGATTCTCCAACAATCCGAAACTGTCCCTCCTGAAGCTGAAGCCCTCGCACCGCTCGACGGCGGTGACGGTCGGCAGCGGAATCAAGACGGTGCCGGTGATCCTCAACTATCGCAGCGGTCTCTCGATCGCTCCGATCGGCCAGTAAGAGATGGCCCGCGTAGCGCTCCTTTCCAATCCGAGATCGACCGGCAACCGGGCCCTGCTTCCCCAGGTCAGGAGCTTCTGCGCCGCGCACAAGGACATCTTCCACTACGAGGTGGAGCATGTCGACCAGATCGGAACGGCGCTGCGGACCATCGCCCTGGTCGAGCCCCGCGTGCTGGTCATCAACGGCGGCGACGGCACCGTCCAGGCGGCCCTGACCGAGATCTACAATGGCCGCCATTTCGGCGACGACCCGCCGCCGGTCGCGGTCCTTCCCAACGGCAAGACCAATTTGATCGCCCAGGATCTCGGCGCCGGCGCCGATCCGCTGGAGGCGCTCGAGCGAGTCCTCGAGATCGCCCGCTCCGACCTCGCCCCGCACATCGTCCAGCGCGAGCTGATCACCCTGTCAGGCGGCTCCGGCCACGGCAAGCCGGTGCTCGGCATGTTCCTCGGCGGCGCCTATCTCGCCGACACGATGCTCTATTGCCGCAACAAGCTCTATCCGCTCGGCCTGCCCAACTGGCTCGCCCACGGCCTGGCTCTGCTGCTCGGCCTCCTTGGAGTGGCGCTGGGCCGGCGGGCCAGCTTCCTTCCGCCGCCGCCCTCGATCCTTCGAGTGTCGGGGATGAAGGGCGGCGAGCTGAACGGCCGCTTCGCATTCCTGATGGTGACGACCCTGCAAAGGCTTCTGTTCAAGGGCCACATGCCCGGCTCCGGAGCCCGGACCGGAGCCATGCAATTGCTGGTCATCGACCGCAATATCGGCGCTCTGCTCGGGGCCTTCGTGGCGGCGATCCGCGGCCGGCTCGGGCGCAAGCGGCTGAGCGGAGTCCATCTCGAGCGCGGCGACGAGATCAGGATCGAGGGCGCGGGCTCGAACGTCCTGCTCGACGGCGAGCTGTTCCAGGCCGAATTCGGTCGACCGATCGTGCTCACTCCGAGCGCTCCGGTGCCGTTCGTCACCCTCACCGTCTAGGCCGAACCCGAACGGCGACTGTCCGCCCCCGGACACAGGCGAGTCCGCGATCGGACAATTTTCCCGCGCATTTCCAGCAAGATCGGCCTTTTCCTTCGCCTCCGGCCATGGCGCGCTACTTGCATCGGGGATTCAAACTCCAAAGGAGCCTCAGCATGCGCCCAGCCCTTCTCCTCCTGCTCGCCTCGACCCTCGCTTTGCCCGCGGCCATCCCCGCCGCCTGCGCCGCCCCCGGCTCGGACTCGCCCGCCGAGGCCAGCCATGGCGACGTCAGCTGGACGGTCGAGGCCGATTCGAGCCAGCGGGCCAAGGGCCAGGTCCAGTTCAGCCTCACCCGGCGCACCGCCAACAGCCGCTGGACCCATAGCAACACCCGGCCGCTGGCGGCCTTCGACGGGCTCACCGCCGCCCAGCTCGAGTCCGACACCGGCACCCAGGTTTCCTTCCGGCTCAACCGCGACGCCGGCACCATCGTGTGCGAGGGCGTCGCCCGGCGCTGGCACGGCACCGGCGACTGCAGCTTCCGGCCCGACGCCGCCTTCGCCTCGGCTCTCGCCGAGCGCGGCTATGGCCGGGCCGGCGACGGCCAGCTCTTCTCGCTCGCCCTCTACGACCTCGGCTATGCCTATCTCGACGAGCTCAAGCGCCAGGGCTACGCCCGCCCGACCGTCGCCGACCTCGTCCGCGCCGGCGAGCATGGCGCCGATTTCGCCTACCTGAAGGCGATGGGGGGCCACGGCTACCGGGTCGGCAATCTCGGCGCGCTGATCGCCATGCGCGACCATGGCGTGACTCCCGACTATGTCTCCGAGCTCGCCCGGCTCGGAATCGCCGACCTGTCGTCCGACCAGGTCATCCGGCTGCGCGACCATGGAGTCACTCCGGACTTCGTCGGCGGCTTTCGCGCCGCGGGCTACAACGTGCCGCTCGACCAGCTCATCCGGCTGCGCGACCATGGCGTGACTCCCGATTACGTCCGGCAGCTCGCCGCCTACGGCATTCGCGGCGCCCCGGCGGACGAGCTTGTGCGGCTGCGCGACCACGGAGTCGCTCCCGACTTCGTCGGCGAGGCCTCCCGCCACGGCTATCGCTTCTCCACCGACCAGCTGATCCGGCTCCGCGATCACGGAGTCACCGCCGCCTATCTCGGCGAGCTCAAGGCGCTCGGCTATGCCGGGCTCGCCGCCGAGGATTTCGTCAAGCTTCGCACCCACGGAGTCACCGCCGACTTCGTCCGAAGGGTCAACGCCTCCGGCGGCAGCCGCCGAAGCGCCGCCGAGCTGGTTTCGCTTCGAATCGGAGGATGGGCGGAGCGCTAGCGCGCCGCCGCTTGCCAAGCCGGGCCTCTCCCCGGATAGTGGCGTCATGACGTTCGAGCTGCAACCGGTGCTGACGGGCGAGCGCATCGAGCTTCGACCGCTTGCGCCTTCCGACTGGGAGCCTCTCTACGAAGCCGCCGCCGATCCGCTGATCTGGGAGCAGCACCCGGTCTCCGACCGCTGGCGGGAGCCGATGTTCCGGACCTTCTTCGACGAGGCCCTGGCCTCGGGGGGCACCCTGGTCGCGCTCGACCGCTCGGACGGCAAGGTGATCGGCTCGTCGCGCTTCCACGGCTTCGACCCCAAGCGCGGCGAGGTGGAGATCGGCTGGACCTTCCTCGCCCGCGACCGCTGGGGCGGGCGCTGGAACGGCGAGATGAAGCGGCTGATGATCGATCACGCCTTCCGCTTCGTCGACAGCGTCCTGTTCTTCATTGGCCCCGACAATATCCGGTCCCAGCGGGCGGTCGGGAAGATCGGCGGGATATTCGACCGCCGGACCGAGCGCTTCGGCCGCGAGAGCCTGGTGTTCCGGCTTCGCGCGGCGGATTGGGCCGGCCGAAACCCGGCGGTGCCGTGATGGAGCTGCTCGTCGCCTTCCTCCTCTCGATTCTCGCCGCTTTCGCGCCGGCCGGCGCGCCCCCGGCGGGCGGCGAGGTCGTCCCGATCGAGCTCGACCGAAGCGATCCCTTTCGGGGCCTGCCCCGGGTCGACGGAGCCCGCGACGGGGCCCGGCCGCTGGTCGTGCTCGACGCCGGCCACGGCGGCCGCGATCCCGGGGCGACCTCGCCGTTCGGCGGGCGCCGGGAAAAGGACATCACGCTCGCCATCGCCACCGCGATCCGCGATTCGCTCGCCGCGTCGGGCCGGGTCCGGGTGGCGATGACCCGCGAGGACGACCGCTATCTGGTGCTCAAGGACCGCTACGAAATGGCGCGGAGGCTTCGCGCCGACCTGTTCATCTCGATCCACGCCGACGCCGCGCCGAGCAACGACGGCGCGCGCGGAGCGACCATCTACACGCTTTCGGAAGTCGCTTCGGACAAGGAGGCGGCGCTTCTCGCCGAGCAGCAGAACCGGTCGGACCGGATCGCCGGAGCGGCGCTGAGCGGAGAGGCCGGGGTCGACCGGATCCTGATCGACCTCGCCCAGCGCCGAAGCATGAACGTCTCGGCCGACTTCGCCGCCCTGCTCAAGCGCGAGGCCTCGACCTATTTCCCGTTCCGGCCGGAATATCACCGCTTCGCGTCGCTGGTCGTTCTGAAGGCGCCCGACATCCCCTCGATCCTGTTCGAGACCGGCTACCTCACCAACGCGACCGACACCGCCTATATCGATTCCGCCGAGGGACGGCGCCAGATCGCGCTGGGAATGAAAAGCGCGATCGAGACCCACTTCGCGAGACGCCTGGTAAGGGTGGCGGCGCGCTGAAGCTCGCTCACTCGCCAGAATCTGCGGTCATGCGCGCGCGCAGCACTGCCTCGACGCGGGTCTGCCAACCGGGCCCGGTGGAGCGCAGCCAGTCGACGACGTCTCGGGAGAGCCGGAGGGATACCAGCTCCTTGCGCTCGGATTCCGGCTTGGGGGGACGGCCCCGGCGCGAGCCGAGGGGTGGATCGGCCTCGCGGATGATCTTGTCGCCGATGGCGATCTGCGCCCGGGCCGCCATCTCGGCGGTGAATTCCGGGGCGTCGTCGGGATCATAGTCCGCGGGATCGCAATCCTCGGGCTCCTCAGCGGCTGAGTTTATAGACCTTTCGCTCATTTTTCCTCGCCCTTCTAAGGTTTATGATGCGACGTGAATCGCCGCGCTCAGTCCAGACGCATGCCACCACTTCGTCATTGAGGACTCCGAGGGTCAAAAAACGGTTCTCACCGTAGTCGCGCCGCTGGTCCTCGACCGTCAACCGATACTCGTCGAAGATTCGGCCCGCGTCGGCGAAGTCCAAACCCCGGGTTCGCACCGTCCATTCGCGCTTCACCGGATCGAATTCGATTTTCACATAATTATTGTATATACGATAAGTCGGAAAAGTCAAGCCGGCAGCCGCTTCACCCCATCGCGATGATCGGCTAGAGCTTCATTCGAATGTCCGCCGACGCCGCCCCCACCCGCTTCACCCTGTATCGCGACGCCGGCAGCCGCTTCGGGGGCGCCGCGCGCCGGGCGTGGGGCAAGCGATGGGTGCGGATCCTCGCCTATCTGGCCGCGATCCCGGTCGTCCTCTACTTCCTCCTCTGGCTGCTGTTCGCGCGCAACCTGCCCTCTGCCGAGACGCTTCTCACCTACCAGCCGCCGCTTCCGACCAACGTCCGGGGCATTGACGGCGAGCCGGTCCAGACCTTCGCCCGCGAGCGGCGGGTCGAACTCTCGTTCGACGAATTCCCGCAGACCCTGGTTGACGCCTTCACCTCGGCCGAGGACAAGACCTTCTTCACCCATGGCGGGATCGACTATCCGGGCCTCGTCGGAGCGGTCGGCGACTATATCTCCAAGGTCGGAAGCGGCGAGCGCGCCCGCGGCGGCTCGACCATCACCCAGCAGGTCGCCAAGAACCTGCTTCTCGGCGACGAATATTCGGTCACCCGAAAGATCAAGGAAGCCTTCCTCGCCCGCCGGATCGAGAGCGTCCTCACCAAGCAGCAGATCCTCGCCCTCTACCTCAACCAGATCTTCCTCGGCCGCAACGCCTATGGGGTCCAGGCGGCGGCCCGGGCCTATTTCGACAAGGACGTCGAGGCTCTCCAGCTCCACGAGGTCGCCTATCTCGCCATCCTCCCCAAGGCGCCGAGCAATTACGACCCCCAGCGCCGCACCCAGCGGGCGCTCGACCGCCGCAACTGGGTGCTCGCCGAGATGGAGCGCAACGGCAAGATCACCGCCGCCCAGCGCGCCGCCGCCCAGGCCGAGCCGCTCGGCACCGTCCGCTTCGCCAGCAACAGCGTTCGAAACGTCGGCGGCTATTTCGTGGAGGAGGTGCGGCGCCAGCTGATGGCCCGCTGGGGCGAGCAGACCGAGAAAGGGGCCAACGGCGTCTATACCGGCGGATTGTGGGTCCGCACCTCGCTCGACGTCGCCAAGCAGAAGGCGGCGGAGATGGCGCTCCGCGACGGGCTTATGCGCTACGATCGCGGCAAGGGCTGGCGCGATCCCGGCCTTTCGGTCGAGGTCGGCGGCGACTGGCGAGGCCAGCTGGCTCGGGCGCCGTTCGGAGTGGGCTACGACGACTGGCGCGCCGCGGTGGTGCTGTCGCGCGAAGGCCAGAGCGCCACTTTGGGCTTCACTGACGGCTCGACCGGCGAGCTTCCCGCTTATGCCGCGGCGATGCCCAAGCGCGGCACCGGCACCGCCGCCTTCAACTTCCTGCGCCCGGGAATGGTGATCGCGGTGAAGAAGGACGGAGGCGCCTGGTCGCTGCGCTCGATCCCGGAGGTGAAGGGCGGAATGGTCGTCGAGGAGGTCGCGACCGGACGGATCCTCGCCATGCAGGGCGGCTTCGACGCCCGCGGCGACGACTTCAACCGCGCCACCCAGGCACAGCGCCAGCCCGGCTCGACCTTCAAGCCGATCGTCTATTCGGCCGCGCTCGACAACGGAATGACTCCGGCCTCGATCATCGTCGACGGCGCCTTCTGCGTGTGGCAGGGCGCCGGCCTCGGCAACAAATGCTTCCGCAACTTCTCGGGCGGCAATGCCGGGCCTCAGACGATGCGCTGGGGGATCGAGCAGTCGCGCAACCTGATGACGGTTCGAGCCGCCAACCAGACCGGAATGGACAAGGTCACCCGCCTCGCCAGGATCATGGGCGTCGGCGACTATCCCAACTATCTCGCCATCGCTCTGGGCGCCGGGGACACGACCGTCCTCAAGATGACCAACGCCTTCGCCATCCTCGCCAATCACGGCCGGCAGGTTAAGCCGACGCTGGTCGACTACGTCCAGGACCGCAACGGCAAGCTCATCTACCGGGCCGACACCCGGCCCTGCGAGGGCTGCAACGCCCGCGACTGGGACGGCAAGCCGATGCCGAGGCCGCCGCTCAGGACCAAGCAATTGCTCGATCCGCTGACGGCTTACCAGATGGTCCACATCCTCGAAGGCGTGGTCCAGCGCGGCACCGCCCAGGTGCTTCGCGACCTGAAGCGGCCTTTGTTCGGCAAGACCGGGACGACGTCGGGGCCGACCAACGTCTGGTTCATCGGCGGCTCCCCGGAGATCGTCGCCGGAATCTACATGGGCTTCGACCAGCCTCGCCCGATGGGCGGCTACGCCCAGGGCGGAACGCTCGCGGCTCCGATCTTCAAGCAGTTCGCGCAGGTCGCGTTCAAGGACATGCCGGTTCTGCCGTTCCGGGCGCCGCCGGGCATCCGGATGGTCCGGATCGACCGTCGCTCGGGCAAGAAGGTGTTCGGAGCCTGGCCCACCGACGAGCCCAAGGCTGCGGTGATCTGGGAGGCGTTCAAGCCCGAGAGCGAGCCGCGCCGCTCGATCCGCCGCGACGAGATGGCCAACCGGCCGCCGGAGAAGGCGGCGCCGAAGATCCGGGTTCGGCGGGCCGAAGCGCGGCAGGACAGCGACTTCTTGCAAAATCAGGGGGGAATCTACTAGTCCCGCGCGAACCCGTCATCCCGGCGGAAGCCGGGACCTCAGGACAAGAAGTCGCGGCGGGTCTCCCCGAGGCCCCGGCTATCGGGGCTCCCATCAAAGTACTACTTTGATGGGTCCCCTCCCGGGATGACGAAAGGTACGGATAGATGCGCGCCGAAGCGCAAGCCCATGTCGACCAGATCCGGTCGGCGCTCGCCCTGCTCCGCCGGTTCCTCGACTGGGACCGGGCGCTTCGTCGTCTCGAGGAGCTGAACTCGAAGGTCGAGGACCAGGCGCTCTGGAACGACCCCAAGGCCGCGCAGGAGGTGATGCGCGAGCGCCGGCGGCTCGAGGAGGCGATCGGAGCGACACGGGCCATCCAGCAGGAGCTCGACGACACGGTCGAGCTTCTCGAGATGGCCGAGGCCGAAGGCGACGAGGCGATGGAGGCCGACGCGGTCGCCTCTCTCGCCGAGCTTGCCGAGCGCTCCGAGCGCGACAAGGTCGCGGCGCTCCTTGCCGGAGAGGCCGACGCCAACGACACCTATATCGAGGTCAATGCGGGCGCCGGCGGAACCGAGAGCCAGGACTGGGCCGAGATGCTCCAGCGCATGTACACGCGCTGGGCCGAGCGCCGGGGCTACAAGGTCGAGCTGGTCGATCATCATTCCGGCGAGCAGGCCGGGATCAAGTCGGCGACCCTGATGATCAAGGGCGAGAACGCCTATGGCTATGCCAAGACCGAGAGCGGAGTGCACCGGCTGGTCCGGATCAGCCCCTACGATTCCAACGCCCGGCGGCACACCAGCTTCTCGAGCGTCTGGGTCTATCCGGTGGTCGACGACGATATCGACGTCGAGGTCAACGAGAGCGACCTCAAGATCGACACCTACCGTTCGTCCGGCGCCGGCGGCCAGCACGTCAACACCACCGACAGCGCGGTCAGGATCACGCACATCCCTTCCGGCATCATCGTCGCCTGCCAGAACCAGCGCTCGCAGCACAAGAACCGGGCCGAGGCGATGAAGATGCTCAAGGCCCGGCTCTACGAGGCGGAGCTCCAGCGCCGCGAGGCCCAGGCCAGCGCCGAGCATGCCGCCAAGACCGACATCGGCTGGGGCCACCAGATCCGCTCCTACGTCCTGCAGCCCTACCAGCTGGTCAAGGACCTGCGCACCGGGGTCACCTCCACCGCCCCGTCGGACGTGCTCGACGGCGATCTCGACCGGTTCATGGCCGCGGCCTTGTCGCAGCGGGTGACCGGCGAGAAGGTCGAAGTCGAAGATGTTGACTAGGCCTCCCAAATCCTCCCCGCGTTTTCGCGGGGAGGGGGACCACCCGAAGGGTGGTGGAGGGGCAACCGGCAGAAGCCTGCGCCATTTGCCCCTCCACCATGCTTCGCATGGTCCCCCTCCCCGGCAAAAGCCGGGGAGGATTTGCAGCGCCCTCCTCGCCCCCCTCCTCCTGCTCGCCGCCTGCCAGGAGCCGACCGCCGAATCGCCCTTCCCGAAGCCGCGCCGGCCGGTCTCGCCGATCGTCTCGTCCAGCTATTCCAACGAGGATGCGCGCGACAGCGTTCGCGAGGCGCAGACGGTGATGGACCTCGCCGACATCGAGGAGGGCATGTACGTCTCCGACATCGGCGCCGGACAGGGCTATTATACGGTCCGGCTGTCGCCTCTGGTCGGCCGCCGGGGCCGGGTGCTCGCCGAAGACATCGTGCCCGAGACGATCCGCGCGCTCGCCGACCGGGTCACCCGCGAGGATCTCCACAACGTCGCCGTCAAGCTCGGCAAGCCGACCGACCCGCTGCTTCCCGACGGATCGTTCGACCGGATCTTCATGATCCACATGTACCACGAGATCGAGCAGCCGAGCGAGTTCCTGTGGAACCTGCGCGCCGATCTCAAGAAGCGCGGCCGGGTCGTCGTCGTCGACGCCGACCGGCCCACCGACCGGCACGGCACTCCGCCCAGGCTTCTGATCTGCGAGTTCGCGGCGGTCGGCTACCAGCTCACCCGCTTCGAGCGCCTCTCCGAATCGGAATCCTATTTCGCCCAGTTCGAGCCGGTCGGGGCGAGGCCGGAGCCCAAGGACATCCCGGTCTGCCCGGCTCCGTCCGACTAGGCGCGAGCGGCCTCGCTCAAAGCAGCTTGAGCTCGCGGAAGCTTCGGCATTCGTCCCCGGCGAAGATCAGGTGATCGACCAGCCGGATCCCGACCGCCGAGGCGGCCTCGGCGAGCTGCCGGGCCTCGGCCCGCTCCCGCTCCCCGGGATCGCCGCTCCCCCGCTCGCGGCTTCGGCCGACGATCAGCCCGACCGAACCCGCCCTCAGCGCCGCCGCGACAATGTCTCGAACCGGAAGCCCGGCTTCGACCGAGGCCGGCAAGCCGGTCTCGAGAAGCTCCCCTCCCTCGCCGAGATGGAGCACGGCTACTCCTTCGCCTTCCCGGCCGGCGAGATGGGGCGCGAGCAGCTGGGCGGCGGTGCTGGCCGTATCCACGATCATTGGGCGAGCTTGCCAAGGCGCGGCCCGGAGCGCGCCAGCGATTGTGTCCAATTTCGATCGAATGCCCGCGCTTACCGCGCAATCAGCCCTTGAAACCCTGGGCGACCACATACCATTCGGACGAGCCCTTGCGGCTGGCCGGCGGCTTGGCGTGCTTGACCGCCGCGAACCGCCGCTTGAGCTCGGCCACGAGGGCGTTGTCGGCGCCGCCCGCCAGCACCTTGGCGACGAAGGCTCCGCCCGGCCTCAGCACCTCCCCCGCGAAGTCGAGCGCCGCCTCGACCAGCGCCATCGTCCGCAAATGGTCGGTCTGCGGGTGGCCGACGGTGTTCGCGGCCATGTCGGAAAGGACGAGGTCGGCCGGCCCGCCCAAAGCCTCGCGCAGCCGGTCCGGAGCCTCGTCGGCGAGGAAGTCGAGCTGGAGCAGGATGGCACCGTCGATCGGGTCGGTCGCAAGCAGGTCGATCCCCACCACCGCCGCTTTGGGCGCGCGCTTGCGCACCACCTGGGTCCAGCCGCCGGGGGCGACTCCGAGATCGACCACCCGCTCGGCGCCCTTGAGGAAGCCGAAGCGGTCGTCGAGCTCGGTCAGCTTGTAGGCCGCGCGCGAGCGATAGCCCTCGGCCTTGGCGCGCTTGACGTAGGGATCGTTGAGCTGGCGCTCGAGCCATTTGGTCGAGCCGACCTTGCGGCCCTTGGCGGTCTTGACCCGGGTCACCATGATCCTGCCTCCCCATCGAAGATGGCGTCAATATACTTGACTCAGAAAGCCATCAAATGGGAAATGTCAGATTAGAGATTGTCACGCGGGATTCCATCTACGGTCGCCCCGCTCCGATGAGGGACGTGGGCTTGCCGAGGATAGACGACGACCTGCTCCAGTGCGGCGCGTATCTCTATGCCAGCGTGCCGGACGCCGAGCGCGGCGAGCGGATCGGCGCGAGCGGCTTCCTGTTAAACGTCCCCATTGGCGAGAAGAGCGAGAACCTCAGCTACACCGTCTGCGTGACGAACCGGCATGTGATTGAGAACGGCTTCACGGTCGCTCGCCTCAATGCCCCGGCTGGAGTCAGGGTGGCCGAGTTTGACGAGCGGCACTGGTATCTGCACCCCGAAGCGGACCTCGCCGCCGCGATCATTCCTGTTCACAGCATGGGCGCGGCGCACCGCTCCGTCGATTACGAAGCCATGCTCACCCTCGAATTGCTGGAGGAGCAAGGCGTCGGCGTCGGTGATGACGTTTTCATGGTCGGGCGCTTCATCAACCACGATGGAGGGCAGGAGAACATCCCGGTCGCCCGCTTCGGCAATATCGCCCAGATGCCAGGTGGAGCGCCCCTGTGCGATGATTTCGGGCGTGAGCAGGAAAGCTACATCATCGAGTGCCGGTCAATCGGCGGGTTCAGCGGCTCGCCGGTCTTCGTCCGCATCCCGCCCTATACGTGGCGGCCCGAGAAGGGCGACGTCACGCGGGAGTATTTCGGCGATGCCCTGCTGGGCGTGAATTGGTGCCATTCGTCCTACGTCGAGCCTGTCCTAGGGCCTGACGGCAAGGAATCGCGAACCGGCCATGTCCGCTCGCATACCGGCCTCGCGGGCGTCATCCCGGCTTGGCGGCTTGTCGAATTGCTGGAGAGCGACCTCTTCAAAGCGGCGCTGAGCGACCCGCTGCCCGTGACCACATGGGGCGCTGATTACGAACAGGACGGCGTTTAGGCGTCGTAGATACTCCGGCCTTTGCAGGCTTCGTCTAGCTCCCGGCGGATGAACGAATCGTCCAGAACCGAGCGCGCCTCGGGATAGCCATCAGACCTCAGGTGGACTTCGATGTGGTGCCAATTCCGATACTCTCCGGTCGCTGCCATTTCGCGAGCCCGCTGGAGGATGTAGGCTTGACGTTCGCGCTTGCGCATATCGCCTCCTTGCGTTGCCTCAAGCATACAGGAGGCTAGGCGGAGGGACTACCCGGCCCGGCTCCCTTGCCGACCTGCAAGCATCAGCGTATCCCCAACCCCGCGCTTTCGATCTTTGCAAGTCGGGAGCGTCCGCCTTCGGGCGCGTGGTTCACAGGCACCGGCTTCGGTCGGGTGGCCTGCCGAATACAATACCCTTCGGGGGAATAAGCAGGGCGCGAACCCCTGTGGACCTCGCGTTGCAAACCACCCGGCTCGGGGCCGGATGGGGAGCGGCGGTCTGGTCACACAGGGGAAGCCGCCAATGCCGAAACACTCTCGCACCGATCTAGCGCTGGTCGCCCTGTCATGGGCGATGGTCGGCTTCACGCTTTGGGTCGCCTTCGAACACTGGTCTAGCTCCCCTCGCTAGGCCGGTTGCCCTCGCACGCTCCCCCAGAGTTGGGCGAGGGCGGGGGACCGGAGTGACCATCGCCAGCGATGATCGACACAGGGGCTCCGGTCCCCCAATTCTTCTAGACGGGCCGCTCGACGTAGAGAACGTCGATAGGGTGCTGCATGGCCCACCTGATCCCCGCAGCCTCAGCCTCGCCGTCGCTCGCTAGCGCGTTCGGAGTGATCATGGTGACAGCCTCGGGGCGCGACCGGCGATTGGCGGTAACGCCGGTAACGCCATGCCTCCCGTTCGGCAGCGAATTGACGATGATGCGGTCGCTGTCGTCGGGCGCTCGCTCGCCGGGCTTCAATCGGACGATCTTCATTGAGCCTCCTTGGACCGCTTAGCCCGGCGCTCTGCCTCGTCCTTTGCGAGCGCGGCCTTGAACCTTGCGGGATCGACGGCGAACAGCCGCGCCGCCAGCGCCTTGAAACGTGACAGTGATCCGGGGTCTACCCGATCCGCGGCCTTGGCGGGGCCTTCATGCGGCGCTGGCGATGGCTCCATTTCTGGTCAACTCCCGATAGGTGAGCCTGCGCCCGATGATGCCCCTGAGGGCGAGGGCGAACCGCTCGCCGTCCGTGCCCTTCCGCTCGTTGAAGCGGAAGGTCTGCTCGTCAACGTAGCGGCCAAGGTGGAACGGCTCAACGCTGACATAGGTGCCCTTGAGGGCGCGCTTGAACAGCGACCAGAAGCTTTCGATCCCGTTGGTATGGCAGGGGCCGGAAACGTACTCGCCAGCCGTGTGGCGAACGACGCGATGGGGATAGGTGCGCCCAAGGTGCCGGTAGCCGCTATGCTCGTCAGTCGAGACCAGCGTTGCATCCGGGCCGACGATGTCGTGAACGAAGCTGTCCAGCGTGGCGGTATCCGTGCGCCGGATCACCGCCGCGAACGCTTTGCCGCCCCGCTGGAGCGCGCCGATCACCGGAATCTTGTCGGCGGTGCCGTGGCGGTGGCGCGGGTCGATCTTATGGCGGTTAGAGGCTTTGCCGCCGACATAGGTTTCATCAACCTCGACCTCGCCGCCCATCTTTTCGATGGTGCCGAGCTTCATGGCGAGCCGGATGCGATGGTTCATGTGCCACGCCGACTTTTGCGTGATCCCGAGCGCCCGCGCCATCTCGTAGGAGCTGATCCCGTTCTTGCAGTTGGCCACCATCCAGATCGCGACGAACCACTTGTCGAGCGGCAGGGCGCTATCCTCGAAAATGGTCCCGACCTTGGCCGAGAATTGCTTGCGCGGGTGCTTTTCCTTGCACTCCCAAAGGCGGCGGGTGGCGAGGAAGCGAACATCAACGCGGCCACAGGTCGGGCAGGTCGGGGTGCCTCCCCAACGAAGCTCAACCATGTGCTTGAGCGAAACGTCCGGGTCTGCGAAGTACCGGACGGCTTCCATAAGAGTGCGAGGTTCCTGTGCCATGCCCCCTTCTAAGCCGACCGATTTGCTGAGTCAAGTATATTAATGCCATCGAAGATGGGGAGGGGGACCACCGAAGGTGGTGGAGGGGTGACCTGGCGAGGCCTCAACAGGTCACCCCTCCACCATGCTTCGCATGGTCCCCCTCCCCATGCGGGGCATGGGGAGGCAAGACCCATTCACAATTTGTGTCCGTCGCGAGCCATGAGCGAGCGCAATATGCCCTCGCGGATGCCGCGGTCGGCGACTCCGAGGGTCTTGGCCGGCCAGATGTCCATGATCGCCTCGAGGATGGCACAGCCGGCGACGACGAGGTCCGCCCGCTCCGCTCCGATGCAGGGCAGTTCGGCGCGCTCGGCGAAGCTCATCCCCGACAGCATCCGGTTGACCGCCCGCATCGAATCGACCGGCATCATCAGCCCGTCGACGGCTCGGCGGTCGTAGCTCGGCAAGGCGAGGTGGACGCTGGCCAGGGTCGTCACGGTTCCGCTCGTCCCGAGCAGCCGGATATTGCCTTCGGGAGGGGGCAGAAGCTCGGCGAAGCGGCGGAAGGCGTGGCGGACCCTTTCCTTCATCCGGCCGTAGGCGGCCAGCCGGGAATCGGAATCGGCGAAGTCGCGGCCCTCGCTCTCGGTCAGCGACACCACGCCCCAAGGCGCGCTCCACCAGCATTTGATCTTGGGCGTGCCGTCGCCGTCCGTGTCGATGAGGATGAGCTCGGTCGAGCCGCCGCCGATGTCGAAGATCAGCGCCGGGGCGTCGCCGGGCTCGAGCAGCCGGTGGCAGCCGAGCATGGCGAGCCGGGCCTCCTCCTCCGGAGCGATGATCTCGAGGCAGATGCCGGTCTCGCGCCGAACCCGCTCGACGAACTGGCGGCCGTTGACCGCCCGGCGGCAGGCCTCGGTCGCGACCGACCGCGCCAGCGAGACGTGGCGGCGCTTCAGTTTCTCGGCGCAGACCGAGAGCGCGGCGACGGCCCGGTCCATCGCGGCGTCGGCGATTCGGCCGCTTCCGGCCAGGCCCTCGCCCAGCCGGACCACCCGCGAGAAGGCGTCGATGACGACGAAGCCGCCCTCCGCCGGCCGGGCGATCAGGAGGCGGCAATTGTTGGTTCCGAGGTCGAGTGCGCCGTAGGTGTGGCGGGTCGAGCGGAAGGGCCGCTGAACGTTCGGATTCGCGGCGATGTCGGCCGGACCGGGGACCGGCGGGAGCGGGGCCGTCGCAGCCTGCTGCGCCATAGCGGTGACACTCTTTTTTCTCGTTCCGGCGGGCCTGGGCCCGACGGTGACTTGCCGCCTTCGTACCGCGCGCCGCCCACCTCGGCAAGGGACCGGCCCGAAGCGGTATTTCATCCGGGTGGAATTGACAGGATATTTTATCCGGATATATGTCCGCGCCGGAGGAGCGAGGCGATGAACCCGGTGACGGCCTTTCTGGACGACGAGATCGTGGCTCGAGGCGAGGCTGAGGCGGTCACCCGCCGGCTGGAGGCGCTCTACCCCGCCGATCACGGCGCGATCCGGGTGTTCGAGGACGGCAGCGGCCGGCTCGTCGACCTCGATTATTGGGACGCCGCCGCCTCCGCTCCGCCGCCCGCCCGGCCGCGCGGCCGGCCCAGGCTCGGAGTCGCCGCTCGCGAGGTCACCTTGCTTCCCCGCCATTGGGAATGGCTGTCGCGGCAGCCCGGCGGAGCCTCGGCCGCGATCCGGCGGCTGGTCGAGGAGGCCCGGCGCCAGGGCGGCGGAGCCGCGGAAAAGCGCGACTCCGCCTATCGCTTCCTCTCCCACATGTGCGGCGATCGTCCCGGCTATGAGGAAGCGCTTCGAGCGCTCTACCGAGGCGAGGACGAGCGCTTCCGCTCGCTCATCGCGCCCTGGCCGAAAGCGATTCGCGACTATGTGGACGCCCTTCTCGCCTGACTGGCCTGAGGTCCGCGTTGCCGACATGCAACAGCGTTGCGGAAATTAACCATGTTGCGGAATTTTGCCGTTTCTCAATCTTTCGGCTTGATAAACATTCTTCGTGAACCCGATCGACGACATCGCGCTGACCAGGATCTTCTCGCCCGCGGCGGGCTGGGCGGAGCATCGCCTGGGCATCAGCCAGTGGCGGGTCGCGCTCGAATGCCTGAACGGGCATGTCGCTTTCTATCTCGCCGGGCTCGCCTTCAGCCTGACCGGCAAGGGCGTGGCCGACGGCATCTTCGCCAGCCTGCTGGTCGGTCTTGCCTGGCTTCTGCTGATGGAGGCTCTTCGGCGGGTCGCCTGGCGCCAGGCCGGCTCGTCGCTCGGGGTCCAGACCGCGCGCATGCGCGAATGGCATTTCCGGCTGATCCTGGTCGTCGCCCTTCCGATCAGCGTGTCGCGGATCGATGAGGTTGCCAACGCCTGCTACAGCGTCTCGCTGCTGCTCCTTCTTTGCCACCTCTACTTCAAGGCCTGCGACGCTCCGCCGCCGCAGGGCCGCCGGCGCCTCGCCTGGAGCCACGGCCGCGGCTAGGCCGCCGCCGCGCTCAGGGAGCCTTCGCCGCAAACGCCGTCAGTCGCCGAGCACCTTCGCGAAGCGGTAGCTGGTCCGCTCGAAGCCGAGCTTGCGATAGAAGCCGTGCGCCCCCGACAGGTCGACGTTGCTGGTGACCTCGATGAGGCCGCATCCCCTGCCTCGAAGCTGCCCGCAGGCGGCCTCGACCAGGGCCCGCCCGACGCCGCGGCGGCGTTCCCCCTCGGCGACGACCATCATCGTGATCCGGCCGACCGGCCTCGGCCGGTGGAGGACGGGGGTGACGTGCCAGGCGAGGATTCCGATCACTTCGCCCTGCTCGGCGACCAGCGGAGCCTCCCGCGCCCTCTTCAGGGCCGCCAGGCGATCGGCCATGTCCTTGGCGGACGTCTCGAAGCCGAGGCCGGTGACGAGGGCCGCGATCGCCTCCGAATCCGAAGGCCTGGCCGGGCGCACCGAGAGCGGCGGGGGCGGCTCCGGCTCCGGCTCCGGGACCGGCTCGGGCTCCGGCTCGCGCCTGGCGGACCGCCCCGATTTCGGGGCCGGCTCCTCATCGGCGGCGGCGCGCTTCCTCGCCCGGGCCGGGGCCCTGACGCCGGCCGCCTTGAGCGAGCTCTTCCAGTCGGCCGCCAGCCCCTTGTGGAGATATTCCTCGATCTCCTCTGCGGTCGCGGTCAGCCCCGACTTGCCGAAGCCGAGCAGCTTCGAGCCCGACTCGTCGGTCAGGCCGAAGCGGCCGTAATCGCCCTTGCCGGGCGTCCGGATTCGGGACCTGACGAGCTTGAGCCCGCGATTGGCCGCGGCTTCGCGCAGCCTTTCGCCGGCGCCGGGGTCCGCCATGCCTTATTCGGCGGTGCTGCTCTTCTTGGAGGTGGACTTCTTGGAGCCGCCGCTTTTCTTCGAGCCGCCCGAGCCCGACCGGCCGCGGACCAGCGGAATGGCGGCCGCGGCGATCACTCCGGCGGCGAGCGCCGCGCCCGCGGCGATCGCGGTCTTCGGATTGTCGCGCGCATAATCGCCCGCCTGCTCGGCGAGCTTGCCGGCGCGCTCGGACAGAGTCGCGCTTCCGGCCTGGTCCTGCTGGGGCTCGGACTCGGTGGTTCCGGCATGAGGCATTGCGCTGTTGGGGATATGGGACATGGGACGCTCCGTCTTGGGGGTGGGTTGCGGAGGCGGAACGAGCGCGGCGGGGGCGGGTTCCGGCCGGCCGGACGAGCGGAGCCGGCGGCAGGGCGGCGCGCGCTCGAAGCCGCCGAAAGGCTCCGGCCCTTCCGGTCGAAGGCGCTTACCCATCCTTAACCGCCGGGCGGGATCATCGGCTCCGGGCAAGGGGGCGATAAAGATGAGCATCCTGTGCAGGCTCGGACAGCATCAGGCGGGGCCGCAGGTTCGGGCCAATGGCGGCGCCAGCTTCGGCCGCTGCCGGGGCTGCGGCTGCGACCTCATCCTCGCCCGGTCCGGATGGCGGCCGGTTCCGAGCGGCTATCGGGTGGTCTGGCGAAGCGCTCCGCCCGTCCGAGCCGCCGATCCCGCGCAGCTCGACCTCGCCTTGCCCGAGCCGCTCTGGCCCGGCGCCGAACCCGGCCGGATCGCTCGCCCCGCCTCGCCGCCGGAGCGGCGGCGCGCGCCCCGCACCGGGAGGGCCTTGGTCGAGGGCCGCCGGCGGGCAACGGGCTGACGCAAATCCCGGTGGCCGCGTCGATTTGTCGCGAAACCGCGCGCCGGATCGAGCGCTGTTGCGGCGATGCCGACCTATTATTTCAGCCTTCGGGGCGAGAATTTCGAGCTTCCCGACCTCGCCGGAAAGACCCTCGCCGATGACTGCGCCGCGCGCGCCGAGGCGGAGCGGCTCGCCGCCGAGCTGGTCGAGACCGCGCTCGTCGCCGGGGCGCTTCCGCCCGACGCCACGGTCGAGGTCGACGACGAGGAGATGCGGCCGGTGCTGGCGCTTCCCCTCAACGCGGCGGAGGCCTGAGGAGCAGGCCGCCTAGCGCGTGCAGATCCAGGTCGCCTCGTGCTTCTCGATCGGCCGCTCGGGATCGCCGCCGATGCTGAGCCGGGCCGGCCAGCCCGGCGCATAGCTTTCGGCATCGCCGGCATAAGGCGCGACCCGGCCGACGCTGATCGTCGCTCCGGGCGCGGTGAAGAAGCCTCCGGTCGGCCCGACCGGCCCGGCGACGGCGAGCGGAACCCGCCGCCCGTCGAGCCGGGCGACCGCTCCGGCTCGGGTCACGACCAGGATCAGCCGGCCGTCGCGATGAAGCCGGCAGGCCGGCTCCGCTCGGAATTCGGAGCCGAGATCGCCCTCCTTGAGGTTGGCGAGCCGCAGCGGCGGCTCGATATCCTCGCTGGTCCGGTCGGCCAGCTTCTCGAGCCGGTTCTCCAGCTCCTCGGCGCTGTTGGCCCGGGCGACCGGATCGTCGTCCTCGCGGTCCCCGCAGGCGGCGAGACATGCGACGGCGAGAAGCGCGAGCGGTCGGAGCATGGCCCCTCAACGACTTCGAGGCGGGGCAGGTTCAAACCGCCAGGTCCGCCCACCGGTCGCCTTGACCCCGCACAGGGTGGCGGCCCCGCCTTCCTGAAGCCGGGCGATCAGCGCGGCCAGCGGCCCGCCGCGGGGCCGCGCCTCCGCCGCCACGTGCCGGAGGCAGCGAAGCACCAGCCGCCGCAGGAGCTCGGGCGGCAGGTCCTGCGCTCGAAGCTCCACCCTGCCCTCCGCGACCTCGGCCCGAGCCTCGAACAGCAAGGCGGCGACCCACTCCAGGGCCGTTTCCGCCTCGCCGAGCAAGGCGGCGCTTCGGGCGAGCGCGGCGGGGTCGAGCCACGGCGCCTCGGCCATTTGCCGGCGCAGCCGGGCCCGGTCGAACGCCTCGTCGCGATTGCTCGGGTCCATCGCCGCCTCGAGGCCGGCGGCCGCGACGATCGACTCGAGCTCGCCGCGCCGCCAGCCGAGCAGCGGCCGGCACAGCCGAAGCCCGCCGTCGCTCCCGGGCACCGCTCCGGCCGCCCTGACCCCGGCCAGCCCCGCCACTCCGGACCCGCGGTTGAGCCGCATCAGCAAGGTCTCGGCCTGGTCGTCCGAATGGTGGGCGGTGAGAAGCAGCTCGATCTTGTTGCCCGCCATCCACTCCGCCAAGGCGGCGTAGCGGGCGTCGCGGGCGGCGGCCTGAAGGCCCTCGCCGGCCCGCTCGACGCAAGCGTGAAGGATGTCGTGCCCCACTCCGAGGGCCGCGCACAGCCCGGACACCGCCTCCGCTTCGGCCGCGCTTTCGGCCCGAAGGCGGTGGTCGACGGTGGCGGCTCGGACCTGCCTTGGGAAAGCCGAATGGGCGAGCAGAAGCAGGGCGAGGCTGTCGGGGCCGCCCGAAACCGCCACTCCGATCGAATCCGGCTTGCCCGCCAGAGCCTCGAGATCGAGTCGGAAGCGCTGGACAAGCTCGCGAGGCAAAGCGGGGGCCATGGCCGACCTTAACGCCAGGCAACCGCCGGATACAGGATGCGTTCAGCCGCCCTGGCCCAGCCGCCTGGGTTCGCCCAGCCGGGCTCCAAGACCGAAAAAGGCAGTGATTCAGTGGCTCTCCGCAAAGCGTTCCTCCTCGCCCTCCTTGCCGGGACCGCCTCCCCTCCCCTGCTCGCGCAGGAAGCCCCGCCGCCCGGCCCGGCCACGGCCCCGCCGGCGCCGGAACCCGCGAGCCCGCCGCCGCAGGCCGCCGCCCAGGCCGTCGAGCCGGACGACCCCGAAGCGGAGATCGACGAGGAGGAAGGCGAGACCATCGTCGTCACCGGCCAGCGTCCGCGCGGAGCGGTGATCGGCGACATACCACCCGAAGTCCAGTTCGACCGGCGCGAGATCCGGGCGCTCGGCGCCGGCAGCCTCTCCGAGCTGCTCGAGGCGATCGCTCCCCAGACCCGGAGCGGCCGCGGGCGCGACGGCGGCCGGCCCGTCATCCTGCTCAACGGACGCCGGATTTCCGGCTTCTCCGAGATCCGCGACATCCCGCCCGAGGCGATCACCCGGATCGACGTCATGCCCGAGGAGGTCGCCCTCAAATATGGCTATCGCGCCGACCAGAGGGTCGTGAACTTCGTGCTGAGGCGCCGATTCGACGCCTATACGACCGAGGTCCAGGCCGGCCTCGCGACCGCCGGCGGCCGGGAATCCTACGGCGCCGAGCTCAATTACCTGCAGATCAACCCGGCCGGCCGGATCAATCTCGGGGCCGAATATCGGCGCTCCGGAGCGCTCTTCGAGAGCGAGCGCGACATCGTCCAGGCCGAGCCCGTGGCCGGAATCGAACTCGGCCGCTTCCGCACCCTGCTCCCGCAAACCGACCAGCTCGAGCTTAGCGGCACCCTCAACCGCGCCGTCTCCGACACCGTCTCGGCGACCCTGAACGCCACCTTCGACGTCAATTCGAGCACCGCCTTCCTCGGCCTTCCGCGCCCCAGCCTGACCCCGCCCGGGCTTAGGCGGGAGAGCGACACTCGCGCCGGCCATCTCGGCCTCTCGGTCAACGGAGCGATCGCTCCCTGGCAATGGACCCTGACCGGCAATCTCGACCGGAGCGCCGGCGAGACGGTGACCCAGACCAGTGCCGGCATCGACCGCACCCGGTCGGTCAGCCAGGTCGGCAATGCCGAGCTGCTAATGAACGGGCCGCTGTTCGAGCTTCCCGGCGGAAGCGTCACCGCCGCCGCCCGAGCCGGCTTCGACGCCCGCGGCCTCGACAGCGAGTCGCTGCGCGGAACGACCCGGACCGTCCGCGACCTTTCCCGCACCCGCCAGAACGCGCAGCTCAACGTCGACATCCCGATCGCCAGCCGCCGCCGGGCGGTGCTGGCCGCGCTCGGCAATCTGTCGGCCAATCTCAACGCCGAAGTCGAGCATCTCTCCGATTTCGGAACCCTTCGAACGCTCGGCGCGGGCCTCAACTGGTCCCCGATCTCGCAGGTCAGCCTGATCGCCTCGGTCACCGACGAGGACGGAGCGCCGTCGATGCAGCAGCTCGGCGATGCCGTCGCCTCCACTCCGGGGGTGCGGGTGTTCGACTTCGTCCGCGGCGAGACGGTCGAGGTCACCCGGATCGACGGCGGCAACCCGGCCCTGATCGCCGACAACAGGCGGGTCTGGAAGCTCGGAGCGACGGTCCGGCCGATCTCCGACAAGGACCTGTCGATCACCGCCAATTACACGTCGAGCCGGATCGTCGACGCCATCTCCTCATTCCCGGCCGCGACCGCCGAGATCGAGGCGGCCTTCCCCGATCGCTTCCAGCGCGATTCCGGCGGCCGGCTGCTGCTCGTCGACACGAGGCCCGTAAACTTCGCAAGGGTCGACCGGTCCGAGTTGCGCTGGGGCTTCAACCTCAGCCTGCCGGTGGGACCCCAGCCGCAGCCGGGCCAGGGCCGGGGCGGCTTCCGCCGCGGCGGCCAGGGCGGAGCCGGAACGCCCGGAGCGGCGCCGCCCGCCGGCGGCGAGGGCCAGCCGCCGCAGGGCCAGCCCCCCCAGGGCAGGCGGGGCGAGCGCGGGCCGGGCGAAGGCGCTCAGGGCGAGCGCGGGCCCCGCGAAGGCGGCTGGCGCGGCGGCGGCCGTGGCGGCTTCGGCGGCGGCCGGGGCGGCTTCGGGGGTGGCGGCTTCGGAGGCCGCGGCGGCGGCGCGGGCCGGCTTCAGCTCGGCCTCTACCACACCTGGCACCTCACCGATTCGGTGCTGATCCGGCCGGGAGCGGCGGAGCTCGACTTCCTCGACGGCTCCGCGGCCGGAAGCCGCGGCGGCCGGCCGCGCCACGAGGTCGAATTCCAGGCCGGCCTGTTCAAGAACGGCCTCGGCGCCCGGCTCACCGCCAACTGGCAGAGCTCGACCTTCGTTCGAGGCGGCCCGGTGGCGGGCGGAGGAACGGGCGACGACCTGTTCTTCGACGATTTCGCGACCGTGAACCTGCGGCTGTTCGCCGATCTCGGCCTCCAGAAGTTCGCCCGCGGCAACCGCTTCCTGCGCGGGACCCGGGTCAGCCTGTCGATCGACAACCTGCTCGACTCCCGCCAGCAGGTCCGCGACCGGCTCGGAACGGTGCCGCTCAGCTACCAGCCCGGCTATCTCGACCCGCTCGGCCGTTCGGTTCGGCTCAGCGTGAGGAAACTGTTCTTCTGACGCTCGTCGAGCCGGCGGAAGCCGCCGGATTGAGGAGCGTGATCCCGGCGGAAGCCGGGATCTCGGGGAGACCCGCTGAGATTTCTTGTCCGGAAGGTCCCGGCTTTCGCCGGGATGACGGGATTACTGCCCCAATATCTTCCCGAGCCCCTTGCGGAGCTTCTCCTTCTTGGTGCGCGGCCGCTCGGACTGCTCCTCGCCGCCCTCGTCGCCGCCGTCGTCCATCCCCGGCATATTCATCCCGAGCATTCCCATATGGGTCGACTTGGTCCTGAGCTTCACGGTCCATTCCGGCCGCCAGGTCCGGGGCGCCCCGGCGGGCCTGGGCTGCGAGAAATTGCTTTCGCCGCCGAAGGCGATCAGGCTCAGCATCGATTGCGGCGCCGCCCGGCCGACCTCGGCCGGAACCGTGCAGCGGTCCGCGGTCGCCGGCATCAGCACCCGGCTCTGGACGAGCCGGGCGATGTCGGCGTCGGCGACATAGTCGAACGCCATCATCGCGGCCTGGGTCTCGGACGAGGTCCAGATGATGAAGTCGCCGTTCTGGGCCGCCCCCATCACCGCTCCGAACCAGGCTCGCGCGCCCGGCACCGGCCGCCATACCAGCGGGATCGAGCCGGACGCTCCGGCGCTGTTCGAGACGAGCGTGACCGGCGCCAGGAAATCCTGCCCGGCGGCGAGCGAGAATCGGATCTCGGGCGAATAATTGCCGCGCACGACATGCTCGCCGACCAGCGATCCGCCCGCCGGCACCCGGGTCTGGGTGCGCTCGTTCGGCCATTCGCCATAGGTGGCCGAAGTGGCCGCGGAGGGCGGAATCATCGGCTTCAGCGCCAGGTTGGCGAAGGCGGGCGGCATCCGCCCCGCCGCCATCGACGCGAAGTCGATCACCGCCGGCTGGCCCGGCCGGACGGTCTCGCCGCAGCCCCAGTAAATCAGCATCCGGCCGCGCGGCCGCTCCATCTGGCCCCAGGGCTGGGCCGGTCCGGTCGGCCGCGGCGCCGCCTGCGGAGTGACCAGCGGAAGGCTCGCTCCGGCCTGCAGGCCCGCCGGCGGCAGATGCTCGGCGGCCGGAGCGCCCGGAGCCCGGCGCGGGCTTCCGAGCTGAAGGGTGAGATTGTGCACGTAGGACGACCGGCCGCCCCGGCCGCGCCCGAGCATCGCGCCCATCACCGAGCCGGCGCTGGGGCGGCCCTGTCCCATTCCGGCGGCCATTCCGGCGAGGCCCGAGGCGGTGTCGGCGCTTATCCAGTAGACCGCCGGGCCGCCGCCCCGGCCCTGGGCGAGCGCGGCCGCGCCCGCCGCGAGGACGATCAGGCTCGCGCCCGCCCCGATGATCTTCGTCGAATTCATGATTCCAACCCCCTGTCGATTGATTTTGCGAGTTTATAGCGTCGCCCGGCGGCTCGCGCAAAAGGAGAGCGCGAACCGTATCGGTTGCGTAAGGTCGTCCGCCATGAACCGGTCGGCGCTCCCGCCGGAACGTCGCCCTCGCCTGGCTCGCTGAACCTGCATGAGCGAGGACGCCGCCTTCCTCCGGGAGCAGGCTCGCCGCTGCCGACGGCTGGCGCGCGACGTCGCCCCCCGGGACCTGGTCGCGACCCTCAAGCAGCTTGCCGTCGAATATGACGAGCGGGCCGACCGGCTGGAGACCAAGAACTGAAGCGGCGGCGGCACGGGCCGCGGTAGCCGAGCGCCCCCGTCGTCAGCGGCACTTCGCCTGCCGGCGGGCGTCGGGAATGCGCTGCCTGAGCCAGTCGCGCATGGTCGCTCCGTAGACGTCCTGCAATTCGTCATAGGCCTTGCAGGCGTCGGCCGGCTTGTCGAGCGCGACCAGGGCCTGGCCGAGGAAATAGAGGCTGTCGGCGGCTCGCTCGCCCTTGGGATTGCCCTGGTAATTGGCCAGGAAGGCCTTGGCCGCGGTGGCCGGCTTGCCGGCGTCGAGATAGGCGCGGCCGGCGAGGTTCGACGCCCAGCTCGCCCATTTGCTGTTCGGATAGCGCTTGGCGACCGCCTCGAGCGCCTGCTGGGCCTCGGTGTAGCGCTTCGCCTCCCACAGCCGGAAGCCGGCATTATAGGCTTCCTCGCCAGCCGAATCTCCCGACGGCGAGGCCGAGGGCCGCGAGGCCGGCGGATCGGCCGTGGTCGCCGCCGAGGGCCGCGGCAGCTGCGGGGTCGAGGCCGCCGGGCGCGCGGGCTCGGCGGCGGCCGGCGCGGGGCCCCGCTCGAGCGCGTCGAGCCGGCCGGTCGCGGCGTCGCGGAATCGGGCGAGCGCCTCGTCGAGCTGGCGAAGGCGGTTGGAGTTCTGCTCGGCCTGGCCGGTGAGCTCGCGAAGCTGGGCCTCGAGGGAATCGACCCGGGCGGTGAGGTCCGCGACGGCGCTGGACGCCGGCGAGCCCGCCTGGCCGGCGGCGGGGGGCTGAGCCTCGATCTCGGGAGCGACCTGCGCCCCGCCCGGGAAGACCCGCCTCTGGACGGCTCGAAGCTCCTGCTCGAGCCGCTCGATCCGCCTTTCGGTGCTCTCGGCGCGCTGGGCGGCGGCGGGCGCCGCGACGCTCGCCATGAGAAGCATCCCAACAAGATGAAAACGCATCAGAAATCCCCCACCCTTCCGGCCTTGCCGGACATCCTAAACGGCTTGTGGCCGGGGTAGAAGACTGAATTATTACGGGGTCGTCGGAGCCGCCGGCTGAGCGCCCCCCTGCGCCCGCGCGACGAGGTCCGCGGGGGCCAGGCTGACGTTGGAGATGGTCGTCTCCGGAGGCCCGAGCGGCGGAATCTGGGCTCCGCCGACGCTGACCTTGAGGACATGGGCCCGGGCGGTGCGGATCCGCGGAGCCTGCGCTCCGGCCGGCACCTGGTAGCTCTGCCCGGCCTTCAATATCCCCATGTAGAGGGCTGGCCCGGAGCCGGCCTGGTCGATTCGAAGCCAGACGTCCTCGACGGCGGTGAGAACGACCGGGCCATTGGTCGGAGCGGGCGCCTGGACGGCGGGGCCGGCGGGGCGCGGAGCGGCGGGGTTGGCGGCCGGCGGAGCGTCGCTCTGGGTGATGGCGACGTCGGCGGGCGAATCCTCGTCGACCGCGCTGCTCCGCCAGATGAGATAGCCTACGAGAAGCAGGACCGCGATCAGCCCGGCGGCGATGAGGAGCGACCGCGGCGGCACCCGCGCCGGATCGGCCGGCTCGTAGAAGGGCGCGGCGGCGGCGCTGCCGGGCCTCGCTCCGCCGAGCTGCTGGCGAACTTCCGCGCCGATCTGGCCACCGTCGAGGTCGACCGTATTGGCGTAGCTTCGAGCGAAGCCGACGCTGTAGGTGATTGCCGGCAGCGCATCCCATTCCTCGCGCTCGATATGCTCGAGGTGGCGCACCGGGATGCGCGTCTGGCGGGCGACATCGTCGAGGCTGAGCCCCTTGGCCTCGCGCGCGACCCGAAGGCGCTCGCCGACCGATTGTCCCAGCAGCTGATCCTGCTCGATGTCCGCCATCTGGCTCCGTTTTCCTCTCGAAAATGGATGTAATCATAGAGACGGGGAGTTCGGGCAAAGTCAACCGGACTGCCGCACGCCCCGCCATCCCAGCCCGTCATCGCGGCGAAAGCCGGGACCTCGTCGAGACCCGCCGGGACACTCTCCGTTGCAGGATCCCGGCTTGCGCCGGGATGACGAGCTAGACCTGCACCCCCTCCTGCTCAGCCCAGGCCGACAGCGCCGCGCGCATGTCGGCCGGCGGCTTCGCGAGGAGCCCCTCGACGAACGGCCTCAGGGCCGCCCGGTCGAGCGACCTTATCATCGCCTTGATCGGCCCGACCGCCGCCGGAGTGATCGAGAAACGGGTGAGGCCGATCCCGATCAGCGCCATCGCCTCCAGCGTCCGCCCGCCCATCTCGCCGCAGACTCCGACCGGAACTCCGGCCGAATCCGCCTCGCGCACGATCCGCCGGAGGAAGCGAAGGATGGACGGGCTCAGCCAGTCGTAGCGCTCCGCGAGCTTGGGATGGGCGCGGTCCGCCGCGAACAGGAACTGGGTGAGGTCGTTGGTCCCGATCGACAGGAAGTCGACCTTGGGAAGAAGCAGGTCGAGAGTCTCCGCGAGCGCCGGCACTTCGAGCATGGCGCCGTAGCGGATGCTGGACGGAAGCCTCTTCTTGTGCTCGGCCATCCACTCGCGCTGCTGCTCCACCAGCGCCCGCGCCTCGTCATATTCCCAGGGCTCCGAGACCATCGGGAACATGACGTTGAGCTCGCGTCCCGCGGCGGCGCCGAGCAGCGCCCGCGCCTGCGCCTTCATCAGCCCGTCGCGGTCGAGGGCGAGCCGGAGCGCCCGCCAGCCCATCGCCGGATTCTCCTCGATGCCGCCGTCCCCCATGTCGATATAGGGCAGCGCCTTGTCGCCGCCGACGTCGACCGTCCGGAAGATGACGGGCTTGCTTCCGGCCGCGTCGAGCACCGCCTTGTAGAGCCTCTGCTGGCTCTCGCGGCTCGGCAGGGTCGCCGAAACGAGGAACTGGAATTCGGTCCGGAACAGGCCGATTCCGTCCGCGCCCACCATCTCCAGCGCGGCGACGTCGTCGCGAAGGCCGGCATTGACCATGACGGTCACCCGCTGGCCGTCCTTCGTCACCGGCGGCACGTCGCGAAGCGCCGCGAACTCGGCTCGGCGCTTCTTGGTGATCAGGAACTTGGCCTTGAACGCCTCCTCCACCGCTCCGGTCGGCCGGACGAAGGCGACTCCCGCGTCCCCGTCCAGAAGCACCTCGTCGCCCTCGCCGATCACCTGGCGGACGTTGCGCACCCGCCCGAGCATCGGGATCCCCATCGCCCGGGCGACGATGGTGACGTGGGCGGTCAGCGAGCCTTCCTCCAGCACCACCCCCTTCAACCGCCGCCGGTCATATTCCAGAAGCTCGGCCGGCCCGAGGTTGCGGGCGATCAGGACCGCGTCGTGCGGAAGCCCCATCTGGGCGGCGGTGCCGAGTTGGCCGGCGACGATCCGGAGCAGCCGGTTCGACAGATCGTCGAGGTCGTGCATCCGGTCCTGGAGGAGCGAATCGTCGATCTCGCGCATCCGCATCTGCATGCGCTGGCGCACCCGCTCGATCGCCGCCTCGGCGGTGAGGCCGGAATCGATCGATTCGTTGATCCGCCTCGACCAGCCCTCGTCATAGGCGAACATCTTGTAGGTCTCGAGCACCTCCTGATGCTCGCCGGCCGTCCCGAACTCGGCCTGGTTGGTCATGTTGTCGATCTGCTCGCGCATCTTTCGGAACGCCGAATAAACCCGGTGTCGCTCGGCCTCGACGTCCTCGGCGACGGTATGCTCGATCAGGATCCGGGGCTGGTGGTAGACCGCCTGGCCGCGCGCCATTCCGGCGACGAGCTTCAGCCCGTCGAGCCGCTCGGGCCCCTCCTCCCTCGCCGTCGTCCCGGTCGCCGCCGCCTTGTCGGCGAGGCCCGCATTGGCGATCAGCTCGGCGAGGACCATCGCCACGGTCTGCAGCGCCTCGATCTCGAGAGCGTCATAGGCGCGCGCCTCGGCATGCTGGACGGCGAGCACTCCGATCGCCCGCTCGCGGCGGATGATCGGGACTCCGGCGAAGCTGTGGAACAGCTCCTCCCCCGTCTCCGGCCGGTAGGCGAATTCGGGATGGCTCGGAGCCTCGGCGAGGTTGAGGATCGAGACGTCCTTGGCGATCGTCCCCACCAGCCCCTCGCCGAGCGCCAGCTTGGTGACGTGGACCGCGCTCTGGTTGAGGCCGACGGTGGCGAACAGCTCGAGCACCCCGTCGCGAAGCAGATAGATCGAGCAGACCTCGCTCGCCATCGCCTCGGCGATGATCTTCACCACCTTGTTGAGCTTCGCCTGGGCGCTCGCCCGCGACGCCATCACGTCGTGCAGCCCGGTCAATATCTCGCGGGCTGAAGCGGCGGACTGGGCGGGCATGGAGAGGCGGTAGCAGATGGGGCCACCGGGGCGCCACGGGGAATTGCGCAGCACGGTAAGCGAGACTAATCTTCAAACATGCGCGTCGCTCGGAAAGGCGAGGACTTGTGGTTCGTGCTGTCCGAGGACGAGGCGCGCACGCATGGAATCGAACTCGGTGACGAGGTTACATTCGAGTCGTGCGGCGAGGGTAAGGCGCTTATGGAAATCGCCAAGCGCCCGCACAGTCGGAAGCGAAAGTAGGACGGCGATGGCGCCCGCTTTGCCTCCCCATGTGCAGCATGGGGAGGGGACCAGGCTTTGCCTGGTGGAGGGGTGACCTTCCGCAGACTCCGTGGATCCAGCGCGAGACGGCGAAGGTCTGCGCCTTGTCACCCCTCCACCACCTGCGGTGGTCCCCGTCCCCATCTGGCGATGGGGAGGCAGATCAGACCGACCGTCGCTCCAGCGCGTGCGCGGCCTCGTCGACGAGTTGGCGCAATATCTGGGCTACCGGCGCCTCTTCCTTGACCATCCCCACCGACTGCCCGGCCATGACCGAGCCGGTCTCGACATCGCCCTCGATCACCGCCCGCCGCAAGGCCCCCGCCCAATAATGCTCGATCTGGAGCTGGGCCTCCATCATCTCGACCTCGCCGGCATCGAGCAGGTCGGCGACCTCGCGCTGCTTGGCGGCGAAGCTTTCCATCTCGCGGTTCTTGAGAGCCCGGACCGGGATGACCGGCAGGCGCGGGTCGATCTGGACGCTGGTGATGGCGTCGCGCGCCGAGGCCCGGAGCAAGGCCTTCTTGAAATTGGGGTGGGCGATGCATTCGTGGGCGCAGACGAAGCGGGTGCCGAGCTGCACCCCGACCGCGCCCATCTCCAGATAGCCGGCGATCAGCCCGCCATGGCCGATCCCGCCGGCGACGAAGATCGGCATCTCGGCGGCGAGCGGGGGCAATATCTCCTGGGCGAGCACCGAGGTGGACACCGGGCCGATATGCCCGCCCGCCTCCATCCCTTCGATCACCAGGGCGTCGACGCCCGAACGCGCCAGCTTCTTCGCCAGCGCCAGCGCCGGCGCGAAGCAGATCAGCTTCGCGCCATTGCCCTTGATCCGGTCGATCGAGCCCGGCGGCGGCAGCCCGCCGGCGAGGACGACGTGACCGACCTCGTGGCGGGCGCAGACGTCGATCAGCTCGGACAGCTGCGGGTGCATGGTGATGAGGTTGACCCCGAAGGGCTTCTGCGTCCGCTTCTTCGTCTCCGCGATCTCGGTGTCGAGCAGGTCGGGGGTCATGGCCCCGCAGGCGATCACTCCGAACGCCCCGGAGTTGGACAAAGCTGACACGAGGTTGCGCTCGGAGATCCAGCTCATCGCCCCGCCGAGGATTGCGACCTCGCAGCCGAGGAAGTCGGTGCCACGCTTCATCAGGCGGCGGAGGCGCTCGTGGCCGACGGTGGCGCTCATGCCGGGCGTGGCGTTGTCGCTCATGCCGGGCGTGGAGTTGTCGCTCATGCCGTCATCCCGGCGAAAGCCGGGACCTCGGGGAGACCCGCAGTGCATTCTCGTCCTGAGGTCCCGGCTTTCGCCGGGATGACGATGAGACGCCCTTTCCTTTTTCCGTCGCGCCTCATTCCCCGTCCCCCGCATCGTCGAGACCATAAGCGGTATGAAGCACCCTCACCGCAAGCTCCGTATATTCCTCGGCGATCAGCACCGAGACCTTGATCTCCGAAGTGGTGATGGCGAGGATGTTGATTCCCCGGTCGGCGAGCGCCTGGAACATCCTGGCGGCGATCCCGGCATTGGAGCGCATCCCGACCCCGACCGCGCTCACCTTGACGACATTGGTGTCGGTCAGCATCTCCTCGAATCCGACGCTCTCCCTCGCCTTCTCGAGCAGGTCGCGGCTGTGGGCCAGGGCGGCGGTCGGGACGGTGAAGGTGAGGTCGCTCTTCTGCCCGGCGCGGGGCACCGACTGCACGATCATGTCGACGTTGATATTGCCCTCGGCGAGCGGAGCGAAGATGGCGGCGACCGAGCCCGGCCGGTCGGGAACCCCGGTCAGGGTCACCCGAGCCTCGTTCTTGTCGTAGGCTATGCCGGTGATGAGTTGCCGTTCCATTTGAAATTCCTCGATGGCCTCGTCGCCGACCACCATCGTGCCCGGGCGGTCGTCGAACGACGAGAGAACTCGGATCGGGATGTTCTCGCGCATGGCGAGCCCGACGGAGCGGGTCTGGAGCACCTTGGCTCCGACGCTGGCCAGCTCGAGCATCTCCTCGTAGGTGACGGCGGGAAGCTTGCGCGCGCGCGGAACGATGCGCGGGTCGGTCGTATAGACCCCGTCGACGTCGGTGTAGATGTCGCAGCGGTCGGCGTTGACCGCGGCGGCGAGCGCCACCGCCGAGGTGTCCGATCCTCCCCGGCCCAGTGTGGCGAGGCTGCCGTCGGCCGCCACTCCCTGGAAGCCCGGGATGACCGCGATCCCGCCCTCCCCGAACACCCGCTCGAGCACGGTCGAGTCGATATCGTCGATCAGCGCCGAGGCGTGGCCGGAGGCCCGGATCGGAAGCTGCCAGCCCATGTAGGAGCGCGCATTGAGCCCCATCCCCTGCAGGGTGATGGCGAGAAGCCCGCTCGTCACCTGCTCGCCCGAGGCGACGACGACGTCATATTCGCGCGGATCGTAAAGGCTGGAGGCCTCGCGGCAGAACTGGATCAGCCGGTCCGTCTCCCCGGCCATGGCCGAGACCACCACCGCCACCTGGTTCCCCGCGTCCGCTTCGCCCTTGACCCTTTGCGCGACATGCCGGATCCGCTCGATGCCCGCCATCGAGGTGCCGCCGAATTTCATCACGATGCGGGCCATTGGCGGCTGATAGGTGGCCTATGGCAGAGGCGCAACCGTCACCCCGGCGGAAGCCGGGGCCTCTTTTCGCCTCGCCGCGTTATGTGCATGGAGGTCCCGGCTTTCGCCGGGATGACGGGATTGCACCGATGACGAGCACGATCGACCCGCGCGAGGCCGCCCACTTCGGAGCCATGGCCGGCGACTGGTGGGACCCGAAGGGCTCGTCGGCCATGCTCCACCAGCTCAACCCGGTGCGGCTCGCCTACATTCGCGACCGGATCGACCAGCATTGGGGGCTGGACGAATGCAGCCTGAGGCCGCTCGAGGGGCGGCGGGCGGCGGATGTGGGCTGCGGGGCGGGGCTGCTCGCCGAGCCGCTGGCCCGGCTCGGAGCGGCGGTGACCGGGGTCGACGCGGCGCCGGAGACTATCGCGGCGGCCCGCGACCATGCGCTCGGCCAGGGGCTCGAGATCGACTATCGGGTCGGCGGGGTCGAAGCGCTCGACGGCAAGTTCGACCTCGTCACCTCGCTGGAGGTGGTCGAGCATGTCGCCGAGACGAGGATCTTCGTCCAGGGCCTCGCCGACGCCCTCGCCGACGACGGCCTTCTCATCCTCTCCACCCCCAACCGAACCGCCATGTCGAGGCTGATGCTGATCCTGATCGGCGAGGGCACCGGCCGGATCCCGCGCGGAACCCACGACTGGGAGAAGTTCCTCGCCCCCGAGGAATTGTGCGCCCTGCTCCGGGATTCGGGCCTCGAGATCGTCGACTGCCACGGCCTCGCCTGGGGCCCGGCGAGGGGCTTCCACCTCTCCGACAACAAGTCGCTGGATTATTTCGTCACGGCGAAGCGGCCCTGACCGTCATCCCGGCGAAAGCCGGGACCTCGGGGAAGAAAAGGCACGGCGGGTCTCCCCGGGATCCCGGCTTTCGCCGGGATGACGCTCACTTCGCGAGCGTCAAAAATCCACCTTGTCGTAGTGCGGCGGGGGGGCGATCACCTCCATCCGCTCGGCGAGGAGGGGCCGGAAGCTCGGCCTCGACTTCATCACGCTATACCAGTCGGCGGTCTGCTTGTGCCCCCGCCAGTCGATCCCGCCCAGATAATCGGCGACGGAGAGATGCGCCGCGGCGGTGAGGTCGGCGAGGCTCAGCACCGGCCCGGCCAGCCAGCGGCGATGGTCGAGCAGATAGTCGATATAGTCGATATGGTTGTTGGCGGTCTTCATCGCCTCGCGAAGCACCCGAGTGTCGGGCGGGTCGCGGGCGACGAGGCGCTTGGTCATCCGCTCCTCCATCAGCGGAGCCACCACCTCGCGATAGAGGCCCTCGTCGAACCAGGAGACCAGCCGGCGCACCTCGGCCCGGTTGGGCGCCGTGCCCGGGATCATCGGCGAGCGGTCGACCGTCTCCTCGAAATATTCGCAGATCGCCTTGGAATCGATCAGCACGATCCCCCGCGATTCCTCGACCAGGACGGGGGTCTGGCCGGCCGGGTTGAGGTCGGTGAACTCGTCGCGCTTGAGCCAGGGCGACTCGCGCACCAGCTCATGAGCGACGCCCTTCTCGGTCAGCATCAGCCGCACCTTGCGGGAGAAGGGGCAAAGCGGGAATTGGTAGAGCTGCCACATCGACGCTTGCCTTAGCGGCGAGGCGGAGGGCGCGTCCACAGCCAACCGTCATCCCGGCGAAAGCCGGGACCTCGGGGAGACCCGAAGGGCCTTGTTCGACCTGAGCTCCCGGCTTTCGCCGGGATGACGGTTCAGCGAGGCTCGTATTCCGGATCGTGATCGCGCTCGTCGCGAGGATCGTGATCGCGCTCGTCGCGCGGCTCGTAGCGATAGTCGCGCTCGTAAGGCCGCGAATAGCGGCCGCGGGCGATCGCCTCCTCCATCCGCCTCGTGGCGTCCTCGAGGCTTCGGCGAAGCACCGGAGTCATGATCGCGACCTGCTCCATCGCCGCGCCGAGGCCGATCGTGACCGCTCCGATCTCGGCCCGCATCCGCTCGCGCGCATAGGGGTCGCGCCGGCTCGCCAGGTCGCCGAGGGTCTCGCGGCGGCCGTGGCGGTAGCGGCGGTGATAGGGATCGAGGGCGTCGGCGATCGGGCCGACGTCGACGTCCATCAGGGCGTCGGTGGCCGCTCCGACCGCGTCGCCGATCCGCTCGACCTCATGCGGCGGCGGCAGCCGGCGGAGCGCATCGTCGCGGCTCGGATCGTGACCGGGCTGGGCCAGTGCGGGAGCGGCGGCGGCGAGCGCCGTCATGGCGATGATCAGCTTACGCAAGACAGGCCTCCTCAAACCGTTGGCGCACCGACGGAAACGCGGACGGATGCGACTCGGTTGCGGAGTGTGGCCCGCAAAGCCTGAGCCTAAACTGAACGCCCTGTTCGTCATCCCGGCGAAAGCCGGGGCCCGGGAACAGGGATCGAGACAAATTCCCGCCGGCCGGATTCCTGGGTTCCGGCCTTCGCCGGAACGACGTTATCGCGCCAGCAGCCAGGCCAGAGCGATCGTCCCCGCCACGATCCGGTACCAGGCGAAGGGCGCGAAGCCGTAGCGGGTGACGATCCCGATGAACGCCTTGATCACCGCCAAAGCGACGACGAAGGACACGGCGAAGCCGACCGCGATGTCGCCGAGATCGCCGGCGCCGAGCGCGGCTCCGGACTTGAGCATGGCATAGGCCGAGGCGCCGATCATCGTCGGCACCGCGACGAAGAAGCTGAACTCCGCCGCCGTCTTGCGCTCCACGCCCAAAGCGAGAGCGCCCATGATGGTCGCGCCCGAGCGGCTCACTCCCGGGATCATCGACAGGCACTGGATGAGTCCGATTCCGAGCGCCGTCTTCCAGCCCATCGCCTCGACGCTCTCGGTGGTGACCCGCTTGGTCATCCGCTCGATGACGAGGATCGCGACCCCGCCCACAATCAGTGCGACGGCGACGATCTCGGGAGTCTCGAGCATTCGCTGGATCCCCTCATAGGCGACGGCTCCGATCGCCATCGAGGGAAGGAAGCCGAGCAGAACGTTGCGGGTGAAGGCGACCGGTCCGGGCGACCAGCGCAGCAGCCCGACGAGGACGTCCCAGAAGCGCCGCCAGTAGAGCACGATGACGGCCAGGATCGCCCCGAGCTGGATGACGATCTCGAACGTTCCCTCGGCCTTGCTGTCGAAGCCGAGAAGCTCGGCGGCGAGCACGAGATGGCCGGTCGAGGAGACCGGGATGAACTCGGTGACCCCCTCGACGATTCCGAGCAGGATGATGGTGAGGAGCGAGGGGTCCATTTTGTCTCCGCAGGCGGGGCGTGGAGGGTGCGCGCTTCGATGTTCGCGGAGACCGGGTCAACCCCCCCTGCCGTCATTCCGGCGAAGGCCGGAATCCATGAACACCGCCCCTTGGAAGCTCGGCACGTCCGTGTTCATGGGTCCCGGCCTTCGCCGGAATGACGAAGCGTCAGTAAGGCGATTTCGCCGCGAACCGGCCCTGGCGGCGATAGGCGGTCAGCCAGCCATGGGCGACCGCGGCGAGCGGAGTCTTGCGAAGCCCGAACGCCTCGAGCCCCCTGGCGCCCGGCGCCGCGACATTGTCGCGCCTCAGCATCAGCCACTGGTCCCAGGTCAGCGGAGCCCCGGGCATCCAGCCGGTGAGCCGGGCGAGCAGCCGTCCGGCCGGATCGGGAATGTCGATCAGCGGTCGGCCGTGGCCGGTCTGCTCGCACACCCATTCCATGATCTCGCGCATCGTCAGCACCTGGGGCCCGCCAAGCTCGTAGGTCTCGCCGCCATGGGCTCGCGGATCGAGCGCGGCGGCGGCGACGGCCCGGCCGACGTCGGAGGCATAGACCGGCTGGAACCGGGTTCGCGGGCTGACCACCGGAAGCGCCGGAGCGAGGCGCGCCATGCCGGCGAAGCGGTTGATGAACCGGTCCTCCTGGCCGAACGCCACCGAGGGCCGGAGGATGGTTGCGCCGGGAAACGCGCTTCGAACCGCGGCCTCGCCTTCGCCCTTGCTCCGGCCGTAGCGGGACGGGCTTTGCGGATCGGCCCCGATCGCCGAGACATGGACCAGAGCCTTCGCCCCGGCCTCGGCAGCCGCTTCGGCGACGTTGCGGGCGCCGGCGAGGTGGATCCCCTCGAAATCGCCTTTCAGGATTCCGACCAGGTTGATGACCGAGTCGCTGCCGCGGACGGCGGCGCGCACCTTCTCGGCGTCCCGGATATCCACGGGCACCAGTTGCAGCTGGCCCACCGCGGCCAGCGGGTGCAGGAAATTCGCCCGGCGCGGATTGCGCTGCGCCACCCGCAACCGGGCCCCGGTCCGAAGCAGGGCCTGCGCCGCATAGCGGCCGAGCAAGCCGCCGCCGCCGAACAGGGTCACTACGCGGTCTCTCGCGTCCATCGTAATCCTTATGAAAAAGCGGCTCCAACGTGCGGCGCCCCCATGCCCGCCCGCCGCCGCGTTGACAAGCGCGGGCACGCCCCCTAGTTCGCGCCCCCTACCCCGTGCCCAGGTGGCGGAATTGGTAGACGCACCAGCTTCAGGTGCTGGCGCTCGCAAGGGCGTGGAGGTTCGAGTCCTCTCCTGGGCACCAGTCTTCCCCTAATGGGTTGAGGCTCCTACATAATGGCGGAAATCAGCCACTTCTGAGCGCTCCGAAGGTACAAACGGACGGCACAGGAGCGGCGCCATGGGAGCCTCGGTGGAACACCTCCAGAAACACCCTCGGACCGGCCGGCTGAGCTTCCGGCGAGCGTTCGCGCCCGAGCTGAGGCCTCACATTCCGGGGCAGCCAAGGGAGCTGAAGCGTTCGCTGGCCGCGAGGAACATTGCCGAGCCCGGCGCCATGGACCGCTTCAAACAAGCGGCGGCCGAATATGACAGGCTGACGGCCCAGGCCCGTAAGGCCGCCACGGGCACCTGGGACGCGCTGGACCCGCCGACCATCGCCTATCTCGCTAAGGTCTTCGAGCGCGGCCTCCATGAAGGTGACGAGCAAGCGCTGGAGCAGGGCCGCGCCGAGCAGGCGCTTGCCGGCTGGCTTTGGATGACGGACGAATACCGCCAATGGCGCGTGGAGCAGGACCTGGACGAAATGGAAGCCCACTGGGGCCGCTCGGCGAGGGCGCTGCTTGATGGTCGCGGCATAGCGCTGGACCCGGCGAACAGGGCGAGCTTTCGACAGCTCTGCGCGGCGCTGAATACCTCGGCCATCGCCGTCTCGGAGGCCGCAAAGGTCCGCTTGGCCGGCAACGTGGTTCCTATTCCGGATGAGCCGCCGACCCCAGAGCAGTCGCCCGCTTTGCCCTCCGCATCCGCCTTGGGCGCCACCTTCGGGCAGATAGCTGAGACCCTTCTGGTAAACCCGCGCCTCAACATCGGCGCCGCTACGAAGCAGGCGTCCCGGACAGCCCTGAGGTTCCTACGGGAGGCGATCGGCGATCTTCCGCCCCGAGCGATCACTCGCGGCCTGGTCGCCCAGTACCTGGACCTCTTGGCCCAGAGGCCGTCTAAGCTCCCGAAGGCCGAACGCCTCCTGCCGCTCCCGGAGGTGGTCGCCCGCTACGAGGGGCGGGAGGACGTGTCGCGCCTCTCCCCTAAGACCCTGGAGCAGCACCTGGGGTCCCTTTCGACCCTCTGGACCAAGGCCCAGGACCGGGATGAGGTGCCCCATGGGCTCCCCAACCCCTTCAGGCAAAAGCTCGCCGCCGCGCCGCCCCGGGAGAACCTCACGGGCCTGACACGACTGGAGCTGGAGGCGATATTCAATCTTCCGATCTTCACCCAGGGCGAGCGGCCGGCTGGCGGAAAGGGTGCGGCCAGCTATTGGCTGCCGCTCCTCCTCTTGTGGACCGGAGCGCGACCCGAGGAGCTGGCCCAGCTCATGGTGGAGGACGTGGTCCAGGACGAAGAGACTGGCCGGTGGCTCCTCAGGATCACGGACGAGGGGACCCACCCTCACAAGGGCAAGCGGAGCCTGAAGACTGCCAAGACCCTCTCCGGCCGTCGCACGTTCCCGATCCCTGAGCCGCTCAAGAGGCTGGGCTTCCTCGACTATGTGGAGGCCGTGCGGGCATCGGGAGCCATCGCGCTCTTCCCGGACCTGAGGACGAAGGGCGAGCGGGGCCTCCTGTTCCCCGGGTTCGGAGAGTGGTGGAGCGGGTACCTTCGCGAGCATCGCGTTTCCCTTGCCCCCGGAAAGCGGCCGGCCCGCGAGTTCCGCCACACCTGGACGACAGCCGCACGGGCCTCAGGGCTGCCGCGGGAGGCTATGGAGTACATCCAGGGGCATAAGGCGGCCGGCGGTAGCGCCCATGAAATCTACGGATCCAGGGAGCCGCTGGGGAGGTGGATAGACGAGCTACGCTTCGAGGGGTTGGACCTCTCGCGAGTCCGGCCGTGGACGCCCCTAAGCTAGAACCACCCCAGGAAAAGACCGAGCGGCACCACTCCCAGAAGGACCGGCCAAGCGAACCTCAAGACGAGCGCGACGAGCGCCGCCAAGATTGCCGCCGGGAGCCAACCGAGCCCGAAGCCGAAGAGGAAGCCGTAGGTTGCCGCGCAATAGACCCATGCCCCTAGGAAGGTTGCCAGTGCCCCGAGGACAGCCGCCGCCATGCCAATACGCTGGTAAAGCTCTTCGTCGTCCATCGCTGCCCGGATGGATGCCCGGTCTGCCCCTGCCTTAGCTTCGCCCACGATCGTCTCCCTTTGCTCGATCCATGTTGGCGGGCTCCCCTCGTGTTGTCGAGGCGTTTCCGCACCGACCGGTCTCAACCCCTATACGTCAAACTTGACACCTTACAGCCCCGAAAGGCGCGGAAAGCTGCCATTTTCGTCGTCGTCAATGTGAACACTTTAGGACCCCGCTAGATGTCCAAGAGGGGGCCGGGGGCGCCCCAAGGCCACACCGGCTCCTCCCCGCGCTCCAGGCTCTCTAGAGCGGCTCTAGCGGCCTCCAGGAGCTTCCGGCGCCTATCGCCCTCCAGCGTGGGGACCAAGGCCGCGAACCTCTCCAGGTCTCGCTGGGCTTCGTCGCCCCTCTCGGCCTCCAGTTCCTCCTCACTTTCCTCGCGGACCATTGGCCGGTAGCCGTGGGGAAACTCTACGTCCTCATCCATCTCGACCCCCAGCCGCTTCAGCTTCGTCCGGATCGTCTCGTGGCTGTAGACGTGGTTCAATTCGGCCGAGATGACCCTAGAGGACTTCATGCGCCCATCGGTCCCCCAATGCCTCTCCTGCTCGACGTAGAGGGCAAGCAGCCGCGCCTTGTCGGCGGGCGTCAGGTTCTTCCCATGCCGAGTGTTCGCCAGGAGCGCGAAGGCCTCCGCTTCCTTAAGGCTCATGCGGGCGACCTTCGCGCCGATCGTCCCCCGGCCGGCCCGCCGCGCCGCCTCCAGCCTGTGGAAGCCGTCAACCAGATAGAGCGCCTTCCCGATCCTGGCGACCTTCACGGGCCCTAAGGCGCCGCCGGCCTCCAAAGTCCGCTCCAAGACGCGGACGTGTCGGCTGTCCACCCCGCCCAACCGGACCTGAAAGTCCGGCCGTTCCCGCACGTCACTGAGGGCCAGCTCCTCGTCCTTCCAGGCGTAGTCCTTGGTAGTCATGCCTCAATCACCCTCTGGACTTGTTGGGCCGTCCAGGACCCGCCACGCCTCGTCTTGATCCCCTTCGCGTTCAGCGCCCGAGCGACCCCCGAGGCGCTGATAACGCCCTCGTTGAGGATGGACCGGATTACCGGCCTCACGCGGGCTTTGAAGTCCCCCGCCGCCGCCTTCCGCGCCTCCAGGCCCGAGTGCGGGTTGACCTTGACGCCCCTGAAGCCGCCCAGCTTCACGCCCCGGGCTTTGGCCGCCTGGAGCGCCGCCTTGGTCCTCTGGGACGTGAGGCCCGCCTCTAGCTCTGCCACGGCTGCCATCTGAGTGAGAATGAAGCGGCCCATGGCGCCCTCGACGTGCGGAAGGTCCCCGAAGGCCACGTCGACTCCGCTGTCCATGAGGGCCAGGAGGAACCTTGTGTCCCTGGAAAGCCGGTCCAGCTTGGCGACCAGGAGCGTTGCCCGGGTGAGCTTGGCATGGGCCAGCGCCTTGGCCAGCTCGGGCCTGTCGCTCCGCTTGCCGCTCTCGACCTCAACGTACGTCGGGGACAGGAGGGTGTCCCCCGGCTTCAGGAAGGCCCGGATGGCTTCCTCCTGTGCCTCCAGGCCCAGCCCGGACCGGCCTTGCTTCTGGGTCGAGACCCGGACGTAGGGGACGTAAGCGGTCATTCCATCAGCCCTTCACGTTTCGCTCAACGAGCGTTGACTGAAATGTGATGGCATAGCCGAGTCCCCGGCGCAAGGGGTAACTGAGGGTCACTCCGGAGTCCCCAGGGCCCCTTAAGGTCCGCCCAGCCCAGCGCTGCCCCCATCGCTGGCGCATGGCCGAACCCCACTACGCACCCGAGCAAAAAGGGCTTGCCGCCTCAATGTCCCACGGCTCCAGCGTGAAGGCCTGGCAGCCTGGAGGAACCCCTCCGCCCGCAAGGGCCTCCTGCCGATCCGGGACAGGCTGCCCCAGGGTCCGACTAGGGACCCGGGGAGCGCGGGCCCGTCAGCCCCCGTAAGCGCTTGGAATGAATGATGAATGGCATTGCAATGGGTCCCCTCCGGGGGGCTGTATGGTACCAAGAAATCCCTGGGAAAGGCGATTTGCAAACCGGCGCTTCGCTTGAATTATTATTTTTTCGGTCGGACCCTGGCCTCTCTCCGCCGTTCGTGGAGCGCATGGGGCTCTCCCACTACGCCCGATTATTTTGGGTCCCCTTTCGGCCGCGAATGGTACCAGCGGCGATCGGGTGATGAGCTGGCGGACCGACCCGGTTCTTTGCTGGACAGCGGGTCCCTATAAGGGGTCCCAAGACCGGACCCAAACCCATTGATATGACTGCGGAAATCTCAGCTTTGCTCAATTAGTGCTGACGTATGCACGACCCGCTGGGGGACTATAGGGGGCTTTAGGTCCCGAGAGGGTAGTCATCAATGATAAACCCCATAGATACCTTAAGTACCTAAAGGTGCTATAGGTACCTAATACACCTCTTCGAGTGAGATTAATTTGGTCCACCCTCAAAGGGGACCTCTGCGGCTTTAAGTGTGCCTCTCGCTCCTCGCCCTTTCCCTCTCGCTTCCGCCCCCTGACTGGGCGTCCATTCATCGAGCCCAGCAATGCCCGTCTTTCAAATCACCGCCCCCAACGGCCGGGTCTACCGCGTCAACGCCCCCGAGGGCGCCACCGAGGCCCACGCCATCGCCCACCTTCGCCGCCAGCTCGCCGTGCCCCCGAAGCCCAAGCCGGCGCCACCGAAGCCCAGGACCTGGGGCGACACCATCAGTGACTTCCGGTCCGGCGCTCGCCACACCGCAGGGTCCTTCATCGACGGCCTCACCGGGAGCTGGTCGGACGAAATCGTCGGCGCCGGAGGGCCGCTCCGTAACGCGGTCCAGGCCGCCCTCGGCAACGAAAAGCTGGACCCCAGCGGGGCCTATCACCGCCGCCGGAACACCTACGTCAAGGAACACGAGCAGTTCAGGCGGCAACACGCGGGCGTCCATCGGACTGCGACGGGTGCCGGCATGGCCGCCTCTCTCGTGCTTCCCCAGGCCCGTGTGGCCCGCGGCGCCACCATGCTTCCCCGGATGCGAGCCGCCGCGAAGACCGGAGCCGTGTATGGCGCCGCCGCTGGAGCTGGCAATGGGACTGGCCGCCAGCGCGTCCGCAACGCTGTCGAGGGCGGAGCGGCCGGCATGGTCCTCGGGGCCGCGGCGGAGCCCGTTATCGGGGCCGCTGTCTCCACCGGCCGCAACCTCGTGAACGCCGCGGCACCCTACGTCCTCCCGACCCTGGGCCGCGCCCGGGCTCGGATCATGGGCGAAAGGGACCTCGGCCGCGCTCTGGACCTTGGGGGCCTTACGCCGGCCGATGCTGCCGCGGCGGTACGGGAGCGGGGAGAGCTGGGCGTCCCGGCTTTCGTCGGTGACCTGACGCCCGAGACCCGAGCCCTCACGGCCCGCGCCGGCCGTGGAGCCGGTCCAGGACAGACCGCCGTCAGAGAGGCCCTAGAGGCCCGCCAGGCCGACATGGCCCAACGCACCCGGGGCCATCTCGAGGCCAGCCTTGGCCCTGTGGTCGATCCTCACCGCCAATCCGCCGCGCTCATCGAAAGGGCCCGGGAGGCCGCCAGGCCTCTTTACGAGGAAGCCTACCAAACCCCTGTCACGGTCACCCCGCGGCTCCGGGAGTTCCTCGACAGCCCACTCGGCACCCCGGCGATCGACGCGGGGGCCAACGCCATCCGGCAGACGCCCTCGGCCGCCCGCAACCTGGGCTCCGAGGCGCCGTTTAAACAGGGCCACGTCTGGGACCCCCAGATCAACGCCTACCGGAGCGCCGAGGCCCCCGTCCTGGAGACCTGGGACGGAGCCAAGCGCTACCTAGACGACATCGAGTTCGCCCAGGGCAGCCAGTTCCAGGCGAACCCCACGGGTATGACGTCCGACGTCCGCCCGGTTGACCTTTCGCGCCGGGCAATGATTGAGGAGTTGGACGCCCAGGTCCCCGCGTTCGCTCAGGCCCGCCAGGCCTACGCCGGCCCCGCCAAGGAACGGGAGGCCTTCCAGTTCGGCCTTGAGGACCTCCCCGGCTCCACCAGGCGCACCGCGAACGACGCCCGGGCCCAGATGGAGACCATGACCCCAACCCAGCTTGAGCAGTTCCGCCTTGGCGATCGGACCCGGTTGGCGGACCAGACCCATGGCCACCAGGGCTCTCCGGGCCGCTGGGCGGATGCGACGACGCCGATCAACGGCAATGACGCCCGCATCGATCTGGTCCGCGCTATCCACGGCGACGAGGCCGCGGAGGGCCTCCTGGCTCGGGTTACCGCGGAGCGCGAGGCGCACCTCAACTATCGGGAGGCCGTCCGCTCGCCATCGGCCCACTTGGGTGAGGATGACCTGGCCGCCGCTTCGGCCGCCCTCCAAGCCGGAAGGACCCTTGCGAGCGGCCGGCCCTTCGCCGCCGTGGGGGGGTTCATCGCTGACGCCGGCCGCGGACGCTTCGGCCGCCATGGCGCTCAGGTCCGGGAGGAGGTGGGGCAGATGCTTACGACCGCCGACGCCGACGCCGTGGACCGCACCATGCGGGGTGTCCAGCATCGCTTGGACCGGGACGCCCTATCTGCCCAGCGCCTCCAGAGGGGGGCCCATACGGCCTCCAGGATTGGCACCGTTGGGCTCGTCGGACACGACGGGGACTACTCGGGCATGGAAGACATCCCCGACGATTACGGCGACCCGTACCCCTACTGAATCTCTTGGCCGCCAGCCACCTCTACGCCCCTCATCGGCGCTCTTCGGAGCCCGGTGGGGGGTTCTTTTTCGAGACGCGCTACAGGGCCCTGTGAGGGGCCGTAGGACGCCAGGAGCGCCGGCCGCTACCCACCTAGCTCAATCCGTTCCTATGGCGCTCCAGGAGTCCCTCAGGCCCTCTACGGCGCCATGCGTCTCAGGTGTCTAGGCTCTCGTCCCACTCCGCCCCCATGACCCACGCCAACGCGGACAGCCGGCCGCTGAGGAGGCCCCATTCAAAGTCATCCCAGCCAAGGTTGCGTTTGCCGTACTTACGCTCGATGCGCCGGGCCGCTTTCTTCGCCTTTTCGAGGATCGGCCCTTGCCCCTCCCGTAGCTGCTCGGCCCCGCTTTCCAGCTTCTGGACCCAGACCATATGTCTGTTCCACCAGACCTTGTCCCAATGCTCCTCGTAGGCCGCATGGATGGCCTTGTCGCCGCGCCGGAGGATCATGGGCCATTCACCGCCCGGCGCTTCCTCCTCGGGTATCCACTCGACCTTATCGCCCTCCTCCGTGTACCCGATCCGATGCCCGTTCGGACCAACCTCCCCTGGGACCACCGGGTCGCTCATCTGAGCCGCAGACCGGGGCGTCGGCCGTACGAAGGCTTCCTCGAAAGCGCGGTATTCCTCCGGCCGGATATTGTGCTGCCGCTGAAGGACCATGACCTCGGTAACCTGGCGCACCCGATCGAGCCGACTCACGCGCCGGCCTTTTCGAGGGCCCCGCATGTCCCGCACCTGGGCGAAAAGGTCCCGAATTACGCGGGCCTTAAGCTCCTCCAAGGACGCGAAAGAGCCGACCAGGGCCTGGGCCAACGTCGCTTGCTTGAACGCTGCCAGGTCCCCGAGCTGGACCGGATCGAGGCGGCTAGGTGCCACCGGCCGATCCGAGAAGTAGAGGAGGGCAGGCTTGCCGCCGCCGACCGTGCGGTCAATTTCCTCCACAGTGCCTGAGGGGGCCACTCCCGTACTGGTCCCGAGCCTGGTCCAGAACATTCCCAGGAGAATGTCGCAGTCGTCAACCAACTGCCGATTGATCGCCGCCTGGGGCCTCGTTCCGCTCTCCGGCCGCGCATGGGTTTCCCAACGGACCGGGAGGAGGACCACCCCCTCTGTAACGGCATGCTGGGCGTTCCAGTCCCCCAGAGCTTCGACGATCGCCTCTCGCTCCTCCGCAAGGTCGGACGGGGAGGCGACGAGGACCCGGAAGGTTTCGGCGTGGAATGTCATTCCGGAACCTTGCCCTCACGATCGCTGAAGGTCCAGCGGGACCCCGGGACGCGAAAAGGGCCCGGGTGTCACCCCGAGCCCTCCCGTTGCTCCATCTAGGCCACTAGGCCGCGATTGCGCTCTCGGGGCCGAACCAAACCTGGATCATGCGATGTATGTCCGCCATTGAAACAACAACCGACTCGTGCCGCCCGCTGCCTTGGGGCCGGGGGACTTCGACATCATCGTCATTCGGGCCATCGCTAATTTGGCCAAGAAGAAAATAGCCGTCCCCCAGGTATTGCGCCCAGCCGTCAGCCAATTCGATCCGCTGGTCATCCCTGCGCTGCCTCTTGCTCATTATTTCCCGCTCTCTTTCCTTGTAACGACCCGCCCACTCCAGGGAGTCATTACGTCTCGTATTCCGGACGAGCCCTTGCTCGCAAGAGTCTGAGGAAAAACATTCCATAAGTGACTGCGAAAACACACCAAACCGGTGACTTTCTCCACCTGTCAACTATCTCCGATCAGAGAGTTGTCTTAAGGGATCATTCCCACCGACCACCAGCCATCGGGGACCCGCCGCCGCCCCACGCCCATAAGCGATGTTCACTGGCTTGATGACGGTACAAGGAAACGGTACAAGCCACAGCTGAGCGCTGGAGAAAACCGGCAGATTATCGCCATTCTTGGAGCATCGCGGCCCAGTCCTCTCCTGGGCACCAGTCTTTTCTGGTCACTTCTTGCGAAAACGGACCTCGCCGACCCGGCGAGGCCTCAGTCGCGATAACAACGCTTCAGCGTGGCTTGGACGGCGGGCGGTCCTCGTTCTTCTTGAGGATTTGAGGCGCCGGGGCTTGAGGGCGTTGCGGCTGGGATTGGGCGGGCGTCTTCGGCGTACCGCCGTCTTGGCCGGAGTCGCTCATAGTCCCTTGGTATCCTTGTGTGGAGACGAAGTTGCCTTCGTGATCTTGGCTCCCTCGACCACGAGGCGGGCCTTCGGCGGCTCTGGCCGTTTGGGAGCCGTGCTCAGGGACTCTGGCATTCGACGTCTCCTCGTCCGCGTAGATACGGCTGTCCATGAATATAATGGCTTCCGAAAGGATTGCGAGGCCGAAGGCGATCATAAGGAAGAGGATTGCCTGGCTGCGGGCGAGCACTCGAATGGCGTTGTTCGTGCGATTCTTTCCGGAAGCCGCCGCGAGTTGGCTCGTCACGAAGGCCTTCATATCGGTGGCGACGGCCTCATCGAGCGCATCTCCGGTGAGGCCGACCTGCCGATGGTACTCGGTCAGCCCGTCGCTGTAGGTCAGCAGGTCTTCGTCCGAAGGGGGGTATTGATATTCCAGTGGGCTCACCACGCTCCAGAACCAGCGGAACGCCCATGCGAATGCGGCCACGCTCGCCGCGAACAGCGAATAGGTCATTATTGACGCCCACAGGCTCGACAGCTGCCGCGTCGCGTCGGAGATGTAACTCAGCAACGTGATAGCCAGGCCGAACGCTGCTACGAAGAAGGGAAGCGTCCGCCATACGGACTCGTCCAGGTCCACCTCGCGTTTGAACGAGTCCCCGATCACATCCGAAAGATAGGCCCATGTCTTCGGGGTCATTTTGATCGCCTTCGCTGACGCGTACATCCTCGCACCTTCTCCCGGCAGGATGAACCCTTCTCGAGGCCTTGGGCTTTCGTCATCTGAAATAAGGATTTGCCGGCCATCGATAGCTTCAGCCACTCCTCGTGCCGGAATAGGAATTGGTGCCAAGCACCAATTTACAAGCCGTTGGAACGACTGGAGCGGCAAATAGGATTTGCCCGTTTGTTCCTTTTATGTTCTAATCATCCTCATGCAGAACTCCGAGTCGCGCATTGCGCCATCGCCCGAGGCGGAGTCCGATGATTTCGCCTCGCCCATCAACGCCCGGCCGGCGGCCGGCGACTTCGCTTATTGGGCCGGAGTCGCCGACGGGCTTCGCCGCGCCGGCCTTCCGGTGCCGCGCGACATCGCCGAGCGCTTGAAAGGCCGACCGGCGAGCCGCCCGACCGGCTCGCCTTCGAGCCGGCACCGCTTCGCTACCGAAGGGACGGCCTCACCCCCGAGAAGCAGCGCGACTATGTCGAGGCGCTCGCCGACTGCGGAGTCGCCCGCGAGGCGGCGGCTCGGATCGGAATCAGCGAGCAGGCGATCAACCGGGTCCGGCGCCGCGCCGATGCTTACGACTTCGACAGCGCCTGCGAGGCGGCGCACATGTTCGGCGCGCGCCGGCTCCGCTCGATCGCCTTCGAGCGGGCGGTCGAGGGCACTCTCAAGGGCCATTATTATCATGGCGAGCTGGTCAGCGAGGAGCGGGTCTACGACAACCGGCTGCTCACCTATCTGCTCGGCAAGACGGAGCACCTCCTGGAGCCGTCCGAGCAGAGCCGGGCGATTTGCGACCATTGGCAGCCCTGTATGGATGCCCTGGAGCAGGGCCTCCCGATCCCCGAGCTGGTCCCGCCTGATCCGGACGAGGTGGATCGTCTAATCGAGGAGGAGGAGGACCCTCAGGTCTGGAGCGAGGAGGGGGTCTTGTGGACCTTCTTCCCGCCGCCGGACGGATTCGACGGCGAGGAGGAAGGGGAGACCGCCCACGGCGATTACCAGCGCACCCTCACCGACGACGAGCTGGCGGTCGTGAGAGCGCGCCGCCGGGCCGCCAACGAGGCCGAGCTCGCCCGCTGCTGCGCCGTGCGCGACGGTTATTTCGGCCTTCCGCCACGTGGCTGCGCCGAAACTTTCTTCCCCCGGCGAAGCCGAAACAACGAAACTTCCGAACCTTCAGTGGAGGCGGCGCCGGACGAGGAGGATCGCGGCGAAGGCCCGATCGAATACAAGTCCCTGGTGCCTCCACGCCCCTCTCCGGGTTTTCGCGGGAGAATGACCCGCCCGGCTGCTTCCCCCGGAAGCAGCCTTGGTGGCGGGTCATCGGCCCAAGCCCAGGGCTCGGGAGGTGGAGGTCCGTTCACCGGACTTTCGCAAGACCCTCACCTCCCACAGCTCCGCGGCGGGCCCATGGGGCGCCGCCAAGGCTGCGTCCGGGGGACGCAGCCAGGCGCCCCATTCTCCCGTCGCGAACGGGAGAGGGTTTCGAGTCCCCCACATCCAAACCGCACCGCCCCGGCATCCTTGCTGATGAACCGACGGGAGATTCGAAGTGAAGCCGATACCGCGCCGCCAGGGGCCGCTCCGCCTTTTCAGCGATGACAAGGACCGCCTCGTCATCCTCTTCCTGGCCAAGCATGCCCGCTCGGGCGGAGTCCCGCATCCCGTCGACGGAACCCACGCCGTCTATCATCACGAGATGCTCGAGACCCTGAAGACGGCCGGCTTCTGGGTTGTCGCCGAGGATAGCTTCGATTCGATCTGGCAGCGGCCCGACGCGGATTTCGTGGTTCCGCTGCTCAATCGCGGCGGCTTCCTCAACTCCGAGATGCTGGCGCCGCTTCTGCTCACCCGCCACGGCCTGCCCTTCCTCGGAGCGTCGCCGATCCTTCGCGGCCTTTCGGACGACAAGCATCTGATGAAGACCGCGGCCAAGCTGCGCGGAGTCGAGGTGACCGACTGGGCGATCCACCGCCGCGGCCAGGGCCCGGTCGAGGCTCCCGACTTCGCCTGGGAAAGGCTGGTGGTGAAGCCCAATGCCAGCTCGGCCTCCTGGGGAGTCGCGATCGTCGAGAGCTGGGCGGAGGCCAGGGCCCATGCCGAGCATATCCTCGACTCCGGCCACGACGTCATCATCGAGCCTTATGCGCCGCTGATCGACATCGCCGTCCCGGTGGTCGGGGCCGACGGGCCCTGGCTTCTTCCGCCGATGGGCTATTTCCCCGAAGTGCCGGGAATGCCTCGAAGCTACGAGGAGAAGCGCGGCCTGGTCGAAACCGGCGAGGACCCGCTCGAGATCATCGACGATCCGGCGCTGGCGGAACGCCTCAACTCGGCCGTTCGCGCGCTCCTGCCGGAGCTGTGGCCGTTCGATTACGGCCGCTTCGAGTTCCGCTACGATCCGGCCACCGACGATCTCCTGTTCATGGAGGTCAACCTCTCCTGCAACCTGTGGTCGAAGAAGACCATCTCGCGCTCCGCCCGCTCGCTCGGAGTCAGCCACTCAAGGCTGGTCGAGACGATCCTCGCCCATAGCCTCCTTCGCCAGGGCGTGGTGAAGGACGTGGTTCGGCTCTACTGATGAGGGGGATCGCACAATTATCCCCCTCTCCCGTCCTTACGGGAGAGGAGGGGCCCACCGCGAAGCGGTGGGAGGTGAGGGTCTTGCGGACTCAGCGATACAGACCCTCACCTCCCAAGCTCCGCTTGGGCCCCTCCTCTCCCGCGGAAAGCGGGAGAGGAAGAAACAAAATTCGCTGTCCCCGCGCAGCTCCCTCATCCAGACTGCGCCGCACCGGCATCCTCACCCATGCCGGCGCGACGCGGGGAGAGACGGCAAGTGGACCAGCAACTTCTTCTGGCCTTCATGGCGGCGGGCCTGTTCATCGCCGCCTTCCATTTCATGCGGCTTCGGCACGACAACCAGGACCAGAAGACCCTGCAGGAGGCGATCCGCGCCGACTCGCCGATCGCCGCCGAGCTGTTCGAGCAGCTGCGCGACCGGCCCCGGCGGCGAAGCCAGACCACCGGGATGGTGCTGATCGCGATCGCCGTCGCGATCCTCGGCTCGGGAATCATCCAGGGCGGCGAGCAGAACATCAGAAGCGCGGCGTCGGCGGCGCTGTTCCCGGCCCTGATCGGAATCGTCATCTACTGGCGCTCGATCCTGAAAGGCCGCGGTGGCTGATCCGGGGGCTCCGGCGGACGAAGCGCTTGCCGCCGCGGCCGCGCGCGGCGACGGCGCCGCATTCGGAATCCTCGTTCGCCGCCACGAGCGCGTCGTGAGGGGGTTCCTCACGCGCCTCGCCGGCTCCGGCCGCTCCGACGATCTCGCCCAGGAGACGTTCCTGACCGCCTGGACCAAGGCCTCGGCCTTCTCCGGCGAGGGCCGCTATCGAGGCTGGCTGCTTCGGATCGCCTGGACCACCTTCCTCATGGACAGCCGCGCCCGAAGCCGGCGCCTTCCGGCTTATGCCGGGACCGGCGAGGCGCCGGAGCTGGCCGACCGAAGCGACGCCGAGCGCGACCTCATCGTCGAGGACGCGCTCGGCCGGCTCGCCGAGGCCGACCGGGCCGCGGTCGTCCTGTGCCTGGTGCTCGGCCATTCGCACAGCGAGGCGGCGGCGATACTGGACATGCCGCTCGGCAGCCTGAAGACTCGAGTGGCGCGGGGCAGCGCGAAGCTGCTCGAGCTCCTGGGAGACGATGATGACCCCGACTCCTGATCGCCTCGAGCGGCTCGCCCGCCGGCTCGCTTTGCCCGAGCGCGATGCCGACGAGGCTTTCGTCCTGAGGGTCGAGCTGGCTCGGCGCGCCGCCGTGCTGGCGATCGAAGCGGCGCGCGGCCGCCGCGAGCAGCTGCTGGTGGAGATTGGCGGCGGCGGCGCCCTCCTCCTCGCCGCCCACCAGTTCAGCCAGATCGGCGAGCAGGCCGCCGCGCTCCTCGCGCCGCTCGCCACCAGCCTCGGCGGACTCGCCCTCGTCGGGCTCGCCGCGATCATGCTCTCCACCCTCGCCGGGGAACGCGAAAGCCTCGCCTGAGCGACCGGCGCCGGCGCGCCTCGCAACCGCCTCCCGCCGCCGGATCCCGATGGCGGCGGCCCGACCGTCATCCCGGCGAAAGCCGGGACCTCAGCGCGGCAAAGGCACGGCGGACCTCCCCCTCAGATGACCCCCCGCACGGCGATCCGAGCGCGCCCCGCGCACGTCGATATCCAAAAAGTATTTCCCGTTTGTTCGTTCTGTGTTCTATAAGGATGCGAATCGCTGACCCCTGTATGTTCCCGTTCTCTTCTCAGGGTTCGGCACGGGGTTTTCGGTTCCGCTCGGGTCGCGGCTTTCGCGCCGCGCGCCGGAGTGAATCGAAATTTCGCAAAGGAGGCACGAGCTTGAAGACATGCTGATCGTTGCATTCGGCAATGACGCGTCCGCGCTTGGTCCCGAACGCTGCCATGCCCTTCAGATCCGAGCGTTCGCAGACAGTCAGGCTGCCTTCTCGTAAGGATTTGGGTTCAACTCACTTCCGGGTTGAAGATAAAGAACGAATTCGTTTCAAAGTGTCACTTCCTGTGATTTTCACAGGCAGCTGAATCGCGCTCGTTCTAATCGCAAGGCCGCCGGCTTTAGCTGCGGGCTCCAGCGTCACTGTCGCGCAACAAAACGACGACCAGTAAGGCGCTGCCAGTTTGCTATCTCATCTGCTGAGCCGCGCAAAATAGCGAAGCGACGCAGTGAAACGAGTAAGCGGTCTTGCCGAGCGGCAAGCATCGGCGTAGTTCCGTTCTGCGCTCCTAATCTTGATCGTGATGGGGCGCCCGCACTCGCGCGGCGAACACAGGCACCGGCTTCGGTCGGGTGGCCTGCGGAATATAAGACCTCCGGGGAATACGCAGGGCGCGGTTCCCTGTGTTCACGCGCGATCAACCGCCCGGCTTTCCCGGGTGGAGCGGGTAATGCAGGGGACGGCGCATGGAGGAACCGGGTCACCAGCCCAAGGATTCTGGCTCGACGGCGAAATGGTCCGAGGCCGCGGGGCAGGCGATCCTGCTCGCCGGCATCTCCTGGTCGGCATTCGCGCTGATCCAGGCCGACTGGTATCGTCCGGCGTTCAACGTCCAGCCTTACGACGCGAAATGGGTCGCGGTGACCCTGGTGACGGGAGCGGTTCCGAGCCTCGTCGTGCTTCTCCTCGCCTTCCTGCTGAGCTGGCTGGTCCGGGCGATGGCCGCCCGGCCCGATCCGTGGCGTTCCTATCGCGACGGGCTGGTGACGGCGTCCGTTTTCACTCTGCTGGTCAATTTGGGGATGTGGTTGAGCCAGCCTCGATAATTCCAGGCACCCCGCCGATGATCAGTGGCTTCCTCTGGGAGGCGGGGGCGGGGGCCGGAGCGTTAGACCACGGGCGCTCCGGCCTCCTTACCAAAAGCTGGATGCCCGACGAGGATTCGAACCTCGATTGACGGAGTCAGAGTCCGTAGTCTTACCATTAGACGATCGGGCAGTGCGGGCCGCGAGATAGGACCCGCCCCGGCGCGGGTCAATAGCGGCCGCCTCCGCCTATTCGGCGGCGACCGCGGCCGCGGCCGGCCGGCGCGACAGGAAGCGAATCAGCCGGGGCAGCGGCGCGTTGCGCTCCATCCACTCGGCATAGGCGCGATAGGCCGGGTCGGCCGAGAGGTGGCGCTCCTCGGTCCGGGCCCGCCAGTAATAGACCGCGGCGACGAGGCCCATGACGAAGGTGTTGCGGATCATGTCGGTCATGTTGCCGGTGGTCGCGAAGAAAGGCAGGGTCGCGAGCCACCAGAACAGGTTCTTCGAGACGTAGGCGGGATGCTTGGTCCAGGCGTAGGGGCCGTGGGTGAGGATTCCGCGATGGGTGAGGTTGGAGAATCGGATCCCGAAGGCGACGGTGGCCCAGGCGTAGATGGCGGTCAGCGAGACCAGCATCATCGCGACCAGAGCCATCAGCAGCGGATAGCCGTCCAGCCAGTAGTTCCAGCCATTCTCGCCCACCGTTCCGGGATGGTAGTCGAGCGGCCCGCCGCCGCCCATCAGGACGAACGGAGGATAGCAGATCAGCGCCGCCGTCCAGCCCGCCGCATAGGGATTGGCGGAGCGGATATGGGCGTCGAGCGGCTTCAGGGTCAGGGCGTAGCCGACCGTCGCGAAGGTGGTGTCGATCATGAACATCGCGGTGATCAGCCAGCGGGTGAGGTTGACCAGGCTCGCCGTGATCTCCTCCGACGCCGGGTTGACGGTGCCGTTCCAGTTGCCCGGGACGATGGCGATCATGAAGGCCATGAAGAAGCCTTTGACCGCCCAGCTGCGGAAATGCTCGTAGACGATTTCGCGGTCGACGAGGGCCGAGCGGCCGATCAGCAGCTGGCCGAAATGCCAGGCTCCGTCGCGCGGCTCGACCAGGCGGCGGTCGAGCCAGATCACGTAGGGGATGGACAGGGCGAGGAGCGGCGCTGCCGCCATCCCCATCACCTGCATCGAGAAGAGATAGATTCCGTCCCAATACCAGCGGCCGACGCAGTAGAGGAAGCCGATCGCCGCCCAGGTCGCCCACAGGCCCGCGATCTTGACCAGGCTGAAGTCCAGCGCCTCGGACAGCGGCCTCGGCGGGCCGTCCCAGTCGATTCCGGTGCTCGGGTTGCGGTGGACCTTGTCGATGAGCAGCGACCAGAGCAGCATCGGCACTCCGCAGGCGAGAAGCGCGATCATCGCTCCCCCCTCGCCCGAATAGCCGAAGCTTCGCGCCACCGCCGCCCAGGCGAACAGTCCGATCAGGCCGACCATCCCGACGCCCGTGCTCACCGCGGAGCGCGGGCGCGGGTCGTGGCGCAGCTCGGGCGCGATCTTCACCTCGGCGTTCATCGAGGCCCGGGCTTAGGGCGTAATGGTAAGCAAGCCGTGAACGATCGCCCCGCCCCCGCTCGAAAATCCGCGGTGAACGCCGAATCGGACCAATCCGGCCGGTCCCCGTAAGAGGTTCTTAAACCTCTGCGGCCCTATGGCTTTTCGACGGTGGGCGATGTGGGGCGTCGTCGCCGCGATGGCCGGGGAGGGACGATGCTGTCGAACGAATGCCATGAGGAGACGATCTTCTCCTTCTCGAGCCACGCGCCGCAGCCGCCGGAGCGCCGGCGCGAGACCCGGCATCTCACGATCCTCAGAGTCGGCGCCCTGATCGGCGCGAACGGGCGCGAGCTCTGCCTCATTCGCAACATCTCGGCCGGGGGGCTGATGGCCCATGTCTATTCGAACCAGGCCCCCGGCGCCGTCGTGGCGGTCGAGCTCAAGAGCAACCAGCCGGTTACCGGGATGGTGGTCTGGGCCGACGGATCGAATGTCGGAATCGAGTTCGACGCCCAGATCGACGTCGAGGAGATGCTGTCGAACCAGGCCGCGCTCGACAATGGCTGGCGGCCGCGCCTTCCGAGGGTCGAGGTCGACCGGCTCGCGACGCTTCGCTGCGGGGCCCGGCTCTACGGAGTCAACACCCGCGACATCAGCCAGGGCGGGGTCAAGGTCGAGACCGACCAGCCGCTCGAGGTCGGCCGCGAAATCGTCCTGACGATGGAACGGTTCCGGCCGCTTGCGGGAGTCGTGCGCTGGTGCGGCGAGGGGTTGGCCGGAATCGCCTTCAACCACCTCATCCCGTTCCACGAACTGATGGAATGGCTGCGGCCGGAGGCGGCGGCCAGGCGGTAGCAGGTTTCCCGGCCGAGGCCGGGAGCCAATCATCCGCCCGTTATCGCGGGACCGTTACAGTCGAGCCTTCACCGCCTTCGCCACGTTGACAGCCCCCGCCCCTTTCGCCAATGGGACGCCCTCCCGATTGGGCGCCTCCTGGACAGGTGGCCGAGTGGTTAAAGGCAGCAGACTGTAAATCTGCCCGGGTTTCCCGTACGCTGGTTCGAATCCAGCCCTGTCCACCAGGACCTCGCTCGAGGCCGCCCGACCGCGAATCGGCCCGCGGCCGGCGCCGGCGGCTAGAGCAGGAAGTGGCTCTGGTCGAGCGGCGCCGGGGTGACCACCTCGATGATCAGGTCCGCGCTTCCGTCGCCGTTGGTGTCGCCCTCGACGAACCAGCTTCCGCCCGAATCCTGATAGGCGCGAAGCTCGCCGGCGGGGCTGCCGCTCGAGCCGAAGGCGGCCGAGCCGATCCAGTGGAAGGCCTGGTTGCCCGCGGCGATGGTGTCGGCGTCGACCCTGGTCAGGTCGATCCAATCCGTCCCCGGGAGGAAGTCGAGGATCCGGTCGACCGCTCCGGTCGTCGAATCGCCGGCCGCGACGTAGCGGAAGGCGTCGCCGCCGGCATTGCCGGTGAGCTGGTCCGCGCCCGCATTGCCGGTGAGGATGTCGCCATTCTGGCTGGCGATGAGGACGTCGTTGCCGCGCCCTCCGAACAGCCGGAAGCTTCCGTCGTCCTCGGCCGAGCCGTTGAAGGTCAGGGTCTCTCCGGGCCAGAGCGGGGCGGCGTCGACGGTGAACTGGATCCCGTCGACATTGGCGTCCACCATGGTGAGATTGTAGCTGTAGGAGCTTCCGAGCGGGCCGTAGCGAGTGTCCTGGGCCGAGACTATTCCGATCTGCTCGATCCCGATCAGCTGGTTCGCTCCGAAGGTGATCGTATAGCTTCCCCGAAGCGCGAGCTGGTCGACTCCGGCGCCGCCGGTGACGACGTCGTTCGGCCCCCACTGGCCCTGGTGGCCGAAGATGAAGACGTCGTTCCTCGCCCCTCCGGTCAGGAGGTCGTTTCCGCCTCCGCCGTAGATGAAGAAGCTTCCGTCGCTCTCCGCCGAGCCGTTGAACGTGAAATTCTCTCCCGCCCGGAGCCGGTTGGCGTCGACGACCAGCTGCACGCCCGCGGCGACGGCCGAGTCCAGAGTGGCGATCTCGTAGCTGTAGAAGTTGGTGCCGGGATCGCCGAAGCGCGTGTCGGAGCCGTCGAGGATCGCGAAATTCTCGATCGAGACCAGGTTCGAGCCGAGGACCAGCGCTTCCGCCCCCGCATAATCGCCCTGGAACGCGACCTGGTCGGTGCCGGCGCCGCCGTCGAGGCTGTCGGCGCCGGTGAACGCTCCGCCGACCAGGAAGACGTCGTTGCCGTCGCCGCCGATGGCCGTGTCGGAGCCGCCGTCGTGAAGCCGGAAGAAGTCGTTGCCGATGCTTCCGCGGATGACGTTGTCGCCGGAATTGCCCCGGAAATCGTGAGCGATTCCGGTGAGCGCCCGCAGATTCTCGACATTGTCGGGCAGCTGATAGGCGGCAAGGCCGGTATCGACCTGGTCGGTTCCTCCGGCCGCGGCCTCGGCCACGGTGTCGCCGGCATCGTCGACGATGAACAGATCGTCGCCGGAGCCGCCGGTCATCGAGTCCGCGCCGGCGCCGCCGTCCAGATAATCGTTGCCGCCGCCGCCGTTCAGGGCGTCGGCGCCCGCCCCGGTGCGAATCTCGTCATTGCCGCCGAGCGTGGTGACGTCGTCATTGCCCGAGCCTGTGGCAATCAGGATCCGCTCGATGCCGGTGAGCGTGACTCGGCTGTCGGTGCCGTTGCCGAACGCGACGTCGCCGCCGGCCAGGTTGGCGACCGCGGCGGTCTGGGCGGAATAGTCGACGATCGCGGTATCGGTCCCCGAGCCGGCCTGGACCGTGTCGATTCCGAGGCTTCCGGAGCGGATGATGTCGTCGCCGTCGCCGGCCTCGATCGAGTTGGTGCCGGTGCCGCCGGCAATGTCGTCATTGCCGCCGACGCCGTTCAGGGAATCGTCACCGCCGCGGCCGTCGAGGATGTCGGCAGCACCGAGGCCGAGAACCACGTCTCCCTGGGAGCCGCCGATGAACTCGATCCGCTCGACGCCCCTGTACTTCACCTTATGGTCCCAGAGGCCCGTCTTCATCTCGCTGAAGGCGCTCCAGCCGCCGTCCGCCGGGATCAGGTTCGAGACGGCGTAACCGACCGCCGAGAAATCGGCGACGAGCAGGTCGTTCGAGCCGCCCGCCAGATCGACCTCGTCGATCTGGGCGGTGGACGAACTGGTGGCATAAGCGTGATGGTAGAAGACGTCCTCGCCGTCGCCGGTCTGGACCAGGTCCCGGTAATCGCCGGAGTTGGAGTGGATGGTGAAGCTTTCCACGTTGGAATAAGCGACGCTTCCGCCGGTCCAGCTGAAATTGCCGCTATAAACCGGGCCGCCGGTGACGCTCAGCAGGACGGCATCGCCGGGCCCGCTTTGAGTGCGAACGTCGATCTCGAGCCGGTCGCTGCCCTCGCCGCCGTCGGCGGTGTCGATGCCGGTCGTGAAGACGAGCGTGTCGTTGCCCTCGCCGCCGGCGAGAGAGTCGTTGCCGTCGCCCCCGATCAGCCGGTCGCCGCCGCCGAGGCCGCTGATCGTGTCGTTGCCGCTGCGGCCGTCGATGACGTCGTTGCCGGTCAGCCCGGTCAGCGAATCGCCGAGCGCTCCGCCGATCAGCTCGACCCGCTCGATGTTCATGTGGCTGATCCGCCTCGAGCCGCCGACGTCGAACTGGTAGCTTCCGAACAGGCCGAAGGGCTCGAGCCCGTAGGTGACCGAGTAGCTCACCACCGCCGACGCATCGATCGAGATCAGGTCGTTCGAGCCGCCGCCCAAGTCGATGAAATTGAGGAATCGCTGCCGGTCGACGTTGTTGGTCGCGGAGAAATAATAAGCGTCGTCGCCGAGGCCGGTGGTGACGCTGTCCCCGTTCTCCCCGTTGCGGTGGTAGATTGTGAAATGCTCGATGTTCGAAAAGCTGACGCCGTGGGTCAGACCTGAATAGCTGGGCCCGGGACCGTTCGCGACGAGGATGGTCGTGAAGAGCGTCGAGACCGTTCGGGGGTCGATCACCATCCGGTCGCTGCCGGCGCCGCCGTCGACCGTTTCGGTCCCCGGCCTCTGGTTCAAGATGATCGTGTCGTCGCCGCCGAGCGCGGTGATCGTGTCGTTGCCGGACGTTTCGGTCAGGATGTCGCTATTTTCGGTGCCGTTGATGATCGCCATGACGGATTCCCTCTGGACGATCGCTGCCCCACCGCGATTTGTCGGGTATCGCAAAAGCTTACCCCCGAAGTCGAAGATGGTCAACGCGACTGCCGTCGGCGGACCACAGCGGGCTTGCCCGCCGAAGCGCGAATCGCCTATGGCGAATCCGGCGCAGGCGGGTGTAGCTCAATGGTAGAGCAGAAGCCTTCCAAGCTTACGACGAGGGTTCGATTCCCTTCACCCGCTCCAGCGCTGCACTCAATTCCCCAGCCGTTTGGCCCGAGCCTGGAGATAGGCGTAGAGCGAGTCGATCTCGGCGTCGGTGAGGTGGCTGAAGTCGTTCTTGCCCACCGTCGTCATCAGCCCGAGGTCGCGGCCGTCCGGGGGCCGGCCGGTGCGCATCAGCGCCTTGAACTGGGAGGGATCGTAGCCGGCGACGAGGTTGAGGTCCGGCGCCTTTTGGTCGGGGCCCGCCGAACCGCCCATAAGGGCGGGGCCGTGGCATTCGGAGCAGGCGGTCGAGGCCAGGTAGCGACCGGCGCGATGGGCCGGTCCGAGATCGATCGGGACCTGGGTCCGATAGTCCTCGACGATGTCCGGGCTCGGCCGGAAGGTGCCGATCACCAGGCCCAGCCGGCCGATCGGGCCGGCGCTGAGCCCCTTGCTCTGTCCCTCGGCGCGCGGAAGGGTCCTGATCCAGGCCACCAAGGCCGCGGTCTGACGGTCGTCGAGGCGCGAATACATTGGCGAGGGCATGACGAAGAGGCCTCGCCCGTCATGGCCGACGCCCTGGCGGATCCCGGCGGCGAGCTGCTGGTCGCTCGCCCTGGCGGCGACTTCGGTGATGTTCGGAGCGAACACCCTGGCGACGCCCGGGGCCTCGAACATCAATTTCCCCTTCAGCCCTTCGCCGTGGCAGCTTAGGCAGCCCAGCACCCGGGCGAGCCGGGGCGCCTGGGCGAGCTCGGCGGCGGAGGGTCTGGCCAGAGTCTCGGCGGCGGCCTTATATTCGCGGCGGATGATCAGCTCCGACCAGAGGAGGATGACCAGTGCCGCGAGCAGCAGGAGGGCGACGACCGCGCCCAGGCCGAGGCCGGCCCATCGCAACGCTTTCCTCATTGGCAACCCCCTGAAGCCCGGCGAATAAGTGTCACGAACCGCAATCGCAGACAAGAGTCGCTCCGGCATGAAGCTCGCCCCACTCCTGCTCCTCGCCGCCCTCGCCGCGGGCTGCACCGCCGGGGTCCGCGAGAGCGATCTGCTCCGGCCGGTGCGGGGCTCCGGGCTGACCGCAGAGGCGCTGGCCGCCGCCGCTCCCGGCTTCACTCTGGTCGAGCACCGAATTCCGACGGCCGACGGGGCCAGCCTCTACGCCGTTCACATGCGCCAGCCCGGCGCCCGAGCGACGATCCTCTATTTCGGAGGCAATGGCTACACGATCGGCCGCTTCGGGGCGTGGACGGCGAGGACGTTCGCTCCGCTCGGAGTCGACCTGATCATCGTCGACCATCGCGGCTACGGCCTCAGCGAGGGCAGCCCGAGCGCTTCGGCGATGGAAGGCGACGCCCTCGCCGCCTTCGATCATGCGCGCAGGCTGGTCGGCGCGACCGGCAGGATCGTGGTTCACGGCCATTCGCTGGGCAGCTTCGCCGCCGGCCATGTCGGGGCCAATCGCGAAACCGCCGGAGTGGTGCTCGAAAGCTCGGCGACGACGACCGAGGATTGGGTCAAGTTCGGCACTCCGGGGATCGCCAAGCCCTTCATCAGGCGGGTGGAGATCGACCCCAATTTGCGCGGGCGGGGCAACCTGCGAGTCGTCCCGCGAATCGCCGAGCCGATTCTTCTGCTCGTCGGAGCGAATGACGGCACGACCCCGCCGAGCCTGTCGAGGAGCCTCTATTCCGCGTCGCCGCTGCCGGCGGGGCGCAAGGCGCTGGCGGTGGTGGCCGGCGCCGGCCACAGCGACGTGATGACCAGGCGCGAGGCCATCGACTCCTACCGGGCCTTCCTGGCGCGGCTCGACTGAGCCCGCTTCACCGGGCGTTCACCTGCCGAAAGGCGCGGTTCATGTTGGCGGGACGGGCGGTGCCCGGCCACCGGTCGAGGCGTTGTGCCGGAGGCGGAACGGGCGACATGACCAGCCGTTCATTCGAGTGAACCAAGGGAGTCCAGTCATGCGTAACCTCATTCTGCTCGCCGGCACCGCCGCGCTCGCTCTCGCCGCGCCGGCCGCTGCCGACAAGGGCGGCAAGGGCGGAGGCAAGGGCCAGGGCGGCGGCGCCGCGCAGGTCGAGCGAGGCGGCGGCCATCGCGGCGGAGGCCATGAGGCCAGAGGCCCCAAGCCCCACAAGGCCGAGCGTCATTCCGCTCGTCCCGAGCGTCCGGCCAGGGCCGAGCGCCGAGCCGTTCGAGTCCATCGCCCTCAGCAGGCCGAGCGCCAGGCGCTCCGCCGCGAAGAGCGACGCCAGGATGTGCGCCGCGAAGACCGGCGCGAGGCCCGCTGGGAGCGCCGGCTCGGCGACGATCGCCGCGAGCGGACCCCGGCCTGGCGCCAGGTCGACCGCGGTTTCGCCGGCTACGGCCGCGACTGCCCGCCGGGCCTCGCCAGGAAAAGCAATGGCTGCCTTCCGCCAGGTCAGGCCAAGAAGCTCTTCGCTCCGGGCCAGCGGCTCCAGAGGGACCTGTTCGAGGGCTATCGGATGCCGGCGGCCTATCAGAGCTTCTACAGCGACACGCCCGACTATTATTATCGCTACGACCATGACGGCTACATCTACCGCGCCGAGCGGGGAAGCGACCTGATCAGCGCGATCATCCCGCTGTTCGGAGGCGGGTTCGGGGTCGGGCAGCCGCTGCCGTCGGGCTACGATGTCTATAACGTGCCGATTCAGTATCGCGACACCTGGTACGACAATGACGAATCGCTCTACCGCTACGGCGACAATGCCATTTACCGGGTCGATTCCGAATCCGGCCTGATCGACGGAATCGTCGCGCTCCTGGCCGGCGACCTCAATGTCGGCCAGCCGCTCCCCGACGGCTACGACGCCTATAATGTGCCGCTCGACTATCGCGACGAATATGCCGACGACGAGGAGCATCTCTACCGCTACGCCGACGGCGACATCTACCAGGTCGACGCCAAGACCCAGATGATCCAGGCGATCGTGGAGATGCTCACCTGATGGAGCCGCCGATGAAGACGCTGATGATCGCCGCCGCCGCCCTGCTCGCCGCCGCCTGCCAGCAGGAGGGCGGCAACGAGTCCGCGGCCGAGGGCAACGGCGCCCCCGCGCCGGCGGCGGCGGGAAAAGGCGAGCAGCCCAGGACGAACCTGCTCCAGGCGCTCGACGGCTCCGCGGAGCACAAGACCCTGGCCAATGCCGTTCAGGCCGCCGGGCTCACCGAGACCCTGTCCGGGGCCCAGCCCTACACCTTGTTCGCGCCGACCGAAGCGGCCTTCCAGAAGCTTCCGGCGGGAGCGGCGAACACCCTTCTCGCTCCGGAGTCCAAGGGCCAGCTGGTCGCCCTGCTCACCGGCCATATCGTCCCGGGCGTGGTGACCGCGGCCGACCTCGGCCGAGCCATCGAGCGCGGCAAGGGCAAGGCCGAGCTGGCCACGGTCGGCGGAAGCAATCTGAGCTTCGCCCGGTCCGGGGACTCGATCGTCATCACCGACGCCGCCGGCGGCCAGGCGCGGATCGCCCGCGCCGACCTGCTCCAGTCGAACGGAGTGGTCCACAGCGTCGACGGAGTGCTGCGCAGCCGCTGAGCGGCGGGATGCACCGGATCTGCACCGTCTTCGCGCCATGAAATGAACCGCGGCGCACAGCCGTTCGACACGGCTCGTCCATCAGCGCGCCATGGAGATCACCGCACCCGCCGCCGCGACGCCGCTCCGACTGCGCCGCTTCAGCTTCGTCCAGAAGATCGTCCTCGCCGCGATCCTCGTCGCGCTCGCGGACCATCTCTTCTTCTTCCAGCGCCTCGGAGCCACGCTCGGGGCCTTCGCGGCCGCGCTTCTGATCGCGCTTCTTCTCGCGACCCCGGCCATCGGCCGAAGCGCTCCGGCCCTGGCCGCCGCCGCCGCCGGCCTGCTGTTCGCCCTGGCGCTGGCCGAGGACCCGTCGCTCCTCGCGGCTTTCCTGTTCCTGGCGGCGGCGGCGCTGGCCGCGCTTCTGCCTCGGACCCCTGCGTTCGACGACGGCTGGCGCTGGACCAAGCGGTTGGTCCTCCATACGCTGCTGGCGCCGATCGCCCCGGCGCTGGACTGGATGCGGCTTCGAGCGGCGCGCAGGCGCCGGGGACCCGCCCGGCTCGCCGGAGCGCTTCCGCTCTTCGCGCTGCCGATCCTCGGAACGGCCCTCTTCCTGGCCTTGTTCACCGCCGCCAACCCGCTCATCGCCAACGCCTTCGCCCGAGTCGACCTCTTCGGGCTCGCCGGCGGCTTCTCGATCGCCCGACTGAGCTTCTGGGCGGCGGCGACCCTGCTCGTCTGGAGCCTCCTTCGCCCGCCGCGCGCCCGGCTCGAGCCGCCGCGGCAGCGGAGCGGAGAGGTCCTCCTGCCGGGCGTCAGCAGCGCCTCGATCATCCTCTCGCTCGTGGCCTTCAATGCCGTCTTCGCGCTTCAGAACGGGCTCGACATCGCCTTTTTGTGGAGCGGAGCGCCGCTTCCCGAGGGCGTCACCCTCGCCGAATATGCCCATCGCGGAGCCTATCCGCTGATCGTGACCGCCCTGCTGGCCGGACTGTTCGTCCTGGCGACCCTTCGCCCCGGCACTCCGAGCGCGGAGAGCCCGCTGGTCCGCCGCCTCGTCTACGCCTGGATCGCCCAGAACGTCGTCCTCGTCGCCTCGACGATGCTTCGAACCGCCGATTATGTCGAAGCCTATTCGCTTACCCGCCTGCGAATCGCCGCACTGATCTGGATGGCGATGGTGGCGATCGGGCTGGTCCTGATCTGCATCCGCCTGTGGCGGAGCAAGAGCGGCGCCTGGCTGATCAACGCCAATCTCGCTTTCGCCCTCGCCGCTCTGTCGGCCTGCGCCGTCGTCGATCTCGGAGCGGTCGCCGCCGCCTGGAACGTGCGCCACGCCCGCGAGGTGGGCGGCCGCGGAGTCAGCCTCGACCTGTGCTACCTGAACTCGCTCGGTCCCTCCGCGCTTCTTCCGCTCGTCGAGCTCGAGAGCCGGCCGATCGGCCCCCGCTTCCGCGAGCGGGTGAGCTGGACCCGCAACCTGATCATGGACCGGCTCGCCACCAGCCAGGGCGACTGGCACGGCTGGACCTTCCGCAACGCCCGCCGGAGCGCCGAGGCGAAGCGGCTCGTCGCCGAGCGCGGGCTGCCGCGAGCCTCCGCGGACGTTCGGAACTGCGACGGCCGGCGGGTCGCGACTCCAGCCTTTGACAGCCGCCGGGCGGGGATGTGACATGTACGCGATGAGCCACAAGATCCTTCTCGTCGACGACGACGCCCATATCCGCCAGCTCCTCGCCTTCGCGCTCGGCAAGGCGGGAATGAAGACCAGCGAGGCGGGCGACGGAGAGGCGGCGCTGAGGGCGGTCGAGCGCGACCGGCCCGACCTCGTTGTGCTCGACATCAACATGCCGAGGATGGACGGGCTCGAGGTCTGCCGGCGGCTTCGCGCCGAAGGCGATCTTCCGATCCTCTTCCTCTCTTCCCGCGACGACGAGATCGACCGGGTGTTGGGGCTGGAGATGGGCGGCGACGATTATGTGGTGAAGCCCTTCTCCCCGCGCGAAGTCGTCGCCCGAGTCACCGCCATCCTCAAGCGCGGCGGCCGCTCGCTGGCCGAGGCGGGGCCGAAGCAGGCGCTGGTCCACAATCGCCTGCGCCTCGATCCCGAAGCCTGGGAGGCGCATTGGGACTCCTCCCCGGTGCCGGTCACGGTCACCGAGTTCCAGATGCTTCTCCTGCTCGCCAGCCTGCCCTCCAAGGTGTTCAGCCGGGACGCGATCATCGACCGGCTCCACGGCCCCGGCTTCGCGATCACCGACCGCACCATCGACAGCCACATCCGCAACCTGCGCGCCAAGTTCGCCGCCCTCGGCGGCGGCGACCTGATCGAAACCCGCGCCGGCATCGGCTATCGGATCGGCCGCTGCCTCGGAGAGGAACCCGCTTGATCGCTGCGCTGAAGGCGGTCGCCAAGCGCCATTGGCCGGCGCTTCGGCTGCGCACGCTGCTTTTCCTGACCCTGCTGTTCGTCGCCGCATTGCCCGGAATCGGCGCGGTCTTCCTTCGAGTGTACGAGAACACCCTGGTCCAGCAGACCGAGGCGGAGCTGATCGCCCAGGGCGCAGTCCTCGCCGGCGCCTATCGCGCCGCCTGGCCCGAACCCTTCGCCGACGCGCCGAACGGGCCGCTTCGGGCCGAGCGTCCGACCATTGACCTTCGAGCCATGCCCGTTCTTCCGGAGCAGCCGGATCCCCGCCCGGCGCGCTTTCGGCCCGATCCCGCCGCCGCCCGGGCCGCGTCTTCCCTGAGGCCGGTCGTGATCGACACCGCCCGCTCGACGCTGGCGGCGATCCGGCTGATGGACGGCCACGGAACGGTGGTTCTCGGCCGCGGCGATTCCGGCCTCAGCTACCTGCATTTGCCCGAAGTCGCGGCCGGGACGGCGGGGCAGACTCGAACGGTGCTTCGGCGGCGCGGCGACTACCAGCCGCGCTACGCGCTCGAATGGCTGAGCCGGGCGTCCAACATCCGAGTCCATTATGTCCGGCCGGTGGTGGCCGGCGGCGAGGTGATCGGAGTGCTGATGCTGAGCCGGAGCCCGCGCGGGCTGTTCCTGGGAATCTATCAGGACCGGGGCAAGATCGCGCTTGGAGTCGGGCTCATCTTCATGACCCTTCTCTTCCTCGCCGGCCTGCTTTCGAGAGGCATTGCGAGGCCGATCGAGGCGCTCAGCGAGGCGACCGAGAACGTCGCTCGAGGCCCGGTCTCGGTGCCCGGCCCTCCGGCGACCGCTGCCGTCGAGATCCGCAACCTCTACGTCAATTTCGCCGCCATGGCCGACCGGATCGAGCGGCGATCCCGCTACCTCAAGGACTTCGCCGCGTCGGTCAGCCACGAGCTCAAGACCCCGATCGCCGGGATCAAGGGCGCGCTCGAGCTGCTCGCCGAGCATCCCGAGATGAGCGACGAGGAGCGAAGCCGGTTCCTCGCCAATGCCGGAGCCGACGCCGACCGGCTTTCGCACCTACTGAGGCGGCTGCTCGACCTCGCCCGGGCCGACATGGCGGTCGCTCCGGAGGATGAGGCGACCGACCCCGCCGGGCCGGCGCTGAGGGTGGCGGACGCGCACCGGACTCACGGCTTCGCGATCGACGTCCGGCTGGAAGGCCTGCCGCCGGTGGCTGCGCCGGCGGAGCTGATCGAGGCGGTTCTGGAGACCCTGGCCGAGAACAGCCGCCAGGCGGGGGCGGGCCGGATTTCGATCGAGGGCGCAAGCGCCAGCGGCCGCGTCCGGCTGCTCGTCCGGGACGACGGCCCAGGCATCCCGCCCGCCGATCATGAACGGATCTTCGAGCCGTTCCACACCGGGCGGCGGAGCGAAGGCGGTTCGGGCCTGGGCCTCTCCATCGCCCGATCGCTGCTCGCCTCCTGCGGAGGGACGATCGTCAGCAGGCCCGCCGACAAAGGGGCGGAATTCGAGATTTGCCTGCCGGCCGCCTAGCGGCGGCGAGCCGTCCGGCTATTCGAACTCGAGGATCACCGCGTCGACGGCGAGGCTGTCGCCGGGCTTCGCCTTGACCGACTTCACGGCTCCGGCTTTCTCGGCGCGAAGGATATTCTCCATCTTCATCGCCTCGACGACCGCCAGCGGCTGCCCCGCCTCGACGCGGTTGCCTTCGGAGACGTGGAGCGCGGTGAGCAGTCCCGGCATCGGGCAGAGCAGGAATCGGGAAAGGTCCGGAGGCACCTTCTCGATCATGTGGCGGGAAAGCTCGGCGACATGCGCGGGAAGGACGTCGACGAAATGGGAGGCGCCGCGAGTCGTCAGGCGCCACTGCCGGCCGCGGCGGGCGACCTGGACGGTCCGCTCCCGTCCGTCGATCGTCCCCTTGAACAGCCGCTGCCCCGGCTCCCAGCGGCCGATCAGCTCGCGCCCTTCCCCCTCGTCGACATAAGCGAGCAGGCCGCCCTCGAAGCCGTCGAAGCGGATCGCGAAATCCCGCCCGGCGAGCCTCGCCACCCTGTTCTCCGGCGGAGTCACCGCGCCTCCCAGCCGGCCGCTCACCGCGCAGGCGCGGGCGTCGGTCTCCATGGCGAGCAAGGCGCCGATCGCCGCCAGGTCCTCGATCAGCGGATCGTCGGCGGGAGCGCCCGTGAAGCCGTCCGGATATTCCTCGGCGATGAAGCCGGTGGTCAGCCGCCCCTCGCGGAAGCGGGGATGCTGCATCAGCGCGGAGAGGAAATCGACATTGTGGCCGATCCCCTCGACGATGAAAGAATCGAGCGCCTCGATCTGCCGGTCGATCGCCGCCTCGCGGGTCGGAGCCCAGGTGATCAGCTTGGCGATCATCGGATCGTAGAACATCGAGACTTCGCCGCCCTCCTCGACTCCGTCGTCGACCCGGATGACGTGGTCGGTCCTTCGAGACGGGCCTTCGCCGGGGCTCAGTCCCTCCTCAGGATGAGCGGGGTCAGCAACAAGCCACTCATCCTGAGGAGCCGGTGAGCCTGTCGAACCGGCGTCTCGAAGGACCTGGCGCGGCGCCCGGTAGCGCACCAGCCGTCCGGTGGAGGGCAGGAAGCCGCGATAGGGGTCCTCGGCGTAGACCCGGTTCTCGATCGCCCAGCCGTCGAGCTTCACCTCGTCCTGGCCGAGCGGCAGCGCCTCGCCCGCGGCGACCCGGATCATCAGCTCGACGAGGTCAAGGCCGGTCACCTCCTCGGTCACCGGATGCTCGACCTGGAGCCGGGTGTTCATCTCGAGGAAGTAGAAGCTTCGGTCGGCGCCGGCGATGAACTCGACGGTTCCCGCGCTGTAATAGCCCACCGCCCGAGCGAGTGCGACCGCCTGCTCGCCCATCGCCTTGCGCATCTCGGTCGTGACGAAGGGCGACGGGGCCTCCTCGACCACCTTCTGGTGGCGGCGCTGGACCGAGCATTCGCGCTCGCCGAGATAGAGGAGGTTGCCGGCCTTGTCGCCAATCAGCTGGATCTCGATGTGGCGGGGATTTTCGACGAACTTCTCGATGAACACCCGGTCGTCGCCGAAGCTGGCAAGCCCCTCGCGCTTGGTCGCCTCGAAGCCCTCGCGGACGTCGGTCTCGCTGTAGGCGAGGCGCATGCCCTTGCCGCCGCCTCCGGCCGAGGCCTTCATCATCACCGGATAGCCGATCTCGCCGGCGATCCGCACCGCATGCTCGGTATCGTCGATCTCGCCGACGAAGCCGGGGACGACGCTGACCCCCGCCTCGAGCGCCAGCTTCTTCGATTCGATCTTGTCGCCCATCGCCGCGATCGCGCCCGGCGGAGGCCCGATGAAGGCGATCCCCGCTTCCTCAAGCGCCCGCGCGAAGCTCTCGCGCTCGGACAGGAAGCCGTAGCCCGGGTGCACCGCCTGAGCGCCGGTCTCCCTGCAGGCGGCGACGATCAGCTCGGCGTTGAGGTAGCTTTCGCTCGCCGGCGGCGGTCCCAGCCGAACCGACTCGTCGGCGAGCCTCACATGGGGCGCTCGGGCGTCGGCGTCCGAATAGACGGCGACGGTCGCTATCCCCATCTTGCGGGCGGTGCGGATGACCCGGCAGGCGATCTCGCCCCGGTTGGCGATCAGGATTTTTGAGAACATTCGGCCTACCTCGTCATGCCGGACCTGATCCGGCATCCACCTTTGCTTTCAAGCTCCGTAAAGCAGGTGGACCCCGGATCAAGTCCGGGGTGACGGTCATTCGCGCGCCGACGATCGAGGGTCGCCATCAGCTGAGGCTGTCCATCCACATGAACAGGAACATGCCCATGCCCATTCCGAGCAGAGCCATCGTCGCCACCGTGTAGCGATGGAGGTTGCGCGGCAGCGGCTGCCCCGAGGAACGGGCGTAGGCGATCGAATTGGCCGTCGTCAGGGCCAGCGTTCCGGCGAGCGAGATGGCCACGACCGACATGACGATGTTGAAGCTCTTGATGTCGCTTCGATCGGCGGTCTGGGTCAGGGTCAGCACCCCGCCCAGCGCCAGGATCGAAAGCGTCGTCAGGAACTTGGCGAAATCGTAGAGCAGCGACTCGCCGTAGCGCTCGGCGTCCGCCTCCGCATCGATCCGCTTCTCCTCTTCGATCACTCCGCCGCCTCTTCCAGCGGCGGCATGTTGTTGCCGAGCAGCTTGAGCACCTCCCCGGCCGCGTCGACCAGGTTGGTGCCGGGACCGAAGATCGCCTGGACTCCGGCCTCCCGGAGCATGTCGTAATCCTGCGGCGGAATGACCCCTCCGACCACGACCTTGATGTCGGGCCGGCCAAGCTCGCGCAAATGGCCGATCAGCTCGGGCACCAGCGTCTTGTGGCCCGCCGCGAGGCTCGAGGCGCCGACGACGTCGACCTCCCGCTCGACCGCCAGGCGGGCGCTCTCCTCCGGAGTCTGGAAGAGCGGGCCCGGGACCACCTCGAAGCCGAGGTCGGCGAAGGCCGAGGCGACGAGGTTGGCGCCGCGGTCGTGGCCGTCCTGGCCCATCTTGGCGACCAGCATTCGAGGCTTGCGGCCGAGCCGGCGCCCGATCGCGTCGACTCCGGCGCCGGCGCGCGCCCAGCGCGGGTCGCCCTCATAGGCGCCGCCGTAAATGCCCTTCACCGGTTCCGGGGTCGTTCCGTAGCGGCCGAACGAGTCCTCCAGCGCCTGGCTGATCTCGCCCAGCGTTGCCCGGGCCCGAGCCGCCTCCACGGCGAGCGCCAACAAGTTGGTCTCCGCGTCCCGTTCGGGCTGAGCTTGTCGAAGCCCCTTCCCTCCCTCTTCCGAAGCCGCAGAGGAAAAAGGCCCTTCGACAGGCTCAGGGCGAACGGCGTTTCTCGCGCCGTCCCGGAGGGCGTCGAGCGCCGCCGTGCACTTCGCCTCGTCGCGCTCCGAGCGCACCCTCGCCAGCCGCTCCACCTGGCCGGCGCGGACCTTGTCGTTGTCGATCTGGAGGATGTCGAGATGCGCCTCGTCCTCCAGCCGGTAGCGGTTGACCCCGACGATCACGTCCTCGCCGCGGTCCGCCCGGGCCGCCCGGGCCGCCGCCGCCTCCTCGATCCGGCGCTTGGGAAGCCCTTCGGCGACCGCCGCCGTCATCCCGCCCATCGCCTCGACCTCCTCGATCAGCGCCCAGGCCTTGTCGGCCAGCTCCTTGGTCAGGCTCTCGATGAACCAGGACCCGCCGAGCGGGTCGGCGACGTTGGTGATCCCGCTCTCCTCGGCGAGGATGAGCTGGGTGTTGCGGGCGATCCGCGCCGAGAAGTCGGTGGGGAGGGCGATCGCCTCGTCGAAGCTGTTGGTGTGGAGCGACTGGGTCCCTCCGAGCACGGCCGCCATCGCCTCGATCGTGGTCCGGACGATATTGTTGTACGGGTCCTGCTCGGTCAGCGAGACTCCCGACGTCTGGCAATGGGTTCGGAGCATCAGCGACTTGGGGTTCTTCGCCCCGAACTCCGCCATGATCCGGTGCCACAGCGTGCGCGCCGCCCGAAGCTTGGCGATCTCCATGAAGAAGTTCATGCCGATGCCGAAGAAGAAGGAGAGGCGCGGCGCGAAAGCGTCGACGTCGAGGCCCTTGGCCCTGGCGACCCGGACATATTCCATTCCGTCGGCGAGCGTATAGGCGAGCTCTTGGACCGCCGTCGCCCCGGCCTCGAGCATGTGATAGCCGCTGATCGAGATGGAGTTGAAGCGCGGCATGTGCTCCGACGTGTAGGCGATGATGTCGGCGACGATCCGCATCGAGGGCCCGGGCGGGTAGATGTAGGTGTTGCGGACCGCGAACTCCTTGAGGATGTCGTTCTGGATCGTGCCCGAAAGCTGGGCCTGGGCGACTCCCTGCTCCTCGGCGGCGACGATGTAGAAGGCCATGACCGGAAGCACCGCGCCGTTCATCGTCATCGACACGGACATGGAGTCGAGCGGGATTCCGTCGAACAGGATCTTCATGTCGTCGAGCGTGTCGATCGCCACGCCCGCCTTGCCGACGTCGCCGGTGACTCGGGGGTGATCGGAATCGTAGCCGCGATGGGTGGCGAGGTCGAAGGCCACCGACAGCCCCTTCTGCCCGGCCGCGAGGTTGCGGCGGTAGAAGGCGTTCGAATCCTCCGCGGTCGAGAAGCCGGCATATTGCCGGATCGTCCAGGGCCGGCCGGTGTACATCGAGGCGTAGGGGCCGCGAGTATAAGGCGGGAAGCCGGGAAGGCCCGGGTCGATCCCCGCCGCGTCCTCGCCCGTGTAGAGCGGCCTGACCTCGATCCCCTCGGGCGTGTGCCAGACGATGTCCTTGCCCTTCACCTCCTTCGAGGCGGCGGCCTGCCAGTCCTGGAGCGTCGGCTTCTTGTCGGTCAATCCACTCACCGTTCGGGCTGAGCTTGTCGAAGCCCTCTATTCCCATTCGTGAGCAAAGAACAAGGAAGGCCCTTCGACAGGCTCAGGGCGAACGGTTCCAGCGGCGCCCTAATGCGCGTCCTTCGGGCTCTCCATGATCTCGGTGAGAATGCCGCCCATGTCGCCGGGATGCACGAAGAAGATCAGGGTTCCGTGGGCGCCGATGCGCGGCTCGCCCAGCACCCTGGCGCCCTTGGCCTCGAACCAGGCTTTGGCCTCGTCGATGTCGGGGACCTCGAAGCAGAGATGATGCTGCCCGCCCGCCGGGTTCCTGGCGAGGAAGGAATGGATCGGGCTGTCCTCCCCGAGCGGCTCGATAAGCTCGATCTGGGTGTTGGGCGTGTCGACGAAGCAGACCTTCACGCCCTGCGCCGGCAGGTCGAACGGCTCGCGGATCCGCTCGGCGCCCATCGTGTCGCGATAGAAGGCGATCGACTTCTCGATCGAAGGGGTCGCCACGCCTACGTGATTGAGCCGGCCCAGTTTCATCGCCTGCGATCCTCATAATCGGACTTGATCGACTGGAGCAGCTTGCGCTCCACCGCCTCGGCGAAGGCTCGAGCCTCGCCGGGCTTTCGGAAATGGACATTGACTCCGAGGCCGTCGTTCAGGACCCGCCTCAGGCCGCAATCGTCGCCGGCCGAGCCCAGCAGCTCGGCCAGCTCCCGCCGGACCTTTCGGCGCTGAGCGACCGGATATTCGGCGACGGCCCTGTCGACCGCGTCCAACGGAGTCGCCGCGTCCGCCGGCCAGTCGCCGAGATAGCAGCCAAGGAACTGGTGGAGGGCGGGGAAACGCTCCTCGGTCTCGGCCCGAACGCGCCCGCTTCGGCTCACGTCCGGAAGCCCAGGCCGAGCAGGAGGTCCGCCGTGATCCCGGCGACGAGGACGAAGCTGAGCGCGTGGAGGACGAGCAGCAGGGAGAATTTCCCCCGGTCGTCGGATCGCGAGACATAGGTGCGGTAGAGCGGCAGCCGCCCGTCGCGAACGCCGCGCCACAAGCGAAGGCCGATCAGCGGAAGCAGAGCGAGGCCGATCAGCCCGACCAGAAGGTCCTGCCGTTCCATCAGCAGGTTTCCATGATCGGCTTGCCGCCGCCGGCCACTGCGTAACGGTCGCCGCTCCGCACATAATGCTCGCTGAAGGCGCGGGAGCCCGAATAGACGACGTCGAACGACTGGTTCCTGACGACGTTGAGGATCTTGCCCTCGATCGACCTTGCGGTCCCGTCCTCCCTGGCGCCGGTGTCGTCGTAGACGAGCGGGACCTGGGCGAGCTTGACGGGCCCCGCCGGCCGAAGCTCGGTCAGGGTCAGCCAGGAGCAGGTGTAGCCCTGCGCGGTGCCGCCGCCCTCGGCCACGACCACCGGCCAGCTCGAGAATTGCGGGCTGAGGGTCCAGCGCGCGACCTGGCCGGACGAGCCGGTGACGACCGCCGACGGAAAGGCCCGCGCCACCTCGAAGCGGTCCGCCGCCGGCCTCAGATAATGGACGGCGATCCTTCCGGCGCTGGCATGGGACGGATCCTGGACCTTGCCCTCGCTGATCAGAACCGGGCCAAACGCGGGCCAGATCAGCCGACCGGGCGCGAATCGAACGTCCTCGTCCGAACCGTCGCCCGGAACCGAGACCACCGCCTCTCCGCGGCTTCCGAACGCCGCCTCGAAGGCCCGGGCGAGCTGCTCGTCGGCGGCGAGCGTCCGGATGTCGGGTAGCGCCTTCGTCTCGACGAGGTTCGAGCCGGCCGACTCATTCCCGGCGGGCATCGGGAGATCGATGATCCCGTCCTCGCCGCCCGACGTTCTCCCGAGGATCAGCCCCACGGCGGCCGCCACGACCAGGGCCGCGGTCCCGAGGAGGATCCAGATGCGGCGCCGCGAGGCCGGCCGGGCCTCGGCCTCGACGCCTTCCCCGGCCGGAGGCAGGCTCTGGTGGCCGAGCAGCCGCCTTTTCTCGACCTGGAACTCCTCGTCGGTCAGAACCCCGCTCTCGCGAAGCCGCTGAAGGCGATCGAGCTCGTCGTAGCGCGAGCTCATCGACCGCTCCTCGTCATTCCGGCCGTCCCTCCGAATGCGCTTTCAAAGCGCGAGCGAGGGGCAGAGCGTGCGCCCGGGTCAGGGGCGCGAGCTCGATCCCGGAGTCGCGGTCCGGGTCCACCCAGATCGCTTCCTCGATTTCCGCCGCGGCCCGAATCTCGCCCGAAAGCGCCGCCGAGAACAGGTCCGCGCATACCGTCCAGCCCGGCTCGTTGGCGGCGGCGGCGCGGAAGCGGCCCAGCGGCCGGCACGAATCCGGCTGGAGCGCGCAGCCCAGCTCCTCGACGATCTCGCGCTCCAGGGCCCCGATCTCGCTTTCGCCCTCCGCCGGCTTGCCGCCCGGCTGCATGAAGGCGGCGGTGCCGCGCTTTCGGACGAGCAGGGTTTCCCCGGCCGAATTGAGGATCACCGCGGCGACGATCCGGATGAGCTTTGACTCCGCCGGCTCAGAGCGGGATGTTGTCATGCTTCTTCCACGGATTTTCGAGCTGCTTGTCGCGAAGCTTCCTCAGGCCGAGCGCGATCCGCCGCCGCGTCGAATGGGGCATGATCACCTCGTCGATGAAGCCCTTGGACGCCGCCACGAACGGGTTGGCGAAGCGGGCCTCGTAGTCGCGGGTGCGCTCCGCGATCTTGCCGGGATCGCCGATGTCCTTGCGGAAGATGATCTCGACCGCGCCCTTGGCCCCCATCACCGCGATCTCGGCGGTCGGCCAGGCATAGTTCAAGTCGCCGCGAAGATGCTTGGACGCCATGACGTCGTAGGCGCCGCCATAGGCCTTGCGGGTGATCACGGTGATCTTGGGGACGGTCGCCTCGGCATAAGCGAAGAGCAATTTCGCGCCGTTCTTGATGATCCCGCCATGCTCCTGGGCGACTCCGGGGAGGAAGCCGGGGACGTCGACGAAGGTCAGGATCGGGATGTCGAAGGCGTCGCAGAAGCGCACGAAGCGGCCGGCCTTCTTGGAGCTGGCGATGTCGAGCACTCCGGCGAGCACCATCGGCTGGTTGGCGACGATTCCGACGGTCCGGCCCTCGACCCGGCCGAAGCCGACGATGATGTTGGCGGCATGGGCGGGCTGGATCTCGAAGAAGTCGCCCTCGTCGAGCACTTTTCGGATCAGCTCGTGCATGTCGTAGGGCTTGGCGGCGCTGTCGGGGATGAGCGTGTCGAGGCTGTCCTCGACCCGGTCCCAGGGATCGCTGCTCGGCCGCTCGGGCCCGTCGTGGCGGTTGGACAGCGGCAGGAAGTCGAAGAAGTCGCGGGTGGCGAGCAGGGCCTCGATGTCGTTCTCGAAGGCGACGTCGGCCACTCCGGACTTGGTCGTGTGGGTGACGGCTCCGCCCAGCTCCTCCTGGGTCACAACCTCGTTGGTCACCGTCTTCACGACGTCGGGGCCGGTGACGAACATGTAGCTCGAATCCTTCACCATGAATATGAAGTCGGTCATCGCCGGCGAATAGACCGCACCGCCCGCGCAGGGGCCCATGATCAGGCTGATCTGCGGCACGACCCCGGAGGCGAGGACGTTGCGCTGGAACACCTCGGCATAGCCGGCGAGGCTCGCGACTCCTTCCTGGATCCGCGCGCCGCCCGAATCGTTCAGGCCGATGACGGGCGCGCCGACCTTCATCGCCATGTCCATGACCTTGCAGATCTTCTGGGCGTGGCGCTCCGACAGCGAGCCGCCGAACACGGTGAAGTCCTGGGCGAAGACGTAGACCAGCCGGCCGTTGATGGTTCCCGAGCCGGTGACGACTCCGTCACCCGGGAATTTCTGGGTCTCCATCCCGAAGTCGGCGCAATTATGCTCGACGAACATGTCATATTCTTCGAAGCTGCCGGCATCGAGCAGGACGGTCAGGCGCTCGCGCGCGGTCAGCCGGCCCTTCTTGTGCTGAGCCGCGATCCGGGCCTCGCCGCCGCCCATCTCCGCGCGCCGGCGCCTCGCCTCGAGTTCGTCGATCGTGGTGGCCATGAGGTCCCGCTACCTGTGTTGCAGAGGCGATTTCCTTAGGCTGGCGCAAAGGGCGAGGCAATCGGCCTTCCCTCCGCCTGGAGGGGGCGTCCGAAGCCGAAGCGGAGCCGATTTCGGGGAAAGGCGGGAAGGCGCAAGGAAAAGGAACGTCGCGCTTTCGCGGGAACGGCGGAGCGGAGGCGCGCGGAAGTGTCCACTGGCGCCCAGGGGGAAGAAGCGGCCGGCGCGTCCTTGCCACCGGCACCCGGGGCTGGACGACTTTGTTGCTTTCGTTCGTTAGTCGAAAGCGTCCAGACTAAGTGAAGAGCCGGCGGGTCCTTTGCCTTCGCTGCGAAGGGTCCTGGTCCTTGAAAAGGACCGGGTGGCCAGCGCCCTATCCGACGGGTCCAACGCTCGGTCGAAGCCTCTTTCGAGGAATCCTCCCGCTCGGACGATCACGGTCCCGGCTCTTCGGTGACGCGAGCTCAAACGTTCCCGGATGACTTCCCGCCGGCCGCCGGCTTCGGGGAGCGGACTCCCTTTCGCCGGATCCCCGCCTCCGCCGGTTGATCGGGCCGACTCGGGCAGGGTCCCGATATGGCATTAGCAGGAGAACATGTCAAGAACATTTACCGGGCGACGGACTAGGCGCCGTCGAAGCGGGGAGCCTGCTTCTGAAGGAAGGCCATGACCGCGCCTCGGAAATCCCGGGTTTCTCCTGCCTCGCGCTGGGCGACCCGCTCGGCCGCCAGAGCCTCGCTCAAAGGCACGTGCGCCGATTCCCGGGCCAGCCTGCGGATCAGCCCCAGCGCCACCGTCGGCCCCTGGGCGAGCCGGGTCGCAAGCGCCACGGCCTCGGACTCCAGCGCCTCGTCCTCCACCACGCGCGAGATCAGCCCCCATTGCAGAGCCTGCTCGGCGGGGACCCGCTCGCCGAGCATCATCATCTCCATCGCCCGGGCCCGGCCGGCGAGGCGCGGAAGTAGCCAGGTCGCTCCGGCGTCCGGGATGAGCCCGATATTGACGAAGGCCTGGAGAAAATAAGCGGAGCGCGCCGCGATGACGATGTCGGCGGCCAAGGCGAGCGAGCAGCCGGCGCCGGCCGCCGGACCGTTCACCGCCGCCACCACCGGGATCGGCAGGGCGAAGATCGCTTCGACCAGCGGATTGTAATATTTCTCCAGCGCGGCGCCCGCATCTTCCGGAAGGCCGCCGCCGTCCCCGGCGAGATCGGCCCCGCTCGAAAAGCCCCTGCCCTCCCCGGTCAGAAGCAGGCAGCGGGCGCCCGATCGGCCGCTTTCCTCCACCGCCGACCGAAGCTCGTCGAGCGTCCGGCCGGACAAAGCGTTCAGCCGGTCGGGGCGGGCGATGGTGATCGTGACGACGGCGGCGGGGCTCTGCTCGAGCCGGATATGTTCGTAGGCCATGGCCGCTTACAGCATCCCGACGAGGACGGCGCAATTCCCGCGTCGGGAGCCGCGGCCGGACAGGGTCAAAAGGCGTGCCCAATCCCGACAGCCTCGCCTTTCATATTTGAACGCGACGACGCAACGACGCAACGAGGCCGTGCGCGCGAGGTAGTCCGTGCATGTTCCTCCGGCGCAGCCGGCCGCTCGTCAGTCGAGTTCGCAACGTGGCGGAGATTGCCTGGGATTCGTTGCGTCGTTGCGTCGTCGCGTTGAAATCCGATTGGCCTGCGGCCGGGCCGGACCGTCTCGTGAACCTCTGAGAGCGACGGCGAGATTATTCGCTCAGCGCTCCCTCTTCCGGCGCGTGCAGCCTCAGTCGCGTGACCCGCCTCGTGTCGCTCTCCGTCACTTCGAGCCGCCAGCCGGAGGGATGCTCGACGATGTCGCCCACCTGCGGAACGCGTCCGGCCAGCACCGTCGCCAGCCCGCCCAGGGTCTCGACATCCTCCTCGACAGCTCCGAGCCGGGCGTCGATCGTCTCGGCCACGTCCTCCAGCTCGGCGCGCGCGTCCGCGTCCCAGATCCCGTCCTCGAGCGCGATCAGCATTCCGGGCGCTTCCTCGTCATGCTCGTCCTCAATCTCGCCGACGATCTCCTCGACCACGTCCTCGATGGTGACGAGGCCTTCGGTGCCTCCGAACTCGTCGACGACGATGGCGAGATGGACCCGCTCAGCGCGCATCCGGGCGAGAAGGTCGAGCACGCCCATGGATTCGGGCACGTAGAGCGGCTTGCGAAGGAGGCTCGTAATCTCTTCCGGAGGCTCCGCCCCGGACACCTCGACGGTGAAGACGTCCTTGATGTGGGCCATGCCGATGACGCTGTCGAGGCTCTCCTGGTAGACCGGCAGCCGGCTGTGCCCGGCCTCGGCGAAGGCCGCGACGAGCCCCTCGAAGGTGATCGTGCTTGGCACCGCGATGATGTCGCCGCGAGGGACCGCGATGTCCGCCACCGTGCTCTCGCCGAAATGAAGCAGGTTCCTGAGCATCTGCCGCTCGATCGGCGACAGGTCGCCGACGATCGGAGCCTCGCCCTCGTGGCTCTCGATCGCCTCCTCGATCTCCTCGCGAAGAGTCGCCTCGCTGTCGTCGCCGAACAGGAGGGCTCGAAGGGTCCGCCAGATGCTTCGCTCGGCGTAATCGGGGTCGTCAGCCATCAGTGGTGGATCTCATAGGGATCGGCGATCCCGAGCTCGGCGAGCGAGCGCCGTTCGGCGCCTTCCATCGTCTCGGCATCCTCATCCCCGCGCTCATGGTCGTAACCTAGCAGATGAAGCATGCCGTGGACCACCAGATGGGCGGCGTGCGTGCAGATTCCGAGGCCCTTGCCCTCGGCCTCCGAGGCGCAGATTCCGTGGGCGAGGACGATGTCGCCGAGCAGGGCCTCGCCGCCGTCCGTTCGGGCGAGCGATCCGAGCTGATCCGGCTCGACCATCGGGAAGGACAGGACGTTGGTGGCCTTGTCCTTGCCGCGCCAGTCGGAATTCAGGCCCCTCACCTCGTCGTCGGAGGTGAACCGGACCGAGACCTCGGCGGTGAGGCCGCTTTCCAGCAGGGCGGCCGAATCGCTCTGTGCGACGGCCGCGCGGACCGCGGCCCTGGCGAGCTGCGCCCAGTCGGTGCTACTGTCCCAATCCTCGGAGACGTCGGCTTCGACGAGGATCATGATTCCGTCATCCCGCCGAAAGCCGGGACCTCGGGGAGACCCGCTGCGACCTCTTGTCCTGGGGTCCCGGCTTTCGCCGGGATGACGGAACAAGGACGCGACGAAAGCCCCCTCACGCCGCCTTGCCCTCATAGGCCTCGACGATCTTGCCGACGAGCGGGTGCCGCACGACGTCGCCGGCGCCGAAGCGGATGGTGGCGATCTTTGCTATCCCCTCGACCTTGGCGACGGCGTCGGCGAGGCCGGACTTGCCCGGCTCGGGAAGGTCGACCTGGAGCGGATCGCCGCAGATCACCATCCGGCTTCGCATCCCGAAGCGGGTCAGGAACATCTTCATCTGCGCCGGGGTCGTGTTCTGGGCCTCGTCGAGGATGATAAAGGCGTCGTTGAGGGTGCGGCCGCGCATGAAGGCGATCGGGGCGATCTCGATCTCCCCGGACGCGATCCGCCGCTCGACCTGCTCGGCCGGGAGCATGTCGTAGAGCGCGTCGTAGAGGGGGCGGAGATAGGGATCGACCTTCTCCTTCATGTCGCCGGGAAGGAAGCCCAGGCGCTCGCCCGCCTCGACCGCGGGGCGCGACAGGATCAGCCGGTCGACCGAGCCTCCGATCAGCTGCTGGACCGCCTGGGCGACGGCGAGATAGGTCTTGCCGGTGCCGGCGGGCCCGAGCGCGAAGATCATGTCGTCGCGGCCGAGCGCCTCCATGTAGACGGCCTGCATCTTCGAGCGCGGGACGATCGTCTTCTTGCGGGTCCGGATCATCACCTTGGGCGGATCGGCGACATCCGCAGTGATGATCCCGTCGAGGGTCGGCTGGCCCGACATGGCGATGATCGCGTCGACCATTCCGGAATCGATGTCCTGCCCCTCGTCGAGCCGGTTGTATAGGCCGAGAAGGACGTCGCGGGCGCGCGCCGCGTCCTCGGGCTCGCCCTCGATCTGAACCTTGGCTCCGCGCGCCGCGATATAGACTCCGAGCCGGTCCTCGATGGCGACGAGGTTCCTGTCGAACTCTCCGAACAGGGGCCCGAGCAAATGCGGCTGCTCGAACTCGAGCTCCAGTCGGGCGCGGGGGGCGGCGGGGGCTTCGGCTTTCTTGGGCGGCATCAGTCGGCGGCCATCTCAGCAGTCACGATTCCACGAGCCCTTTCCTGCGGTCCGGCTGAAGGCCCGACCCACGTTCCAAATAGAGCCGTGGCGGGGCCGCGCAAGCGCCGCGGCGCCTCCGCCGGCCCCGTCTTAGCTCATTTACTCTTCCTTATGTTCCAAATCGATAGGCATGCCGCTCGATCAAGGGGGGAATCGATGGCCAAGGCACCAACGGGGAAGACGTTCAACGGCACCAGCGCAAACGACATAATCTCGGGCACCGCCTATAACGACATCATCTACGGCAATGGCGGCAACGACACGATTACCGGCAATGGCGGCGCGGACTCCATCACCGGCGGCGCGGGGGCCGACGTCTTCCGCTACCTGGCCTATTCGGATTCGCGAGCGGCGAGCGGCATCGACACCATCACCGACTTCAACGGCGCCCAGGACAGGATCGACCTCACCGCCTTCGGTGGCGCCACCTTGGTCTCGGCCTGGCAGGCGGGCGGCGGCCGGCAGGCGACCTTGAGCTTCGACGGATCGCGCACGACTCTCTCGATCTTCGACGGGAGCAGCATTCCGGCGTTCCAGCTCTACCTGACAGGCGATCACCGGACGCTGGCGGGAATCCAGGGCATCTCCTACCCGCCGCCGACGATCGTGGTCAGCGACGCAAGCGTCGACGAGGCCGCCGGGACCGTGACCTTCACGGTCACCCGAAGCGGCCCGGGCGCGGCAAGCTCGGCCTCGTCGGTCAGCTTCGCAACCTCGGACGGCACGGCGCTCGCCGGAGCCGACTATGCGGCCGCCAGCGGAGTGCTCGACTTCGCGGCCGGCGAGACGGTCAAGACGATCACCATCGCCATCGCCGACGACAAGCTGATGGAAGCGGCGGAGAGCTTCTCGGTTCAGCTGACCGCCGTCACTAACGCGGTCGTGACGGACGCGGCCGGATCGGCGACGCTCCTCGATAACGACCGGCCGACGGAAAGCGCCGACGACCTGGTCGGAACGGCGGGAGCCGACATTATCGACCTGCTCGGCGGCAACGACCGCTTTTCGGGCCTCGCAGGCAATGACCGGGTTGCGGGCGGGGCCGGCGACGACTCGATTTCCGGCGGCGACGGCGACGATACGATCACCGGCAACGGCGGCGCCGACATCCTGACCGGCGGCGCCGGGGCGGACGTCTTCCGCTACCTGGCCTATGCCGATTCCCGGGCGGCGGGCGGAATCGATACGATCACGGACTTCGACGGCGCCGCCGACCGGCTCGATCTCGCCGAGTTCGGCGGAGCCACATTGGTGTCCGGCTACCAGCTCGGCGGCGGCCGCCAGGCGACCCTCGACTTCGACGGGTCGCGGACTATCCTCTCGATCTTCGACGGAAGCAGCACGCCCCTATTCCAGCTCTACCTGACCGGGGACCACCGCACCCTGGCCGGGATCGACGGCATCTCCTACGCACCGCCGACCGTTACCGTCAGCGACGCCAGCATCGACGAGGCCGCGGGGACCCTGACCTTCACCGTCACCCGAAGCGGCCCGGCCGTGGCCGCTTCGGCCTCTTCGGTCGCCTTCGTCACCGCCGACGGCACCGCGACCGCGGGCGCGGACTACACCGCCGCCAGCGGAGTCCTCGATTTCGCCGCCGGCGAGACGGTCAAGACCATCATTGTCGCGATCGCCAACGACAAGCTGATGGAGTGGGCGGAAACCTTCTCGGTGAACCTGACCGCCATGGCCAATGCCGCCGTGACGGATTCGACCGGGCTGGCGACCCTCTTCGACAATGACTGGCCGACCTACGGCTCGGACGACCTGATCGGAACGGCCGGAGACGACAATGTCGATCTGCTCGACGGCAACGATCTTTTCTCCGGGCTCGGCGGCAACGACCGGGTCACGGGCGGCGCCGGCGACGACTCGATTTCCGGCGGCGACGGCGACGATACGCTCATCGGCGGCGCCGGGTCCAACACGCTCAACGGCGATTCCGGCCGGGACCGGTTCATCATCGGCGGCGGGACGGGCTTCGCCTTCAACTTGATCAGCGGCGGCGCCGACCTCGATGTCGTCGACTCGAGCCTGGCGGCCCACGCCATGCGTTTCGAGGCGGCGGCCGGAGCCGATCCGCAGGTATCGATCATGAATCTCGCGACCGGGGCCGGGCTGGGCGTCGCCACCGGCGTCGAGCATTGGCTCGGCGGCCGCTTCGGCGACCTGTTCAGCTTCGCGGCGCTGAGCGCCAACCTGATCGTCGACGGCGGCGACGGCAATGACGAAATCGTCGGCGGGAGCGAGGGCGACCTGCTGCTCGGCGGCGACGGCGACGACCGCCTCGTCGGCAATGGCGGTCCCAACACATTGCTCGGCGGCGCGGGCAACGACTCGCTCGCGATAGGCCGGGGCTACGACACGGCCAGCGGCGGCGACGGCTTCGATACGGTCGAGCTCGGCGGAATGGCCGCCGGCGCCCGGGTCGACGGCTTCGAGGATGGCGGCTTCGAGGTCAGCGCCGGAGGGACCGTGGTGGCGTCGGTCACCGAAGTAGAGCGACTGGTCGGAAGCGCGTTCGCCGACGAGCTGAACTTCACCTTCACCACCGTCGCCGTGACCGTCGACGGCGGCGGCGGCGACGATTACGTCGTCGGCGGCTCGGCGGTCGACCGGCTCAGCGGCGGCGAGGGCGACGACGTCCTCGACGGCGGAATCGGCGCCGACCTGATCTTCGGGGACGGCGGCGACGACCGGCTCGTCATCGCCAATGTCGGCGACGGGTCGTGGGACAAGATGTACGGCGGCTCCGGCCACGACGTGATCGACGGCCGCGATTCCGCGACCGCCCTCTACGTCGACAAGAGTTTTTACAGCTCGCTGGTGTGGGTCGTGGAATTGGACGATTGGACCGCGGTCGCCTCTGCCGAGGAGGTCGAGGGCTTCATCGGCTCCGCCCATGACGACCAGGTCTTTCTCCATTCGATGGATTCGGCCCTCACTCTGGACGGGGGCGGCGGCAACGACTTCATCGTGGGCGGGCGGGCCGACGACCTGGTCCAGGGCGGCGCGGGCGACGACGATCTGCGCGGCGGCGAGGGCGACGACCTGCTCGACGGCGGCGGCGGCCACGACCGGGTGTGGCTCGACTTCTACCAGTCCGGTCCGGTCGAAATCACCTTCCAGGAGAATTTGGACGGCACGCCGTGGGTCGTCAGCCATGACGAAGGCACGGACACGGTCATCAACGTCGAGAGCATGGGGATCTATGGCTCCCAGCATGGCGACCGGATCACCGGCGGGACGGGCGACGACTGGATGGACGGCCAGGACGGCGACGACCTGCTCGCCGGCGGCGAAGGGGATGACGAGCTGTTCGGCAACTGGGGCAGCGACAGGCTGAGCGGCGGCGAGGGCAACGACGTCCTCGAAGGCATGGGCATGGGCGCCGACCAGATGTTCGGCGACGGCGGCGACGACCGGCTGGTGGTCACCGACGTCACCGACGGGGCGGCGGACACCCTGAACGGCGGCTCCGGCCACGACGTGATCGACGCCCGCGATTCCTGGCGGGCGCTCTATTTCGACAGCGGCTTCAGCGCCACCGTCCTGACGTTATCGGAAAAGGAGAATTGGACCGTCGTCGCCGTGGCCGAGGAGGTCGAGGCCATCATCGGCTCCATCTATGACGACCAGATCTACGTCCAGTCGATGCTCGGGGCCATGGTTCTGGACGGCGGCGGCGGCGACGACATCATCGTCGCCGGGCAGGGCAACGACCTGCTCTATGGCGGCGCCGGCAACGACTCGCTCCGTGGCTGGCAGCGCTCGGACCTGCTCGACGGCGGCGAGGGCGAAGACACGCTCCTGGTCAGCTTCGGCCACGCCCAGGGAGTCGATTTCACCTTCCAGGAAAACTCGTCCGGCACGGCGTGGATCGTTACCAGCTGGGAGGGCACCCACACCGTCGTCAACGTCGAGGCCGTCAATTTCGGCGGCACCCCGTTCGCAGACCGGGCGACCGGCGGGGCGGGCGACGACTGGTTCGGAGGCGGCGACGGCAATGACCGCTTCGTCGGCGGCGCCGGCGACGACCATCTGTTCGGCGACGACGGCGGCGATGTCCTTCACGGAGGCCTCGGCGCCGACGTGCTCGAGGGCGGCTGGGACGCCTACGAGGACCTCTACGTCTATACCAGCCTGGCCGAGTCCAACGCCCTTTTCGGGATCGACACGGTCACGAATTACGGCAGTCCCCAGGACCGGATCGACCTGTCACAGATCGACATCGACGCCTCGACCCCGGAAGTCGAGACGGCCGACTGGATCTTCGTCGGCGAGGCGCATCGCCCCGACGTCGACGCCGCTCAGGCGACCTTGCATTACGATTCCGCCCGGGAAGGAACGGTCCTTCGGCTGTTCCTCGACGACGGGGATTCGGTCGCCGATTTCGAGCTTCTGATCGTCGGCGACCCCGCCGACCCGTCGATGCTGATCGGCGTGACGCCCCTCGGCGACGGGTGGATGCCCTAGGGCCGGATCGCAGTCGTCACCCCGGCGACGGCCGGGGCCTCGGGGAGACCCGCCGCGACTTCTCGGCCAGAGGTCCCGGCTTGCGCCGGGACGACGATGCCCGCGAGGCTGTTCGGCCCGGCCGAGACGATCTCGACCTCGATCATCTCGCCGATCCCGGCCTCCGTCTCGACATGGACGGACTGGAGCCAGGGCGACTTGCCGACCTTTTGCCCGGGCTTTTTGCCGGGACGCTCGAGCAGAACCTGGGTTCGCTTGCCGACGCCGGCCTGGTTGAAGTCGAGCTGCTGGGCGTTGAGGAGCGACTGCAGGCGCTGGAGGCGCTCGTCCATAAGGGCGGCCGGGACCTGCTTTTCCATCTCCGCCGCCGGAGTGCCCGGGCGCGGCGAATATTTGAAGGAATAGGCCTGGGCGTAACCGACCGACCGGACGATTTCGAGGGTGGCCTCGAACTCCGCCTCGGTCTCGCCCGGGAAGCCGACGATGAAATCGCCCGAGATGGCGATGTCGGGCCGGGCGGCCCGAACCCGATCGAGGATCCGCAAATAGCTCTCGGACGAGTGGCTTCGGTTCATCGCCTTCAGCACCCGGTCGCTGCCCGACTGAACCGGCAGGTGCAGATAGGGCATCAGCGCCCCGACCTCGGCATGGGCCCGCATCAGGCCTTCGGTCATGTCGTTGGGATGGCTGGTCGTGTAGCGGATCCGGGCGAGGCCGGGCAGCCGGTCGAGCGCCCGGACCAGGCCGTCCAGGCCCTGGCGCCGCCCCGCCTCGTCCTCGCCCGACCAGGCGTTGACGTTCTGGCCGAGCAGGACGATCTCCTTCGCGCCCGCTCCGACCAGGGCCCGAGCCTCTTCCAGGATCGCGGCCCAGGGCCGCGACACCTCGGCGCCGCGCGTATAGGGGACGACGCAATAGGTGCAGAACTTGTCGCAGCCCTCCTGCACGGTGAGGAAGGCCGACGGGCCGGGCCGCCGCCGCGCCGGCAAGCGCTCGAACTTGGAGAGGAGCGGCATGTCGGTGTCGATCCCGCGCCGTCCGAGCCCCGCCTCCGCGACGAGCCCCGGCAGCCGGTGATAGGCCTGAGGCCCGACGACGATGTCGACGCTCGGAGCCCGGCGCGGGATCTCCGCGCCTTCCGCCTGGGCAACGCAGCCGGCGACCGCGATCATCGGCCGGCTGCCATCCTCGCGCTTCAGCCGGCCGATCTCCGAATAGACCTTCTCCGCGGCCTTCTCGCGAATATGGCAGGTGTTGAGAACGACGAGGTCGGCCTCGAGGGAAGAGGCCGCGGGGGCCATCCCCTCCCCTTCGAGCAGCCCGGCCATGCGCTCGCCGTCATAGACGTTCATCTGGCAGCCGAACGACTTGATCCGGAAGGTTTTAGGGGCGGTGGCAGTCATTGCCGGCGCCTATAGGCCATCGCCCCGGCCGCCGGAAGGGCCGAGCGGCGCCCGCGACCCTAGCGCCGCGGCGCCTGCAGGGCCTCGACGATTTCGGCCCGGGCGGCCGAGGCGAGCGACTTGCGGTCGCCGCCGACGGCCGGATCGACCGGAGCCAGAAAATATAGAGTGACCGGGGTCGAGCCGGGCCGCGACAGGACCTTCCTGACATTGGCGAGCCCGCTCTCGTCGCCGATCCAGGCGAGATCGTGCCCGGCGGCGCCGTAATCGAGCGCGACCGGCTGGACCTGAACTCCCGGCAGCGGCGGGAACAAGGCGGCAAGCAGGCTGGCCCGGAAGGGCAATATGTCCGGGCCGCCGTCGGTCGTCCCCTCCGGGAACAGAGCCACCGGCTGGCCGCTGGCCAGCGCCGTCCGGAGCGCGTCGGCCTGGCCGCGAACGCCGCTCCGCTCGGCGCGAGCGACGAACACCGTGTTGTTGAGCTTCGCCAGCCAGCCGATCACCGGAGTCGCCGCCACCTCCGCCTTCGCCACGAAAGCCGCCCCGCTCGCCCCGGCGACGAGAAGGATGTCGAGCCAGCTCAAATGGTTGGCGAGGAACAGCACGTCGCGCTCGAGGGGAGCGCCGACCACCCGCAGGCGCATCCCCGCCGAGCGTCCCACCCACCCGAGGAAGCGCCGGGGCCAGGGCGAGCGAAGCCCGAACAGCCTCCACAGATAATGGAGCGGCAGGCAGGCCAGCAGGAGGCCAGCCATGGCCAGGACTCGGAAGGCGAGGCGGATCATCGGCGCCGCGGCTCTAGCCCGGCCCCGCCGGACGGCCGATCGAGCCCGACCCGTCCCATAACTGAACGGATCGGACGGACGGGATGGACATTGCCCCTCGACCTGAGCAGGTTCCCGCCCTTCGATTCGCTCGCCAGTGGGGGGCGCGGATCATCTGTCCGTGCGATTTGCGGGAACCATAAAAGGAGCGGAAAATGGCAGTCACTTCCTACATCGTCGACGAGCATCACGGCAAAGGCAAGGGCCACAGCCAGCACGGCAACGGCAAGGGCCTTGGCCATGCCAAGCATGCCGAGGATTCGATGGCCGACGGGGTCTATACGATCCGGGTCGCCGGGATCGAGCATGTCAACCCGACCTCGGCGAACCAGACGAGCCCGCAGACCACGCTGGCCGACGGATCGAAGCTCAACACCGAGGCCCGCGAGGGCTCGATCACGATCGACAGCGCCCCGGGCGGCGGCGACTCCCTGCACCTGGTGACCAACAGCAACAACGGCCGGCTTCGAGTCAATGTCGAGCAGGACGCGGATCAGCGCATGACCCTGGGCGATCTCGATGAGCTGAGCTTCGATTATTATATCGCGAGCTCCGACCGAACCGACGTGATCCCGGTGATCCGGCTGATCATCGACGCCGACGGCGACCTCGCGACGACGGGCGACCGCGGCGAGCTGGTCTTCGAATATTCCTATCAGGGTCTCGGCGCGACGACCCAGGATGCGTGGATGAGCGTCGACCTCGTCGGCGGCGACTGGGTGGCCTGGCAGCGCTCGTTCGGCCAGAATCGCGACCAGATCGTCAACATGACCGAGTTCAGCGACTGGGCGGACGCGGACGGCTTCACTCCCGCGGGCGGCCTTCACTTCGACGAGGACAGCCTGATCCTGGGCTATTCCATCGCCCTGGGCTCCGGCAACGGAATCGCCGACATCTATGTCGACAATCTGCAGGTCGGCGGAGTGACGATGGACTTTTACGGCTGAGGCAAGATCGTCACACCGGCGGAAGCCGGGGCCCCGGGGGGTGAAGAGCGCAGGCGCCTTTCGTCCCCTGGGATCCCAGCCTTCGCTGGGATGACGGGGGCCGCGCGGCCGGCGGCGGGCTAGTCCTTCCGGCCGAGTGCGACTCCGTAAAGCTCCATCCGGTGGTCGACGAGGCGGAAGCCCAGCTTCTCGGCGATTCGCCGCTGCAGGGCCTCGAGCTCCTCATCGACGAACTCGATGACGTTGCCGGTCTCGACGTCGATGAGATGGTCGTGATGGGTGGCGTCGGCCGCCTCGTAGCGGGCGCGCCCGTCGCCGAAATCGTGGCGCTCGAGGATCCCGGCCTCCTCGAACAGTCGAACGGTGCGGTAGACCGTGGCGATGGAGATTCCGGCGTCGATCGCCGACGCCCGCGCGTGAAGCGCCTCGACGTCGGGATGATCCTCGGCTTCGGAGAGGACACGGGCGATAATCCGCCGCTGCTCGGTGATGCGCAGCCCCTTCTCCGCGCACAGCGCTTCGATGTCGATCCTGCGGGTCATTCCTCAACCGCTTTAGCCGAATCGGCGCGCCGGTAAAGGCCGCCGGGGCGCGTGGCCCCGGCGATCTTAGGCTTATTTGGCGGCGCGAGCGGTGCGGCGGCGCTTGGTTCCGAGCCCGATCTTCTTGGCCAGGGTGCGGCGCTGCTCGGCATAGTTGGGCGCGACCATCGGATAGTCGGCGTTGAGGCCCCACTTCTGCCGGTATTCGTCGGGAGTCATCTGGTAGTGGGTCATCAGATGCCGCTTCAGCATCTTGAGCTTCTTCCCGTCTTCCAGGCAGACGATGAAATCGGGCTTGATCGAGGAGCGGACCGAGACCGCCGGTTCCGGCCGGGCCGGCGCTTCCTCGGGCTTGGCGCCCAGCGCGTTCAGCGCATTGTGCACGTTCGCGATCAGCTGCGGCAGGTCGTTGACGGCCACGCTGTTGTTGCTGACATGCGCGGAGACAATGTCCGCGGTGAGAGTGATCAGGGTTTCGGTGAGTTCGTTGCTTTCAGCCATGCTTTCGCCTGTAAACTTTCTACCACGGGAGGTTGTAACTTTGCCCCCTTCGCGTCGAATGGTCCGTTTTGGTGGTTTTTACAAGCGGAAATTACGGCAAATACAAATTACGCTTATGACCTCCGATACTTTGCGAGGGTAAGGGCATCGAAAAGCTGGCCGTCGCGGCCTCCATAATAATTGCGGCGGCGACCCACTTCGCGATAGCCGTTTCGCCTGTAGAGGCTAACTGCATGATTTCCCTCGCGCACTTCGAGATGCAGTTGTTGGGCCCCTTTACTCGCCGCAACCGCCGAAAAGCGGTCCAGCAGAAGCTGGCCGACGCCCTGTCCTTGCCATGAACGCCCGACCGCGAGCAGCAGCAATTCCGCTTCGTCGCCGACGATTCGGCCTAGCGCGAAGCCGATCACGGTCTCGTCGCGCCGAGCCAGGGACAGCCAGACGCCCGCCATCGGCAGAAGCCCGGCGCATTGCGGAGCGGTCCAGGCCTCGCCGAAAGCGGGATCGAAGCTGTCCTCCATCACCTTCATCACCGCCTCCAGCGCGGCGGCGCCGCCCTCGCTGATCCGAACCTGGGGATCGCCGCTCATGCCATCGGCCCTTCGACGCCGCCTGCGGCGTCGCTCAAGACAGGCTTGGCGTCGGGGGCTCGGCCGTAGATCGGCAGGGGCGGCAGCGAGCGCAGCTCGGGGGGAAGCCGGCGAGCGTCGGCGGCGCGAAGCTCGCAGTCGACGGCCTCGCCATAGCCGCGCTCGCCGACCAGCGCCGCCGCCGCCCGGCCCGCGACTCGGGACGCGCTGATCGCGGCCGCGGCTTGGGCAGGCGGCAGGGAGCGGAGCAAATCGAGGGGCCGCATCGGTTCCTCGCCAAAGGTCTGGATGAAAAGCTGCCCGTGTCCGCCGGGAAGCGCAACCGCGATCTCGCCCCCGTTCCCCGCCGAGGCCGCGATCGCGGCCATCGACGAGAAGCCGGCGAGCGGCACTCCCCAGCCGATTCTGAGCCCCTGGGCCGCGGCGAGGCCGACCCGGATTCCGGTAAAGCTGCCGGGGCCGCAATCGACGAGGACGGCTCGCGGCCTGCGTCCGGCGAGCAGCTCTTCGATCATCGGCACCAGCCGCTCGGCATGGCCGCGCCCGACCAGCTCGTGACGCTCGTCGAGCAGCGAGCCGCCGTCGATCAGAGCGACGGAGCAGGTGGCGGTGGCGGTGTCGATGACGAGGATCATAAGGCGAGAGGCACAGACGTTGGTGAGAGTCGCTACCGTCGCCCTGAACGCGTTTCAGGATCCAGGTCTCGACCCGCACTGCTGCTCGAAACCGGGTGCCGAAACAAGTTCGGCATGACGGTGGAGTCAAACCGCCTCGACGGCCTCGACCTCGGGCACATAATGTTTGAGCAGGCTTTCGATCCCCTGCTTCAGGGTCATCGTCGAGGACGGACAGCCCGAGCAGGCGCCGTGCAGAGCCAAATAGACGGTGCCGTTGCGGAAGCCGCGATAGACGATGTCGCCGCCGTCCTGGGCGACCGCCGGGCGCACGCGGGTCTCGATCAGCTCGCGGATCTCGGCGACGAGCGGGGCATCCGCCGGGTCCTCCCCATAATCCTCGTCGCCGGCGACCTCGATGCCGGCGGCGGAGGCGGCCCTGAACAGCGGGGCGCCGCTCGAGAAATGGTCGAGCAGGACGCTCAGGATTTCGGGCTTCAGGCGGGCCCAGTCGACTCCGGGCGCGGCGGTGACCGAGATGAAATCGCGGCCGAAGAAGACGCCCTCGACCTCGCCGGTCGAGAAGATCGCCGCCGCGAGCGGCGAGCCCTCGGCATCCTCGGGAGTCGCGAAATCGCGAGTCCCCGCCTCCATCACCCGCTGGCCGGGAAGGAATTTCAGGGTCGACGGATTGGGCGTCGTCTCGGTCTGGATCAGCATGAAGCCGATGTGGGCCGCCGCGCCCCGGCGATCAAGTGCGCTTCGCCGCCGCCGCCGCGGCGGCGCCCTGCCGGCTCCCGGCCTACGCCGGGAGCCGTGCCCGCCCGGCTACTTGATTATGCCGAGGGCGCGAAGGATCGCGCGGAAGGTGCAGCGGCAGGCCGCGACCCACAGCTTCCAGCAATTCTTGCCGTCGCCGCCGAGGGTGCCCGACCCTCCGAGGCCGGGCCCGGTCGGATCCATTCGGACCCCCTGGATGTCGATCGAGACGATCGGATCGCGGCCGTCCTCGTGGATCACTTTCTGGCTGTAGGAGCCGTCGAGATTGTCCACCAGGTCGCCGTCGAACTTGCCTCTGGACACGGTTATCTCGATCACGTCGGATTGGAACGGCCCGAGATACTCCCCGGACTTGGTCTTGGGAGTGAAGGTGACCAGGCTTCCGACTCCGTTGGGGACCTCGACCGACTTCCAGACCGCATTCAGGAGCCCCGGGTCCGGCTTCACTCCGACCCAGGTCGAGCGGACGAACATGCGCGAATAGTTCGACCCGTCGGGAAGCTTGCCCTCGATCCGGTAGCGGAAGGTGTAGGTGCCCTCCTTGACCGTGTCGGTGAAGACCCCGGAATAGTCGCCGTCGTCCGCGGCGCCGTCGCCATGGGCGCCGTCGTCGTGAAGCTTGAAATCGGGCGGAGTCACGACCGGAAGGTCGTTCATCCCGAAGATGTTGAGCAGGGTCGCGTGCATCTGGCCCTTGCCCTTGGGCGGATCCGCGGACTGGCCGGTCGGAGGCTCCTTGGTGGCCTTGTAGCGCTCGGCATTGGTGGCGAGGAACGTTCCGAGGCCCTCGCCCGGGCGGGCGACGTCGATTCCGATGGTGGCGCCGGTCACCCGGCCCCCGCCGTGGCTGATCCGGCAGTTGAGGCGGATCTCGTCGCCGATGAAATATTGCGGCTTGTCGAAGCTCGGCTCCGCCTTGACCATGAGGTCGATGATGCAGCTCACCTCCGCATTGTTCAGCGGCTGGGCGACGTTGCCCACCATGTGCCGGACCCGCCATTCGGTGGCGAGCGCCTGCCCGGTCACCGTCTGGATGCTCGCGACCATCAGGCCGTGACCTTGGCGCTGATAATATTGCACTCCCGAACCCGCGGGGTTAACGGCGGTGAAGGCTCCGGAGGACCCCACCCGCCAGCCGACGCTGAGCTCGTCGGTGGCGCTGTCCCACGGAACGAGGAATGCGATCTGCTGCTCGCCGGCCGAGGCCGGGTAATAGAGGGCGTTGGTCGGATTGTCGGGATCGTTGCCGACCACGATCGGCATCGCCTCCTGGGCCTCGAGGACGGAGCCGATCATCTGAACGAAGGCCGGCAGCATCTGGGTCGCGTCGGTCGACATGTGGTAGAAGCCGGCGCCGAGATTGTTCAGCCGCTGCTGATCGACCTGCTGGCCGACGGCGAGCGTGAACAGCCGGTTGCCGATGAGGTTGTTGGCGAAGGCGTGGCCGGACGTGGCCCGGTCGATCGCGAAGGTGGTCGCGGCCGCGCCCTGGTTCGCGGCGATCGTGACCCGGCCCGAATTCTCATAGCCGTCGGTCAGGAGCAGGACGCTGGCCTTCTTGCCGCCCGAGCCCCCGAGCAGCCCGCTTCCGATCGCTTCCCACGCCTTGATCAGAGCGTCGCCGATCGGAGTGCAGCTGTCGACATTGCCGAGGTTGAGCTGGGCGACGTCGCCGAAGCCGCTGAGCGCGCTCATCGACATCGCCACGGCGCCGCTCGACGGATCGCGAAGAGTCACGTCCGTGGCCGTGGCCGGAGTCCAGCCGCACGTGTCGTGCTCGAACGTGACGATGCCCGCCTTGTGGAGGTTGCCGGGCCGGAAGGCCCGGAACAGGTCGAGCCAGGCGTGGGCGGCCCGGACCGCGGCGTCCCAGCGCGATACGCCGGGGCCGAAATTGCTGCCCATGCTGCCCGAACGGTCGAGGACAAGGACCATTCCGTGGGTGACCGTGTTGACCGTCACCGGCAAGATCTCCTCGTTGCCCGGGTTGGTCATCGAGGCGAGGCCGGTTCCGTCGAGATCGTGGACCGACCTGAGCCGGAAGTTGAGAACGAGGTTGGAATAAGCGGCGGGGGCGTCGAAGCTCGCCGTGTTGCCGGCCGACATGAAGTTTCCGACCGCGGCCGGATTGGCGGGCTGCGGATTCCACGCCGAGACGATCGGAGGCAGCGCCGAGAGGGCCGGGCTGGGCATCGGGTTGAACGACTGCGTGGCCTGGGTCGTCGCGCCCAGAGTGACGGCGTCCAGCTCCTTGACCGGAAGGACGCTGGTCACTCCGGCGTTGAGAATCGACGGATTGGCCAGGACCCGGTCGATGGACTGGATTCCGCCCGCCTTCTCGATCGTCAACTGGCCGGTCAGCCCCCGGAAGACCAGCCGGAGCGTGCCGGTCGGGTTGGTCCCGTCGGGATCGTCGAAGATGATCGTCGCCGGGTCGGTGACTGCGCCGCCCGGAGTGATCTGGACGTTCCATTGGCCGCCAAGAAGCAGCGGGCCCCCGACCCAGGCCCCGCCGGTCAGAAGCGCCGTCCCGGCGTCGGACCAGGCGCCCGGATCGCGGATCGCGTGCACCGTGGCGCCATTGGGCGCGGTCAGGATCAGCGAGGCCGGCGAATTTTCGATATCGCTGAGTCGGATGTCGACGGCGGCGAAGCTCGAGCCGTTGACCGTGTAGGTCGTGGTGGCCCCGCCCCAGGGCGTGATGGTGGGATTCGGCATTGGTGGAGCCCTTCCTTCAAATGGTGGTGACGATCTGCTTGGTGTACAAAGCGAACTCGCCGGAGCGATTGCTGCGGAAGAAGAGCTGGATCGAGCCGCCCTGCATCGTCGCGAAAGCGAAGTCGTTGTTGCCGGCCGACGCCGTGATCTGGCGCGCCAGGCCCCAGCCCCCGGTCGCCGGATCGCGGCGCGCCGCCCAGATGTTGGTCTGGCCGGATTCGACCCGGCTCCACAGCAGCCAGATGCCGCCGTCGGAATCGCGGACCGCCGCCGGGCGCGAGTTGGTGCCGACGGCGCCGCCGGCCCCGGGCACCGGAGTGACCGCGCTCCAGCTGTTGCCGGCCAGCGTGTGAATGGCGTGATGAATGCCGCTGTCGGCGCGCCAGAAGACGAAGATCCGGCCGCCGGCGTCGTCGGCCAGGACGAACGGCTGAAACTGGTTGGGGCTGCCCGAATTGAGCTCGAGATTGGCGAAGGTCTCGATCGCGCCCGATCCGGGAGTCAGCCGGGCGACCGCGATCCGGTCCGAAACCGTCTCGAAGGCGACCCAGATGCGGTCGCTGGAATCGGCCGCCGCGTGCATGATCCCCGGAGTCGTCGAGGGCAGCCGGGCCTGGAGCGGGCTGAGGTCGGCGGTTTCGCCGTCCAGCCAGATCGCCGGCCCTTCCGCGAAAGCGCCGTTATACTGGCGCCGGCGGTAGCGGATCCGGTCGTTCGCCGCCGGGCCGTTGAAATGCCAGAAGACGGTGACGATGGTGCCGGTTCGGACCGCCACCGCATGACCCTCGGGATCGGCCTGGGAGGCCACCGGAGTCTCCGGCGCGGCGGGCAGGCCGGCCGGCGCTGCCGCTCGCCGGAACCGGATATTGCCTCCGGTCTGGTAGGCGAGGAACAGGGCCGGGGCGGGCATTGTGGGGAGCAGGACTAGCGAGGCGAGCTCGCTGGCGGACGGGCCGTTCGTCACCTGCACCGGAGGATTGAGCGCCGCCGATTGCGGATCGCCGGCCTTCCAGGACGCGGCGAAGATCTGGATGTTCGGAGCGGCCCGGTTGCTCGGCCAGACGAAATAGATGTCGTCGCCCGAGCGGGCGATGGCGCGGGTTCCGAAATCGTTGGCCGGATCGGGAGCGATCACCTGGTCCGGAGTGCTCGGCAACTGGCCCTTCAGAAGCGCGTTTATCGCGGTTCGAAGCGGGATCGCCGGACGGTCGAGGCCTCGCCGGTAGCGGTCTGGCGCGGCGCCGAGAAGGTCCTCGATCAGGGTCGCCGGAGGCATTAGCAGCCTCTGCTCGCGAAGGTCGGTGATCTGGGACGGGAAGACGATCGGGTCGCCCACGATCCGAGCGATCGAGGCCAGCGGGAAATAGCCGTGGCCGGCCTCGAAATCCGGATCGCCCGAAACCGGCACCGCCGAGCCCAGTCGAGCCCGCACCGCCCATTCGCGGCGGATCCGGGCGCAGGTCTCGGTGCCGATGTCGACGAAGACCAGGCCCGGAAATTCGTCGGGTCGGGCGAGCCGCTCCCAGACGTCGAGATAGATGAGCACAGTGCCGTTCAAGACCGGCAGCTCGGGGATGGTGGTCGACGACAGGCGGGTCGCCGCGGCGGCCGCTCCGGCATTGGCGACGTGCAGCTCCTGAGCCCGGAACTCGATATCCGCGTCGATCGCCGCCTCGAGCCCGTCGACCAGGCAGCGCCCGACATGGCGAAGTCCGGTCGCGAGCGGAGTCGAGCCGACCGGGGCCGCGGCGACTCCGCGCCGGATCACGAAATTGTTGGGCGCGGGAGCTCCGAGCGCCTGGATCCGGAAGGAGTCGCTTCCGAAGGGCACTCCGTCGCCGACGAACCAGCGCATGTAGGATCGAAGCTCGAAGCGGCGGGCGTCGTCGCCTTCGTTGAAGTCGGCATCGACGATCGGCACGCCCTGCTGCAGCCGGACGCTGACGAAGCGCTTCAGCGGGTCGAACGTGTCCGGGGTGATCACGGCCATGGCTCGGTCCTCCTCTTCATTTCCTAGAACACCAGCCAGAGCGTGCGTTCGAGCGTGCTCGTCGGGTCCTTGTTGATCACGGGATGGGTGACGTAGTTGATCAGCGCCGGGTTGCCGTCGAGCTGGCCGACCAGCCCGAATTCGCGAAGGCTCGACGAGATGTGGCTGCCGTCGGGCCAGGGCGGCTCGCCGGGCCCCAGCGAGGCGACGATCTGAAGCCGGTTGGTCGGAGTCGCGGTGACGTTGCCATTGTCGAGGAAGTCGATCTGGAGATCGGCCGCAGGCACGAGGAAGGGCGCGGGATCGACCAGGGCGACCTGGCCGGGCGTCGCCGCCGGCGGGCCGTTGACGTCCCAGGCGGGAAGCCCGGCCCCGATCAGGATGCCCTGGATCCCGGCCGCCGGAGCGCCGGCCATCAGGCTCGCGAGCAGTCGCCGGCAATCGAGCACGATGGCGTTGTCGCGCCAGCCCGAATCGCCGAGGATATCGCCTCCCGGCGCTCTCACGACGTCGCGATACCGCCCCTTCAGCTCGCCGCCGGGCCTCTCGATAAAGCGCATGCCTTCCTCCATCAGACGAGATCCGGGAACCAGGTTCGACGCCGCAGGGTCGCGAGATTGGCGGCTTCGTAGGACAGGCTGTCGAGCTCGTTGGCGATCAGCACTTCGACGTCCGGCATCGCCGCCGCGAAGGCGTCGCTGAGCCCGTCCAGCGCATCGACGAAGGGGATGTCGTCGGCCCAGCCCTCCTCGATGTCGGCGCCCGGAGTGTAGACGAACTCGATATTCGGGTCCGGCGCCACGATCAGTGCGACCCGAAGGTTGACCGGAAGGAAGCGAAGCACCAGCTGCCGAAGCCGAGCCACCGCCTCGCTGGTGATCGGAGCTCCGATCGGCGACTGGCGCAGGTAGAGGCCGATCGTCCGGCGGGTGTAGACGTGGGTGCCGGCCGGAGCCTCGGCGTCGATCAGGTCCGGATATTCGGGCGTGTAGGCGAAATAATCCCCCCAGCGCCGCCGCCCCAGGTTGCGGGCCGAATGCGCCATCACCGGGGTGCGGGCGCCGGCATTGAGCGCCAGAGCGCGCGCCTCGGGGACTCGCTCGCTGGGCCGGAGCGCGGCCCCCGGCTCGGCCACCATCGCGACCTGGGCGAGAGCGACCGGAGCGTCCGAGCGATGGATCAGCCAGGTTCCGCCGCCTGGGGCCCGGACCGGCGCCGGCCGCGAATTTTCGGCGGCTCCGGCGGCGAGCAGGGCCGGCGCCGCCGCGACTCCGGCGCCGTCGACGGCGACCGTCCAAAGCCCTTTCGAGCCGCTTCGGTCGGAGCTGAAGAAGAGCCGGAAGCCGGCTCCGTCCGGTTCCGGGGCCGGCTCGCGGTCGGCGGCCCCTCCGACCGGCGCGGCGGTGATCGCCTGCTGGACGCTCCAGGCGCCGTTGGCGGGATCGTAGCGCCTCAACTGAAGAGTCCAGCTTTCGCGCTGGGTCGCGGCGATCTGCGAGCGCCGGGACCAGAACAGCCAGGTCCTGTCCGTCGCGTCGACGATCGCTCGAGGCTCGCGATTGCCTCCGCCCCCCGAGGCCAGGGTCACCGCCGCCGACCAGCCGCCATGGACTCCGACCACGATCGGGCCCGCCAGGCCGTCGCCGACGGTCGAGTCGATCCAGGCGCCGGGCGGGGCGAAAGGCATGCCGACGACGATTCCGCTGACCGTGCCGAGCGCGAGGCGGCCGTCCGGAAGCGCCGCGACCGAGCGCAAGTCGTCGGCGGGAAGTCCGTCCGCCACGCCCCGCCGCTGCCACCGGCGCCCGTCCCAGATGGCCAGGCCGGCGGCGGTGGCGGCGAACAGCCGACCGTCCGGGCTCCAGGCCACGCCGCGCGAGTCGGCGGAGGGAAGCCCGTCCGCCGTGCCGAAGCTTTGCCAGCGGGAGCCGTCGAAGATCGCCACGCCCGCCGCGGTCGCAAGCGCGGCCTGGGAGGCCGGGCCGGCCGCGATCCGCCTCGCGGCGCCGGCCGGAAGACCGTCGGCGGAGGTCCAGCTGCGCCAGCGGCCGCCGGCGCCGCGCCGGCTGACTCCGGCTGCGGTCGCCGCCCAGGCGTTGCCCAGCCCGTCCGCCGCGACGGCGACGACATCGTCGTCGGCCAGCCCGTTCGGAGCCGCGGCGATGACCGAGATCGCTCCGGCAGGGTCGCGCACGGAGATTCCGGCCGGAGTCGCGGTCCACAGCGAGCCGTCGTCGAGAAGGGCGAGATCACGAAGGTCGTCCGAGCTCAGACCGTCGCCGGTGGTGAACGTGGTGAAGGTCCCGTCCGGCCGGCGCTCGGCAAGGCCCGCCGCGGTGGCGAACCACATTGCGCCGCGCGCGTCGGCGGCGACGGCGCGGACGTCGTCGCTGGGCAGGCCGTCCGCCATTCGCCAGGTCGTCCAGGCGCCGCCGGCGGTCTGCTGCGAGGCTCCGGTGGCGGTGACGAGGGTGAGCCGCTCGCTCCAATGGGCCTGGCGAAGCCGCCACAGGCCCGAGCGGTGCTCGGCCCAGAACAGCCGGGCGCCGCCTTCGGGGTCGACGGCAAGGGCGGGATCGGCGACCGGGCCCCAGGCCATCGGTCCGGCGAGCGGACCCTCCCAGTCGATCGACGAATCCCATTCGCCTCGGCCCGACAGCCGCCGCTCGCCGAAGCCGAGCGCCCGCGCCGCGGTCGACGCGGCGAGGTCGATCCACAGATGGGCCTCGTCGCCGGCATCGTCGGTGGAGACCCTGACGGCCTGGCCGATCGCGGCATTGGCGGCGAGCGGAGCGCACTGGGCGGTGATCGCGGCCGCGACCTCGGCCGCCGTCGCCGCGGCGACGTTGAGATAGTCGCCCGCCTGGACGGTGAAGACCTGCGTTCCGAAATGGCCGCGGAAGGTGATCTGGGTGCCGGCGGCCAGCAGGAACGGGCCGGCGCGGCGCCCGACGATGCTCGCCGGCCGCGGGGCTCGATCGGCGCCCAGCGCGAGCCGGAGCCGGGCCGACTCGCTTCGCTCGCCGTCGATCCAGGCGACGGCGGTTCGGCCGTCGCCGAGCAGGGCCGCGGTGGGCGAGGCCGCCTCCCCCGCCCAGGCCGGAAGCGGCTGATCGCCCCGCCAGGCGCCATAGGCCCAGCTCTTGACCAGGATCGAGCGGCGCGACCGGTCGATCGGCCGAAGCTCGCCGGGCAGGTCCCGCCGCCGCAGCGGACCGCCGAGATCGTCGCGGGCGGGATCGAAGGCCGAACGCTCGTCGCGGGTCGGGTCGAGCCTCTGCTCGTAGACGATCCGAAGGCGGCCGGCGCCGTCGGCGAGCCCGGTGACGGGGCCGTCCGGCGAGTCGTTGAGCGCCATCAGGCTGGTCTCGGTGACCTCGACGGCGAGAGTCGCCTCGGGCCCGGTCGCGACCGTTCGAAGGACCACGGCGCCGCCCGACACTCCGGCTTCGATCGAATCGAAGGCGGCCGCTATCACCGCCGCGACCTCGGCGGCGGTTGCGGCCGAGAGGTCGGCGAAATCGTCCGGGCCGAAGCGCACCCGGGCCGGCACGTCCTCGTCGACGGTGAGCGTGAGCTCCATTCCCGACCTCAGAGCGAAGGGCTCGACCGCGGCCGAGGTCAGGACCGCCGGAAAGGCGCCCGCGCCGGTCGCCACGCCCGGCGGAAAGGCGAAGACCGACGCCGCGTCCTCCGCTCCGCGCCAGGCGCCGCCCTGCTCGGAGCGGATGAACAGGTTGCGGCGCGCCGGCAGGTTGGAGCGGGCGACATGCTGGGCGAACTCGGCGACCTGGGCCCGCCAGCCCGTCTGGTGAGTGACGAGGGCGGCCATGGCCGGAATCGTTCCGACCACGTCGAACAGCCGGGTCGCGGTCTGGAGCTCGTTGCGCTGCTGCGGGACGGTGACGATGTTCGATGATTCCCAGCCGATCATGTCGCCGAGCGGCGGCAGGAAGCGCGCCTGCACGGCCTGCGGATCGCGAAGGTTGCGAAGGCCCTCGGCCGAGCTCCTCAGCGAATCGACGCCCATTCCGAACATGTCGACGAAGCGCCGGAGCTGCCCGCCGAACGGCCGGGTTTCGGGGATTCCCGGAAAATTTGCGGACGGCGGGAGCGGGCGAGTGTCGTGGGTCTTCAGGTTTTCCGGAAGCATCGCGTAGAGCTGCGCATTGATTCCGTAGGTCCCGCCTGGGGCGGCGACCCCGCGATAGCGCGGCAGCGCCTCCGGTCCCGGAGCGGAGCCGTCGTCGAGCTCGTAATAATAGGCCTCGAGCGCCTTCAGCCCGCCGGCGTCCAGCAGGCAGTCGCGCATCCGCACCGGAGCGCCGTCCGAGCCGTAGAAGACCGAGCGGCTGTGCCTCTGGAACTCCAGCGGCTGTCCCGCCGTCACCCTCGCCACCGAGATCGACTCGGTGACGACCCGCATTCCGTCCTCGATCCTCTCCTCGCCGGGAAGGTCGATGACCTGGAGCACTCCGGGCACCGGCGCCGGAGGGAAGGCGGCGCTGTCATAGACCAGGTACGGATCGCCCGGGACCAGCGGCGGGAAGGCGAAGTCGCGAGTCTTTCGCCTGATCAGGACGTCGGGCGCGTCGCCGGGCGTCTCGAGGGAGCCGAACCCATATTCCCAGCTCAGCCAGATCCGGCTGCCGACGATGTCCGGTGCGGCGGTGAAGCGCTCCAGCCTCATCTCGGCGCCACCTCCAGCGAGATCGCGACCTCGCCGAGCACCGGGATCTCGTCCTCGGCCAGCTCGATTCGCCCGTCGGCCTCGACCTCCTTCTGAAGCGCGGCCCGGATCACCGCGGGCAGTTCGGCGACCGGCGGCAGGTTGAGCTCGGCGAGCGCCTTGGCGATTCCGCCGTCGTCGGCGTCGCGGCGCTTGAACCGGGTCACGGTCGCCACCCGGACGCCGGGTACGCTGCTGATCGCGTCGTGCATCGCCGACAGGTAGACCGGCTGGCCGAAGCGAACGTCGGCATAAGCGAGCAGGCCCGCAACCGCCGACTCGACCCCCTGGCGGACGGCGTCCGCCCGGTAGCGCTCGTCGAAGCCGACCTCGACGGTCAGGTCGATCGTGGCGACCGACGCATCCAGCACCCGGACGAAGGCGCCGGCCATCCGGCGATCCTCGAAGAAGGCGGTGAGGCGGCGGCGCAGGGTCTCGGGCAGCGGCCCCAAGGCCGGGCCGGCCGGAGCGACGTAGAGATCGACGATGTTCCAGCTTCGAGCGCGCGCATGGGCCTTGGCGACTCCGCCGGCGAGATGGGCCATCGCCTCGTAGTCGGCCGCGGTCACCGCCCGGTTGCGCGAGCGGAAGGCCATCGGCCCGAAGCGGACGGCGTCCGCGGTGGCCTCGGCGTCCTGCCCGCCCGCCGACGGCTCGGGATTGGTCACCGCGGCGAGGTTGGGAATGGCGGTCACCGCCTCGCCGATCGTGCCGGCCGCGACATTGCCCGCGGATCCGCCGCCGCTGTGCCAGGCGGCTCGGATGTTGTTGACGTTGCGCGGCGGCCGGCGGCCGAAGCGGCCGTCGCCGAAGTGGATCGCGGCGTTGCCGGCCTCGTCGAAGCGCACGTAATAATGGCGCGCATCCGGTTCGGAGAGGCGGACGCGGCCGTCGGGCCCGATATCGTAGAGCAGGCTCTCGCGCCGGTCCCACGCCACCCAGCCGGCGCCTTCATTGACCTCGACTTCCAGGGTCTCGGGAACGACCGGCCCCGGCGACAGTGCGAAGGACTGGTTGGGCTCGGCGGTCGAGCCGCCGATCACCCGCACCGGTTGCGAGGTTCCATGCATGACCGGCAGGCCGCGATAGCGAAGCCGGCCGGACGGCAGGGTCTCGACCTGGTCCGAGCCGAAGACGATGGTCAGGTCGGCGTCGACATATTCGAAGGTCTCGACGGTCGCGAGGCCGGAGGTCCTGAACTGGGCGCCCCGAGGCACTACCACCGAGACCATGCCCGGGCCGAATTCGAGGTCGAGCTCGGCCACCGCCGGCCGGGGCGAGGCGAGCTCGTAGCCGATCAGCCGGAGGTGATCGATGATGCTTCGCCGCTCGGTGGCGAGACCGATGAAGGATTCGTTCGCCAGCCGGTCCTGATAGTAGAGGACGACGTCGCCCATGTAGGCGAACAGGTCGACCATCAGCATGCCGAAGTCGGCCGGGCTTCGATCCGTCCATTCAGGCAGGCGCAGCCTCGCGAACTCGAGCATCGCCCGGCGCAGGGCCTCGTAGTCCTTGTCGGTATAGTCGATCTGAGGGGTCAGATTTTGCATCTCATCACCCCAGCTGCACGAACATGATTTCGGTCTGCGGATTGTCCGCGAGCACGTATTCGAGCTCGAGAGTCAGGTCGCCGCCGCTCTGCTGGAAGCGGATGTCGGTGATGACGATTCGAGGCTCCAGCTGCATCAGCGCCTCGCGGGCGTGCCGGGCGATCAGCCGGGCGAGGCCGCCCTCGTTGGGCTCGTGCACCAGCGAATGGATCGGAGTGCCGAGGTCGCGCTTCATCGGCCGCTCGCCGGGGCGGGTGGTCAGGATCAGCCGAACGTTCTCGGTCAGCTTCTTGCGCCCGGTCGACCAGGCGATTCCGCCCGATGCGGGGTCGATCGCGAAGGGGAAAGCGGGTCCGCGGACGTCGGGCACGGCCATCTCCTTCAAGCCAGCTTGACGGGGGCGGACTGCACCCCCGTGCCGATGGGATTGTTGCCGGGATCGGTGACGTTGGTGGTGACGCCCATCACCTCCCCGTCGCGGACGTAGGAGTCGATCGCATCGGCCATCGCCGCCGCCGCCTGGGTGAGAGTCCAGTTCTCGTCGCCCATGCCGGCCTCGAAGGCGGCCTTGAGGGCGTTGGTCAGCTTGGTCTTGTCGAGGGCCATCGTCTCTTTCGCTAATCGAGTGGACAGGGCGGCAGCGCCGGCAAGGCGGGCAGCGCCGGGAGGGGCGGGAGCGCCGGCAATCCCGGCAGCGGCGGAATCGGCAGCGACAGCGAGGGAAGCGGCGGCGGCGCGGGCAGGTCGGGCAAGGCCGGCAAAGCGGGAAGCGCCGGCGGCGAAGGCAGCGGCGGGAGCCCCGGCAAGGCGGGTATCGGCAGCGACAGCGAGGGCAGCGGCGGAAGCGCCGGCATCTCGGGAAGATCGGGCAGTGCCGGCAAGGCCGGAAGCGCCGGCGGCGACGGCAGCGGCGGAAGCCCCGGCAAGGCCGGAAGCGGCAGCGACAGGGCCGGGAGCGGCGGGAAGGCGCAGCGGCTCATTTGACCACCACCGCGCTGGTCAGGTGGACTCCCGGCTGCAGCGGCATGATCGGCGGGGTCGCGGGACCCGACGGGCCCATCGCGGTCGGATGGACATGGGCGGCGAGCAGGTTCCACACCAGCGAGAAGGCGTTGCCCATGATCGTCGGATCGGTGGCTCCCGAGCCCAGCGCCACCGAGGTCCCGCCGAGCGAGATCTCCTTGGCGAGGATGGTGGCGGTCGTGCCCTTGAGCTCGATCACCGTGCCGCCGTCGTTAACGAGGACGAGGGCGTCCTTGGTCATGGTGAGGATATGCCCCTGCTCGCTCATCAGCGTGGCTTCCTTGCCGTCGGCGTTGAGGAACAGGTTCGAGCCGTTCTTGTTGGAGACGACCACGCTTCCGTCGGGCTGGAGCGCCACGAAGGCGTCCTTGCCGTTGCGGATCACGACCTTTTCCTTGCCGGCCTCGTCGGACAGCTCGATCGTATGGCCCGACGGAGTCTGGATGACCCGATGCGTCGGCGGATCGACCTGGGCCTCGGCCGGAGTCTTGTCCTTGGCCCACCAGATCCCCACCCAGATCGGATAATCGGGGTGGCCGCCCTCGAACTCGACCCAGACCGGAGTGCCGACGTCGGGCACGAAGAAATGGCCGTAGGGGAAGCAGGGGCGCGCGAAGACGGTGGCGGTGGCTCCGAAAATGGCCGGGACCTGGACCCTGACCCGGCCGCGCAGCTCCGGATCCGAGTTGTCGGTGACGACTCCGCTATACTTGCCGTAATATTTGCCGGCGTGGCGCGAGAGGTCGGTGGGCTTGGTCACCGGGTGGCCACCAGCTTGGAGCGGAAGCTGACCGACACCTTCTTGTCGATCTCGGCGCGCTCGTAGACGTGATTGACGCGGGTGACGTACCAGCGCCCGGCCGCCATGCTCGAAATGCCCTCGATCTTCACCGAGCCCTTGGCGCGGAGGAAGACGGTGCCCATGGCGGTGCCCTTGCCGCTGAAGCCCATCATCCGGGTGCGGTCCTGCTTGACCTTGCGCTCGGCCAAAGCGGGATCGGACGGGGCGCCGAGCATCTCCTTGGTCGCCGGCTTGTCGGCGGGCTTGACCGGAGCGTCCTGGACGTTCTGCTCCGCGGCCGCCTGGTCGGCGGCTGCGGCCGGGCCGAGCACCTTTTCGACCCGGTCGGTGCTGTCCTTGGGCGGCACCTTGGGCTCGGCCGGGGCCGGCACCGCGGCCAGGCTTTCGGGCTGGCCGGAATCGGGGTTGGCGACGGCGGCCGAGCCTAAGGGCGAGGCGCCGCTGCTGGTCCGGGTATAGTCGAACTCGAGCAGCTTCCCCATGCCCCGGCAATAGAGCAGGGTTCCCATCGGCTCCTGGGCGAGGAGGGCTTCCTCGGAGACGAAATAGAGCTTGGGCTCGCCGCCCGCCTTCTTCACCTCCTCGCTGTCCTTATCGCCGGCATTGACCTCGACGAAGGCCCGCGCCCGATATTCCTCGGCGAGGTCCTGAAGCATCTGCCAGTCGGTCCGGTCGAGCTGGTTGAGCGGCTTGTCCTTGGTGAATTCCGGCATCGGATCGATGAGCACGTCGCCGAGCGCGATCCCCACCCGGGTCGCCATCGCCGACAGGATGTCCTTCAGCTTGCCGACATGCTGGCGCTTGTCGATCGCGGGCCGCTCCATGAACAGATAGGACTTGTCGATGCAGGTGACCTCGAGCCGGCCCCGGCCGCCGCTGTCCGCCTTGCTCTGGATCGAGCTGACCTGGCCGACGAAGGCGAGCGCATATTCGGTTTCCCACCCAAGCTCGATCCGGACGTCCATCAGCCGCTCGACACGGTCGGAATTGGTCGAGCCCGGATCCTCCATCAGGAAGGTCGCCTTGTCCGCCCCGCGGTCGACGTCCTCGATGTCGACCCGGATCACCTGCTTGCTGATGTCGGCCTTGCCGAGAGTCACCTTGAGCAGGGCGGTGGTGTCGGACGGCATCAGAATTTCCGGGTCCGCAGAACGCGATTGATGGCGCCCGCCGGGGCGACCCGGACGGTCGCTCCGGGCCGGTAGTCGAGCGGGAAGACGAGCGGGTTGGCGTCGGCGATCCGCCACCACACCGCGCTTCGGCCGTAATAATGCCAGGCGAGATATTCGATCGTCTCGACCCCGCTCAGGCGATGGTTCACCATCTCGTCCTCGGGGAGGTCGACATTGGGGCGAATCGGAAGGGTCGGAGTCGGACCCTCCTCCGTCGGCGCCTCGTAGCTGGGCTGAGCCCAATATCTCGATCTTATGTCGACTGGCATTGCGTCCTCACGTGAAAAGGTCGGCGATCGGCTTGAGCGGCGAGGCGTTGAAGGCGTCCTCGGCGGCGCCCTCGCGGTTGAGGGATTTGCCCACGTCGACGATCCGGTTGAGGAAATCGGTGATCGGAGCGGTCGAATGGGTCTGCTCGAGAAGCGTCACCGACACGTCCGCCCGCATCGGCGACAGGTCCTCCTTGAAGGCGGTGACCTTGATGTCGAGGTCCTGCATGATGCAGTCGAAGCTCAACGGCCCGTAGATCAGGGAGCAGGTCGGCGGCTTGTTCCAGCAGGGCGGGTTCCAGCCCTTGCCGCCCAGCCCCTTGCCGATGAACGAGATGACGTCGATGTCGTCGAGGCCGGGGTACATGAACGAGCGCAGGATCTGCAGGTCGGGCTCGATGCTGCCTCCGAAATGGTCGTCTATGTCGAGCGGCCCGCGCTCGTCGGCGGTGAGCTGGAATTCCAGGGTATATTGGCGCGGCTCGCCCTCCATCGCGTGGTAGGGGCGGGTCGCGGTGAGGAGCGGGCCGATCTCCTTCAAGTCCTCCCACAGCCCGGTCACCGTATCGATGAAGCCCGCGGCCGCGCTGGTCTGGTCGAAGGTCCAGCGGCCGAAGCTGTTGGCCTGCTCGTATTTGTAGCGCTTCCGCTCCTGCAGAAGGTCCGGATTCCACTGGAATCGGAAGATCAGCGGCGGGATTGCGAAGATGTTGGCGAGCAGTCCGCGTTCCATAATTCCTCCTCAGCTCACCAGCTCGTCGGGCTCGACGATCCCGCGATGCAGGCGCTCGCGCTCGTGCCGGCGAACCGCGGCCCACATCGTCTCGTCGTTCGGAAGGTTGAAGTCGCCCGGGCCGAGGCCCGGCGGCACCTCGATGAACGGCTTCTCCAATTCCTTCCTCGGCTCGATGACGATCTCGACCTCGTCGATCTCGATGCTCGCCCGCGGCCGGTCGAACTGGCCGCGCAGCAGGCGCAGGGCGCCGGTCGGCTCCTCCCCCGCCTTGGGCGAATCCTGGAAATGCTTCGCGGCGAGGTCGAGGACCGACTTCATCCCGCCGCCGGTCAGCCATTTCTCGTAGGTCTTGGCGATGTCCTCGAAGCCGGTTTCCGGCCCGACCGCCTCGAGCGGAGCGGTGATCGCCACCGTGAGCTCGTCGGCCCGGCCCTTGATCTGCTGGCCGTATTTGTCGAGCACCCGCTTCGAGAAGTCGCCTTCCTTCCGGGCGGCCGCGTCGAACTTGCCGGCGACGCCGCTCAGGGAGGTGGTCATCGCGTCGATCGAGGCCTTCACGTCGACCGCGACCGTCGAGCCGGCGGCCCCCACTCCCGCGCTGATCGTGGCGCCGGTGGGCTTCAGGATCTTCTTGATGTCCGGGAACTCGCCGATGATCTGGGTCGTCGCCGAATTGCCGGCGCCCTGGATGGCCCCGCCCGGGGCGCCCGGAGTGCCGCCCGGCGGAGTCCGGAAGCCGGCGTCGTGCGATTGCCTCAGCATCTGGAGCACCTCGTCCGGAAGCGAGGTGCTGGACTTGAGCATGTAGATTGCGGGCAGGAGCGACGGCAGGATCCGGGTCAGGTGGTCGATGGTCCGGAACACCGTCAGGTCGCCGATCGCCCGAAGCGTGTTGAAGACCCCGTCGACCAGCCACTGAAGCAGCGAGCCGATGATCGCCTGGAGCGCGTTGGTCAGGGTCTCGATCGCGTCGAAGGCCGCTCCGAGCAGGGTCTGGATCACCGCGAAGATCGCGGACAGCACCGACTGGATCGTCGTTCCGATGATCCCAACCACCGCCCCCGCCAGGCGCGCCGCCGACGCGACGGTCTCGAACACTATGGTGAGCAGGACTCCGCGAAGGATCAGCGCGTTCTTGAGGAGGAACTGGACGGTTTCGAGCAGCGCCCGGCGGATCTCGCCGAGATTGCCGACCAGGAAGGCGATTCCGCCCACCGCCATCGGGATCAGCAGGACGAGCCCGTTGACCAGCCGCCCGGTGCGATCCAGCAGGATGTTGACTCCGTTCAGGATTGCCATCCACCGCTCGCCGGTCTCGGTCATCGGGGTCTGGGAGGTCTTGGCGGCATCCTTCGCGCCGGCTTCGCTGCCCTTGCCCGCTCCGACCTCGAGCAGGGCGGTCACGTCGCGCACCATCGACTTGATGCCCTCGAGCGTGGTCAGCAGGCTTTCGCCGGTATTGGCCTGGGCCTCCGGCGAGGATTTCGCCTTGGTCGCGTCGTCCGGCCGCTTCTCGCCGATCCCGATCTTGGTCATGATCAGGTTGATGTTGGCGACGATATTCTCGAGCCGCTCGAGCATCTGGCGAAGCCTGAAGGCGCTCAGCGTTCCGCCGACCACGCCCCCGATCAGGTTGCCGAAGAAATTGCCGATTCCCCCGAACAGCGATTCGAGGAAGCCGCCGAAGCTGTTGCCCGGAGCCAGATCGTTGATGTTGACGACATGGACCATCAGCGCCCCGTCGAACATCGGCGGCTGGCCGAAGCGGTCGCCGGCGGTGAAGGCCCTGGCGAACTCGAACCCGCCGTAGCGCGCGGTGCTGCGCTGGACGTCCTCGAGGGCCCGGCGAGCGCTTCGAAGCTGGGTCAGGAGCATTCCGACCGACGCCAGGATGGCGAGGTTGATGGGATCCTCAGGATCCATGTCCGCGCCCCCCCGTCATGCCGCCAGCGCCGTGAACTCGGCCATTCGGCCGAGCCCGGTCCGATAGGCGGTCTCGATCTGAAGCTTGAACTCGTCCGCGAAATCCTCGGCGAGCGGGCGATCGATCGAGTCGCGATAGGCGACGAGGCGCAGCTTGGGCATGTGCACCCGGCCCAGCTCGGCGCGCTCGAGCAGCTTCTTGGGCGAGGCCGGGCTGATCTGGACCGGCAGGTCGCGCCCCTTGGCGGTGTGGACCAGCCACTCGTCGAGCATGAAGCGCAAATAGCCCGAGGCGAGGTTGGCGAGGGTCTCGAAGCCCCCCTGCATCCAGGCCCCGAAGGCTGCGCCGACATCGTCGAGCCCGCTCTTGCGCCTGGCCACGGACTGCTCGGCGAACATCGCTCGGACCGTCGAATCGACGTCGCCGCTGAGGTTCCGCATCAGCTTCGAGCGCGGCCCGCGCACCGACGAGGCCGCTTCCTTGCTGAACGCGTCGCCGGTGTCCGTCAGGGTGGTTTCGAGCGCCCCGAAAATGTCGCCCACGGCGGTGCCGGCGCCGGTCCCGAGCGTCGCCACGACCCCGGTCAGCCCCTTGCGCAGCGGATTGACGACGTCCGCCACCAGGTCCGGAGCGCCGCTGACGTCGACCTTCAGAACCGGCTGCCCGGCCAATGGCATTCGCGGCTCGTTCAGGCTTTTGTTCAGCATGTCGAGGCCGGTCATGATGTTGTGGATGTGGACCTCGCCGTCCTGGAGCCAGTGGACGAAGGCCCCGATCGCCACGATCCCGCCGGCCCCGCGGACCGCCGCCGTCAGCCGGGTGATCGCGACCTGGAGATGGGCGAGAGCCTTGACGCCCGCCCCTTCCCTCAGCACCAGCTCGCCGATCGTGACCGGGAACTGGGCGGGCGCCTCGTACTTGGCAGGCGGCTCGTCCTCGTCGTACAAATTGTCGGCAAGCCACTGGATCGCCCGCTCGATGGTGAGCAGGCCCTTGTGGACGACCTTGCCGAGATCGACCGAAACCAGAGCGGTTCCGTAGGCGACGACGGCGTCGACGATCCTCGAGACGTTCTTCCACAGGGTTTCGAGCTGCCGGGCGAAGCGGACCACGCCGTTGGTGACCCCGCGCATATATTTCTCGCCGATCGCGGCGAAGGCGGTGATAAAGCCCGTGGCCGTCCCGCCGATCCGGACGAACAATTGCAGCGCCGCCTCCGTGACCGCGGCGACTCCGTCGCGAAAGCCGACCAGCATCTTGCGCCGGTAATCGAGGGCGAGCTTCTCGAAGCTCTCGAACTTGGCGAGCACCCGGTAGCGGACCGCCAGAAGCGCGTCGCGGCCGACCTGCTGGACGATCGCCGACAGCCCCGGGATGAACAGCAAGGCCGCGACGACATAGCGGTTGAGCTCGTCGACGCGCATGTCGGCGGGCAGCGGGACCGGGTCGTAGGCCGTGGCCTTCCACGAAACGTCCTCGCCGAACTGACCCATCTTGAGCGTCTTGAACAGCCGCCTCGCGGCGAGGAACAGGCCCTGGCGATTCGCTCCGACGGTTCGGAAGGTGAGCGCCGCGAGGCCGATCAGGTCGGACGCGGTGCGCTTGGAGGGGTCGTACATGTCGACGGTCGGAGCCGCGAACCTGTCCAGCGAGGCGAGCACGCCGACGCTCATCTCCTCGATCACCCTCAGCGCCTCGTTCGGCAGGTTCGCGGAGCGCGCCTGCCTTCGGACGTCCTCGGGAATGTCCCACTGCTCGAGCGCCCGCCTGAGATGCGCGCCCACGCCCATCACGGGCTCGGTGAGCAGCGAGCCGAGCTGGATGTCCGCCACCCGGACGGTCAGCGCGGTATTGTAATAAGCGAAGATCGGGAGGCCCGCGGTCTGGCGATCGATCTGCTCGGCCTGGCGGACCTGGGTCTTCAGCCACTTGCCGAGATGAAGGTTCGTCTTGCCCATGTTGGCCAGCCAGCGATGGACCGCCGCCATGTGCGGAAGCGCGGCCTCGGCCCAGAGGATGACGATCGGCACGGCCTCAGCCCGCCGCGACCGCGGCTCGGGCGACATAGGTCTGCCGCCCGATATGGTCGAGGACGATGTCGCGGAACGCGCGCAGGTCCGGGGCCTGGCCGTCGCGTGCTTTGAAGCGGATCTTGGCGATCTTTGGAAACAACTCCCCGGTGTCGCCGAGGTCCTGGACCGGAAGCAGCTTCTCCGCCGCCGCCTTCCGAGCCTTCTCGTCCATTTCGGGCGCCTTGTAGAGCTGCTCGTCGAGCCGGTCGAAATAGGCCCGCATCTGCGGCGCATAGTCGCGCAGGGCGGGCGGAAGCACCCGCCCCACCGCCAGGTAGACGAGATCGCGCAGCGCCGAATTGTTGAGCGCCAGGGCCGGCTCCTTGCCTTTCGCCTCCAGCCGCTTGCGCTCCTCCGCGAAGGCGCTGGCGGGCGAGCGCTTGAGCTCCTTGGGCACCGGCGCCGACGCCTGGGCCGCCCAGGCGTCGGTGACGAGCCCGCGGGCCATCTTGCCGATGTCGGGCAGCTCGGGCCGCGGGTTGGCCTTCATCAGCTTGTCGATGTCGGGCAGCTTCGGCGCCGTGGGGATCGACGGCTTGGAGATGTTGGGAAGGTCGGGCAGCTTCAGATTGTCGACCGCGTCCAGGGTCTCGACGGCGCGGGTGATGACGCTGGTGTCGAGAATCCCGCCGCCGGTGACGATCTTCAGATACCATTTGTCGATCTTCTCCTTGATCGACGGCCCGGTATCCTCGGCGGGCTTCGGGAGGGCGTCGTAGGCGAACATGAATTTGTCGAGCATCTCGACCAGCGATTTGATGCGGGCGATCATCTGGCCGAGGGCGGTATCCTCGAAGGCCACCTGGAGCCGCTCGACGATGCCGATCGAATAATATTCGATCTCCAGGAAGATGCGGTCGGCGGCCTTGCCGAGCTCGTGCTCGGCGAGCCCGATCAGGCCCTTGATCCGCTCGACCACCTTTTCGGGGATCGCCATCAGCGTGTCGAGGACGCCCATCAGTACGTCGAGCAGGCCATTCCCTTCCTCGAACGGGGCGAACAGGGCCTTGCCGATGTCGGTCAGGACTTCCTTGAGAGCCTCCATGGCGACCGAGATCAGGCTCGAAAGCGCCCGGAACTGGCCGAGCAGGTTGGGGATGATCGGAGCGACCTTGACGAGGAGGAAGCCGACCAGCCCCAGCACCTGGACGAACAGGCCGGCGAACAGATCGAGAGTCTCGAAGATCCGCCTCAGAAGCGGGTTTCGGATCTTCTCGCGCGGGCCGGAAATCTCGTCCCAGAACCGGCCCAGGGCATCGAACAGCGCGGCCAGGTCGGCGAGCAGGGTCAGGGTCGAGCGAGTCTCGGCATTGCCCCCGACGGCCATTCCGAGAGCGCCGATGAGCGCCACCGGCAGGCCGATCCCAACGACAAGCGCCGGCGCCAGGCCGGGCACGAGCAGAAGGATGATCCCGCCCAGGATCATTCCCAGCTTCTTGTACCAGGGCGCGTCCGACATCGCCGCGGCGATCCGCTTCACCTGCGAGGCGATCATGATCAGCCCGGTTGGGGACAGCGCGATTCCGACCAGCAGCCCGCTGATTCCGGCGAGCGGCCCGAGCAGGCTGAGCTCGGGGATCGCGCCCGGCTGGCTTCGCTTGGCGGCCTGATATTGCTCGCGCAGCTCGGCGATGTTGCGGATCGAGATGTGCAGGTTGAGCTGCGTCTCAGGAACCCGGCGGCCGAACCAGTGGGTGAGATAGGCGCTTTCGGCGCGCCGGATCAGAAGCTCCTCGATTCGGACCAGCCGGCTCCACGGCGCCAGCGTCTTGCCGATGCGCCGGAGCATGAAGGTCAGCTCGGGAAACAGCGCGAGCGGCATGCCTCATCCCTTTCTCGCCGCCTTTATCTGCGCATTTTCGCGCTCGATCTGTTCGGCGAGGAGCTTCACGAAAGTTCGGCGTTCGGAGCAGTCCAGGTCCATGATCTCGGACCAGGACCAGTGCAGGTGATATGCGAGGAAGAAGACCTCCTGCCTGAGCGCGGCTGGGGTCATTCCAGCGCCAAAAAATGAGTCATGTCCAAATTGGCGCGGATCTCCGCGCCGCAGGCGTCGCATTCGCGGTCGCGCATCAGGTCGACCCCGGGCGCGGCCCGGTTGAGCGCCTTGTCGATCAGCCGCCGGTCGGTCAGCGTCAGCTCCGAGAATAGCCTCGGGCCGAGCGCGTCGACCCGGTGCTGCGGCATGTCGCCGACCTTCTTGATGCAGCGCGCGAGCAGGGCGTTCTTGCCCATCGACGCATTCTTTCGAAGCGCCGGGGCGACCGCCGCCTCGTCGATCCCGCGCGGCAGGGTCAGGGTGATCGAGGTGTGGCAGACATCCTTGTCCCAATAGCCGTCCTCGAGCTCGACGTTGATGTCCTCGAGCGACTCGTCGGGGCTGAGGCTGCGGACCGGAAGCTCGTCGAGATTCTCGATCACCTCATGCTTCTCGCCGCAGGCCGAGCAGGTGTAGGTCGCCGGCAGATCGGGGCCGAAGGTGAAGCTGCGAAGCCGGATCAGCACATAGTTGCGGTCGGCCGAATACCAGTTGGCGACGTCCTGCTTGCTGAGCTTCTGCTCGCCCTCGAACTGGGTGACGCAGCTGTGCAGAAGCTCGGTGACGAGCTTGCCGCCATTATGCTGGTTGGCCCGGTCGGCGAGGATCGCCTCCTCGCGGCCGGTCATCTTGCGCAGCGCGCCCACCCGGCGGAGCTGGCCGTCGCCGTTGACGTAGCCGATCGGCAGTGTGAATTCCATTTCGCGGGTTGCCATCTTCGTCTCCTGGCGTTGGAAGGGCGGGACCGGGCTCGGCTAGGCCGCCGGGATCCGTTCCAGCCCTTCATGCTCGATCTCGATCGTCTGGGTGAGGAAGCCGTCGGAGCCGGCCTCGAGATCGCTGAACTTCGACGACTTGATCCAGCCGTTGAAGAACATGAAGGCGAGAACCGGGACTCCGTTGTCGCGCTTCACGATCTGGCCGCTCTTGCGGATTCGCGAGCCCTGGCTGACATTCTCGCTAAGGAAGAAGGCCTCGCGCCACCAGTCGAGCCAGCGCTGGTCCTCCGGGCTCCCATCGACCCTGCGCTCGATCACCAGGGTGTCGAACTTGACCTTGGTCGAGGAGATCTTGTGGATATGCGTGCCGCCGCCGTCGGGCTGCTCGATCGTGTCGTACATGCCTTCGTTGAGGCCGGTGACGCGGGTCACGCCCGGGCTCTCGGTGCCGTCGATCATGACGACGAACTCGGTGGCTTTGAAGCCTTCCCAGATCTCGCCTACTTGGGGCATGGCTGCGCTCCTTCAAAACCGGGATGATCAGGAATCCGAGGACGTCTCGCCGCTCGGCTGCTGGCCGACCTTCACGACGATCGTCTCGGCGGGGACCGATGGGTAGAAATAGATTTCGACGTTGAGGAAGCCGAGCTGGACCTGGCTCGGCGGGTTGTTGCTGGCGTCGCAGATGATCGTGAAGACGTTCTTCGGGCTGCCGGTGCCGAACGCGCCCTGCCTCCACAATTGCATCAGGAACGGCCGCACGCTTCCGTAATTGACGAGGTTCCAGAGCGTGTCCTTGTTCGGCTCCTGGCGCACCCAGCGAAGCCCCTGGCGAAGGCTCGACTTGACGTAGTTGAACAGCAGCCGGACGTTGACGTAGAGCCAGCGCGTGTCGGTGCTGAGCGTTCGCGACGCGTCGATCACGACCCCGGCCCGCGGCAGCGCCCGGATGCCGTTGATCGCGCCTTCCCGGACCAGCTGCGAATGCTCGCCGTCGGAGAGGCGGTAGGGCACGTCGAGGACGTTGCGCAGCCGGGCCTCGTCACCGGCCGGCGCCTTCCACACTCCGCGGGTCCGCTCGATCCGGGCATAGGTGCCCATGACGTGGCCCACCGGCGGGACCGTCTTGGTCGGGCCGTCGCCGACTCCGATCGGGTCGGCGACCGTCACCCAGGGCCCGTAGAGGGCGCCGTAGCGCTTCGATCCCTGAAGCGCCTGGCCGTAGGCGAGCGCGGTCCCGGCCTCGAGCGAGCCGTCGGGAATGGCGCCGACATACATGCAGTCGTCGCGGCCTTCGCAATAGGCGATTCCGGCCGCGGCGATGGCGGGATCGGTGCGCTCGCAGGTCAGGAGCTGGATGTCGAACGGATCGAAGGCGTAGAAGCCGGTGCGCTGGGCCTGGTCGCCGATGAAGTCGTTCGAGGTGGCGGTTCCGTCGGCGCCGTTGGTGTCGAGCGGAAGCGGAAGCGGCATCGTCGCCGGCCGGTCGGCGCCCGTCCCCGACGCGCTCGCCAGGTCGACTCCCATCACATATTTGGACCCGGTGGCCGGGTTGTTGAGCCGGGCGACGACATAATTGTCGACGTCGTTTTCCATCGACAGGCCGGTCCAGTTCTCGATCCGGTTCTGGTCGACGTCGACTCCGCCCCTGAACACCTCGAGGTCGAATTCCAGGGTCGCCATCCGGATCAGCAGCGGGTTCGGGAAGTTGGCCAAAGTGATCCCCGGCGCCCAGGTGACCGCGCGGTTGAACGGATTGACCGACTGAACCTTGATGATCTCCGGCGAGTTGCCGTCGTCGACGACCAGGGCGTCGCCGACCTTGAGCCCCTCCACGCTATGGAGGGTGGCGCCGTTGGCGCCCAGCGCCGACGCCGTCGCTCCGGCATTGGCGGGCGCCGCGAAGCCGAACGTCGGATTGGCCTGGACGGCGAGCGAGGTGAAGCCTCCGGACATCATCGCGATATTGCCGGTCGAGGTCAGGCGGATCTGGGTGCCGACGACCGTCGCCTCGAGATCGTCGGTTCCCGCGTTGATCGCGTCGGCGAGCTGCTGCCGGGTCGCCTGGGCCGGATTGGGCTGGAACTGATTGGCCTGGAAGGTGATCACGGTCGGCTGGGCCTGCCCGTCGATCGTCACCGTCAGGCTCGGGAAATTGGCGGCCGCCATGTCCGTCTGGGCGGGCAGGGCTGCCGAAAGCACGGTCGCCGCGGCGGTCTCGGCGAGCCGAAGCCCGGTCGTGACCGAACGGCGGGTGGTGCGCACGAAGAGGTCGCGCCCCCACGAGCCGGGATCGGGCTCGCCGCGCCATCCGGCCTCCAGCCTGAGGGTGGGGTTGACCCCGTCGCTCAGCGTCCGGCGAGCCGGAGTCGAGGCCGCCCCGCCCGTCGCCGCGATCCGGTTGATGTAGGCGACGGCGCCGCCATTGTCGAAGAAGCCCTTGACCAGATAGGAGCCCAGGCCCTGCTGGAAATGGCCACCGAACTTCTCGACGAACTCGGCGAAGCCGGTGACCCGGGCGGGGATTCCCGGCAGGCCGCGCCGGGTCAGGATGTTGAACGCCGCGACCGAGGTCGCCGCGCCTGCGATCGCGGGTGCGCCGGTGCCGTCCACCTCGACGACGTTGAGGCCGATATTGTAGCTCATTCACCCTCTCCCTTGCGGAGGCCAGTGGCTTCATCGTCCTCGACCACGGCGACTCCGGGCCGGGGAGAATTCTTCTTGCTTTCGCCGCGCCTGGCGGCGGCACGCCTGGGCTTGGGCCCGGCGGGCCCGGCCTCGGCCTCGCCCTCGTCTTCCTCCGCGGGCTGGGGAACCTCGATCTGGGTCAGCAGGCCGCGTCCGATCAGGGCCGCGCATTGCGCTCCGATCGACTCGACCTCGATCGACTCGTCGGGCGAAACGATCCGGACCCCGCCTTCTTCGTGGAGCTCGATCGGACGCCGAGCGACGTTGCGCAAAATCCAGCGTTGGGGCGTATCCATGCGGCCTCCTATCCCGAGTGTCCGGTGGCGAGCCGGATCTCGGCCACGGGCAGGACTGAAAGCGGAGCGCCGCGATCGAGGGTGCACGCCACCCGGTAGCGCAGCAGGGGCGCCGCGGAGAGCGCGTCGTCGGGCATGACGTTGGCGACGCGCTCGATCGGCTGGCCGATTCCCCCGACGTCGAGCAGGCCCCGCCCGCCCAGCGTCGCCAGGGTGAAGTCGAGCATCGCCGCCTGCTCGGAGCGGTCGGCGCTGACGAAGTCGATCCGGTAGAGGAGGTCCCAAGGCTCGGGCTCGGGCCAGATCCGGTGATCGGCCTGGGTATAGTCGCCGCGGCGCCGGCCCTGCCCGCCCCGGGCTTCGGCGAACACCGCGTCGTAATTGACGATCCGGATCGCTGGGCCGGCTATCGGCGGTCCGCCGGACGCGTCGATCGCCGCCGGCACCGGATTGCCTCCGATCTGCAGCTTGCCGTCCAGCGCCGCGATCAGTGCGGAATCCGCGTCGGACACCAGCCGCGGAGTCGCCGCTCGAAGATCGTCGAGCCAAACCGTGACTCCCCCGGCATCGGGAGCGGGAAGCGAAAAGAAGGCGATCCTGTCCGCGACCGCCCGGACCGCTGGATCGAGATCGTCGAGCGCGAGCCGGACGAAGGCCCAGCGCCCGGCCGGCTCGGCGGGAAGGCGCCGGTGCCAGTCGTTGCCGGGAGCTCCGATCGGAAGCGCCGCCGAGCCGAGCCGCATTTCGAGGCGGAACGGCGCTCCCGGAGCGCCGCTGGCGGGCGCGTCGGCTCGGACCCAGAGCCGAAGCTCGGAGAAGTCGCTGAGGTCGACCGGAGCGAAGCTACGCTCGATCCGGTGGCCGGCGGACGCCGAGCTGAACCCGGCGCGCATGCTGGTCGAGTCGGCGGCCAGGGTTGGCGAGGGGCGATCGGTGCCGAGCACGATCTCGGCCGACGCGACATTGCCCGGAGTCAGCGCCTGCCAGAGCGTCTCGTCGCTGAAATCGTCGATTAGCGCCGTCGGCACATTCGGCTCCCGCTTGACCGGAAACGAGCGTTACCCGAGTCGCGTCCCGGCCTCGTCCCGGCAGCGACCCGGACTCATCACCCGAGAGCCGCAGCCGCGCCCGATCCGCGTCACAGCCGCGTCACGGAAGCGTTTCCGGCCGAGGGGAGGGGGCAAGGGCAAGGGCGCGCGACGCCGCCGGACGGCGTTCGGAAGCTTAGAATCGGTGAAATTGGGGGGGCTCAGCCCACCTTGCTGGGGCGGCCGCTGCCGCGCGCCCGGTCGAGCCGCTTGGCGGCCATCCGGATGGTCGACAGCGCCTTGTCGACTTCCCGCCCGAGCCGGGCCTCGGGCTTTTCGGCCCGCTTGGCGCGCGGCTTGGAGGGCGGCCCCGGCCGGCGCCCATTGCCGCCGCCGATGCTGTCGCGCAACTGCCGGGTCTCGACCATCGGCTCGATGCCGAGCTCGTTCATCAGCGCCGCCTCGCAATGGGCATATTGGCGCAGCGCCGACGGCCGGTCGCCCATCGACATGTGGCAGGACATGACCACCCGGTGGAGATGCTCGCGGACCGGATCGCAGGCGAGCGCTCGCTCCGCCCAGCCGATCGCCTGAAGCCATCTTTCGCGCCGCGCCTGGAAGGCGGCGATTCGCTCCAGCAAAGCGAGATGGGCGAGCCGAAGCCGAGCCTGCTCGATCAGCACCCACTCGTCATAGACCCCGGCGGCAAAATCGCCTCGATACAGCTGAGCGGCGGCGATCATGGATTCGCCGTCGGCGGCCTCGAGCGCATCGTCCGCCCTCGAGTCCAGGCCCGCGATCACTCGCTCGAACTCGGCAACGTCCGCCCAGACCGGAGCGTCGCCGCGCAGGCCGACCTGATAGGCGTCGCTGTAGATGTAGCCGTCGCTCTGGCCGCCCGCCTCGATCGCCGAGCGGATCCGCCACAAGGCGGTTCTCAGCGCCTTGCGGGCGACGGCCTCGTCCTCGTCGGGCCAGAGCAGGGCGCAGACCACCTCGCGGTGGACGAGCCGATCGCGATTGAGCACCAGATAGGCCAGCAGGGAGCGCGATTTCGGAGTCGGCGGAAGCGGCAGGACGGCCCCTCCGCGCTCCATCTCGAACCCGCCGAGCAGCCTGATCTTCAGGACGTCCACCGGCTCTCCCCCCCAGCGCGGCGCCCGACGACCACCTCCCGGCTCATTCGTCCCTCCCGATCCACAGGGAGCCGGCGGTTGCGCGCACGGCACCCAAGCAGAAAACCGGCGCGAGCGGAAACCGAACAGTAGTCGGCACGCCGCGCTCAGCAATTGTCAACCGCCCGGCCCCGGAGCTCCGGACCCGGCCGAAAAGACGTCAGCCGACGACTTATCAGGCAATGACCACGTCGCCGAGAGAACAAGCAGCGGCGGGACTGCTCGTCTAATCCCGATTAGCCTGAGACATTCCATATCTTCAGAAGCGAATCAACATCGGTCTCGGGCTCAAGCCTCGGCCAAGTCGCCGTGGGAGCGTTGCGTGGCGCCGATATCGCCGCGACTCGTCGTTGCCCCGGGGATGCTGGCGCGGTCATTTCAACGACTTAGCAAGAAAGGACTGTTTCGGATGTAATTCTGCGGGGGAGCGAACCTCGTACTTTCCGCAACTGGTCCGCCGGCGAGCCGACGGCCGGCCGCCCCGACCCGTTTCCGGGTCCGGCGCAGGCCTGACGTCCAGTGCTTCCGCCGCTATCCGGCGACCAGGTCGTAGTGAATCTGCCTGGCGCTGCCGCGGTCCTTCCAGTCGGCCTCGCCGCCGGTCGGACCGAAGCTCGCCATCTCCTGCACCAGCTGGGCCAGCCGCGGATCGCCGGCCGAGCCGTCGGCTCCGAGCGGCTCCCTGGGAAGATCCTGGGTGGTCAGCATCGGCTCGGTTCCGTCCTCCCGCACCGCCTGGGCGACGACCAGGTCGAAAGCGCTCGCCGTCGGCATCGACATCAGCCTCGACAGGCTGTCGCCCGGCGAGCCGCGAAGGCCGGAATTCAGGTCGGCGAGGCGGGCGCCCAGAGCCGTGGTGGCGACCGGGCCGAGCCCGTGGCCGTGATGGCCGCGGCAATCGAACGACTGGCCCGCCGCCGCCGCCGTCATCTCGCCGTCCCCGGCGAGCAGCCGGTAACGGGCGGCTCGGGCGTCGGAGTCCCGGTTGCCGGACTCCTGCAGCTGCGGACCGGCGGCCGGCGCCGGCTCGGCCTCGACGGAGGCCGGGGCGGGAGCGGGCGCCGCGGCCGGCTCTGGTGCGGCCGGAGCACCCGCGGCGGCTGGGGCGGCCGCCGCGGGCTCGGGCGCGGCGGGGGCCGCCGGCGCGGGCGCCGCGGGGGCAGCGGGTGCGGGTGCGGCCGGAGCAGCCGGCGCGGGCGCTGCCGGCGCCGCGACCACCGGGGCCGGCGCCGCGACGACGGGTTGCACGGCGCTGATCGCCGCCAGACCGGCACGGTCGAGGCCGGTGAGCTCGTCGGGCTCGGCGCGGCCGTTCGAATTGGCGTCGGTCCACAGCCTGAGGTCGAAATAGCGGTCGTCGAGCGCCGAGATCAGCCCGTCGCCGTTCGAGTCGAAGCCGTTAAGCGGCAATTGCGGGCCGGCGACTTCCGTGGCCGGGTCGATGACTCCGTTGCCGTTGCGGTCGATGGCGATCGCGGCGCCCGCGGGAAGCGGCTTGGCGGCGGCCGGAGCCAGGCCATTGTCCCAGCGCAGTGCGACGTCTCCGACCCGGCCGACCGCGCCGCCGGCCATGGTGAAGCTGGAGGTTCCGAGCAGAACCTGGCTCGCCGTATCGGGCGTGGGGTCGGGATTGGCGGTTCGGACGAGGCTGATGCTGGCCAGCCCCGCCTCGGCCAGCGTCTTCAGCTCCCCGGCGTCGCTCACTCCGTCCTTGTCCTGATCCTGCCAGATCCTGAATTCGCCGAACCTGGCGTCCAAGGCATCGAAGCGGCCGTCGGAATTGCTGTCATAGGCGGAGAGTCCGTCGAGATCGCTGACCGCGCCCGGCTTGTCGGTGAGGAACGAGATCTCGCCGCCATTGTCGACCAGCCCGTTGCCGTTGCGGTCGAGGACGAGGAAGGCATCGCCCGGATCGATCCAGCCCACCCGGTCCTTCGTCCCGTCGCCGTCCACGTCGAACGAGACCGCGAGCGATGCCGCGAAGCGGCCGTCGCCGTTGAGGTCGAGGACGATCGGCGGAAGCTCCTGGAGGAAGCGATTGCCGCTGCCTATCGCTCCGGTTGCCGGAACCGGATCTTCCCAGCGATAGCCGGCCACCTGGACGAAGATCGTCCCGGTGTCCTGCCGGCGATCGAACAGCGTCTGGTCGGTTCCGAGCGTGAACACGCCGTCGGAATTCGAATCGCGAAGGATGATTTCCCGTGTGTAGAGCGCGCTCCAGCCGCCGACGAACATCTCGGCGCCGGCGAAGCCGGGCGCGAAGCCCGTCGTGCTCCACGTCGGGTTGCTCGAATGGGTGAAAACGAGCCCGCTGCCGTCGAATATCTCCCTGGCTTCCGGCAGGTCGGCGATGTTGAGAGTCAGGGTCTGGTCGACGTAGCGGCCGCCATCGTTGATCTGCGAGGCGCGGATGACGAGGTTGACGGTGATTGTGCCGTCCGTGCCCATGTTGGCGGCGCCGAAACTCTCGTAATTGATGCCGTTGGGCGCCGAGATGTAGCCGTTGGAGTCGATCGTGAACGTCCCGGCGACGTTGCCGGAGGCGATCGACCAGCCAATCGCGTCGCCGTCGACGTCGCTGGCCTGGGCGCGGGCGATGACCAGTCCGTTCTGCGGAGTGACCGTATTCTCGACGATCGTCGACGTGTAGCCGTTCTGCATGCTCAGGCCGCCGGCCGACGGCAGGTTGTCGTCGACATTGTTGAGCTGGACGTTGAACGTCTGGGAAGCCGAGGGATTCACTCCGTCGGTCACCCGGATGCCGACCGGAAGGATGACCGACGCGCCGCCGGTGGCGAAGGCTTCGTAGTTGAAGTTCCCCGTGGCGACGAGGCGGATCTGCTGTCCGATCCTGGTGATCGCGAACAGCCCGCCCGGATTGTTCGTGAACTCGAACGAGAGCGGGTTGAGCGTTCCGTCGCCGTCGGTCGGCTCCGCCAGGATGGCGATCGTCCAGTCCGCACCGGTATTCTCGTTGAGGACGTTGTTTACCCAATGGTCGAGCACCGGCGCGGTCGGGGCGATGTCGTTGACATTGTCGAAATGGACCCGAATGACCCGCTCGGCGGATTTGTTGAGGGCGGGATCCTTGGCCAGGACCCGGACGTCGACATAGCCGCGATGGGCCGATTCCGCGGTATAATAGCTCTGGTTGCGTACCGTCTCGAAATCGACCGACGAGACCAGCTTCAAGGTGCCCCCGTTGCCGGCGGCGTTGACGATTTCGAACAGCCCGCCGGGATTGCCGCCGGTGGTGAGGTTGAAGTCGTAGTCGACCTCGGAATTTTCCGGATCGACGCTGTCGGAGAGCCCCACCGAGAAAGCCGAATTCTCGTTGACATATTGCTCGGCGACGGCCGCGGGCATGGTCGGAGCCTCGTCGACCGGGAGGATGGTGATGGTGAAGGTCTTGTCCTCGAAGAGGCCGGTATTGTTATTGTCCCGGACCCGGACGTTGAGCTCGTAGCTGCGCGGGCCGGCGTCCCAGTCGAAGGCGGCGCCGCTCTTGCTGACGATCTGCTTGCCGGCGATGTCGAACAGCCCGGCCCCGCTGCCGCCGGTGATCGAATAGACGTGGCCAAGCTCGCCGAAGAGGACGGTGTCGAGGTCCCAGTCGTCGGCGCTGAGGGTCGCGACCAGGGCGCCGCCACCGGCCGTCTCGCTCAGCGAGCCGCTCATCGGCGAGGTGAACCAGGGAGTCTCGTTGGTGTCGTTGATCGTCACGACGAGGTTGGTGAGGAGGACGTCCGGATTGACCCCGTCCGAAGCCTTGACGTTGATCGCCACGGTCCCGTCGGCCGTCGACTCGTAGTTGACGGTGGCGTTGCTCCGGACCGTCACGACTCCGGTGGTCGGGTTCACCGCGAACCATGAGAAGGGGTCGAGGGTGAGGGTATAGGTTACCCCGCCCTCTGGGTCCGGCGCGAACAGGGTGATCCCGGTGCCGGTGCCCGCAGTGGCGCCGTCGTTTACGGCGTTGGCGGCGCCGTTGCTGTCGGTCAGCGCGCCGGGCGATTCGTCGACATTGTTGATGGTGACGACGATGCTGGACGTCACCGTATGGGCTCCGTCGGTGGCGCTCACTCCGATCGTCGCGGTGCCGTTGGCGGTCGCCTCGAAGTTGACGGCCGCGCCGCTGCGCACGGTGACGACTCCGGTGGTCGCGTTGACCGCGAACCAGTTGAAGGGGTCGCTGGTGAGAGCATAGGTCAGCGCCGTGCCTTCGGGATCGGTCGAAAGCAGGGTGATGCCCGTCCCGGTCCCGCCGGCCGAGTTCTCGGTGACGGCGTTGGCTGCGGCATTGGAGTCGGTGATCGGCGTCGGCGGCTCGTTGAGGTTGCCGATGGCGATGACGAAGCTCGAGGTGACCGCATGGAACCCGTCCGTTACGCGCACGCCGATCGTCGCGGTGCCGTTGGCGGTGGCCTCGTAATTGACATTGGCGCCGCTGCGCACGGTCACGACGCCCGTCGTCGAGTTGACCGCGAACCAGTTGAACGGATCGCTGACGATCGAATAGCTGAGCGCAGTGCCCTCGGGGTCGATCGAGAAGAGGGTGAGCCCAGTCCCGGTCCCGGCGGCGACGTTTTCGGCGACAGTGTTCGTGGCGGCATTGCTGTCGGCGATCGCGGACGGCGCCTCGTTGACGTCCTGGACGTTGACGGTGAGGGTCTGGTTCGACGTCAGGCCGCCGCCGTCGGTCACCCGAAGGGCGAGCGTGTAGCTGGTCGGGCCGGTCTCGAAGTTGAAGGCGGTGCCGGCCTTGGTCCGGATCTGGGCGCCGACGATCTCGAACAGGCCCGATCCGGTGCCTCCGGTGATCGAGTAGACATGGCCGGCCTCGCCGATCGCGAGATGGTCGCGGTCGGGATCGCTCGACGTAATCGTCGAGACGACGGTTCCGGCGGCGGAATTCTCGAGCAGGCCTGCCGTCGGCGACGAGGTGATCAGCGGCAGCTCGTTGAGGTCGGTGATGCTGATCGCGAAGGTCGAGCTCACCGGCCCGGTCGTTCCGTCGGAGGCCTGGATCGTGATCGAAGCCGTTCCGGCGGCGGTCGCCTCATGGTCGACCACGGCTCCGGAGCGGACCGTCACCACGCCCGTGGTCGAGTGGACGGCGAACCAGTTCATCGGATCGCTGATCAGGGTGTAGATCACGGCCGCGCCCTCGGGATCGACCGACAGGGCGGCGAGCCCGGTTCCGGCCGGGGACGTGGCGCCTTCGGCGACGGCATTGGCCGCGGCGTTGCTGTCGACCGGCAGGCTGGGCTGCTCGTTGACGTCGGCGGGGCGGATGCTGAGAGTCTGCTGGAACGTCACCGGGCTCGAGGCGACGGTGCGGTCGGTCACTCGGACGACGACCTGGGCGAAACCCGCTTCATAATCGAGCGACTGCCCCGCCGCCAGCTTGAGCTGGGTCACTCCCGCCGCATCGTTGGGATCGACGAACTTGGCCGCGTCGGCGCCGCCGACGATCTTGTAGGTATAGACTCCCGTCGGATCGCCGGGGTCGACGTTGCCGAGCGTTCCGACCACCGCTCCGGCCGCATTCTCCAGGAAAAGCGGCACGGCATAGGCCAGGGTGACCGCGGTGGGCGTTCCGTTGACGTTGACCTGGATCGTGGTGCTGGTGGGAGGACCGAATTGTCCCCCGGGTGCGATGTCTTCGGCCGGCAGGTCTTCCTTCGACCGCGCCCTCAGCGTCAACGTGAAGTCGGCCGAGGATCCGGCCGGCGGAGTGATCCGAACCGACCCCAGGTTCCAGTCGGTGATCGTCGCCGTCGTCGAGCCGGCGGTCGAGGTGAAGCTGTGGCCGTTGGCGTCGGAGAGCACGGCTCCCACCGGTATCGCCTCGATCGTCACATAATCGAAGACTTCGGAATTCGTGTCGGTGATCTCGACCAGCGCGCCGCCGGGGCGGCTGCCGGGCAGCATGATCGTCGAGCCCACATTGCCGCTCGCAACGACGGGCGTGCTGGCCAGGACCGGGTCGGCGACCGCGAGGATCTTCACCGAGACGTCGAGGGGGGTCAGGAACAGTCCGTCGCTGCCGGTGATCCGGAAGGTCTGCGGGCCGTGCGCATTGACGACTCGCTTGACGGTAACCTTGTAGGTTCTCGAATTGCCGACTTCCGATTCCAGCACGATGTCGCCCGGCTGGATGGCCTGGAACACCGGCGTATGCCCGGCCGGACTGTTGAGGGCGGCGGTCACCGACAATGCGCTCGCCGCGCTCTGGTTGTCGGTGACGGTGAAGCGGAGATCGAGCGGCGCGTCGTTTTCGGTCATCGTCGGCGCGTTGCTCGCCGAGGCCGTCACGGTCGGAGCCGTATTGTAGTCCCAGGTCGCCTCGATCTGGGCTCGAAGCGTGGACGTCAAGGCCCCGTAGGAGCTCGGCTTGGCGACACTCCACATCAGCTCGAGCAGCTGCGGGACGTTGACCTCCCGCTCCGACCACAGGCCCTGGCTGGCGATGAACACCTCGACCACGAAGGGGCTGGGCGATCCCGCGGGGCCATTGGTGTCCCAGTCGCGGGGCGTCGAATTCTCGAACCAGTCCGCGATCGTGACGCTGTCGGTGGTCGATCCGATGACGCTCACCAGAAGGTCGTTGTCGACCTTGGTGAACCACAGGTTGGTGTGCTCGATCGACTGGAAGTCGACGACGTCGCGCGCGTCGGGAGTGACGTCGTAATTGTGGATGGTGTCGTGGCCGTCGCCCGTGTCGTAATAATAGGTGTCGCCGCCATCGCCGCCGATCAGGGTGTCGGCGCCGCTGCCGCCCCAAAGCTTGTCGCCCATCTCGCCGGCATCGATGATGTCGTTGCCGTCCTCGCCGTGAAGCTCGTCCGGATCGCCGCCGCCGAACAGGCGGTCGATGCCGATGCCGCCCCAAAGCTCGTCCTGGCCGGCCTCGCCGTAGATGACGTCGTTGCCGTCCTCGCCGTGGAGCTTGTCGTTGCCCGCGCCGCCGTAGATCAGGTCGTCGCTGGCGCCGCCCTTGATCACGTTGATCCCGGCGGTGCCGGTGAGCTGGTCGCCGTGCGCCGATCCGGTGAGGTCGTCGATATTGACGAAAGTGTCGCCGGCGGCGTCGCTGCCGGCCCCGGTATTGGCGGCGAGGTCCACCCGAACGCCGGTCAGGTCGACGGTGCGAGCCGCCAGCCAGTAGCCAGGCATGCTGATCCCGCCGACGGCCGCCGAGGCGACTCCGGTGACCGCCGAAGCCGACCCGTAGCTGACCTTGTCGGTGTCGGCGGCTGAGCCGCCGTCGAGCTGGTCCGCGCCGGCGCCGCCCTCGAGCGTGTCGTTGCCCGAGTCGCCGGTGAGCGTGTCGTTGCCGGCGCCGCCGATCAGCGTATCGGTGCCCGCGCCGCCGATCAGAGCGTTGGCCAGGCTGTTGCCGGTCAGCTCGTCGTTGAATCCGGTTCCGGTGATATTCTCGATCGAGGCAGCGACATAGGTGTCGAGATCGGCGTCGCCGCCGGAGCCGCGATTGGCCGCGACGCCGTTGACGGCGACCGTGGACATGTTGACCCGGACGCCCGCGGCCGAGGCCCGGAAATCGAGCATGTCGATGCCCGAGCCGCCGTCATAGGTGTCGCCTTCCGCGCTTCCGAGGAGAAGGTCGTTGCCGGCGCCGCCGTCGAACAGGTCCTGGCCGGACCCGGCCTCTTCGCCGAGTATGTCATTGTCGTTGCCGCCGTAGAGCGAGCTCGCCCCGGCGCCGCCGAACAGCCGGTCGTCGCCGTCGCCGCCGTAAAGGCTGTCGACCCCGGCTTCGCCATAGACGATGTCGTGACCGGCATCGCCGTACAGCATGTCGTTGCCGGCGCCGCCGTAGATGACGTCGTCGCCGACGCCTCCGCTGAGGCTGTTGTCGCCGGTCGATCCGCGCAGGCGGTCGGCCAGGGTCGAGCCGACGAGATTCTCGATCCCGGACAAGGAATCTCCGGCGGCGTCGGCATTGGCGCCGATTCCGGTCGCAAGGCTGACGTCGACGCCGGTCAGGCTGCGGGTGACCGCGGCGACCAGGGTCACCGAGTTGATCACCGACCCGCCGACCGAGCCGGAGCTCAAGCTGCTGCCGGCGCTCGACGATGCGTAGCTGGCGGTGTCGATTCCAAGGCCTCCGACGAGGACGTCCGAGCCTCCGCGTCCCTCCAGCGTGTCGTTGCCGGCGCCGCCGTCGAGCCGGTTGGCTCCGGACGATCCCTTGAGGTCGTCATTGCCGGAGCCGCTCAGCACCTCCTCGACCGCGGTAAGCTTGTGGGCGCCGAGGTTGAGATCGATGACCAGGTTCGCGGCGCTTGCCGTGAAGAAGGCCCGGTCGATCCCGTCGCCGCCGTCGACCGCATCCTCGCCGACCACCAGCAGGGTGAAGTCGTCGTTGCCGAGCCCTCCGGACAGGGTGTCGATTCCCGCCTCTCCGGAGAGGATGTCGTTCCCGGCGCCGCCGCTGAGGACGTCGTCGTCGTTTCCACCATAGAGGGTGTCGTTGTCGGCTCCGCCGTCGAGCGTGTCGATGCCGGCTTCGCCGCGGAGAGTGTCGTCGCCCGAGTCGCCGTACACGGTGTCGACCCCCGCGCCTGCATATACGGTGTCCACTCCGCCGCCGCCGCGAAGAACGTTGGCCCCGGCCGAGCCGGTCAGGGTGTCGGCGCCGCTTCCGCCGGTGAGGTTCTCGATATTGCTGAGGTTGTCGCTCGTGCTGTTGAGGTCGATGGTGAGAGCGGTCGCGAAGGCGGCGTAGCTCGCCGTGTCGGTCCCGGCGCCGCCGTCGGCCGAGTCGAGAGCATCGGAAGCCATGACGATTATGTCGTCGCCGTCGCCGCCGCCGATCAGGTCGAGGCCCGCGCCGCCTTCGAGCGTGTCGTCGCCGAGGCCGCCCGATAGCATGTCGATTCCCGCTTCGCCGAAGAGCGTGTCGGCGCCGTCCTCGCCGGTCAGAGTGTCGTCATCCGCGCCGCCGTAGAGCGTGTCGTTGTCGGCGCCGCCGACCAGCGTGTCGTTGCCCGCGCCGCCGCTGATCGTGTCGATCCCGGCGAAGCCCTGCATGACGTTGGCCGCGGTCGTTCCGGTAAGGGTGTCGGCGGAGTCGGTCGCGTCGATATTCTCGACATCGCCGGCCGCGAAGCTGTCGTTCGCCGCATCGCCGCCGCCGGCGGCTCCGCCGGACAGATTGACGGTGATTCCGCCGGTCGAGCCGCGGTAATCGGCGGTGTCCATTCCGGCGCCGCCGTGGATGATGTCGCCGCCCGCCCCGCCCTGGAGCCAGTCGTCCCCGGCATCGCCATAGAGGGTGTCGATTCCGTCGCCCCCGCGGATGACGTCGTTGCCGCCGCCGCCTTCGAGGCGATTGGCGAGCGTCGAACCGGTCAGAGTGTCGATACCGCCGCCGCCGACGACGTTCTCGACGTTGCTGAGATTGTCCGTCGTGCTTGCGAGGTCGACGGTGACCGCGCTCGCGAACGCCGCGTAGCTGGCCGTGTCGGTCCCCGCTCCGCCGTCGACCGAGTCGGCCGCGTCGGACGCCATGACGACGAAATCGTCGCCGTCGCCGCCGCCGACCGTGTCGGCGCCCGCCCCGCCCTCGAGCGTGTCGTTGCCGGCGCCGCCGCTGAGGATATCGTCCTCGGCTCCGCCGTAGAGCGTGTCGTTGTCGGCTCCGCCGTCGAGCGTGTCGATGCCCGCTTCGCCGCGCAAAGTGTCGTCGCCGGAGTCGCCGTACACGGTGTCGACCCCCGCGCCGGCGTACACGGTGTCCACTCCGCCGCCGCCGCGAAGAACGTTCGCCACGGCCGAGCCGGTCAGGGTATCGGCGCCGCTTCCGCCGGTGACATTCTCGATATTGCTGAGGTTGTCGGTCGTGCTGTTGAGGTCGATGGTGAGAGCGGTCGCGAACGCCGCGTAGCTCGCCGTGTCGGTCCCGGCTCCGCCGTCGACCGTGTCGAGCGCGTCGGAGGCCATGACGATTATGTCGTCGCCGTCGCCGCCGCCGACCAGGTCGAGGCCCGCGCCGCCTTCGAGCGTGTCGTCGCCGAGGCCGCCCGAGAGGGTGTCGATTCCCGCTTCGCCGAAGAGCGTGTCGCCGCCGTCCTCGCCGGTCAGGGTGTCGTCGTCCGCGCCGCCGTAGAGCGTGTCGCTGTCGGCGCCGCCGACCAGAGTGTCGTTGCCCGCGCCGCCGCTGATCGTGTCGATCCCGGCGAAGCCCTTCATGACGTTGGCGCCGGTCGTGCCGGTAAGGGTGTCGGCGGAGTCAGTCGCGTCGATATTCTCGACCTGCGAGCCCAGGAAGCTGTCGCCGAGGGCGTCGCCGCCGCTCCCGGTGCCGCCCGAGAGGTTGACCGTGATTCCGCCCGCCGAGCTTCGGTAATCGGCCGTATCGGTGCCGCTGCCGCCGTAGAAGGTGTCGCCGCCGGCCCCGCCCTGGAGCCAGTCGTCGCCGGCGTCGCCGTAGAGGATGTCGTCGCCGTCATCGCCGCGGAGGCTGTCATCGTCGCCGCCGCCGTTGAGCGTGTCGATTCCGCCGGCGCCCGAAAGCACGTCGTCGCCCAGGCCGCCGGAAAGGCTGTTGGCCAGGCTGTTGCCGCCGATCGAGTCGCCGAGGTCGGAGCCGGTTACATGCTCGATTCCGGCCAGTGCGGCCGACCCCGCTGCGAGGTCGATCGCCGCGGCATGGAGGCTCGCCGACAGGTAGATCGTGTCGCTGCCGGCTCCGGCGTCGATCGAATCCTCGAGCGCGCCGCTTGCCAGCGCCACCGTATGGATGCTGTCGTGGCCTGCCCCGGCGGTCACCGTATCGGCGCCGGTTCCGCCGTCGATCAGGTCGTCGCCGTCGCCGCTGTCGATCGTGTCGTCGCCCCCGCCGCCGTACAGCTCGTTGGCGTCGCCGGAGGCGATGATGATGTCGCCATAGGCCGATCCCCGCGCCTTCTCGATCGAGATCAGCTGGTCGCCCTCGGCATGTCCGCCCGTCGCGGTCACCAACGCGGTTCCAAGATTGATCGCGACCCCGGCGTTCGAGTCGGAATAATCCACCCAGTCGACGTCGGCTCCGCCGTCGAGGACGTCGCTGCCCGGCGATCCCAGCAGGGTGTCGTTGCCGCCAAGGCCGGTCATCGTTTCGGACCGGACCGTGCCGGGGAGCGTATCGGCTGCGCTGGTGCCGGTGATGTCGGGGCCCGGGGCCTCGCCGATGCTCAGGAGGAAGGTGTCGGAAACCGACTCCGTCGCGTCGCTCGCGGTGACCATGATCTCGAGGACGAGGCCGACCTCAGCATAAGGCGCCGCTCCAGAGAAAGTGCGAGTCTCCGAATCCCAGTCGAGCCAGACGGGCAAGGCCGAACCGTCCGCCAGGCTGGCGTCGAACGTGAGCGGATCGTTGTCGAGATCGAGGAAGGCGTTGATGTGGACCTGGTAGGTGCTCACGACCCCGTCCTGCCACACCTGGTCGGCCATGGCGGGCACGCCCAGATACGGCGCGTTGTTGCCGTGGATGCCGAGATTGATGGTGATATCCGCGAAGCGGACGAACTCGACGTCGTGCAGGTCGTCGAGGCCTTCGTCGCCGTCGGCCGCGTTGAGGTCGAGCACGCTGTAAGCGCTGCCGGTGACGATCTCGTAATCGGCGCGATTGCCGGCATAGACCGCCGTATCGTTCCCCAGCCCGCCGTAGAGCAGGTCCCTGCCCGCTCCGCCGCGAAGCTGGTTGTCCCCGTCGTCGCCAGTCAACATGTCGTTGAATGCGGTGCCGGTCAGGTTCTCGACCTGGTAGAACCAGTCGCCCGCGGCGTCGCCCTGCTGGCCCCGGTTGGCGAGGCTCGGGGGGGTCGTGCCGTTCGCGGAGCTGCCGAGCCCGAGGTCGACGACCACTCCGTCGAGGGTGACGTCGCCCGCCATCGATGTCGTCGTCGAGGCCGCGGCCTGGCTTTCGTAGCTCGCAGTGTCGGAGCCCGCTCCGCCTTTGACAAAATCCGCCCCGGCGCCGCCGATCAGCCGATCGTCGCCGCCGCCGCCGTCGAGGGAGTCGTCGCCGCCATTGCCGTCGAGGCGATTGGCCGCAGCGGTTCCGGTCATGACGTCGTTGCCGGCGCCGCCAACGGCGTTCTCGAAGTTCAGGGCAACCTCCAGGACGCCGTCCGCGAGGACCTCGCCGGAGCCCAGATTGATCGACTGGTCGGAGGCGGAGACGCTCTGGTCGAGCATGTCCGTTCCGAGGCCGCCGTCGTGATGGTCGGCCCCGGCCCCGCCGTGGATCCAGTCGTCGCCGGCACCGCCGGCGAGGATGTCGTTGCCGCCCTCGCCGAGGATTCGATCGGACCCGACGCTGCCGGTGATCGTCTCGGCGCCGGCCGAGCCGACGACCTGGACGACCCCGTCCACCGCCACCGCGGTGAGATTGAGGGACGCGCCCGAGCCGACGACGATTTGGACGTCGCTGAAGCCGCCGCCGGTTATGGATTCGACATTGGCGAGCGACTGGAGGCGGAAGCGCGCCGAATTGACCGTGGCGACGAGCTTGTCGGCGCCGTCGCTGCCGTCGACCGAGTCGAAGCCGAGATCGGCTCCGAAGCGGAATTCGTCATTGCCGATGCCGCCCAGCATGGTGTCGTTGCCGGCACCGCCGATCAGGACGTCGTCGCTCGCTCCGGCCTCGATGGTGTCGTCGCCGTCGAGCCCTTCGAACCGCACCGGGCCCGTCCAGACGTCGAACCGCTCCGTGCCCACATAATAGGATTCAGGAGTAAGGAAGTCGCTGCCGGCGGTGCCGGTCACGACCGCCCGGTCGACATAGGTCGACGCATCCTGCCAGGCGGCCGCGAGCGCGGCGGTGAAGGCCGCGGAGGGGTTGGCCGGCCATGTCTCCGGAACCGTCTCGGTTTGCGCCGTCATCGCCGTCATCAGCGCCTGAACGTCGAAGCGGGAGAGCAATTTTTCGCCGACGACGATGCGCCGGGCCCGGTTGCTGGCCAGGGAGAACCAGTTGATGATGCGTACCGACCCGCCTCCGCCGACCGCGGTGATCAGCAGGTCCTGGGTCGAGGCGGGCTGGCTGAACCACAGCATGTTCGGGTTTAGGCCCTCGAAGACCACCTCGTCGGTTCCGCCGCCGATGAGGACGGTGTCGTTGCCCGAGCCCGCCCGGAACAGGTAGCGGTCGGCGCCGGCCCCGCCCTCGAGCGTGTCGTCGCCCGTTCCTCCGTCGAGCACGTCGTCGCCCGCGCCGCCATAGAGCCCGCCCATGGTCGAGCCGGTGACGATCTGTTGCGAGGAATCGTGGCCGTCGCCGCCGACCAGCACGTCGTTGCCGGATCCGCCCTCGAGCCGGTCGATGCCGGCCCCGCCGGTGAGCTGGTCCGCGGCGCCGGAGGTGCGGCTCAGCCGGACATTGTCGATCAGCGCTCCGAGCCCGTCGACCGCGCCAGTGCCGCGGAGGGTCAGCTTGTTGTCGCCCTCGACCGCGGTGAGGGTCGCGACCTTCGTCGACCAGGTCGACGATCCGCTCGCGACGGTGAGGACGACCTGGCCGTTCCACAGCACTTCGAACGCGCTGGAAGCGTCCGCGGTGCGGCCGTTCGAGCTCAACAGCAGGCTGAGCGTCTCCTTCGCGCTGAGGCCGGAGATCGTCTGGCTGATCTCGACGTTGCCGACTCCGTCGTCGAGCTGGAGCGCCCTGGCGCCCAGGGACGGAGTGACTCCCGACGCGCTCGTCGCGAGCGGCGCCGGCCGGCTGTCGGTCAGCTTCCAGCCCGGCAGGTCGGTGGTGGTCAGCCCGTAGGACTGGACATTGTCGTCGACCGCGCTGCCGCTGTCCTCGAAGCTGAAATTGACGAGGATGTTGCCGCCGGCCTCGGAGCCGCTGGTGCCGTCGCCCCTGAGGATGTCGTTGCCGTCGCCTCCCGCGAGGACGTCGCGATCGCCGCCGCCGCTGAGCACGTCGTTGCCGATTCCGCCCTCGAGCGTGTCGTCGTGGACGTTGCCGGTCAGGGTGTCGTTGCCGTCGTCGCCGATCAGAACGTCCGCTCCGAGCCCGCCGGTCAGAGTGTCGTTGCCGCGATTGCCCTTGAGCACGTTGTCGCCGGTGCTTCCGGTGATGGAATCGTTGAAATGCGAGCCGATGATGTTCTCGACTGAATTGAACGTGTCGCCCTGAGCCTCGCCGCCACTGGCGGCGGCGGAGCCGGCAAGGTTGATGGTGACTCCGACGCCGCCGTCGCTGCCCACATAATTGGCGGTATCGACGCCTTCTCCACCCTGAAGGACGTCGGCGCCGAGGCCGCCCGCCAGCTGGTCGTCGCCGTCGCCGCCCTGGAGGGTGTCGATGCCGTCGAGGCCCGAGAGCGTGTCATTGCCGAAGCGGCCGCTCAGTACGTTGCCCGCGGCCGTGCCGATGATGAGGTCGTCCACTGGAGCCGCCAGGGTGTCGCCGCTGGCCGACAGGAGCACGCCGTTCGAGTCGAACTTCAGCCCTTCAAGCCTGATCGAGCTTCCGTCGGAGAACTGGATGGTCTCGACGGCGCTGTTGGCGTTGATCGCCGAGCCGTTGCGGAATCCCTTGATCCGAACCTGGTCGCCCGGGCTTCCGACCAGCGAGATCAGCAGGTCGGCGGCATTGGCGCCGGTGTCGAACGCGAAGATGAGGTCGCTCAGGCCGATGGCCTGCTCGCCGGTATAGCCTGCGAGGCCGGTATAGTCCTCGAACAGCAGGGTGTCGCTGCCGCCGGGCCCGAGCGCCTCGACGTCGGCGACCTCGCTTCCGTTGCCGGTCCCGACGAAGATCGGCGAGCCCCCATCGTCGAGCACCCAGCCGCTCGACTCGAACGTCGTCGGCATCGAATGCTCGCGATTGGCGGTCGGAGCGAGCGACCTGCGGTAAGCGATCTCGCCCGTCTTCGAATGGGCGATCACATGGTCGAAGCGATAGAGCCCGTCCTCGCTTCCCATCAGCTCCATTCGCGCCGCCCAGGGCGATTCCAGGGTTCCGCCGGAATCGACCACGACCTCCTTCGAGGGCGCATATTGATCGTCGATGCTGTCCTGGCCGTCGCCCCGGCCGAAGACGTAAAGGTCGTTGCCGAGTCCGCCGCGCAGGGTGTCATTGCCCTTGCCGCCCTCGAACTCGTTCTGGCCGCCATCGCCTTCCAGCTCGTCGGCGTAAGCGGAACCGCGCAGCCCTTCGACGCTGGTATAGGCGTCGCCCGCGGCGTCGCCGGCGGTGGCGTCGTTCAGCGCCTTCGGCACGGCAAGGGACGCTCGCACCCCGGAGGCCGCGGTCTCGTAGCTTGCGATATCCATCCCGTCGCCGCCGACGAGCGTGTCGCCTTCGGACGCTCCGCCGCCGCCGCCGATCAGGACGTCATTGCCCTCGCCGCCGAGCAGGACGTCGCCGCCGCCGAGGCCGATCAGCCGGTCTTGGCCGGAATTGCCGCTCAGGACGTCGCGCGCCGAATCGCCGGTCAGGCTATCGTTGCCGAGCCCGCCGGTCAGCCAGTTGCCGCTTCCCGCAACTCCGGTGAGGACGTCGTCGCCGTCGCCGCCGCCGTCGAGGCGCATCGTCGTGAGGTCGAGCTTGCCGGTGTTGAAGAAGACGACCGATTCGATCGACCCGAGCGCCGCCGCATTGCCGGACGGACCCCATTCCTTGAGCGTGATCTTGTCGGCCAGGGCCGAGAAAGCGAGAAGGCCCGAGGTCGGGGAGTCGATCCCCAGGACGAGATCCTTGTCGCCGTTGGCGCGCGATATCCGGATCTGGTTGATGTCGATTCCGATTCCGAACTCGATGGCGTCGGTGCCGCCATTGGCGACGATCGCGCTCGAATTGGCCGGCTTGTGGCGCCACAAGGTGCCGGTCTGGACGTCGTAGCGGGTCCGGGCCAGCCATTGGTCGCCGTCGAACAGGACTCCCGAGGCGGCGTGGGTGATCGTCCCGCCGGCGTTGAGGCCATAGCCGTTCTGCCAGCCGGGGCCCGAGATCCAGACGACTTCCCATTCGTCGCTCAGAGCGTCGATGAAGACGTCCTGGCCGTCGCCCCGGGCGAATTTGAAGACGTCGTTGCCGATGCCGCCGACCAGCTCGTCATTGCCTTTGCCGCCGGCCAGCACGTCGTTGCCGCCGTCGCCATGGACGCTGTCGTCGCCTCGGCCGCCGCTCACCGAGTCGGTGCCGCTGCCGCCGTGGAGCGTGTCGTCGCCGTCGGATCCGACGACGATGTCGCTGCCGCCGTCGCCGGCGATCGTGTCGTTGCCGAGCCCGCCATTGCCGACATCGTTGCCGGACAGAAGGAAGACGACGTCGTCGCCCGACCCGGCATGGACGAAGTCGTTGCCGGTGGTCCCGACGATCGTCTCCGAGCCGTCCGTGCCCAGTATGAACGTGTCGAAATCGGCGATCCGGACCTCGTTGCCGTCGGCGAATCGGATCGTCTCGATCTTATTGAAGCTGGTGAACCAGTCGTCGAGGAGGACCCGGTCGCCGGCGAAGGCGTTGTCCACCCACAGTTCGATGATCAGGTCCGTCGAGTCGGCCGACTTGGAGATCCTGATGTCCTCGAGGGTGATTCCCGGACCGAAGACCAGCGCATCCTCGCCGCCCGCCGCCCGGCCGGTGGGCGTAACCTGCACGCCGCCGCCGCCCCAGTTGTTGAGGCCCCGTCCCTCCCGGAACAGAAGTCCGTCGACCGCATCGTCGAGCCGCTGGGAAATCTCGGCCTGGCTGAGATCGTTATAGGCCTGGGTGACGAGCGTTGCGACCGTGAGCCCGCTCTCGTCGCGGACGACGTCCGCGTCGGCGGCCAGGGCGCTTCCGACGTCGCCGATTCGGAACAGATACTGGTCGTCGCCGCGCCCGCCGCGGAGCATGTCGGCGACTCCGGCGCCGCCGCCCAGGATGTCGTCGCCGTCGCCGCCTTCCAGAGTGTCGGTCCCGTCATCGCCTTCCAGCCAGTCCGATCCTTCGCGGCCGATCAGAAGGTCGTTGCCGCCCTGGCCGTTGAGATAATTGCCGTCGCCGCCGAGCGTGCCGGAGTCGATCGAGCCGGCGTTGATGGTGTCGTTGCCGTTGCCGCCGAGCAGCCAGTCGTCGAGCCGGCCGCCGTAGAGCTTGTCGTTGCCGTCGCCGCCAAAGACATTGTCGCCCAGGTTCGACGCATGGATGATGTCGTCGCCGTCGCGGCCGTCGATGGTAGCGCCGATGTCGAGGGTCAGCTCCGTCCGGTCGGCGGTCGAGAAGGTCACGCTGGCGGCGGTGCCCGCCGCCGACCGGGCGATCGAGAATACCGCCAGGCCGGTCGCTTCGTCGACGGTGACGCTGTCGATCCAGGCATAAGGCGCGGTGCCGGAAGACGAATCGATGATCGTGCCGGTTCCCGAGGCGGTCACCAGCCCGGTCTCCGAATCGGCGAGGTTGGCGAGGAGCGCCGTGTCCGAAGTCACGGTCGCGGTCAGGGCGAAGCGTTCATTGCCCTCGACGTTGGTTGGCTCGCCCTCGCCGTCGACGCCGTTGTCCGGAGTGACCGCGACGCGCGCGAAATATTGGGTGACTCCTGCGGCGAAGGTGATCGCCGTCGCCGACGTCCAACCGGTCAGGCCGTCCGCGGAAACCTCGATCCCGGCGCCGTAATCGGTCCCCGAGGTCGAGCCGGCGGCGGCCATGGCCAGGCTCACCGAAACGGCGCCGCTCGCCGCCTTGGACAGGCTGAGGCGGAAAACGGCATGGCCATCCCCCTCCCGGGCGAAGCTCCGCCCGACCATCAGGGTCGGCTTGGCAGCCGTCCCATCGACGATCGTCGCTTCGGCCGCGCCGCCTATGATCGTGACCCCGGAGCCGGAGGACAGCCGCCCAAGGAACTTCTCCGCCGACTCGGCGGCGCCGTCATTGGCGAGCGCCACCGAGACGCTCGTCCGCAGCTCCGCCGCCGCGAAGGCGACGGAGGTGGAGGCCTGAGCCGTGAAATCCGCGCCGGAAACGGCGATGTCGTCGTTCAGGTGGCCGTTGACCGTGTAGCCGATCTGGTTGGCGAGCTTGCCGGTCCGCAGGTCGATCGTATCGGCGCCGTCGGACGCTTCTATGGTCGTCACTCCGGCCGTGTCGATCGTGTCGTAATATTGCTTGGTGCTCGAGGCGATGACGCGCGTGAGGCCCCCGTTCTCGCCGCCCAGCTCGTAGGCAAAGCCGATCTCCGACGCGACGGCGCCGAAGTCCGCGAGGAACGTCGTGTATCCGCCGAACCAGTCGCTTCGCGCCCGCCGGGTCAGGCCCAGTTCGTCGGCTCTCGCCAGGGTCAGCGCCGTTTCCAGCGCGAAGGCGCTGGACGGGTCGGCTGCGACCATCGCGCCGATCACGGAGGAAAACGTGCGGTAGAGCTCGTACGTCTCGGCGGATTCTATATTCCCAATTAAAACGTTGATGTCGAACGACCCGGTCGACATGTCCAAAGTATTATATATCGCTCGCTTAACAAAAACGCTGCCGCCGATCAGCTTGAAGTCGGGATCAAGTACAGCTTGTCTGACACCGTAGTTGACGATGTCGTTTATTGCGGTCTTTCCTTTGAACGTTGCGGTGATGGCGTCCTTGTCGCGGCTGGACACCGGGCGGTAGACGAGGTTGGTATAGCGAGTCCCATAATTGCCGCTTTGAATGGCGGACGGGTTTTCGAGCCGGGCGCCGGAAGCGACTAATATGGTGTTGAGAGTGCCCGCCACCGTGGAGGCCAGACCTTCCGCGGCCGCCTTGGATCCGCCTTTGCGGGCGTAGACGTTCGCGACGACGAATCCGCCGGTCGTCTCGTCCCAGGTGACGTCCGCGCCCGATCGCGGAGTTCCGCCGAACAGCGACCCGATCATTCCGCCGACGAGGGTTCCGATGAACGCTCCGACCAGTGCGCCGAGCGGCCCCGCGATCGCTCCGATCGTGCCGCCGAGCTTGAGGCCCGCGACGAACGCCCCTGCCGCCATGACCCCGAGCGCGCTGCCCACCGAGGACCCGATCTGGCCTCCGATCGACTTGAACGTCATGACCTCGTTGGCGAGCTTGTTGCCGAGGAACGCTCCGACCGCGGTCGGAATGCTGGCGAGCCCGATATTGGCGAACGGGTTCGCCGCGGCGGCGGCGCCGTTCAGCCCGGCAATGTTGGAAAGGATGGTGCTGATGACCGTGTTGGTGGCCGTGCTGGCGAGTTCGCCAGCGAAGCCGTCGAGGCCGATCGTCTTGATCAGCTGGGCGGTCAGGAAGGACGAGATCGCGCCGACGCCGGCCTGCTTCAGGTTCTTGAGGAACTCGTCGCCGAACTCCGAGAAGGCGGTCTCGACGATGCCCTTGTTGCTCAGCGGGTTGTTGGCCGAGCCCGGATCGTAGCTGAAGAGCTTCGCCTGGTTGCCGAACGCGTCCTTGGGCGAGATGATGCCGTCCAGGACGTCGCCGAGATTGTTGCCGAGTGTTTTCAGCGCCGCCGAGAAGAATACTCCGGCGACGACATTGCCCTTCGCCAGCCTGTAGCCGAGGACGCTGCCAAGGGCTCCGCCGAAGTCGGAGAATTCGATCCCAAGCGGATTTCCGGGGATCTTGATGTCGACCGAAACGACTTCCCGGGTGCCCTCCTTGTACATGCGGTGGACGGTCAGGCCGTTTTGGACGTTCTCTCGACCGAGCTCTATCTGTTCTCCGGCCGCATTCGTCTTTATGTTGCCGTCCGAGTCTCTGTCGAAGATGGTCGTTTGCTTCGACAGCCCGTGCCACACATTGGCTTCGTCGAAATATCCGTATTCGGTGCCGACGACGTTCTGCTTGGCGTCGTGCACCGCCAGGCGCTCGTAGCGCCTGTAGGAGCCATCGCCGGAAAGCTCGTACGTGGAGATCGCAATCGGCGAATTGGTCGGAGCCCGATGCCAGCTCGCGGTCGTTCCGCCGGCCGGCGTCCCGAACCTGAAGGCCCAACCGTTCGGACCATTCCGGAACGATCCCTGCACCTGGCTGAGACCGCCCTGCGCCAACAGGTTGACGACGTCGGCGTCGCTCAGCGGCGTTCCGCCGGCGGCGGCGTTCGCATTCCGATCCAGGCCGAGGGTGCCGAAATTGATGCTGAACGGAATGACGTCGCCGTTGACGAAGCTGTTGGCCAATATCTCGTTCACGGCCTGGGCCGCCAGAAAGTGCCGGTACGACACGTTCGTATTCGAAATCGGCGACGGATGTTGATCTCCGTAATAGCCGCCGGCCGCCCCTATGTTCTGGGGCGTAAGGGAAACCGAGCCGTCGGTATTTCCGGTCAGGCCGGGCCTCAGGGCGCCGGTGGAATCGAAAATGACGAGGTTGTTGCCGGTGCTGGTGGCGTAGCTTACGCGGAGCAGAGTAATCTGTCTTTGCAGGTCCGCGTCCCGTTTCGCCTGCGTATTGCCCTGTCCCACCAGCGCGCGCTCAGCGAGGATCCGGTTCCACGCGTTGATTGCGGCCTGCCCTTCGTTGTTCAAATTCTCGGTAATGTGGGTCTGTACAAACGCGGTTCGATCGCTGATCGTGTTCGTCCGTAAATTAGCAATGTAATTCGTTACGTCCTGTTCGGCTTTGGCGATAGAAACGGCGGTCCCTCCATTACCTGGAGTGCGTTGGTACTGTCGTTCGGCTTGCAAATCTTTCAGCGTCTGAAAATCCCGTTCCATCTGGTCCTGCAGGGCATTTCTTCTCGCCTCGTTCGCCGCAGCATAGGCGTCTCTCATTGCGGCGTGAGCCAGCTCATGATACAATATCAATTGCACGAGGTGGGCACTGCTAGCGCTGGAAAGAAAGTTTATCGCCGGTATACTTATGTTGAATATACGGCTATGGGGGGAAAAAGAGGCACTGGCCGGCCCGGTAGCAACTAGGTTAAAGCCGGTTAGTTGTGGATTTCCGCTAACACCTACGGCTGTAGCACTGTTTAGTGCGATTATTCGTGATTGGTGGCCAAGAATGAAATTACGGAAGCCGTTATAAAGGGAAAAGCCTGACGTGGTATCCTGACTTTTAATCGTCAGCAGGGCTGCTTCGGAGGCCGGCGTAAGGGTTACTGCCATTTTTAGTTCCTTACAGAATCTACTACCAAGGGAATTCTCGCAATATAGATGCTATGTAAGCACCGGATATCGTGAAGAGCGCGAACGAATAGGAAGGTATTGTTGTCGTCGCTGTGCCTGTACCTGTGGACATTGCGCTCGTCTGAGTGTCGACACGGATGGCTTCGCCAGCCGTGCAAGGAAGCGGCCCGATCTATCGGCTCGACCGCCACGCAATTTGGAAAGGCCTCGTCGCCGCGGAGGAAGACGGAAGCGGATATGTCGCAGCCATTGTCCGGGCGGGCGCGGTCGCACGCGATGTCGCCGGCATCGGAAAGATCCAGCAAAAACAGCAACGCCATCCGGGACCGGTCGCCAAAGGAGATGTCGAAATTCCTGACGTACCGGCACCGCCGAGCCTCGGCGCAGGACTCGCGTTCCGACGGCTCGGCGACTCTTTTCAGGTAGCGGCTCTGGTTGCTTCGGATAGCGAGCGCCGCCGCGAGGACCGGCTCGGCCTGGCGGAAGCCGCGGCTCCCTTCGCCCCGGCCCGTGGCCGCGGACGCGCAACCGGCGACCGGAAGCGCCGCGCCTAGCAGCATCGACGCGGCGACGGCCGCGCTGAAGCCGCGCCAAAAGAAGGTTGTTCCCCCCACCACGGACGGTCTTTCGCTTACCGTGCCCCAAGCGAGAGACTCGGTCACACAATGTTGCGCCCCACTTCGCGTTTCAGTCAAGTCGAATAAAGGCTTACACAGGATAGTTTCGAAGATTGCCGAATCGCAGTCGTGAACTTACGACTTAAGTCGCTGTGCCAACATATTTATTTTATGTTGTTGGCTAATTCAGTCGACAATAAGCTTGTGGATACCGTAATGGCACGATTCTTCTGCCAACGCGCTGTATTTCTTGGATTTTGAACAAGATGAGTTTCGAGCTGCTACCTTTGGGCAGCCGGACAGATAAATTGACTCGCGAGGCGCCGTTCGGAAGCGCGGCCGGCGGAATGCGGATCGATCGGGGGTCCGGCCTCGAGGCCGATTCCCGGGAGTTCGGCCGGTCAGGCCTGGTGACCCCAACGGGAGGGGGCCGCTAAACGCAATTTGACTGGAAAATCAGAGCGTTGCCGTTGCGCGCGCTTACTCCCGCGTCGCTTTTGTACTAGCCTTTTGTATCAGCGCCGGCAACCGCTCAGGGGCCTCGCCCTCCCGCCGGTCATCAGGCTGCCGTCGCCGCGCGTAAGTAACTTGGCCCGATCCGAATTCTCGCTGACGAGGGGCCCGAATCGCGACGTGTCGCTCGGTCGGCGTCGAGCTTTTGTCATGGGTATTGCGAAGTGGGCGGCGGAACGGCTATAAGCCTCTGACACCGGTGACATTTTAGACCGGGCGGGCGTGGGCCGCGCCCTCTTCTCTATCTTGGAAGAGGGCGCTCCGCAGGCGAATCGAGCCTCCTCGCTGCGGCCGTTGATGACACCGGTATCAATATCACCCTGACCGGAATGCCGGCAGGCCCCAGGAGACGGAGGTTCAATTGGCTCTTACTGTCAAAGCCGGATTCATTTGTGCCGTGTCCTCCGGGGCGATGGCCCTCGCGGCCGTGATCGCGGCTAGCCCGGCGTCCGCTCAAAGCAGTCCGGCTGAGCCGGCGGCGGGCGCTCAAGCCGGCCAGGTGCCTGCCACCGAGACGCCCGCTGATGCGGAGAGGGCGGAGGAAACCGTTGCCGACGGTGCTGCGGCGACTACGGCAGCGGCCGAGGAAGCCTCTGGCGAAGAGATCGTCATCACCGGTTTCCGCGCCTCGCTGCAGAACGCGCTTAGTCAGAAGCGCCGCTCGAACCAGATCATCGACGCCATCACGGCCGAGGACATTGCCGACTTCCCGGACGCAAACCTTGCCGAATCGATCCAGCGTCTGCCGGGCGTCTCGATCGACCGCGACAATGGCGAGGGCCGATCCATCACGGTCCGTGGCCTCGGCGGCGACTTCCAGATGGTGCGACTCAACGGCGCCGACGCTCAGGCCGTGTCCGGCAACGGCGGCTCCGACTCGGGCGCGAACCGCAGCCGCGGCTTCGACTTCAACACCTTCGCTTCCGAGCTGTTCGGCGGAATCACGGTCACCAAGACGACTTCGGCGATGAACGATGAGGGCTCGCTCGGAGCGATCATCGATCTCGTCACCGGCCGGCCGCTCGCCTTCAAGACCGACCGCATCGCCATTGGAGCGGAGGCCGAATATCGCGAGAATGGCGGCACCTTGAATCCGCGCCTTACGGCTCTCTTCTCGAAGCGCCTCGGAGACAATTTCGGGATCCTGGGCTCGATCGCCTATCAGGACCAGGAGCAGCAGATCGACCGCTACCAGCGCAGCATCGGCGCGTTCGAATATCTCTACCGCAACTCGCTGATCGCCGGCACCAACAATATCGCGGCCGGCAACCCCGGAATCTTCGGCTTCGCCCGGCCGGGCGGCACCGGAGCGACCTTCGGCTCCGATCCCGCCGCCTACGCCCTGCTCAGCCCGACGACGATCATTCCCGCCCTTCCCTCGATCGGCCGCCAGGAACTGTCCTACGATCGTCTCGGCGCCACCCTCACCGCCCAATGGCGCCCGGCCGACCGGACCGAGATCGTCGTCGACGGAGTCTATTCGCGCTTCCGGCAGGATAATAACACCTACGCGATCACGCCGGTAGGCCTCAACCGCAACGGCACCAACGCCAGGGCGCAGCTAACCGGCACGGCCGGCCTGCGCGCGCCGGGCACGACCAACGGCAATGCCGACCGGGTGGCGCTCTATCCGAACTGCGTTCCGAGCGCATCGACCGATTGCGGCGCCGCCTTGTACGGCGGAACCGTCCTTCCGGGCTTCCTCAACAGCCAGAACCCGAACAACTTAAATCCGTTCGACTATTACAACAATCCGAAGTCCGTCGGCTTCGTCCCGACCGCGAACCAGACCGGCTTCTACAACGAGCTGATCGGCCGCCCGAACACCAAGGTTCGCCAGGCCAGCGTCAACGCCGCCGGGCAGGCCGAATATCTGGTCTTGGACGACGTCGACTGGCGCAGCTCCGCCGATTCCCAGATGGGGCAGACCAGCTTCAAGCAGGGAACGGTCAACCTGACCCACGATTTCAGCGACAATTTCCGAATGGAGGGGACCGCCGGCTGGTCGAAGTCGAAGTTCCGCGGCACCGGTCTGTTCGCCGAGTTCAACGCCATCGACCGCGACGGCTATACCTATGACGAGCGCGGCGACGGGATCATGCCGGTGTTCAACCCCGGCTTCAACGTCGCCGATCCGAACCAGTGGAGCCTGGTCAAGGGCCTTTCGGCGATTCGTTACATCAACACTCTGGTCGACAACGAATTCAAGGTCGGCCGCCTCAACTTCGCCTGGGACGTGAACGACGGCTTCACGATTCGCTTCGGCGGCACCTACAAGCAATATGATTTCGACAGCGACCAGGGACGCCGCAACCAGGACATCGAGGCGATCAACCCGACGCTGAGGGAAGCCGGGCTCCAGATCACGGATCTCGGGCAGACGGTCGGCTTCGGCCAGGGCCTGACGGTGTCGCAAGGCACCCCTATGAGCTTCTACGCCCCGAACCTCGACGCCTTCCGCCAATATTTCCAGATCGACTGCAACTGCATCAACAAATGGGGCGATTACCGCGCCATCGTCGACGGCCGGCAGCGCAACTCGATCACCGAGAAAGATCTCTCCGGCTTCGTCCAGCTCGACTACAAGTTCGACCTGTTCGGCCGTCCCCTCCGCGGCGACGTGGGACTCCGCGTGGCCCGCACCCGGGTCACCGGTCGCGGCAATGTCGGAGCCACCGACGGAGTGCTCGGCCTGCCGGTGACTGCGAACAACAGCTACACCGACTATCTGCCGTCGCTGAACGCGGTCTACGAGGCCGCCCCGGACTTCCTGGTCCGCTTCGCCGCCTCGAAGACGATGGCCCGGCCGATGCTCCAGAATCTGACGCCTGGAACGACGAGCTTCGCGAGCGGCCTCAACGCCACCACGGCGCCCACTGTTACGGTGGGCAATCCCTATCTGAGCCCGTTCCGCTCGACCAATCTCGACCTCAGCTTCGAGCGCTATTTCGGCCGGAGCGGGCTCATCGGGGTCGCCTTCTTCTACAAGGATCTGAAGTCCTTCCCGCAGCAGCTCGCCGGCGAAGCGCCGCTCGACACCGTGTTCGAGCCGGAGATTTACGAGCAGGTCGTCGCCGCGATGACCAGCCCCACGCTCCAGGCCTACACCCAGGCCGGCGGAGTCTGGGCGATCCGGCAGTTCCAGGACGCTCCGGGCGGGACGATCAAGGGCATCGAGGTCAACGTCCAATCGAACTTCGAATTCCTGGGCGACATGTTCCGCAACTTCGGAATCACGGCGAACTACACCTACATCGATTCGAAGCTGACCTACCTCACCAGCACCGTTCTCAACACGACCAGGACCGGGACGACACCGACGGCGGAGAACACCTTCGCCGAGGGCCCCTTCCTCAACACCTCCCCGCATTCGTTCAACGCGACTCTCTATTACGAGAACGACACCTTCTCGGCCCGGGTCTCGGGCGCGTACCGCCAGCGCTACGTCAACCGCTTCCCGCTCGCGACCGGCACCTGCTCGGTCGGAGTGAACACGGGAACGGGCGGAGCGGCCTGCAACGCGCCGGTGATCGGCGACTTCGGCTTCACCGAGAACACGCTCAACATAGACGCGGCCTTGGCCTGGAACATCAACAAGATGCTCAAGCTGACGCTCGAGGGCCGCAACCTCACCAACGAGCCGCAATACCGGACCATGTACGAGGCCAGCCCGGTCACCCAGACCTATGCAAGCACCGGGCGGATCGTGACGGCGGGCGTGAGGGTCATCTTCTAGGGTTCGGTTCCGGTAAGGATCGAGTCTCGACCGGAACAGCCATCAGGCCGGACCTGATCCGGGGTCGGCCAGGTGACGCCCCTGCCACTTCCGCTCTGAATTGAGTCATAGCGTTCCACGTGGAACATTCCATGAACGTATGGAATCCGTGCAAGGCGGGGAAGGCCAGCGTCGAACCCGCTCAAAAGCAGTGACGGTCGTCCCGCTAAGTCATTGATTTAGCAGCAACAGTCGGAAAGCGGAAAATTGGCTTCGAACCGCCGGGAATCGCCTGGAATCGCCACAGATCGCCACAGATCGCCACGAAACGCTACATTACGCACACCTCGCCAGCCTCCGAAGTCGCCGCAAGCGGCTCGGTTGCGATCGCCTCTTTTTCCAAGGCCTGTGTTCATGGATCCCGGCCTCCGCCGGGATGACGCTATCGGGAGCGCCGGGCCGGCTCCGCAAGGCTGTTCAGCCATTCCTCAAGCTCGGTATGACCGTCGCCGTCTCGGTCGGAATTGCCGTCGGCTGGATCGCGCGGGTCGAGGCGGTGCCGGGTCTCCCAATCGTCCGGCATTCCGTCGCCGTCCGAGTCGGTCCACGGGGTGCCCGGCGCGAGCTCCGGCCAGCCGCCGACCTCCGACTGGCTGTCGATATGGCGGCCGCTGCGCGCTCGGACACTCGCCACCACCCGCGCATCGACCGGATCGCGAACCAGGGAAGCGCCCGCACCGGCGAGCACGCGCTCATAGGCTCTCGAAGCCGGATCCCGAGCCACCGGGCCGACGGCCAGCGGACCCGCCAGGCGGTATTCCGGATCGTTGCGACCGGAAACGAGGCTCCAGGGGTCCCTTGGCACCTTCCCGTCCATCGCGTTTCCGGAGAACCAGGCGCGGGCGATAGGGTTGCGTTCGTCGAAGGCGGCGGCCCCCTTCGAATCGGGTCCGCGCAGATAATAATTGTCGATGAAGTTATAGGCGGCGCGAGAGGCCTTTTCTCCCTCGTCGGCATTGTAGCCGCTCCGACTTCCACCCCAATTGTAGAAGACGTTCGAGCGGAAGTCGTAGAAGGGGCCGACGTTGTCCTTCGACGGCGGCAGGTAATTGCCCGGGCGAGGCATTCGCGCCGTGTGATGCGCCCACAGATTGTGGTGGAAGCTCATCCTGGCGCCATGCGCTCCGCGTACCAGCGAGCCGTAGCCGTGCTCGCCTTTGGCGTGGGCCGACTTCCTGAGCGATTCCGAGATGATCGACCATTGCACGGTGACGTCGCGCAAGTCGTCCTCGGGGCCTTCGTAGGGCGCGCCCGCCGACAGGGTTTCGTCGACCGACCAGCTCGCCGAGACATGGTCGACGACGATCCGCCGGCCGCGGCTGATGGTGAAGGCGTCGCTTTCGACACGGCTCTCGTCGCCGAGCCGGGCCCGGATGTAGCGGACAACGACGTCGTCCGCGGCGATCTCGAAGACCCGGTCGCGAACCGTGATGCCGCCGCCCGGAGCCGTCTGCCCGGCCACGGTCAGCCGCCCCTCGCGGATGACCAGCGGCTTCTTCAGCCGGATCGTTCCCCCGACGTCGAACACGATCGTGCGCGGCCCCTTCGCCTCGATCGCCGCCCGAAGCGAACCGCGGCCGCTGTCCTCGAGGTTGACCACCCGGATCACCCGCCCGCCCCGCCCGCCCACGGCAAACCGCCCCGCGCCCTCGACGCCCGGAAAAGCAACGACCGCCTTCCCGGACGAAGAGGCGGCGGCGAGAGCGAAGAGGACGGAGCTAATCATTCCAACTCCTTAGCAGTTCATGATACCGGTGTCATCCACTCAGGCCGAGGCCGTCGAGCAGCAGCTTGGCGCCCGCGACGATCATCAGCGTATAGACGATCGTGTAGAATTTTCCGGTGGCGACCTTGCGAACCAGCTTCACGCCGGCGATGCTTGCGAGCACGGCGACCGGAAGGAGCACGGCCGTCGCGATCGCATTCTCCTTCGTGAACTGGCCGAGCGCCAGATACGCCGGAACCTTCATCCAGTTGACGATCGCGAAGAAGATCGCGGAGGTGCCGACTAAGACGTCGCGGTCGAGCCGTTTCGGCATGACCCACATCTGGAAGGGCGGCCCGCCGGCATGGGCGATCTGGCTGGTGAAGCCGGCCGCGACCCCGAACAGCGTGCCCACCCAGGGCGGCGAAGTGGATAATGCGGCGATCCCCGCGCCCCTCTCGACCCAGAGCCGGTAGGCACCGAACAGGATCGAGATGGCGCCGAGCGCCGCCATGACCCCCGCCGCGGATATCTTCGCCGCGAGCAGATAGCCGAGGCCGATCCCGACCATCGCGCCCGGCAGCATGGCGGCGAGCACCGAGCGGTCCCAACTCTTCCGGAACGCAGCCACTGCGACGACGTCCTGGACGATCAGGATGGGGAGAAGAATGGCGGCGGCGCGCACCGGGTCCGCCATGCCGAGCGCCATCAGCGGAGTGCCGAGCGCGCCGAGGCCCGAGAAGCCGCCCTTGGCCAGCCCGATCAGGACCACCGCCGGGATGGCGAAGAGGTAGAAGGCTGGATCCGTGGGCATGCCGAGAGCCTCGTCTCCTCAATTCCTCCCGAGCTTGCTCGGGGAGGGGGACCAGGCGAAGCCTGTGGAGGGGCAACGCAGAGGCCGAATTACCCCTCCACCGCGCTTCGCGCGGTCCCCCTCCCCGAGACAAGCTGGGGGAGGAATTAAGCGTCGCTGAGCTTCGCCTCTTCCATCCGAGGCACGAGCAAATGGATGACGAGCAGCGCCACCAGGTAGGAAGAGCCCGCTATGACGAACATCGGCATGTAGCTGCCGGTGGCGTCGAGGACCCAGCCGGTGAACTTGGCCATGAACATCCCACCCACCGCTCCGATGGTCCCGCCGATGCCGATGATCGCACCCACCGCCTTGCGCGGGAAGAGATCGGACGGAATGGTGTAGAGGTTGGCGGAGAAGCCCTGGTGAGCGGCCGTGGCGAGGCCGATCAGAAGCACCGCCCCCCAGACGCTCTCCACGCCCGGCGCGAGCATCACCGGCGGCACGCACAGCGCACAGACCAGCATGGCCGTCTTGCGCGCCTTGTTGACGCTCCAGCCGCGGTGGATGAGCTTGGACGAGAGCCATCCCCCGCCGACGCTGCCGACGTCCGAGATGATGTAGATGGCGGCGAGGGGCAGGCCGAAGGTGAGCAGGTTCAGCCCATGCTCCTGAGCGAAGAAGCTCGGCAGCCAGAACAGGAAGAACCACCAGATCGGATCGATCATGAACTTGCCGATCGCGTAGGCCCAGGTCTGACGGTGGCGGAGCAGGGGCAGCCATTTGACGTCGCCGGGGGCGTCCGCAGGGTCGCTCTCGATATAGGCGAGCTCCTCGGGAGACAAATTCGTCTTCTCGCGGGGACGGCGGTAGACCGTCCACCAGACGATCACCCAGATGAAGACGATTGCGCCGGTGAACATGAAGGCGACGCGCCAGCCGAACCACATGACGAGGAAGGGGGCGATGAGCGGCGTCAGGATCGCCCCGATATTGGCCCCGGCGTTGAAGATGCCGATTGCGAAGGCTCGTTCCTTCTTCGGAAACCATTCGGCGACCGCCTTGACCCCAGCCGGAAAGTTGCCCGATTCGCCGAGTCCGAGCGCGAAGCGCGCGATCATGAAATGGGCGGCATTGTTGGCGAAGGCATGCGCCATCGCCGCCAGGCCCCAGATGGTCGCCGCGAGCGAGTAGCCGAAACGCGCGCCGAGCTTGTCGATCAGGCGTCCGAAGACGACGTAGCCGATCGCGTAGGCGAGCTGGAAGGAGAAGACGATGTTGGCGTAGGTCGTCTCGTCCCAGCCATATTCGCCCTGTAGCGTCGGCTTGAGGACGCTGATCATCTGGCGGTCGATATAATTGATCGTGGTGGCGAAGAAGAGGAGCGCGCAGATCCCCCAGCGCACCCGCCCCCCGCTGAACTTCGACGCGCGCGAAGGCGCGCCCTGCGCGATAGTCTCGGCCATTCCTACATCCTCCGCGGTGCCTTCTGGCACCTTCGGCGAAGCTTGTAGAGGAAACCGGTGTCATATACAATCGGCTCCGACGGCGGAGAGCCTGCCGGGGAGCCGAAGAAATGAGATTCATCGTCCCGATGCCCGCTCTTTTCGCCCTGATCGGCTGCGGCCAGTAGGCGGCGCCGCCGGACGACGGTTTGGCGACGAACAAAGTGGCCACGTCCGGAAAGCGCGACGTGCCGCTCGCCCAGGTGCCGCCGGAGGTGCTGGCGGCGACGGCGTCGCACCCCGGCTTCGTGCCCGCCGAGGCCGAGGCCGAAACGCGGGATGGCCGCGATTATTTCGATATTGGCAGCAGGGTCGCCGACGGTTCGGAAATAGAGTTCGACATCGTCCGGCAGGGCGCCCGGTGGGAGGCCGTCGAGACTCAGCGTGACATCGTTCTCGCCGGCGCGCCGCGGGCGGTGCAGAGCGCGGCCGAGGGCTTCGCGGCGACCCGGGTGATCGAGAGCCGGCAGAATGACGGCCTCGTCATCTACGAACTCTTCGACTCGCAGCAGCGCAAGCTCGAGATCAAGTGGGACGGCAAACGCGCCGAAAGGCTGACCGCCGAATGGGCGCATTAGAGTGGCTCCCGTCACCCCGGACCTGATCCGGGGTCCATGAACACGGTCTGTTAGGCGCACCTCGGCAGTTCATGGATGTCGGATCAAGTCCGGCATGACGGTCAACCCTCCGCCCGCGCCGGACAAAGGGTGCAGGCGACGGTGTAACGGTCCGCGAACCGGGCCTCCACTCGTTGGCCGGGCCGGGCGTCGTGGACGCCCCCGACGGCACCCGACGAGATCCACTGGCCCGGCGCCAGGGCAATTCCCCTCCGCGCCATCAATTCCAACAGGAAACGCGCCGCCCCGATCGCTCCGTCCGGAAAGGCGGAAGCTCGGCCCGAGCCCGCCTCGACGCCGTCTATCCGGGTCGTCACTGGCCACTCCTCGAAGCCGCTCGAGCACCAGTCGGAGATTGCCGGCCCGACGACGAGTCCGTTATTGTTGCCGAAGTCCGAGATCACGGCGATCGGACCGAGCTGGTTGATGCGGCCCAGGGGCGAGCTGGCGATCTCAATGCCGACGTGGACCGACTCGATCAAATCGGCCGCCTCGTCCAGCGTGAAACGGGCCTTTCCGACCGGCGGGGTCCGGCCGACGCGCAGCAGGAACTCGGCCTCGCCGGCTGCGAAACCCGCGGCGAAGACGGGCATGTCAGGGCCCTCGCCGTTCGCGCCGGCCGTCTCCACGGTGAAGATGGGGCCGGTGAGCCGGTCAGCGCCGAACCGCTCCGCCAGCGGGGAATTGATCCGGCCGACCTTCCAGCCGAGCACTGGCTTGCGCCAGGCCGCGATGGCCGCGTCCTGAACGGCATAGGCGTCCGCAAGCGTCTCCGGAAAGTCCCCTGGATAGTCGTCCAGCCCCACAGCCTGCCGCCGCGCGGACAGGAAGCGGGCGGCGATTGCCGCCACATCGTTAGTCAGCAGATCCACCCCAGCCTCTCTTATTCTTGGAACGGGTGTAGAGGAAACCGGTGTCACCCGCAACACTTGCGACCGGCCCGGCTTTCACTCAGCCGTCGCCGGGACGAGGGCCGCTGCGATGCGGGCCCGCTCCGCAATGCCTTCCGGGCGGGATGCGGCACCGGGCGGCATGAGCCAGCTCCCGCCGACGCAGAGGACCGATTCGAGCGCCAGCCAGTCCGGAGCCGACGCCAGGGTAATGCCGCCGGTGGGACAGAACTTTACGCCACCGAAGACGGCGCTAAAGGCCTTCAGCGCCGGCAGGCCGCCCGAAGCCTGGGCCGGAAAGAATTTCAGCCGCGAGAAGCCGTGGTCGAGGGCGCGCATGATGTCGGCGGCCGAAGCGACTCCGGGCAGCAGCGGCACCGGGGACCCGGCTGCCGCGGCGGCGATCCGGTCGGTCAGGCCGGGACTGACGACGAATTCCGCTCCCGCCTCCACGGCGGCTTCATACTGGGCCGCGTTCAGCACCGTTCCCGCACCGACGATGGCCCCACCGACCGTTTTCATCGCGCGGATCGCATCGAGCGCGGCGGGGGTCCTCAGAGTCACCTCGAGCACCGGAAGCCCGCCCTCCACCAGAGCCCGCGCAATCGGCAGCGCGTCCTCGACACGCTCGATCACGAGGACGGGAATAACAGGCGCGGCAGTCAGGATGCGGTCGATGTCAGGCATGCGCGAGCTCTCCATCAAGCAGGGCACGCGGCCCCTCCTCCCGCATCTTCTCGGCAGCCGAGGCCAGGGCGCCGCGGAAGACGGGATCGTTCGCCAGGCGGGGGGGGAAGACCTGCCGGAGCCCGAGGAAGGCAAGGATGTCGCCGCTGGCTCCGATGCGGGCGAGCATCTCCGCCAGGGGATCGACGAGCGCGACCTCCTCCCGCGCCTGACGGTTGACGAACAGCAGCCACGCCGCGACGGGCACCGCCAGCCGCTCCACTGGCCGCCCTGCAACCCGCGCTTCGAGGATGGTGTCGAGCAGCCGGTAAGGGAGCTTCTGCGACCCGTCCCAGGCGATCTGCGACAGCTTGTGACGGATCGTGGGGTTGCGGAACCGCTGGAGGATATCGGCGGCATAGGCGCCGAGGTCGAGCGGCGACGGCTTCAGGCCAGGCGTGATGTCCTCGCGGATCAGCCGTTCGACGAAGCGTGCGAGACCCACATCGCCCATCGCTTCGGAGACGGTTTCGTACCCGATCAGCAGCCCAAGATAGGCCAGGGCCGAGTGGGCGCCGTTGAGGATTCGCAGCTTGGCTTTTTCCCAGGCCCCGACATCCGCCGCCAACACCGCCCCCACGCCGCGCAGGTCCGGCGACCCGGCCGGAAGCAGGTCCTCGATGATCCAGGCCGAATAGGCCTCCCGGCTGACGGGAATCTCGTCGTCGAAGCCTTGCTGCCGGACCAGCGCCTCCAGGCGCTCGTCGGTGGCCGGCGTGATCGAATCGACCATCGTGTCCGGGAACACGGCTTCGCCGGCGATCCAGTCGGCGAGCGCCGGATCGATCCGCGCCGCATATTCGACCACCGCCCCCCGAAGCTTGCGGCCGTTCGAGACCATGTTGTCGCAGCAGAGCGGCGTGAACGGCGGCAGGCCGGAATCGCGGCGGTCCCTGAGCCCGAGCGCCAGCCAGCCGACGAGGCTCAGCGGACGCTCCGGCCGGCCGAGGTCGTGGACGATGTCCGGATGGGCTAGATCGAGCGTGCCGTCGCCTGCGAGGCAATAGCCCTTCTCGGTCACCGTGCTGGAGACGATCCTCACCTCGGGCTCGCGGAGCAACCGCCTCACCGCCTCTCCATCGCCCGGTCCGAAGAAGTGGCTGTGCGCATCGATAGTTCGAAAGCTCGTCTCCTCGTCGAGTATCGCCAGCGTGTAGCGGCCCCGCTGCCGTTTCATCGCCTCGACCGTCCCTCCAGAGCGCAGCGAGACGGCGGCGATCCCCCAGCGTGGGTCGTGCGGGAGCAGCCGGTCGATGAAGTCGGCCTGGTGCGCACGGTGGAAGGCGCCCGGACCGAAATGGACGATTCCGGCCGCGGTCACAGCGTCACGCCCCGTTTCCAGATGGCGATCTCCCGCTCGCCATTGCGCTCGGCCGCCGTCTCCTCGCCGGAAGCGATAGCGACGATCCGCTGGGCCAGCCGATCGGCGACCGGATCCAGGCCTTCGTCCAGCACCGCGCCCGCGTCGAAATCGATCCAGCCGCGCTTGCGGGCGGCGAGCCCGCTGTTGGAGGCGATCTTCACCGTCGGCACGGGGAAGCCGAGCGGAGTGCCGCGGCCGGTGGTGAAGAGGATCATCGTTGCCCCGGCCGCGGCCAAAGCGGTGGAAGAGACGGCGTCGTTGCCGGGTGCCTCGAGCAGGCTGAGGCCACGCCGCCTGACCCTCTGGCCGTAGCGAAGCACATCCTCGACACGGCCGCGCCCACCCTTCTGCACCGCTCCCAGCGACTTCTCTTCCAGGGTGGTGATTCCGCCGGCAACGTTTCCGGGCGAAGGATTTTCGGAGACGGGCTCGTCATGGGCCAGGAAATAGCGCTTGAAGTCGTTCACCACGCCGACGATCGCCTCGAACACAGACCGGTCGCGCGCCCTCGCCATGAGCAGCCGCTCGGCGCCGAATATCTCCGGGATCTCGCTGAGGATGGCGGTGCCGCCGTCGCCGGTCACCCGATCGGCCATCCGGCCGACGAGGGGGTTGGCGGTCAGGCCGGAAAAGCCGTCCGACCCGCCGCATTTGAGGCCGAGGACGAGTTCGCCGAGGCCCACCTCCTGGCGCCGCCCGAGGGAGGCGATGGCGACGAGGGCGTCCACGTGCGCCAGACCTTCCTCGACCTCGTCGCCGGCGCTCTGAGCGCGCAGTGCCCGCACCCGGCTCCGAAGGGCCTGCGGTATCTCCTCGAGGAGCCGGTCCAGCTGGTTGGATTCGCAGCCGAGGCCGACCAGCAGCACCCCGCCGGCATTCGGGTGGCAGGCCAGCGCCGCCAGCACCGAGCGGGTCGCCGCAAGGTCGTCGCCGAGCTGCGAGCAGCCGAAAGGATGGACAAAGGCATGGACGCCGTCGACGGCGCCGGCATGGCGCGCGTGGGCGATGGCGGCGATCCTGGAAGCCGTGCGGGCGACGCAGCCCACCGTCGGCAGGATCCAGATCTCGTTGCGGGTGCCGACGCGGCCGTCGCCCCGCCTGTAGCCGTGGAAGGCGAGCGGACGAGCCTCGCCGGCCGGTTCGCTCCCGGCGGGCTCGTAGGCATAGCCCTCGACCCCGCCGAGGAGCGTGGCGAGATTGTGCGAATGGACATGCTCTCCCGCGCGGACGGGTGCGGTGAGGATTCCGATCGGCCAGCCGAACTTCCGGACCTTCGTTCCCGCAGCCATGTCGCGCAGCGCAAGCTTATGCCCAAACGGTATGGCCTGCCGGACTTGGAGCGCCAAGTCGCCGGCGGGGAGCCACTCGCCCGTCGCCAGGTCACGAAGCGCTACGGCGACATCGTCGCCGGGGGCCAGCCGAAGCAGACCGCTGGCGGTCGCGGATTCGAGGAGATCGGCTGGAGTCATGTCGGTAACCGGTGTCATAGCTCTTGCCGGCCAAGGCCACAAGCGGAAGCGGCTTTTGCCGGAGCGTCGGGTCGGCTATCCGCGATCGACGGGAGAGCGGCGTGAGCAGCAAGGCGGAAGACAGCAACGGCCGGCGCCGGTCGGGCAAGCCCACGATCAACGACGTCGCCCGGCTCTCCGGAGTCTCGAAGAAGACGGTGAGCCGGGTCATCAACCGCTCCACCCTGCTCAACGAGGAGACGAGGAAGCGGGTGCTCGAGGTGATCCGGGAGCTCGGCTACGTGCCCAACCCGCAGGCCCGGGCGCTGGCGCTCCGAACGAATTTCCTGATCGGCCTGCTCCACGATAATCCGAACGCCCAGATGGTGCTCAATGTCCAGCAGGGCATATTGGAAGCTCTCCAGGGCACCGATTTCGCGATGGTCGTGCGCCCGGTCGACCGCGGCTCTTCCGCGCTGATGGACGACGTCCGCCACTTCCTCGAGCGCCAGCGCCCCTACGGAGTTGTCCTCCTTCCCCCGCTCTCGGAGAACGACGCGATCGCCCGGCTCTGCGACGAGGTCGGCTGTCGCTACGTCCGAATGGGCTCGGCGGAGCTGGACGATCCCGATCACATGGTTGCCTCCAACGATCGCGAGGCGGTCGCCGACGCGGTCCAGTTCCTCATCACCCAAGGTCACAGGATGCTCGGCCTGATCGCCGGTCCGCACGGCTTCCGCTCAGCGACGGAGCGCCGGCTCGGGTTCGAGGACGCCCTCGCCGCCGCGTCGATCAAGCTGCCGCGCAGCCTCGTCGCCGAGGGAAACTACACGTTCGAATCGGGCATCGCGGCGGCGGAAAAGCTGCTCGACCTTTCGCCGCGGCCGACCGCCATCTTCGCCAGCAACGACGAGATGGCCGCCGGAGTCGTCCATGCTGCGCGCGAGCGCGGGATCAGCGTTCCCGAGGAACTGTCGATCATCGGCTTCGACGACACGCCGATCGCCGGTCACATCTGGCCGCCGCTGACGACCGTGCGCTGGCCGATCGTCTCCATGGCCCGCGCCGCGGCCCTGAAGCTGCTGACCAGCGAAGCCGCTTCGGAAGCGGACGTCGCCGAGCCTTCGCTCTTCCTGTCGAGGCTCGTGAAGCGCGGGTCGGTCGCCGCGCCGTCCCGGTGACCCGTCTCTCGGGCGTGGCTTGCTTTCTAGCATGACACCGGTTACCGGCTGAAATCGCAAGGTGGCGGAGACTGCCGGCTCCACAAGCGTTGGGATGAAGATGCCGAGGCCCCTCAAGCTCGACCCGGACCGACTGTTTCCGGCCGATCCCGGTACGCGCTCGCTCGCCCGGGCCTTCTATGAAGAGGCGGCCGGCCTGCCGATCGTCAGCCCGCACGGCCACACCGATCCGGCCTGGTTCGCGACCGATCAGCCCTGGTCGAACGCGACGGAGCTCCTCCTGGCTCCGGACCATTATCTCTACCGGATGCTCTACAGTCAGGGCGTCGCGCTCGACCGGCTCGGAGTCCCGAGCCGCTCCGGCCCCTCCGAAGCCGACCCCCGCGAGGCGTGGAGACTGTTCGCGAGCCACTATTATCTCTTCCGCGGCACGCCGTCGCGTCTCTGGCTCGACCATGTCTTCGCTTCGGTGTTCGGGTTCGATGTCGCACTCGAAGCGGCGACCGCCGATCTTTATTACGACCGAATCAACGAAGCGCTGGCGACCCCTGCCTTCCGTCCGCGTGCGCTGTTCGACGCGTTCAACATCGAGCTGCTCGCCACCACCGAGGGGCCGCATGAGGACCTCTCCAACCACGCCGCCATCCGCCAGTCCGGCTGGCCGGGGCGGGTCGTCACCACCTATCGCCCGGACGCGGTCGTCGACCCCGAGCATGAGGACTTCCCCGCCGCGCTCGCCCGCTTCGCCGAGTTGACCGGCGAGAATGTCGAGATCTGGCCGGGCTACCTTGCCGCGCATCGCAGGCGCCGCGCCGACTTCCGCGCCGCCGGCGCCACCGCCACCGATCACGGCCATCCGACCGCGCTCACCGCCGATCTGGCTCGGGCCGAGAAGGAGGCACTGTTCGGGCGGATCGTGGGCGGCGCCTGGTCGCTCGAGGACGCCGAGCTGTTCCGGGCCCAGATGCTGACGGAGATGGCGGCGATGAGCGTCGAGGACGGGATGGTGATGCAGATCCATCCGGGTTCCTTGCGCAACCACAATCGCTGGCTGCACGGCCGATATGGCCGCGACAAGGGCGCCGACATCCCGGCCCGCACCGATTACGTCCGCGCGCTCAAGCCGCTCCTGGACCGCTTCGGCAACGAGCCGGGCCTGTCGATCATCCTCTTCACGCTCGACGAGAGCGCCTATGCGCGCGAGCTGGCGCCGCTCGCCGGCCATTATCCCTGCCTGAAGCTGGGGCCCGCCTGGTGGTTCCACGATTCGCCCGAAGGCATGCGCCGCTTCCGCGAGATGACGACCGAGACGGCCGGCTTCTACAATACGGTCGGCTTCAACGACGACACCCGCGCTTTCCTTTCCATCCCCGCGCGCCACGACGTCGCGCGCCGGGTCGACTGCGGCTTCCTCGCCCGCCTCGTCGCCGAGGGCCGCCTCCTCGACTGGGAGGCGGCCGAGCTTGCGCATGAGCTGGCCTACGGCCTGGTGAAACGGGCCTACCGCCTTGACCCGCCGCGAGTGATGGCGGCGTGATTCCGCCTCCTCCGTCATCCCGGCGAAAGCCGGGACCTCGTCGAGATTGGCCGCAGCGCCTTTCCGACCTGAGGTCCCGGCTTTCGCCGGGATGACGGCCTTTCCCCTCCCCCTCTGAACGGAGCCCCCATGTTCGAACGCACTTATTACGCCACCCACCCCGACATGATGGAGTGCGTCTCCAACGAGGAGCTGCGCGATCGCTACCTGATCGAAGGACTGTTCCGCGAAGGCGAGTGCGTCCTCAATTACACCCATGCGGACCGGTTCGTGATAGGCGGGGTCGTCGTGGCGGGTGCGGACGTGCGCCTGCCCGACCAGACGGAGCCCGCCTCGGCGGCGGGAAAGGCCTTCCTCGAGAGGCGCGAGCTTGCCATCGTCAACGTCGGTCAGGGCGCGGGCACCGTCACCGTCGACGGCGAGGCTTTCGAGCTGGGCAACATGGATTGTCTTTACGTCACCATGGGCGCGAAGGACGTCGTCTTCTCAGGGCCGGGCGCGCGCTTCTACCTCGCCTCCTGCCCGGCGCATAAGGCCTTCGCGACCCGCAAGCTCGGAATCGCCCAGGCCAATGCGCTGGAACGCGGCAGCCTCGAAGAGTCGAACGAGCGCACCATCTATCAGCTCGTCATCCCCGGCATCTGCGACAGCGCTCAGCTCGTGATGGGCCTCACCGTGCTGAAGCCCGGCAGCGTCTGGAACACGATGCCGCCGCACATTCACGAGCGGCGCAGCGAGATTTATTTCTACTTCGGCCTCGACGGAGCGAACGACCGGGTCTTCCACTTTATGGGCCAGGGCGATCAGCTCCGCCAGATCATGGTCGCCAACGAGGAGGCGGTGATCAGCCCGGTCTGGTCGGTCCACATGGGCGCGGGTACCAGAGCCTATGCCTTCATCTGGGCGATGGCCGGCGAGAACCAGGACTATACCGACATGAACGTCCTCGACATCTGCCAGCTGCAGTGAGGCGCCCGGGTTGGAGCAATGAATTGAGGCCGTTCGGGCTGAGCCTGTCGAAGACCCTTCCTTCTTCACTCGCGGAAAGGGAGAAGGAAAGCCCTTCGACAGGCTCAGGGCGAACGGTGTGGATGGAGATGTTGTGAGCACAATGTTCGACCTCACCGGCCGGGTCGCGATCGTCACCGGCGCCAATACCGGAATCGGCCAGGGCATCGCCGTGGCGCTCGCGCAGGCGGGCGCCGACGTCGCCCTGGTCGGGCGCTCCAGCGCGGACGAGACGGCGGATCTGGTCCGCCGCGCCGGCCGCCGAGCCGCGCTCGTCGCCGCCGACCTTTCGAGCATCGCGCCGGTGCAGGACGTGGTCGAGCAGACCCTCGGCGAGCTCGGCGGTCTCGACATCCTGGTCAACAATGCCGGGATCATCCGCCGCGCCGACGCGGTCGACTTCAGCGAGGAGGATTGGGACTCGGTGATCGACACCAACCTCAAGTCGGTCTTCTTCCTGAGCCAGGCCGCGGGGCGGCACATGATCGCGAAGCGGCGCGGCAAGATCGTCAACATCGCCTCGATGCTGAGCTTCCAGGGCGGGATCAGGGTGCCGAGCTACACCGCCTCCAAATCGGGCGTCGCCGGACTGACCAAATTGCTCGCCTGCGAATGGGCGTCCAAGGGCATCAACGTCAACGCGATCGCGCCCGGCTACATCGCCACCAACAACACCGCCGCGCTCCAGGCCGACGAGACCCGCAACCGGCAGATCATCGAGCGGATACCGGCCGGACGCTGGGGCGAGCCCTCGGACCTCGGCGGAGCGGCGGTCTTCCTCGCCTCCGCCGCGTCGGATTACGTCAACGGCCACATCCTCGCCGTCGACGGCGGCTGGCTGGCGCGATGAGCCTTCCGCGCGCAACAGGAAGGAAGCCCTTCGACAGGCTGAGGGCGAACGAAGGAAAGCGATGACCGTCCCCACCCCGTTCGGGCTGAGCCTGTCGAAGCCCTTCCCTTCTTCCGGAGAGTGAGATGACCGGCGCCGTCGCCTGCTTCGGGGAGACCCTGCTTCGAATGACCGCGCCGGGTCGGGAGCTGATGCTCCAGAAGCCGGCCCTCGACGTCTATGTGGCGGGCGCCGAGGCCAATGTCGGGGTGGCCTTGTCCAATCTCGGCCACAAGGTGAAGATGGTGACGTGCCTTCCCGGCAACGCGCTGGGCGAGGCCGCGCTTCGGGAGATCCGCCGTCACGGCCTCGACGTCTCGGGCGTAGCGCGCACTCCCGGCCGGATGGGCCTCTATTTCCTCACCCAGGGCGCCGGGCTGCGGGCGTCGGAGATCTTCTACGACCGCCAGGACAGCAGCTTCGCCCGAGCCGCCGCGGGCGACTTCGACTGGGACAAGCTCCTCAACGGAGTCGGCCTGCTCCACATGTCCGGAATCACGCCCGCGCTGGGTCCGCGTTCGGCGGAGGCGGCGGTCGCGGCGGCCGAGGCGGCGGGGCGGCTCGGGATCCCGATCTCCTTCGACGGCAATTACCGGGCGCAGCTCTGGGAAGCCTGGGACAGCGATCCCAAAGCGATCCTCACCCGGCTGGTCGCCAAGGCGCAGATCCTGTTCGGCAACCATCGCGACATCTCGCTGCTGCTCGGCGCGAAATTCGGCGGCGAGGGTCCGGACCGCCGCCGCGAGGCGGCCGAGGCGGCCTTCGGCGCCTTCCCCAATCTGAAGATGATCGCCTCGACCGCGCGGCACGTCGACGACGCCGACCGCCACCGGATCGCCGCCCGCATCGACACGCCCGACGGCGCCGCCCAGACCGAGGAGGTGGTCGTCGCCGGGATCGTCGACCGGATCGGCGCCGGCGACGCCTTCGCCGCCGGGATCCTCCACGGCGTCCGGACCAGACGCGATCTCGACTGGACGGTGCGCTCGGGTCTCGCGCTGACCTGCCTCAAGCACTCGCTGCCCGGCGATTTCAGCCTGTTCGGAGTGCGCGACATCGAAGCCTTCCTGGCGGGCGGACTGGACGTCCGGCGATGATCACCCGCCGGGGCGTCCTTGTCGGCGCCGCGGCGCTGCCGGCCCTGCTCCACGCCGCTTCGCCCGCCAGCCACCGAATCGTCGAGACCAGGCTCGGCCGGGTGCGCGGCTCGATCGAGAACGGGCTCCACGTCTTTCGAGGCATTCGCTACGGCACCGCCGAGCGCTTCCGCGCCCCGAAGCCGCCCCGCCCGAGCCGGGAGACGGTCGATGCGCTCGCCTTCGGTCCGTCGGCGCCGCAGCGGGGCGACCGCTTCGCGCCGCAGAGCGAGGATTGCCTTTACCTCAACATCTGGACGCCCGAGGCCCGCTCGGGCGGCACGCGCACGGTGATGGTCTATTTTCACGGCGGCGCCTATTCGACCGGCAGCGTCGCCGATCCGCTGAACGACGGCCGCCACCTTGCCGCCGGAGAGGATGTGGTGGTGGTGACGGTCAACCACCGCCTCAACGCCTTCGGATATCTCTATCTTGCGCGCCTCGATCCGCGCTTCGCCGACAGCGGCAATGCAGGCCAGCTCGACCTGATCCTCGCGCTGCGATGGATCCGAGACAATATCGCCCAATTCGGCGGCGATCCCTCGCGCGTGCTGGTCTTCGGCCAATCGGGCGGGGGGGCCAAGATCGCGACCCTGATGGGCACGCCGGCCGCGAAGAAGCTCTTTCATCGCGCCATCACGATGAGCGGCCAGCAGGTCACCGCCTCGGGGGCCCTCAATGCCACCGCAAGGACCCACGCCTATCTCGAGGCGCTGAAGGTGAGCTCGGCGGACGAGCTGCTCGCTTTGCCGGCCGAGCGCCTCGTCGAAGGGCTTTCCGCGACCGATCCGATCCTCGGCGGCGGAGTCTATATGGGCCCCGTGCTCGACATGAAATGGCTAAACCGTCACCCCTTCTGGCCGGACTCCAACCCGCAGTCCAACTCCATACCCATGATTCTCGGCAACACCCGCGACGAGACCCGGGCGTTCATCGATCCGGAGAGCGAGAAGGTGCGGACCCTCGGCTGGGACAATCTCGCCGAGCGCCTCGCGCCGGAGCTGCGGGTCGACATCCATCCGGAATGGATCGTGGAGCAATATCGCCGGCAGTTTCCGGACTGGTCGCCGGAACGGATCTTCTACGCCGCCACGACCGCGGGGCGGAGCTGGCCTGGTCAGGTGATCGAAGCCGACATGCGCGCGCAGGTTGCGGCTCCGACCTGGGTCTACCAGCTCGACTTCCAGTCGCCGACGCAGCCGCGACGCGGCGCTCCCCACACGATGGACATTGCCCTCGCGTTCGGAACGCTCGACGCCGAAGGTTCCTACACCGGTATTGGCCCCGCCGCCCGCAGCCTTAGTGGGACGATGATGAAAGCGTTCAGCGGCTTTGCCCGCACCGGGGATCCGAACGCGGCTGGCGTACCGACGTGGCCGATCTATGCCCTTCCTGGGCGGTCGACCATGGTGTTCGATGTCGGCAGCCGCGCCGTGGGGGATCCGCGGCGGTGGGAGCGCGAGCTGTTCGCCCGCGTGCCCTACATCCAGCCGGGCAGCTGAGCCGGCCTTGACAGCAAAGGCGGGCCGGTCCAGTTCGATGACACCGGTTACTTAGGAACCGGATCGGCGACTCTGCAGTCATAGCGGGGCGCGGGAGGAGAGAGACCAAGCGGACGGTCAGCGTCCGCGCCCATCTCCAGGACTTGCCGCGGCGGCTTTGCGCTCGCAGCTTTCGAAGCGCCGGTTGCAGACACCGGTGTCATACAAGAGGCGCGCGGGGAGCGCGGCCGCACAGGAGGGCAGGATGACGGAACTGAAGGTCGGAGCGCATACGCTTCGTTTGGCACGGCTGCTCGGCACGACCTCGCTCATTGCCGGTATCCTGCTCACCGCGGCTCCAGCCCAGGCGCAGCAGGACAGCGGCGCCAACCTTCCACCCACATCGCCGCAAGGGGCGGACGGGGACGGTGTGCCCAATGCCGAAGACGCCGCGGCCAATAACGACGCGACGGCGCCCGACGCCGCCGCCGGCGAGGACATCGTCGTCACCGGCTACCGCGCCTCGCTGCGCCGCTCGCTGACCGAGAAGCGCGAGGCGACCGGGATCATCGACGTCATCAAGGCCGAGGACATCGCCGACTTCCCCGACAACAACCTGGCCGAATCGATCCAGCGCGTCCCCGGCGTCGCCATCACCCGCGACCAGGGCGAGGGGCGCAACATCACCGTCCGAGGCCTGGGCCCGATCTTCACCCGGGTGCGGATCAACGGTATCGAAGGCCTGTCGACCACCGGCGGCGCCGATTCGAGCGGCGGCGCCAACCGCGGCCGCCAGTTCGACTTCAACGTCTTCGCCTCGGAACTCTTCAACTCGATCACGGTCCGAAAGAGCGCCTCGGCGGACGTCGAGGAAGGCTCATTGGGCGCGACCGTCGATCTCGCCACGGCGCGGCCCTTCGATTACCGCGCGGACATGACGATCGCCGGCTCCGCGCAGCTCGGCTACAATGATTTGTCCAAAGCCACGGATCCTCGCATCACCGGCCTTTTCGCGGCCAAGTTCCTCGACGGCAAGGCCGGGATCCTCCTCTCCGCCGCCTACAGCGAGCGCGGCATCCTCGAGGAGGGGCCCTCTACGGTCAGATGGGAACGCGGCACCGACAATGGCGGCTTCGCGGCCGCCTCGACCCTGCCGGCCGGCGCGACCCAGGGCTTCGCCTTCTTCCATCCGCGCATCCCGCGCTACGACAGCTACCGCTACCAGACGAAGCGGCTCGGCCTGACGGGCTCGCTCCAGTTCCAGCCGAGCGATTCCACCTTGCTGACCTTCGACGCGCTCTACGCCAGGTTCGAATCCGACCGGACCGAGCAATATCTGGAGGCGATCTCCTTCAGCCGCTCCGGCACGGGCAAGCCGCAGACGGTGATCCTTCCGGGCGCCGTCGTGGACTCGACCAACAGCCTCGTCTCCGGCAGCTTCAACAATGTCGACGTCCGGGTCGAATCGCGCTTCGATCATCTCGAGACGAAGTTCCAGCAATATACCGGTTCGCTGCACCAGGATTTCGGCGAGAGGCTGCGTCTCGACGTGCTCGCGGGCTATTCCAAGTCGGAGTTCGCCAATCCGATCCAGACCACGGTCGCGCTCGATGCCAACAACGTCCAGGGCTATTCCTATGATTTCTCGGGCTCGCGCTTCCCGACCTTCAACTACGGCAATCTCGACGTCACCAATCCCGCCAGCTTCGTGCTCGGCGAGATCCGCCTGAGGCCGCAATTCGTCGACAACGACTTCAAGGTGGCCCGCGCGCAGCTCGAGTTCGACGCGACCGACACGGTGAAGCTGCGGATCGGCGGCGACTGGAAGAAATACCGCTTCAGCTCCGAAGAATATCGGCGCACCAGCGAGACCGACGTCGCCGGGCTCGTTCCCGCGGGCCAGCTCGGGCCGCTCAGCACGCTCTATTCGTTCAGCTCGAAGACGCCGCTGAACGGCACTCCGGGCACCTTCGTCGTCCCCGACCTCGCCGCCTTCGCCACCAACCTCAGCATCTACTCGAACACGGGGCGATTCGCGCTCACCGGTATCGAGAACCCCTCGGCCCGCGGCAACTTCCGCACGGTCAACGAGCGCGACCTCGCCGGCTACGTCCAGGCGGTGTTCGACGGCCGGATCGGCTCGCTGCCGGTCAAGGCGGATGCCGGCCTGCGCTATGTCGAAACCAAGCAGCGCTCGACCGGTTACCAGAACACCCCGACCGGCTTCACCCTCGTCGAGGTCGATCGAAGCTATGAGAATTGGCTGCCCTCCGCGAACGTCAGCCTCGAGCTGGCGGACGGCCTCATTGCCCGGGTCGCCGCCGCTAAGGTGATCGCCCGGCCCGACATCGGCACGGTCAATCCGGGCGGCTCCTTCTCGATCAGCGGCGGCAACCGCACCCTCACTCTCGGCAACCCGTTCATCGAGCCGACCAAGGCCACCGACGTCGACCTCTCGCTCGAATATTATTTCGCTCGCGAGTCGGCGATCATCGTCGGCCTTTTCTACAAGGACATTTCGAGCTTCGTCGCGACCAGCACCCAGAGCGTGCCGTTCAACCAGCTGGGCCTTCCGGAATCGTTGCTCGCCGGCACGACCGTCCAGCCGACCGACCTCTTCACCGTCACCCAGCCGGTGAACAGCAACGGCGGCAAGGTGAAGGGGCTGGAGATCGGCTTCCAGTCGCCCTTCCGCTTCCTGCCCGGGCCGCTCTCCAACCTCGGCATCCAGGCGAACTACACCTACGTCAAATCGGACATCCAATATCCGCTGGCCAACAATGTCGGCGCTCCGGTGGTGACCCAGAGCCTCGTCAACCTATCGCCCCACGGCGCCAACGCGACGCTTTATTACGAGGACGAGCGCCTCTCCGTGCGCGGATCGGTGGCCTATCGCAGCGCCTATCTGACCAACGTTCCGGGCCGGAACGGGGTGGCTCCGGGCAATGGGCCGGTCTTCAACGCCAATGCCGGCCAGCCGACCTTCAACGACGTCGAAGGAACCCACGGCACGATCAACATCGACGCATCCGCCTCCTACAAAATCAACGAAAATTTCTCGGTGACGCTGGAGGCGATCAACCTCACCGACGAATATACCGACCAATATATCGACAGCGCCGCCGACCGCCTCAGCGTCCTTCACCATACCGGCCGGCAGTTCTGGATCGGCACCCGCTTCAAGTTCTAGAGAGTTATAGTCTTGCGTTGTCCCGTCATTGCGAGGAGCGAAGCGACGAAGCAATCCAGCAGGCCTCCGAGGCCGCACTGGATTGCTTCGCTTCGCTCGCAATGACGGGTGTCCAAAACTTCAAGCCGAGCATGTCCTAGAATGCAGATCGACCGCCGCACCGCCCTTCTCGGCACCCTCGCCCTTGGGCTCGGCGCACGCGCGGCGGCGCAGACGAGGCCGCCCGCGACTGCGGATTCGCCGCACCTCTCCTCGCCAGATCCGGTGGAAACGATCGATCTGTGGCCAGGCGGGCCTCCCGGCTCTCCCGCTGTGCCGCCCGTCGAGACCGTGAAGGAGCGCAGCAAGGACAGGGCGTACAACGACCGCTACGTCTTCGGCATCAGCCGGCCGAGGATGACAGTCTTCCGCCCGGCCCGACCGAACGGCGCGGCGGTCCTGATTACTCCGGGGGGCGGCTACAATTGGGTGGTGATCGACAAGGAAGGCTATGAGATGGCGCGCCTTCTCGCCGGCCGCGGAGTCACCGCCTTCGTCCTTTTCTACCGGCTTCCCCACGAAGGCTGGGCGGCGGGGCCGGACACGCCGCTTGCCGACACGCAGCGGGCGATTCGCCTCATTCGCCACCGCGCCTCCCGATACCGCATCGATTCAAAGCGCGTCTGCGCCATGGGCTTCTCGGCCGGCGGTCACCTTTGCGCCGACCTGATGACGCGCTTCGATACCAAGGTCTACGCGCCCGTCGACGCCGCGGACCGCCTCTCCGCCCGCCCCGACCTAGCGGCGCCCATCTACCCGGTCGTGTCCATGACCCTCCCCACCGCCCATGCCGGCTCGCGCAAGAATCTGGTCGGCGAGAATGCCCCGGCCGAGCGTGAGCGCGCGCATTCGCCGCACCTCAACGTACCTGCAAACGCTCCTCCCGCCTTTCTTCTCCACGCCGAAGACGATGCGTCGGTGGTGGTCGAGAACACGCTCCTGCTCCGCTCGGCCTTGCTTGCCAGGAAGGCCCAGGTCGAAACGCATCTCTTCGCGGACGGCGGCCATGGCTTCGGCCTGCGGTTGGCGCGCGGAAAGACGGTAGAAGGCTGGGAGGAATTGTTCTTCGCCTGGGCCCGAATGAGGGGATTGTTCCATTGATGACGAGACTGTTGGCCGCTTTATGGCTCCTTCTCGGCCTTGCCGGCCCCGCGACCGCGCAGAGCCGCGCCGAGATCGAGCGGACGATGAAGCGCGCCACCACTTTCATGGTCGAGAAGGCGTCGACCAACGGCGGATACGTCTGGTCCTATCTGCCCGACATGTCGCGCCGCTGGGGCGAGATCGAGGCGAAGCCGAGCATGATCTGGGTGCAGCCGCCAGGCACCGCGACGATGGGCCACCTCTTCCTCGACGCCTATCACGCCACCGGCGACGAATATTATTACCAGGCGGCCGAGCGGGTGGCGGCGGCGCTGATCGCCGGCCAGCACCGCAGCGGCGGCTGGAACTATTTCATCGACTTCGGCGGCGAGGCGTCCACCCGCCACTGGTACGAGACGATCGGCCGCAACGCCTGGCGGATGGAGGAATTCCAGCATTATGCCGACAATGCGACCTTCGACGACGCCGGCACGTCCGAGGCGATGCAGTTCCTGCTCCGCCTCTATGTCGAGAAGCGCGATCCACGCTGGCGGCCGGCGCTCGAGCGGGCGATTAACTTC
>DASVUZ010000038.1:0-82512 GCA_036386795.1 Allosphingosinicella sp.
GGTCGAGGAGGCGCTCGCGGCCGCGGCCCCGCGGCCCGTCCGCTTCGTCGACGGCAAGGAGGGAATTGCCCGCCGGACGGCCTGGCTGACCCGCCATCTGGGCTGGCCCGGAGACGCGGTCGAAGGCGTTGCGCTCTTCACCGGCCGGGACACCGACGTAGAGGCCTATCGCCTTGGCCTCGCCCGCTACGGCCTGACGAGGCTGGAGCGGCTGTGATCGATCCTCTCCCGCTTTTCGCGGGAGAGGAGGGGCCCAAGCCAAAGGCTTGGGAGGTGAGGGTCTTGCTGAGGCCGAGGTACAGACCCTCACCTCCCACCGCTTCGCGGCGGGCCCCTCCTCTCCCGTAAGGACGGGAGAGGGGTTTTTGCATCTCCGCCAACCGGTTTTTGGATGATGCTTCGGGCGTGATATTTGGTTCGCCCCGTGCCGCCGGTGAAGCGCCAGATCAGCCCCCATGCCGCGCCCTTGCGGCGCCTCGCCACCGATGCCGAACGCCTGCTTTGGTCGCGGCTGAGAGATCGCCGGCTCGGCGTGAAGTTCCGGTTCCAGCACACCTCGGCCCATTCGTCGTCGATTTCGTCTGCCTCGGCCGGAAGCTCATCGTCGAAGCGGATGGAGGCCAGCACAGCCCGGAGGCCGACCGCGCCCGAACCGCCTATCTGCGCAAGCGCGGGTTCCGGATCGTACGCTTCTGGAATCACGACATCCTTGGGAACATCGACGGTGTCGTAGAGACGCTCCTGATCATTCTTGACGGCGGCGAGGACCCGAGGGCCTAGCAGCCCTCTCCCGTCCTTCACGGGAGAGGAGGGGCCCTCCGACTTCCGGAGCGCCGCGCCGGTCGCCTGATCGCCGCGTTCACGCGCGCCGGCCTGACTTCGGGCGCCGGCCGGCCGCGGATTTGTGGAACATCCGGCGAAGTCGGTCTAGACAGTGCGGCAGACGTCACCAGGGGGACGGTGAATGACTGCATCGCCTGAATCGCCCGCATCGCCCGCATCGCCCGCATCGCCGCTCAACCGGCTCGTCCTTCCGCCGCTGGCGCCGCTGCTCGTGCTTCTTCCGCTCACCGTCGTCTTCGTCAACGAGGCGCTCAACGGCGCTTTCGGCTGGCACGATGCGGTCGGCGACGTGGTGGGCCATGTCGAGAATCCGCGGATGGAGGCGATGGGGCGAACGCGGGTGCTCGTGTCCCTCCTCCCCTTCATGCTGGTCGCGACTCTTCTCACCATCCAGTTCGCCCGCGACTGCTTCGGCCTGTTCGACGCTACGGCGCGACGGCAGCTCGCCGGTCCGATCCTGCTCTGGCTGGCGACGGCCGCCTTGATCATCACTCTTCAGACCGCCGGTTACGCCTCGCCCCAGGCGGTGGTCGGAAGCAACTTCATCGACGACGCCCTGGGCGGGCTCCGGGCGTCGGGGTCCGGAATGACCCTCGCCGATGTGCTGGATGTGCTGGTCCTGCTGTTCAGCGCCTTCCTGACCTTCGGCGCCGGCTCCGCCATCCTGGGCACCCTGACCTGCCTCGCGACCCCCGAGACGTCGGACTCCTCGGCGGACGAGGTCTGGAAGATGCAAAGGACCCGCCTCGACGGCTACATGTACGGCTCGGCCCTGCTCCTCGTGACCGGGCTCTTCTTCATGGACGCGAGCATGCGCTGGCCGGCGCCGTTCAGCACCGACCGCAAGCTCTACATGGAGCATGTCAACGTGCTTATGCTGGCCAACGGGATCTATTACAGCACGATCATCGCGTCCTATTACCTTCCGGCGGCGCTCTGGCTTCGCCGCTTCAATCCCGAAAGCGAGGCTGGGAAGAGCGACGGAAGCGCGGCGCCGATCTCGATGGCCGGCCTGCTCAAGGTGTTCCTCGCGCTCATCTCCCCGGCCGTCGCCGGAATGCTCACTCCGCTGCTCGAGACCGTCGCCAAATAGGCTTCATTCCCCCACGTCCCTCAGCGCCGCGCCGGCGCCGCGCCGGATGACCAGATTGCGGATCTCGGTCATGTCCTCCATCGCGAAGCGGATCCCCTCGCGGCCGAGGCCGCTGTCCTTGACCCCGCCATAGGGCATGTTGTCGACGCGGTAGGAAGGGACGTCGTTGATCACGACTCCGCCGACCTCGAGCCGGTCCCAGGCGTCGAACATCCTGAACAGGTCGCGGGTGAAGAGCCCGGCCTGGAGTCCGAACTTGCTGTCGTTGACCTCCTCGAGGGCGGAATCGAAGTCGGTGAAGCTGGACAGGATGGCGACCGGGCCGAACGCCTCCTCGCGGTAGAGCGTCGAGCCCCGGTCGACCCCTTCGAGCAGGGTCGCCTCGAGCATCGCGCCCTCGCGCCTGCCGCCGCACAGCAATTTCGCTCCGCCCTCGACCGCCTCGCGGATCCAGTTGTCGAGCCGCTGCGCCTCCCTGACGTCGATCATCGGGCCGATGAAGGTCTTTCGATCGTGGGGATCGCCGGCGACCAGCGCCTTCGCCTTCGCCACCAGCCGTTTCCTGGTCTCGTCGTAAATGTCGGCGTGGACGATGATTCGCTGGACCCCGATGCAGCTCTGGCCGGACTGGTAGAAGGCCCCGAAGATGATCCGCTCGACGGCGTCGTCGAGATCGGAATCGCGGTCGACGATCACCGCGGCATTGCCTCCGAGCTCGAGCACCACCTTCTTCTTGCCGGCTTTGGCCTTGAGCTCCCAGCCGACAGCGGGCGAACCGGTGAAGCTGAGCAATTTGAGCCGATCGTCGGTGGTGAAGAGGTCGGCGCCCTCGCGGTGGGCGGGCAGGATCGAGAAGGCGCCCCTGGGCAGGTCGGTCTCGGCGAGCACCTCGCCCATGATGATCGCTCCGAGCGGGGTCCGGCTGGCCGGCTTCATCACGAACGGGCAGCCGACGGCGATCGCCGGGGCGACCTTGTGAGCGGCGAGGTTCAGCGGGAAGTTGAAGGGGGAGATGAAGCTGCATGGCCCGATCGGCACCCGCTTCCACATCCCCTGATAGCCGCGCGCCCTGGGGCTGATGTCGAGCGGCTGGACCTCGCCGGTCATCCGAACCGATTCCTCGGCGGCGATCCGGAAGGTGTCGATCAGCCGGGTGACCTCGCCTTCCGAATCGCGGATCGGCTTGCCCGCCTCGACGCACAGGGCGAAGGCGAGCTCGTCGAACCGGGCCTTGAAGCGGTCGACGCAATGCTGGAGCACGGCCTGGCGCTCGAAGCTCGCCATCCGAGCCATCGGCCCCGCCGCTTCGGCGGCGGCCGCGATGCCGGCGTCGATCGTCGCGGCATCGGCCTGGGCGCAGCGGAAGGCGATCTTGCCGCTATATTTGTCGGTGACCTCGAGGTCGGAATTGGGCTGCTTCGCCTCGTTGGCGAGGTAGAGCGGGTAAATGTCGTTCAATTTGACCATGCGTGATTCCAAACCGTTCGGGCTGAGCCTGTCGAAGCCCCTCGCTTCAGGAAGGAACGCCCTTCGACAGGCTCAGGGCGAACGGGGGTGCTCTCACAAGGCCGCGCTCAGCGTCTTGATCTCGTGGTTGAGGATCCGGTCGTTGTCGGCATAGTCGACCGGGCAGTCGATCAGGTGGACCCCGGGCGTATCGAGGCAGCGGCGCAACAGCTCCGGAACGCCTTCGGCGCTCTCCACGCGATGGCCGGTGGCTCCGTAGCTCTCGGCATATTTGACGAAATCGGGATTGCCGTAGGTCAGCCCCCAATCCTTGAAGCCCATGTTCGCCTGCTTCCAGCGGATCATGCCGTAGCTGTTGTCGTTGAGGACGAGGATCGTGATGTCGAGCTTCAGCCGGACCGCCGTCTCCATCTCCTGGCTGTTCATCATGAAGCCGCCGTCGCCGCAGACCGCAAGCACCTTTCGCCCCGGATAGACCATCGCCGACGCCATCGCCGAGGGCAGGCCCGCGCCCATGGTCGCGAGCGCGTTGTCGAGCAGGACCGTGTTGGGCGCCCGCGCCGGATAGTTGCGGGCGAACCAGATCTTGTAGACCCCGTTGTCGAGGCAGACGATTCCGTCGGCCGGCATCGCCTCGCGGACCTGCCTGACCAGGCAGGCGGGAAAGACCGGGAACCGGCAATCGGCGGACAGCGAGCCGCTATGCTCGACCTCGGCCCGGCGGGCGCCCAGCATGGCATCGAAATCCCAGCGCGCGGAGGGGACGATGTCCTCCTTGACCTGCCAGATCGCGTTGGCGATGTCGCCGATCACCTCGACCTGCGGGAAATAGACCGGGTCGACCTCGGCCGTGTTGGTGCTGACGTGGATCACCTCGGTTCCGCCCGGCTTCATGAAGAAGGGCGGCTTCTCGATGACGTCGTGGCCGACATTGACGATCAGGTCCGCGGCCTCGATCGCCCGGTGGACGAAATCGCCGGCCGAAAGCGCGGCGCAGCCCAGGAATTTGGCGTGGGTCTCGTCGATCACGCCCTTGCCGAGCTGGGTGGTGACGAACGGGATTCCGGTCTTCTCGACCAGCTGGAGGAGCATCCGGCTGGTCATCTTGCGGTTGGCGCCGGCGCCGATCACGAGCAGCGGCGAGCGCGCCGCCTCGATCTTGCTCACCGCGGCCCGAACCGCCTTTTCGTCGGCCGTCGGGCGCCGAACGAGGCTTCGGCGAAGCGGCCTCGAATCCGTCCGCTCCTCGGCGATATCCTCGGGGAATTCCAGGTGAACCGCGCCCGGCTTCTCCTCCTCGGCGAGCCGGAAGGCCTCGCGCACCCGGCTCGGGATGTTGTCGGACGAGGCGAGCTGGTGGGTATATTTGGTGATCGGCCCCATCATCGCGACCACGTCGAGGATCTGGAAGCGGCCCTGCTTCGACTTCTTGATCGGCTTCTGGCCGGTGATCATCATCATCGGCATCCCGCCGAGCTGGGCATAGGCCGCGGCGGTGACGAGGTTGGTCGCGCCCGGGCCCAGGGTGGCGAGGCAGACTCCGGTCTTGCCGGTATGCCGTCCATAGGTCGCAGCCATGAAGCCGGCGCCCTGCTCGTGGCGGGTCAGGATGAGCCTGATCCTCGACGAGCGCGACAGGCTGTCGAGGAAGTCCAGATTCTCCTCGCCAGGAACTCCGAACACATATTCGACCCCCTCCTCCTCCAGGCATTGGACGAACAGGTCGGAGGCCTTGGTCATTCGGCTGTCCCCTCGGCGAGCCTCGGGTCTATGCCTGTTCGGCCGGGCTGTCGACGCCGGAGCGCGAAGCCGCGTGAAACCCTCTCCCGCCTTTCGCGGGAGAGGGAGAGAAACCGTCCACCTCCTCAACCCGCTTGAAAGCCTCTCCGGCTTTGCCTCATAGTCCCGGCTCCTGAGGGGTGTGTTTCCAAATGGGGGCGAGCCGCAACCTGGCGATCTGCGCACTGGCGGCATCCCTGCTCCTCGCGCTCGCGGTCTTCCTTTCGCCCGCTTGGGCCCAGCAGAATTCCGGCGGCCATTATGTCGGAGTGGCCACCTGCGCCGGCTCCACCTGCCACGGCCGAAGCGAGGCGGACGGCAAGATCGTCCGGCAGGACGAGCTTCGCCTCTGGCAGGACCCCTCCTCTCCGGCCGGCGCCCACAGCCGCGCCTGGCGGGTTCTGACCGAGCCCAGGTCGAAGGCGATCGCCGCGCGCCTGGGCATAGGCGAAGCGGCATCGGCGCCGATGTGCCTGGGCTGCCACGCCACTCCGGCCGCGCCGGGCGCTCGCGGCGCCCGCTTCCAGACGTCGGACGGGGTCGGCTGCGAGAGCTGCCACGGCGCCGCCTCGAGCTGGCTGGCGAGCCATTATGCCGTCGGCGGGACCCACGCCGCCAACGTGTCGCGCGGCCTCGTCCCGCTCGACGATCCGCGCGCCCGGGCCGCCCGGTGCCTCGACTGCCATTTCGGAAGCGGCGATTCCGGCCGGTTCGTCGATCACCGGATGATGGCCGCCGGCCACCCGAGGATCAGCTTCGAGCTCGATCTCTTCTCGACCCTCCAGCAGCACCACAATGAGGATGGCGACTATGTCCAGCGCAAGGGCCGCTCGAACGGGGTGACGACCTGGGCGGTCGGGCAGGCGATGGCCCTGGAGCGCTCGCTGACCCTGTTCGCCGCTCCCGGCCGGGGGACGGAGGGGATGTTCCCGGAATTCTATTTCTTCGACTGCCACAGCTGCCACCGCCGGATCTCGGACGATCCCCGCTTCGAGCCGAGCAAGGCGGCCAATCCCGCCCGGCCGATCCCGTCGGGCACTCCGCCCTACAATGACGAGAACATGATCATGCTCGCCGCCGCGGCCCGGGTGGCGGCGCCGCGGGTCGCTCCGCGCTTCGAGCGCGACAGCCGCAACTTCCACGCCGCCTTGGCTAAGGACCGGGCCAGCGCCCTCGCCGCCTCCAACGCTCTGAAGGAGAGCGCCCGCGCCGTCGCCGCCGACCTCTCCCAAGGGGTGACCCGCGCGCAGGTGTTCGAGATCATCGACAGCATCGCCGGCAACGCCATCTCGCCCCGATTCACCGATTATACCGGGAGCGTCCAGGCGGTGATGGCGGTCGACACCTTGTTCTCCTCGCTCGGGACCGGCGCTCCGGACTCGATCCGGGCCGACATCAACAGCGCCTACCGGGCCGTTCGCGATCCCAACGCCTACGACCCGCGCGAATTCCGCTCCAGCCTCGGCCGGGCCGCGGCCGCCATCCGGAGGCTGAAATGATGCGCGGGCGAGCGCTTCTCGCGATCGCCGCCCTGGTGACCGCTTCGTGCGGCGGCGGCGGCGGAGGGGGCGCGCCGCCCCCGCCGCCGCCCCCGCCCGTTCCGTCTCCGCCCCCGCCGCCGCCGCCGCCGTCCGGGGTCTATGCCGTTCCGGCCCCGCTCGCGCTGAGCTCGGCCGAGGTCGAGCGGATCCTCGCCCAAGGGGTCGCCGAGGCCCAGGCGCAGGGCCTTCCGGCGACCCTCGCCGTCGTCGACCGGGTCGGCAACGTCCTCGCCGTCTTCGCGATGAACGGCGCCAACCCGCGCCTCCAGGTCCCGCGCGGGCCGGACGGCAGCCTTCACGACCTCCAGGGCGTCGACGTCCAGGGCGCCGTCGCCGGAGCGATCGCCAAGGCGATCACCGGCGCCTATCTCTCGTCCGGCGGCAACGCCTTCTCGACGCGGACGGCGAGCATGATCGTCCAGGAGCATTTCCCGCCTTCGGCCGCCGCCAAAGGGCTCGAGAGCGGGCCGTTGTTCGGAGTCCAGTTCAGCCAGCTGCCCTGCTCGGACCTCGCCGCGCGCTTCAACGGCAATGTCGGAGCCTCGGCCTTCATCGGCCCCAAGCGCTCGCCGCTCGGCCTCTCCGCCGATCCGGGCGGCTTCCCCCTCTACAAGGACGGAGTCGTGGTCGGTGGAGTGGGTGTAATGGCCGACGGACTTTACGGCTTCGACCCCGAAATCCAGGACGTCGACAAGGACCGCGAGGAGATCATCGCCCTCGCCGCCGCCACCGGCTTCGCCGCTCCCGACGCGATCCGCGCCGAGCGGATCAGCGTCGACGGCACGCTTCTTCGATTCTCCGACGCCACCCCTTCGGACCTTCGCTCCAACCCCGCCGCGGCGCCCGGCTTCGTCTCGACCGGCGGAGCCTCGCCCGGCGCGTTCGTCTCGGTCCGCGGCTATTACGATTCGTCGATGGGCATGCTCGCGGGCCGTGCCTACGGCACCGAGGCGTCCGGAATCCGGCCGGCATCGGCCCCCGAATTCCCCAACCCCGACGCCTTCGTGCTGTCGAACGGCTCCGGTGCCGGCCGCTATCCGATCCGCGCCGGGACCGACGGCGCGCTCAGCGCCGCCGAAGTCACCGTCTTGCTCGACGAAGCCTTCAAGATCATGACCGCGGCGCGGGCGCAGATCCGCCGGCCGCTCGACAGCCGCGCGCAGGTCAGCATCGCCGTGGTCGACAGCCAGGGCGCCCTGCTCGGGCTGGTTCGCTCCCCCGACGCTCCGGTCTTCGGGATCGACGTTTCGGTCCAGAAGGCCCGCACCGCCGCCTTCTTCTCCAGCGCCACCGGTGCTTCGGCGATCGAATCGAGCGGCGACGGCGACGTCCGCCAGTTCATCGCCGCGGCCCGGGCCTTCTTCGCCGATGCCGCCGCCTTCACCGGCCAGTTCGCCTTCACCAGCCGCTCGATCGGCAACATCTCGCGCCCCTATTTCCCCGACGGCGAGCTGGGCCGGCCGCCGGGCCCCTTCTCGCGCCCCGTGACCCAGTTCAATCCTTTCTCGACCGGCCTCCAGTCCGCCCTCGTCGAAGCCGACGTCAAAGCCCATGTGGGCTTCGTGCTCGGCAATCCGTCCGACACGCCCCAGCAATGCACCCACACGCCGAGGCTCGCCAACGGCATCCAGATCTTCCCGGGCTCGGTCCCGATCTACCGAGGCGCCGCCCTCATCGGAGCGGTCGGAGTCTCGGGCGACGGAATCGACCAGGACGACATGATCTCCTTCCTCGGCACCCACAATGCCGGCCTCCGACTCGGGACCCTCGGCAATTCCGACCCGGCGCGCCGGGCGGACCAGATCGTCGCCCCGGTCGGCAACGGCGTTCGACTGCGCTACGTCGCCTGCCCGTTCGCGCCCTTCCTCGGCTCGAGCGACCAGAATGTCTGCCAGGGCAAATGAGCGTCGCGGCGGCGTTGGCGTGGCTGCTCGCGGGCACTTCCGCGCAGCCCATCGACCTTGTGCGTCATCCCGGGCTTGACCCGGGACCCAGGAACGCGGCGGTACGAGAATCGGAGGAGGCCGTGCTCCTGGGTCCCGGCTTTCGCCGGGATGAGGGGGAGATTGAGCTGGCGCTGCAGTACGCTCCGCCCGAGGCGTCCCAAGATCCTCTCCCCACGATGCCCGATGAAGAGGGCCGCCGCCGCCCCGGCGTGCCGCAGCGCGAGCTGGAAGACCCGGTCTCGCAGGACAATCCCGGAGCGATCCGGTCACCTCCGCCCGAGGCCTTCCCGGCGGACCAGATCCCGGTGCCCGACCGCTGGCGGCTGATCGAGACTCTCGGACTGGCCAAGGAACGCTGGTTCGATCCCTACAACCAGAACACCTACAAGGGCGACCGGCCGATCTGCATCCCGACCGCCGAGGAGCAGGCGAGGCGCCGCGAGGAGGGCCGGCCGCGCTGCCGAACGCCCCGCTTCCTCGGACTCGACGAGGACGACTGGTTCTTCGTCGTCAACGCCGTCTCCGACTCCGTGGTCGAGCCGCGCACCTTCCCGATCCCGGTCGGGGTCCAGACCACGTCGCTCCCCGGAAGCCTCGACGTGTTCGGCAAGAACGACAGCCTGGCGCTCGCCCAGACCTTCATCGTCGGAGCGGCGCTGATCAAGGGCTCCACCGCCTACATGCCGCCCCATGTCGAATATCGCCTGACGCTCGCTATCAACGTCAATTATGTCGACGTCTCCGAGCGGCGGGTGCTGTTCGTCGAGCCAAGCAAGGGCACCAGCCGGCTCGACTACGCCCTCGGAGTGCAGGAAGCGTTCGTCGACTACCATCTCCGCAACGTCTCCGACCGCTACGATTTCGACAGCGTACGGGTCGGGATCCAGCCCTTCCAGCTCGATTTCCGGGGCTTCCTGTTCAACGACCAGCAGTTCGGCGTGCGGCTGTTCGGCAATCGCGACAACAACCGCTTCCAGTACAATCTGATGGCGATCTGGAGGCTCGAGAAGGACACCAATTCGGGCCTCAACAACGTCCTGCAGTCGCCGCGCAAGGACTGGATCGTCCACGCCAACCTCTACCGCCAGGATTTCCCCTTCGTCGGGCTGATCAGCCAGGCCAGCCTCACCGTCAACCTCAACCGCGAGCGCGGGGACATCGAAGTCGACGACAACGGCTTCCCGGTGCGCCCCGCCCTGATCGGCAACCTTCGAGCCCGCAATTACGAGGTCGCCTATCTGGGCTACAGCGCCGACGGCCGGATCGGCAGGATCAACCTTTCGGCCTCGGCCTACGGCGCCTTCGGCTGGGACCGGAACAACATCTTCACCGGCGAGACCGGCAAGATCAGGAGCTTCTTCCTCGCCGCCGAGCCGAGCTACGACCTCGACTGGATGCGCTTCCGCGGCGCCCTGCTGTTCGCCAGCGGCGACAGCGAGCCCTTCGACGATACCGAAGGCGGGTTCGACGCGATCTTCGAGAACCCCATCTTCGCCGGAGCCGACACCAGCTACTGGATCCGCCAGTCCATCCCCTTCGCCGGCGGCGGGCGAGCGGTGTCGATCAACGGCCGCAACGGAATCCTCAACTCGCTCCGCTCGTCGAAGGAGCAGGGCCAGTCCAACTTCAACAATCCCGGCACCGTGCTCGTTGGCGCCGGCGCCGATTTCGACCTCACTCCGCAATGGCGCCTCAGCGGCAACGTCAACCATCTCTGGTTCCACAAGACCGCAATACTGCAGGCGCTGAGAAACGAAGGCTCGATTCCGCGCGACATCGGCTGGGACGTGTCGGCGGCGGCGATCTGGCGCCCGAAGATGACCCAGAACATCGTCTTCAGAGCCTCGGCGGCGGTGCTCCAGCCCGGCGGCGGCTTCCGCGACCTGTTCGCCAATTCGGACCGCGACAGGCGCTATTATTCGGTCCTCCTGAACGCCATCGCCACCTACTGAATATCGGGCCGATCGCCGCCCGTTCGGGCTGAGCTGGTCGCCAGGCGCACTCCGCGCCGCGCTGGATCGGCCTTCCTCCGTTCGGGCTGAGCTTGTCGAAGCCTCCGTCCCCTGCTTCAGGAAGGAAACCCTTCGACAGGCTCAGGGCGAACGGGTTGAGGCCATGCGCCATCGCGGCGCGCGCCATTATTGAATCCTGCTCATAGCTTCATGCGCATTCCCGCCTCTAATCGCACCAAAGCGCAGGCCCTAAATGGCGGTCATGAAACGCTCCGCCCTCAGCCGCCGCGCAGTCCTCGCCCTTGCGGGCGCAGCCACCGCGCTCCTCGCCGCCCAACCGGCTTTCGCTCAGGCGAACTCCACCTCGACATGGGGAAACACGATGCAGCTCACCCAGGACTGGGACAAGACCTTCCCGAAGAGCGAGAAGGTCGAGCACCGCAAGGTCACCTTCACGAACCGCTACGGAATCACGCTCGCGGCCGATCTCTACCTGCCCAGGGCGCGCGGCGACGGGAAGCTTCCGGCGCTGGCGATCAGCGGCCCGTTCGGAGCCGTCAAGGAGCAGTCGTCGGGGCTTTACGCTCAGACCATGGCGGAACTCGGATTCGTCGCCCTGGCCTTCGATGCGTCCTATACCGGCGAAAGCGGAGGGCGGCCGCGCAACGTCGCCTCGCCCGACATCAACACCGAGGATTTCAGCGCGGCCGTCGATTATCTGGGCCTGCAGCCGTTCGTGGACCGCGAGCGCATCGGAATCATCGGCATCTGCGGCTTCGCCGGAATGGGCCTCAACGCCGCGGCGGTCGACAAGCGGGTCAAGGCGGTCGTCACGACCAGCATGTACGACATGTCGCGGGTCATGGCGCGGGGCTATTACGACAAGCTTAGCGCCGCAGACCGTTCACGGATGCTGGAAAAGATGAGCCTGCAGCGCTGGGCCGACGCCGAAAAGGGCGAACCGGCTCCGGCTGGGCGCACCCTGCCGGAAACTCTGGACGGCGTCACCGATCCGGTGACCCGCATGTACTTCGATTATTACCGCACTCCGCGCGGGTTCCACGAGCGCTCGCCCAATTCGAACGGCGCCTGGACGGCGACCAACGGCCTGTCGTTCATGAACATGCCCCTGCTCACCTATATCGCCGAGATCGCGCCGCGCCCGATCCTGCTCATCGCCGGCGACAGGGCCCATTCGCGCTACTTCTCGGAGGACGCCTACAAGGCGGCGGCCGGGCCGAAGGAGTTGCTGATCGTCCCGAACGCCGATCACGTCGATCTCTACGACCGCGCGGACAAGATCCCGTTCGACCGCATCGCCGCCTTCTTCGCGAGGAACCTGTGATCTATCCGACGTCATCCCGGCGAAAGCCGGGACCTCGGCGAACCCGCAGAGCCTTTCCGTCCTGCGGTCCCGGCTTTCGCCGGGATGACGGGATTGCCCCCTAATTTCGGCCGCCTCCAATCCCTATCTGCCCTTCAAGCCTAATCGAGGAATCCCCATGACCACCCAAGCCTATGGCGCCTATGCCGCCGACAGGCCGCTCGAGCCGATCGCGATCGAGCGTCGCGAGCCCGGCCCGACCGACGTCCAGATCGAGATCGCCTTTTGCGGCGTCTGCCATTCGGACCTTCACACCGTCCGCTCCGAATGGGGCGGCACCCTCTATCCGTGCGTTCCAGGCCACGAGATCGTCGGGCATGTCAGCGCCGTCGGGGCGGAGGTCTCCGGCTTCGCCGTCGGCGACGCCGTGGGGGTCGGCTGCCTGGTCGACAGCTGCCGGCATTGCGCCTCCTGCGGCGAGGGGCTGGAGCAATATTGCACCAACGGCTTCACCGGCACCTATAACGGCCCCACCCAGGACCCGCCGGGCCACACGCTCGGCGGCTATTCGCAGCGGATCGTCGTCGACGAGAAGTTCGTGCTCAGGATCCGCCATTCCGAGGACCAGCTCGCCGCGGTCGCGCCCCTGCTCTGCGCCGGGATCACCACCTGGTCGCCGCTTCGCCACTGGAATGCCGGCCCGGGCAAGAAGGTCGGGATCGTCGGGATCGGCGGCCTTGGCCACATGGGCATCAAGCTCGCCCACGCGCTCGGCGCCCATGTCGTCGCCTTCACCACCTCCGAGAGCAAGCGCCGGGACGCTCTCGACCTCGGCGCCGACGAGGTGGTCGTCTCCCGGGATTCGGAGCAGATGGCCGCCCATTCGGGAAGCTTCGACTTCATCCTCAACACGGTCGCCGCGAGCCACGATCTCGATTCCTTCACCGCCTTGCTGAAGCGCGACGGCACCTTGTGCCTGGTCGGAGTGCCCGAGCATCCGCACCCCTCGCCGAGCGTCGGCCAGCTGATCTTCGGCCGAAAGTCGATCGCCGGCTCGCTGATTGGCGGAATCGCCGAGACCCAGGAGATGCTGGATTTCTGCGCCGAGCGCGGGATCGTCTCGGAGATCGAGACGATCCCCGTCCAGCAGATCGACGAGGCCTATGACCGGATGCAGCGAAGCGACGTCAAATACCGCTTCGTCATCGACAACGCCTCCCTGGCACAGTGACGCGCCCCCTTTAGCCGGCCGCCGCCCTTTGCCATAAGGGTGGCGGTCAGGAGGGGTGGATGCCGTTTGTCGTCATGCCGGACTCGATCCGGCATCCATGGACACGGATCGCGGCATCCTGTCGCCGTCCCTGGTCATGGGTTCCGGCTTTCGCCGGGATGACGGGTCTGGCCCTCCTCCTCGCCTCTCCGCTCGCGGCCTCGGAAGGCGAGAAGCCGGTCGCGCGCGACTACAGCCTGGTCCGGGCCGCGCCCGCTCCGCGCACCCAGGAATGGGATCTGGCCGAGGCGAAAAGCGAGGGCTGCGTCTCCTGCCACGTCGACAGCGACAGGAAGACGATGCACGCCTCGCCGGCCGTGGTGCTCGGCTGCGTCGACTGCCATGGCGGCAATGCCGCGATCGCCGGCGATTCCTCGCTCCCCCATGACAGCCCGAGCTACGTCGCCGCTCGCGACAAGGCGCACGTCCTTCCGAAATATCCGAAATCCTGGCACTGGCCGTCGAGCGCCAACCCGAAGCGAAGCTACACCCTGCTCAATACCGAGAGCCCGGAATATGTCCGCTTCGTCAATCCGTCCGACTATCGGGTCGCCCGCGACAGCTGCGGCGCCTGCCATATCGAGACGATCGAGGCGGCCGAGCGCTCGCTGATGGCGTCGGGCGCGATGCTGTGGGGCGGGGCCGCCTACAATAACGGAATCGTCCCCTTCAAGAATTACATCTTCGGCGAGGCCTATACGCGCGGCGGCGAGCCGGCCAGGATCGTCTCGCCTCCCGATCCGAAGTCGATCACGCCCGAGCAGAAGGCGCGCGGAGTGCTCGCCGAGCTCTACCCGCTTCCGACCTGGCACGTCGTCCCGCCCGGCGACGTCTTCCGGGTGTTCGAGCGCGGCGGCCGCACCATCGGCACCCAGTTCCCCGAAATCGGCCTCCCCTCCCCGTCCGGCTCGATCCAGCGGCTGGAGGAGAGCGGCCGCCCCGACATCCGCCAGTCCAACCGCGGCCCCGGCACCGGCCTTAGGGTCGCGATCCCCGTGCTCAACATCCACAAGACCCGTTTGAACGACCCGTTCATGTGGTTCATGGGCACCAACGACCAGCCCGGCGACTATCGCCATTCGGGCTGCGCCGGCTGCCACGTCGTCTACGCCAACGACCGCGAGCCGAGGCACAGCCTGACTTGGGCGCAATATGGCCGCGACGGCGAGTCGGCGACGGTCGACCCGGCGATCGCCGGGAAGCGGGAGGAAGCGGCGCACGGCGCCCCGGGCGCCCCCGCCGACTCCGCCCACGGCTCGCTGAAGGAGAAGGGCCACCCGATCCGCCACGCCTTCACCCGGGCCATCCCCACCGCCCAGTGCATGACCTGCCACATGCACCAGCCCAACATCTTCCTGAACTCGTTCCTGGGCTACACGATGTGGGACTATGAGGCCGATGCCGACCTGATGTGGCCGGGGCCTGAGAACCGGCTTGCGGCGAGGGATCCGGCGGAGGAGAAGCGGCTTCGAGCCCAGCATTACCCGACCGCCGCCCAGACGCTCGAGGTGCTCGACCGCAATCCCGAGGCGGCGGCGCCGCGCGGCCTCTGGGGCGAGGTCGATTTCCTGAGAAGCGTCTACGACCGGGTCAATCCCGAGGCCAGGCACACCCAGTTCGCCGACTATCACGGCCACGGCTGGAACTTCCGCGCCGTCTACAAGCGCGACCGCGAGGGCAATCTGCTCGATTCCGAGGGCGCCGTCGTCGCCCCGGACGATCCCGAGAAGTTCAGCAAGGCGGGCTCGCCCCAATTCGTCCCGCCGGGCGAGCAGAAGGGCAAGGCGGTCCACATGATGGACATCCATGCCGAGAAGGGCATGCAATGCGCCGACTGCCACTTCGCCCAGGACAGCCACGGCAACGGCTACATCTACGGCGAAGTCGCCAACGCCGTCGAGATCGCCTGCAAGGACTGCCACGGCACCGCCACCGAATATCCCAAGCTTCTCACCTCGGGCCCGGCGGCGCCGCCCAAGGGCACCAACCTCGCGCTGCTCCGCAACGAGGACGGCCGGAGGCGCTTCGAATGGATGGTCGGGGACGACGGCCGCCGGGTGCTCGTCCAGCGCTCGATCGTCGACCCCGAGCTGGAATGGGAGGTGTCGCTGGTCAGGGACTCGCTCGACCCGGGGAGCCCGAGATTCAACCTCAAGTCGGCGCGAGCGAAGCTGATGTCGAAGTCCGGCTCGGACACCGGGCGCTACGGCTTCGGCCCCGGAGTGGCTCCGGCCGATCTCGCCCACAAGCCCGACGAGATGGCCTGCTTCACCTGCCACCTCAGCTGGACCACCTCCTGCGCCGGCTGCCACCTTCCGATCGAGGCCAACTGGAAGACGAAGAGCCACAAATATGACGGCGTCGAGACCCGCAACTTCGCGACCTACAATCCGCAGGTGGCTCGCGACGACATGTTCCAGCTCGGCCGCCACCAGACCACCAAGGGCAATATCGTCGCTCCGGTCCGGAGCACGTCGGCGCTGATTCTCAGCTCGACCAACATCATCCGCGAGCGGATCTACGTCCAGCAGCCGCCGATCAGCGCCGCCGGCTTCTCCTCGCAGGCTTTCGCGCCGCATTTCCCGCACACGGTGCGAACAAAGGAAACGAAAAGCTGCACGGATTGCCACCTCTCCGCCGGAGACGACAACAATGCCGTCATGGCGCAATTGTTGTTGCACGGCACAAACTTCGTGAACTTCGTCGGCCTCCACGCCTTCGTCGGGCTCGAGGAGGGCTTCCAGGCGACCCGGGTGACGGAGTGGGACGAGCCGCAGGCGGTGATCGGCTCCTACCTCCAGCGCTTCGCCTATCCCGATTACTGGCGCCTCCATGTCGAGCGCAACAAGCGCGAGCTGGTCGGCTGGACCCGCGGCAAGGCGTTCGACCGCAACGGGTCGGGCGAAACCCGGCCGCTCGAGCAGTTCGCCAACATCGTCCAGGATACGGGCGGAGCCGTCCGCTGCCTGCAGCACCGCGGCGAATATATGTTCGTCGCTGAGGGCAAGGGGGGCTTTCGGGTCTACGACATCGCCAGCGTCGGCAACAAAGGCCTGTCGGAGCGGATCGTCACGGCGCCCTTCTCGCCGCTCGGCCACGACACCAAGGTCGCGTCGAGGAACGCGACCTGCATGGCGCTTCCGACCAACCAGCCGATCAGCGTCGCCCGCAACGATTCGATCCGCCGCGACCATCCCGAAAACGAGGAGCAGGCCTTCCACCCGCTCTACCGCTACGCGATCGTGACCGACTCGGAGGAAGGGCTGATCCTGGTCGACGTCGAGACCCTGGCCGACCGCGAGCCGCGCAACAATTTCCTCAAGCGCGCCCTCACCTGGAACGAGGGCGGGGTCCTGGCCGGCGCCCGCCACATCACCCTGGGCGGCCATTATGCCTATGTCGCGGCGGCGGCGGGGCTGGTCGTCGTCGACCTAGATGACCCGCTTCGCCCCCGCCATGTCGCCACGGTGAAGCTCCGCGACGCCCGGGCCTCGGCGCTCCAGTTCCGCTACCTCTGGGTGACCGACGCCGACGGCCTCAAGCTGCTCGACGTGACCCGGATGGACTCGCCGCGGCTGATCGAGAGCGCCACCGTCCCGCTCGCCGACGCCCGAAGGATCTACCTCGCCCGAACCTACGCCTATGTCGCGGCGAAGCGGGACGGGCTGGTCATCGTCGACGTCACCCGCCCGGAGGCGCCTCGACTCTATCGCAAGGAAACCATCGGCGGGCGGATGACCGACGTCGAGGACGTGATCGTGGGAAGCACCAACGCCTCGCTCTTCGCCTATGTCGCCGACGGCCGGGCGGGGATGAAGGTCCTCCAGCTCACCTCGCCCGAGAGCCAGCCCAATTTCTACGGCTTCTCGCCCGCGCCGAAGCCCGAGCTGATCGCCTGGGCCGGGACCCCGCGTCCAGCGCTGGCGCTCGCCAAAGGCCTCGACCGCGACCGCGCCGTCGACGAGACCGGCCACCAGATCGCAGTGTTCGGCCGGCTGGGGTCGAGGCCCTTCACCCGCGCGGAGATGGAGCGGCTGTTCCTCAACAGCCGCGGCCTGCCGTACAAGGTCAGCGACGCCGGCGGGATGGAGGATTGGATAAGTTAGCGTCATCCCGGCGGAGGCCGGGACCCAAGAACATCGGGGCCAGTGCTATCGGATTAGTGGGTTCCGGGGTCCCGGCTTTCGCCGGGATGACGTATCAGGCTTCCCCCTTCTCCGCCGCCAGCATCCGGACGAGGGGCTGGAGCTGGCGGCCGTAATGCGCGAGGACTTGATGGTCGCCGGCGGTCTCGAAGTGGGTGACGAGGGTTCGGCCGTTCCAGGCGTGGACGGCGAACCAGGGCCGGTCGGCGACGATCATCGGCCGGCCGTCCGGGCGGTCGGGGTCGATCGGCTGGAAGTCGAGCGCGACCTGGGGCGCGGTCGACGGGCAGACGGCGAGGACCGTCCCCGCCCAGCGTGTGACCACAGGCCGGTGGAGATGGCCGGCGACGACGGCGACGATGTTGCTCTGCGCGGCGACGATCGCCTCCAGCCTCTTCACCCATTCCGCGTCGGGATTCTCGGTCATCCAGCTGTGGCCGCTCTCGATCGGCGGGTGGTGGAGGACGAGGAGGGTCGGCCGCTCCGGAGCTTCGGCCAGGCGGTCGCGGAGCCAGGCGGCGCGGGTCTCGCAGAAGGCGCCGCCGTGGCGGCCTTCCTCGAGCGTGTCGAGGACGAGGATCCGCAAGGGATGGTCCTCGATCGCATATTGGAGGAAGCCGCCGGGCATCGGAATGTTTGGAAAGGTGCCTTGGAACGCGTCCCTTCCGTCATGGTTGCCGAGAGCGAAATAGGCGGGAATCGCCAGTTCGCTTAAGGAGAGCTTGAGCCGGGCGTAAGACTCCGCGTCGTCGCCGGTGTCGGCGAGGTCGCCGGTGGCGAGCAGAAGGTCGGGCCGGGGCACCATCTCGCCCAGGGTTCGAAGCACCATATCGAGACGCCGCTGGTTGAGCTCGTCCGGATTGCCGGGCTCGAAGCCGAGATGGATGTCGGTGATCTGCGCGATCAGCATCAGCGCCGCGCCTCCGCCACGACGGTGGAGCGCTTCTTGCCCCTCACCCGCTGCCGGATCAGCATCGACGGCGCCCCCGCGTCCATATGGTAATCATGGCACATCGCGCAGGAGGATTGCACCGGTTTCGAGCTTCCCTCGCCGCCATGGCAGGTTCGGCAGCTTGCCAGGTTCGGGACGAGCAGGTCGGAGGCGGCGCTGGAGCGGTCCGCGAGGTGGCAGCTCGAGCAGCTCTGGGTGGAATGGGCGCGGTGGTCGAACCAGCCCTTGTGGAGGTAGCGGACCGGGAAGGCGACGGGCCGGATCCGGAAGTCGAGCGAGCCGGGCGGAGGCGCCTCGACCTGGTGGCAGTCGAAGCAGGCTCCGCCCGGCGAGAAGATTCCGCGGATCGCGCGCTCGGCGCTGCCGGGACCGCGCCCGAACTGGATCCGGTTGCGCAGATCGGGAGCGTCGCCCGGCCGCCGCCGGGCCGCGGGCGCCAGCACCGAGGGGGCCGGAACGCTCCGGCCGCGATAGAAATCGCGCAGGTCGGCGACCACTTGCGCCGGCTCGCCGTGGCGAAGCGTTCGCAACGTGCCGCCGACCCGGTCGAAGGCGAGGCTGTGGCACATCGCGCAATCCTCCTCCATGTCGACCGGCTGGAAGCGGGCTCCGTCGGGCGCCGGATCGTGGCAGTCCTTGCACTCCAGAGCCTGGCCGAATCCATGGTCGCGGCCCAGGCGACGAGCCATCTGGGCCACTCCGTTGGTCAGCGAGAGATGCATGGCATGGGGGAATTTGAGCCCGCTATTCTCAACCGGACGCGCCGCCAGCGACTGGCGGCGCAGAAGCGGGCGCCGGCCGTTCCAGCCGGCGATCAGGACGGGCTGGAATTCGGGATGGGCCCGGCCGAAATCGGAGGCGTTGGCGAGGCTCGTGTCGGGAAGCTTCTTCCTGAGGTCGCCGTGGCAGTCCGAGCAGAAGCGCTGGGCGGTCACCGGCATCTGCCGCGGGCCCTCATGCTCGGTATGACATTCGACGCAGCGGCCCGGGGGAAGGTCGAACGCCTCCTTGAAGGCGAGCTCGATCCGCCGCCAGCGGCCGAGATCGGGCCGGGCCCTCGCCAGCCGGAACGGGTCGGCATGGCCGTGGACCGAGGCGTGGCAGGTCTGGCAGGCGGAATCCCGCACCGCCTCGAACGGCTTGACGTGGCAGGCGGAGCAATTCTCCTTGAGCCCGGAATGGGCCGAGGAGAGGCTGCCCGACGACCAGATCTCGTCGGCATGGAAGCGGGCGAAGGCCTCGGAACGCTGCTGGCGGTCGTAATAGGCCTTGATCGGCCAGGCGAGGCCGGCGGCGAGGACGAGCAGGACGAGGAGCCAGGCGAGACTGCGCTTGGCGGGCAGGACCGGTCCGAGGGTGAACAGCCGCTCGGCGCTCTTGTCGAGCTTGGCCTCGCCTTCGGTGGTTCGCTCGATCGCGACCGCGATCTCGTCCGATCCGGCCGGGGTCGGCATGAAGCGGAGCGCGTGGCTTCCAAGCAGGATGTCGCCGCCGGTCGCGAGCTCGAGCGTTCCTGCCGCCGCCTTGCGCCCGTTCAGCTCCACCCAAAGCCCCGGCTCGGCGGTGAGCTCGAGCCGCCCCGCGACCCGCTCCAGAGTCGCATGGCGCAAAGCCACCGCAAGGTCGGTCAGGTGGACGTCGCAGCCGGGATCGCGGCCGATGACCAGCCGGTCCCCATCCACCCGCCGGGTTCGAACGATCTCGCGGCCTTCGGCGCTGTGGGAGACGGTGCGGAGAAGGAAGGCCATTCGCCGCTACCAGTAGAAGAAGACGCTGACGATATGCGCGGCCAGCGCGGCGATCAGAGCGAAGGTCGCCGGAACGTGGACGTAGAGCCAGATTTCGAGAAGCGCCTTGATCCGAAGATGGTGCCGGATCCGGGCCAGGGCCGCGGCCTTGCGCTCGAGCAGCGAGACGACATTCCCGATCGAGGCGGCCTGCTCGCCGGCCGCCGGGGCGAGGCGGCGGCGCATCTCGGCCAGCGCCCGAGCCGTCCGGCAGCCCGGATAATGGCCGGAAAGCCGGCGATAGAGGCCGGCCGCGAAGGGGTTGTCGTCGAGCGAGAGGCTGACGATCCGCGTATCCTCATGGCCGAGCGGCTGGGCGGCGGACTGGAGCTGGCGGTCGAGCTTCATCACCGCGTCGATCATCTGCGGCCGGGTCATCTCGGAGCGGCTGACGCTCAGCTCCCGCGGAAGGGTCGAATAGACGGCGATGCCGTAGATGCCGGACAGGATGACCAGCATCATCAGCGCATAAGCGAGAGTATGCACGTTCCAGCCGAACTGAAAGCCGGTGTGGAGCGTGGCGACGACGGTGAGCGATAGTCCGAGATAGACGTGGGCGCTGGTCCAGGCCTTGAGCGACCACCGGCCCCGCGTCATCGCCCGCTTGCGCAGGCCGAGCAGCGTCAGCCAGAGGATGAGCAGGACTCCGATCGAGCCCAGCGCATAGCCATAGGCGCTTCCGCCGTTATGGCGCGGCTGGACGTCGATGAGGGCGTAGCCGAGCAAAGCGAGGACGGAGACGCCGATCGCGGCCTTGAGCCAGAGGAAATTGCGGTGGCGCAGGAAGCCTTGGTGGCTCGCGCCGTGGCGCAGGTCGGTGCGGGCGATGCCTTCCATCTAAAGCTCCTCTCCCGCTTTTCGCGGGAGAGGGGGGACCCGCCGCGAAGCGGTGGGGGGCGAGGGTCTGTACCGCTGACTCAGCAAGACCCTCACCTCCCAAGCCTTCGGCTTGGGCCCCTCCTCTCCCGCGATAAGCGGGAGAGGGGTTCCGACGAGCGGGTTCATCCCTCCCGCTCCAGCCGGGCGACGGTCAGGAACTGCTCGGGCGCGACCCGGATCGCGGCTCCGGTCGGGCAGGCTCGGACGCAGGCGGGGCCGCCGGAGATTCCGGCGCACATGTCGCATTTGACCGCCTTCTTGGGGGTGTCCGGGGAAACCCGCTTTTCGATCCACGCCTTGGACGGCTCGCCCGGGCCAGGACCGAGCCCGGCGATCAGCCAGGCCAGAAGGGGCGGCTTTTTCGGCGGCACCTTCTCCATCCGGATCACTCCGTAGGGGCAGTTGCGCTGGCAATTGCCGCAGCCGATGCAGGTCTCGTCGATGAACACCTCGCCGTCGGGGCCGCGATGGATGGCGTTGGGCGGGCAGTCGGCCATGCAATGCGGGTGCTCGCAATGGCGGCACGAGGTCGGGACGTGGAGGTGGGCATAGGTCTTGCCGGCCTCGCGGTCGAGGCGGGACAGGCCCTCATGGCTGTCGGCGCAGGCTCGCTCGCAATTGTCGCAGCCGACGCACAAAGTCTCGTCGATGAGGAGGACGTCGGTGGCCTCGCCGATTCCGTTCTCGACGAGGAAGCTCGCCACCGACGAATACATGTCGACGACCCCGCCGAAACTGTCCTTCTTCGCCTCGATGAAGTCGTTGAGCTGCCGGCGCGCCGCCATGTCGCCGCGAGCCCGAGCGAGCAGGTCGGGCTTGCGGTCGAGCAGCCTGCGGAAGGCCTCGCCGTCGATCCGGATGACTTCCGACTTGATCGCCGCCCGAACGGTGGCCGTGCGGCGACCGCCCTCGAGAAGGGCCATCTCGCCGACATAGGAGCCGGCCGGCAGGTAGGAGAGGAAGACCGGCTTGCCGCCGATCGCCTTCTCGACGACCATCGAGCCCTGGCGGATGACGAAGATGTCGCGGCCTTCCTCGCCCTCGGTGAGGATCGCCTCGCCCGCCTTCGCGCTCTTCACTTCGGCGGTTTCGAGCACTTCGGCCAGATCCTCCGGAGTGAGGCCGGAGCCGAACATCTGCAGAAGCTGGCGCTCGATCGATATCCGGGTGATCGCCCGCCGGGCCGCCGGAACCGCCGACATCAGCTTCAGCGCCGCCATTCGCGGCACCTCGACCAGGATCGAATCCTCGGCCGCGCGCACGGTGGCGCCGCGGCGGCGGCCGGAGATCAGCCCGACCTCGCCGAAGATCGAGCCGGCGCCGATCGGAACCGTGACCGACGGGTCGGCCTGGCTGACCTCGACCCGAACCGATCCCGAAGCGATTCCGAACAGCGACGAGCCGATGTCGCCGCGCTCGAACACCAGAGCTCCGGCCGGATAGAAGCGCGCCTCGCTGTCGAGCATGAACTCGCGCATCTGGAGCGGCGACATGTCCTCGAGGATGGCGACGTTGGAGCGAAGGAATTCGAGCCAGGCGTCGACCGAACGGGGAACCGGCAGGCCGCGGAACTTGGCCTGGAGGATCGGCTCGTCCGCGGGCTTCAGGGCGAAATTGCCGTTGATATATTCGACGACGTCATAGCCCTGGTTCATGCAATGCTTGATGAGGGGGTAGCCGGCCAGAGCCCCGATCACGAAGATCCCCGGAACCGTCGATTCGAAGGTCGGCGAAAGCTTCGGATAGGCGATCCGGTCGGCGCTAGTGAACTGGACTCCGGTGCCCGGGACGATCGTTCGCTTGCCCTCTTTCTCCTCGAACCGGGCGCAGCAGGCCTCGACGAAGGCGCGGGGCGGCGCCGAGCCCATCCGGGCGATCACCCGGTCGCAGCGCGCCTTGAGCTCGCCGTCTCGGGTGTCGAAAATGATCGACCCCTTCTCGATCGCCGCGGCGGTGGTCTCGCGCAGAACGCTCACCCGGCCCTCGGCCTCGGCGGCGAGAAGCGCCTTGACGTTGGCGTCCTTGGCGGTGGCGAATTCGGCCGAGCGGTTGACGATGGTGACGCTGTTGCGCTGCTCGGGGTCCGCGGCGAGGCCGAGCGCATTCTCGATTCCCGCATCGCCGGCGCCGATGACGACGATATGCTCGTCGACATATTCGCCGGGATCGTCGAGCTGGTACTGGACCAGAGCCCCTTCGCCGACCTTCGACCGGACCAAATTGGGATTGCCCTGGGTGCCGATGGCGAGGATGACGTTCTCGGCCTCGATCGCTTCGCCGTTGGCAAGGGTCAGGGTGAACCGGCCCTTCTCGCCGGCGATCGACCTGACCTCCGCCTCGAGCATGACGTTGATATTGTGCTCGGCCGCCATCCGGTCCCAGGCGCCGAGCACGGCCTCGCGCTTGCCGGCCTCGAAATCCATGTCCGAGCGAAGCACGAGCTGGCTCGGAGTGGCCATGACGTGCTTGCCCTTCTGGTACTTGTAGATGGTGTCGGAGAGGTGGCCGGTCTTCTCGAGCAGGACATGGCTGAGGCCGAGCTGGGCTGCCCTCGCGGCGGCGCTGAGCCCCGCCGGGCCCGAGCCGACGATCGCGATTCGGAAGGAAGCCGGCACGCCCGTTCAAACCCCTTCAACCGCCTCCGCACGGCAGCCCTTGACGTTGACCAAATTGGCGCAAGGATAGCAAGCCCATGGCCAGCCCCTCCCCGACCGCTTCAAGGCGCCCGTCGGCCGCGACGATCATCCTCGCCGCGGCCGCCCTGATCGCCCTGGTTTCCGCCGCCGTCGCCATTTCCCGGACGGTCGGAACCGGCTCGGGCGAAGCCGAGGGCGCTCCCGCGGCGAAGGACTGGCGGGTGGTCGGCTGGGCCTATGCGGAATCCGGCAACGCCGCCGAGGCCGCGGCCGCCTATCGCCGGGCGGCGGCGATCGAGCCCGGCAATGCCGAGAATTGGTCGTCGCTCGGCGAAGCCCTGCAGACGGCCAGCGCAAGCCCGGTGCCCGAGGCCGCGGCGGCCTTCAGGAAGGCGATCGAGCTCGACCCGAGCGACCCCCGGGCCCGCTATTTCCTCGCGGTCCAGAAGGACCTCTCGGGCGACCACAAAGGCGCGATCGACGACTGGCTGGCCTTCCTCAAAGACACTCCGCCGGGCGCGCCCTGGGAGCCGGACCTTCGGCGAACGATCGAGCAGTCGGCGGCCAAGCACCGGATCGACCTCGCCGGCCGGCTTCCGGCCCCCGGCTCCACCGGCGCCGCGACGGCCGGAATTCCGGGCCCGAGCCCGGAGCAGCTCGCCGCCGCGGCCTCGCTCCCGCCCGGCGAGCAGGATGCGATGATCAAGCAGATGCTCGCCCGGCTCGAGGGCCGGCTCAAGTCCAATCCGAGGGACGAGGAAGGCTGGATCCGGCTGATGCGCTCGCGCATGGTGCTCGGCGAGTCCGACAAGGCGAGCGCCGCGCTGCGCTCCGGCCTCGCCGCCTTCGGCCCGGATTCGGCGGCTTCGGGCCGCCTTCGAAGCGCCGCCGCCCAGCTCGGAGTGCCGGGTGGGGCGTGAACCGCCGGTTCGGCGGCCCCGAATCCTCTCGATCGTCGGAACTCGCCCCGAAGCGATCAAGATGGCGCCCGTCGCCCGCGCCATCGCGGCGCGTCCGGAGCTCGACCAGCAGCTGGTTCTGACCGGCCAGCATTCCGGGCTTGCCGGCTTCTTCGAGGACATCCCGCGCCGGCAGATCCACCCGCTTCGCTTCGACCCCCGCGGCCGGACGGTCGCCCGGCTCCGGGAAAGCCTCCACTCCGCCCTGTGCTACCATTTGCGCTGGGAGCCCGCCGACCTGGTGCTGGTCCATGGCGACACGGCGAGCGCCGTCGCCGGGGCGCTCGCCGCCTGGGATTGCGGCCGGGCGATCGGCCATGTCGAGGCCGGGCTCCGGTCGTTCGACCTGGAGCGGCCCTGGCCCGAGGAAGGCAATCGGGTGGTGATCGACTTCCTGTCGGACCTCCTCTTCGCCCCGACCGAGGCGGCCGCCCGCAACCTCAGGGCGGAATGGCGGGTGCACGGCAAGGTGTACGTGACCGGCAATACCGGCATCGACCAGCTCTTCCACGCCCGCGGCCGCGCCGGAGCCGAAGCCGCGCCCGCAGCTCCGGGAGGGCGCCGGCTGATCGTCGCGACCTGCCACCGCAAGGAGAATCAGGGGCCGCCGATGCGCTCGGTCTGCGCCGCCCTGAAGCGGCTCGCGGCCACTCTCCCGGTCGAGGTGGTGGTTCCGCTGCACCCCAACCGGCACCTGCGAAGCGCGATGGCCGACCTGCTCGACGGCCAGGTCCATATCCGGCTCGTTGAGCCGCTGGAGCATGGCGACATGGTCGCCCTCATGGCGCGCTCCTGGCTGATCGCCACCGACAGCGGCGGGCTCCAGGAAGAGGGCGCCGCGCTCGGCAAGCCGGTCCTCGTCCTTCGTGACGTGACCGAGCGCCCCGAGGGAGTCGGGACGGCCAATCTGAAGCTGGTGGGAACGGACGAGGCCCGAATCGTCGAAGCGGTTGCGACGCTGCTCGATTCGCCCGAGCTTCACGCCAGGATGTCCATCCCTTCGCTCGCCTTCGGCGACGGCCGGGCCGCGCCTCGAATCGTCGCGGCGATCGAGCGCTGGCTGAAGTCGCCCGGCTTCAGCCGAAGGCGCGCTGCAACCGGGCGAGCAGCCGCTCCCTGGCCGCAAGCACGTCCGAATGGCGCCCGATCAGAAGGTCCCTCGCAAGGAAATGCCCGGTGACCCGAAGCCCGTCGAGGATGTCGGCCCCGTCGGCGGCGGCGGCCCCGAGCAGAAGCGGCGGAAGCCGGAACAGCCGGTCCCGATAGTCGCCGGCGCCGGCGGCGCTGATCGCCCGGCCGCTTTTCGGGCTGACGAAGGCGAGATCCTCGGTCGCTCCGGTCGCGGCGCATTCCGAAAGGTCGAGTCCGAAGCCGAGCTCGGCAAGCACGAACAGCTCGTAGCGCACCAGCGAAGGCGCCCAGCTTCGAGCGCTCGGCGACGCCGCGATCGCCGCCAGAAGCCCGTCCAGGGCCTCGTAGAGCCGGGGATAGGCCTGGCCCTCCGGAAGGGCGGTGGCGGCCAGCGCGGTCGTCCATTCGATCGCCGCGGCCGGAAGCGCTTCCCCGAGCAGCGGAGCCCGGCTCCCGACCAGCTCGACGCTGAGCTGGGCGAGCTGGTCCTCGGTCCGGGCCCGATATTCGGCCTGGACCAAATTGCCGGGGAGCAGGATCGGCCGGAGCCGCCGCGAGCGGCCGCCTCGGACATAGCCGGCCTGGATGCCCTCGGCGGGAGTCAGCGCCCGGACGATCGCGCCATGCTCGCCATGCGCCCGGACCGAGCAGACGATCGCCTGGGTGAGGAGGTGCATGGGGAGGAGCTTAGCGCGAAGCGCCTGGGAAGAGTATGGCGAGCAACCCGTCAGCCTGACGGGTGGAAATAATCGTAGATGCCGCGGGCCATCGTCCTGGAGATTCCGGGGGCTTTCTCCAGGTCCTCCAGCGCCGCTCCGCGCACCGCCTTGGCCGTTCCGAAATGCATGAGCAGGGCGCGCTTGCGGCTGGGGCCGATTCCGGGGACCTCGTCGAGCGGGCTTGCGGTCATGCTCTTGGCGCGCTTCTGGCGGTGGGCGCCGATGGCGAAGCGGTGGGCCTCGTCGCGAAGGCGCTGGATGTAGAAGAGGACCGGCGAGCTGGGCGGAAGCTGGAAGTCGCGGCCGTTGGGCAGATGGAGGGTCTCACGCCCGGCGTTGCGGTCGGGGCCCTTCGAGACTCCGACGACCGGAACGTCGTGGATCCCGGCGCATTCGAGCGTCTCCAGCACCGCGGACAGCTGGCCCTTGCCGCCGTCGATGAGGAGCAGGTCCGGCCATTCGCCGCGGCTCCGGTCCGGATCCTCCTTCTCGAGGCGGGCGAAGCGGCGGCCGAGCACCTCGCGCATCATCGCGAAATCGTCGCCCGGAGCGGTCTCGGGCCGCTTGATGTTGAACTTGCGATAGGCGTTCTTGCGGAAGCCTTCCGGGCCCGCGACGATCATCGCGCCGACGGCGTTTGTGCCCATGACGTGGCTGTTGTCGTAGACCTCGATCCGCTCCGGCGGCTCGGCAAGCTCCAGAAGGTCGGTCAGGGCCCGCATCGTCCTCGCCTGGGTGCTGGTCTCGGCGAGGTGGCGGTCCAGCTCCTCCTCGGCGTTGCGCGAGGCCTGGCGGATCATCCGGACCTGGTCTCCGCGCTTGGGCACCCGGATGGCCACCTTGCGGTCCGAGCGTTCGGACAGGGCCTCGCACAGCAGCTCCGCTTCGGGGACGTCGCGGTCGAGCAGGATCTGGCGGGGCGGCGGCACCTCCTCGTAGAATTGCATCAGGAAGCTCGCCAGCACCTCCGCCTCGGGCACGTCGGCGGTATGGGCGGGGAAGAAGCTTCGATGCCCCCAATTGTTGCCGCCGCGGATGAAGAAGGCCTGGACGCACATCGTCCCGCCCTTGCAGGCCAAGGCGAAGATGTCGGCGTCGCCAAGCCCCTCGGCGGCGATCGCCTGCGAGCCCTGGATGAAGGTCAGCGAGCGCAGCCGGTCGCGGAAGACGGCGGCGAGCTCGTAGTCCATCGCCTCCGCCGCCTCGTTCATCGCGGCGGCGAGCTTGAGCTGCACCTGGCTCGACTTGCCGGCGAGGAAGTCTTTCGCGTCGGCCACCAGCTCGGCATAATCCTCGGGCGTCACCCGGCCGACGCAGGGCGCCGAGCAGCGGCGGATCTGGAAGAGCAGGCAGGGCCGCTTGCGGGTGGCGAGGAAGGTGTCGGTGCAGCTCCGAAGCAGGAACAATTTCTGGAGCGCGTTCAGGGTCCGGGTGACCGAGCCGGCGCTGGCGAAGGGGCCGTAATATTGGCCGTTGTGGCGCCGGGCGCCGCGATGCTTGCGGATCTGAGGGAAGGCATGGTCCTCGCGAAGGAGGATGAAGGGGAAGCTTTTGTCGTCCCTCAGGAGCACGTTGTAGGGCGGCCGGTAGCGCTTGATCAGCTGCGCCTCGAGCAGCAAGGCCTCGGCCTCGGTGTTGGTGGTGACGATCTGCATCGAGCGCGTCTGCGAGACCATCCGCTGCAGCCGCTTGGTCAGCCGGGCGACCTGGGTATATTGGGTCACTCGGTTCTTCAGCATCCGAGCCTTGCCGACGTAAAGCACGTCGCCCTTGGCATCGAGCATCCGGTAGACCCCCGGGCGCACCGGAAGGCCCTTAACGGTCTGGCGGATGGCCGCGACCCCCGCGTCCAGGTCCGGCTGGTCCGAGCCGCGTACGGTATAAGCGGATTTCTCCTCGTTGAAGCGGTCGGTGGGGGGCGTCTCGGTCACAGGGCCGATCTAGATGGCGAGTGCGGCCATGTTAAGGTGAGCCATGCCGACGCCCGACGATTTCCGCCGAATCGCCCTCGCCTTCCCCGGCGCGGTGGAGGGCTCGCACATGGGCCATGTCGATTTCCGGGTCGGCGGCAAGATTTTCGCCACCCTGGGCTCGCCAGACGAGGCCTGGGGGATGGTGTCGCTGATGCCCGAGCAGCAGGAGGATTTCATGACCCTGGCGCCGGAGGCGTTCAAGCCCGCGGCCGGGGCGTGGGGGCGCGGCGGCAGCACCTTGGTTCGGCTGGAGGCGGTGCCGGAGGAGATGCTCGAGACCGCGCTGGCGGCGGCTTGGCGGAAGCGGGCGCCGCGAAAGTCGCTCGGGGAATGACCCGTCATCCCGGCGGAAGCCGGGACCTCAGGGAGACCCGCCGAGACTAGTTGTCCCGAGGTCCCGGCTTTCGCCGGGATGACGGCTAGTTCGCCCGGCCCAGCCCTTCGATCGTGCGGTCGACCAGCGCCTTGTCGGCTCCGGCGTCCAGCTTCTCCCGGATCAGCGCCTCGGCGGCGGCGGCGGCGGCGCGCGCGGCCTTGGCGCGGACCTCGTCGAGCGCCGAGCGCTCGGCGGCGGCGATCTTGTCCTCGGCCATCCGGGTGCGGCGCTCGACGAGCGCCGAGGCGTCGATCTCGGCCTGGCGGACGATGCCCTCGGCCTCGGCCCGGGCGCGGTCGAGAAGGGTCGCGGCCTCGGCGTCGGCCTGGGCCGATTTGGCTTCATATTCCGCCTTGATCGCCTCGGCCTCGGAGCGCAGCTGCGCGGCCTCGTCGAGCTGGGCGCGGATCCCCGCGATCTTGGAGTCGAGCGCCTTGCCGATCATCGCCGGCACCCGCTTCCACAGCAGGATGGCGAAGACCACCACCATCGCCAGCGCGATCCACTGCGGAGCGTCGAGGCCGAGCGCGGTCGGAAGCTCGTGATGCTCGGGAGTGCCGACCACTCCGGCGGGCTCGGCGCCGTGGCCGGGGGCTTCGCGGATGTGGGGAGCCTGGGGGTTTTCCTCAGCCATGGGTCATCGCATTCCTGACCGCCCGAGCGGCTTCATCGCTGTCGACCGAAACTCCGGCCAGCCGTTCCACCATCTCGCGCGCCGCCTCCGCGGCGACGCTCTCGATCTCGCCCAGAGTCGCGTCGGTGGCGGTTCGGATTCGCGCTTCGGCGGCCTCCACCTTCGCCCCGATCTCCGCGTTGGCGGCCTTCATCCGCTCCTCGGTCGCCTTGGCGCTCGAGACCTTGGCCGCCTGGGCGACCTTCAGGGCCTCGCCGCGGCTCGCATCCATCCGGGCGCGATAATCGGCTTCGGTCCGCTCGGCGGCCTCGCGCGCGGCCTGGGCGGCGGCGAGGTCGCCGGCGATGCGCTGGTCGCGCGCCTCGACCGTCGACTGGATCTTGGGGAGCATCATCCGGCCGATGCCGAAATAGAGGATGGCGAGCACCAGCAGCAGCCAGAAGAACTGCGAATAAGCGGCGTCGGCCAGCTGATTGATCTGGGGCATTTCGGTCCTCGAGGCGGGGACACTTTGCTAGCAAAATGTCCCCTCGTTCCGAATCAACGGGCGTAGAGGATGATCATCGCCACGGCGAAGGCGATCAGGCCCAGCAGCTCGGCGGCGGCGAAGCCGATGAACAGGCGGCCCTGCTGGCTGTCGGCGGCGGCCGGGTTGCGGATCGCGCTCTCGAGGAACGAGCCGAAGACGTTGCCGACGCCGACCGCGGCGGCGCCGACGCCGATCGCGGCGAGACCGGCTCCGATGACCTGGGCAGAAGCGAAATCCATGACAATCTCCTTGAGAAACGGGGTTTGAAAAACGGTTTGAAAGCTAGTGAAGGTTGACCGCGTCGTTGATGTAGAGCGACGTCAGAAGTGCGAAGACATAGGCCTGGATCGCGCAGACCAGGATCTCGAGCGCCATCACCCCGATGATGAAGATGAAGGAGAGGACGCTGACCGCCGGGCCGATCCCGCCGGCGTTGATCCCCTGCACGACGAAGCTTCCGAACACCTCGACGAGGATGTGGCCCGCGATCATCGCCACGAAAAGCCGGAGCGCGAGGCTGAACGGGCGCACCATGAAGGAGAGAAGCTCGATGAGGAAGATCATCGGAAGCATCACCTTGGGCGTGCCATGCGGGATGAAGAGCGAGAAGAAGTGGAAGCCGTGCCTCCAGAAGCCGACGATCAGGACGATCGCGAAGCTGATGATCGCCATGATCCCGGTGACGGTGAACTGGCTGGTGACGGTGAAGGGCTGGGCGCCGACGAGGGCGAAGGGCATCAGCCCGAGCAGATTGGCGAACAGGATGAACATGAACACCGTGAACACCCACGGCATGTACTTGCGCCCCTCGGGGCCGATGTTCGTGGTCACCATCGAGTGGATGAAGCCGGTCACCCCCTCGACCATCACCTGCCAGCGGCCGGGCACGAGCTGGCGCTTCATCCCGCCCAGCATGAAGATCCAGATCAGCGCGAGGACGACCAGCATCCACAAGGCGCTGTTGGTGAAGACGAACGGGCTTCCGTCCAGATCGCCCGCCAGCGGGCTGATCTGGAACTGGTGCATCGGGTCGATCTTGCTTTCGGCCGCCACTCTTTAGGTCCCTCGGCCCGTCACTCGGGCTTCTGCTGCGAAATCTTCCAAACTTCCCACATGGCGGCGCCGAACCCGAGGAACAGCATCGCCACCCAGATACCCTGGGTTCCCGCCAGACGGTCGATCACCCAACCGATCAGGGCGCTTCCCATCGGGTAGCTGACCATCACCGAGAGGATGCGCATCCCCTGGCGCTGGCCGGTCTGCGGCGAACGCTTGTGCGCCGCGCCCGTCCTCGCCGCTTCCGCCGCCTGCGCTTCCCGCAACCGCTCATCGAGCGAGTCGAGCCGCGCGTCCGGGGGGAGCTTCGGGTCCTGCCGTGGCTCGTCTTCCGCCATGTCGTTCTTCCATGGACGACCGCTCGAAAAAGCGGCGCGTATGAGGGTAGCAGGACATGCCGGCGAACGAACCCCGCCGAGGCGCCGCCCCTTTAGGAAGGGGGGTGGCCCAAGTCAACTCTTGTGCGGTGCGGCAAAGCCGCCGATGGCGCCGGCGCGGTTTGTCCCGTAACCTGCCGCAATGCTCCGCCTGATGCTACTCCCGGCCGCCCTCTTATGCCTTCAGGGCTGCGCCCGCGAGGGTCCGCCGGCGGCCCCTCGGGCCACGGCGATCAAGCAGAGCACGCCCAGCCTCCGCTTCCTTCATTCCTATCCGGCTCAGGCCGCGGCGATTCCCGGGCTCGCCGCGCTGCTCCGCAAGGAGGGCCTGGAAAGGCTGGCCGAGGCTGGCCAGGACTCGAAAGTGGTGAGCTTCCCGCCTCGAAACGGCCCCGACGAGGTCGAGCAGGTGTGGGAGGTCAGCGCCGACACCGCCGACCTGCTGGCGCTCAGCTCCACGGCTTCGACCTATCAGGACGGAGCCGCGCACGGCTATTTCAGCTATCACACGCTGATCTGGGGCAGGTCCGCGGGCCGGCCGCTGAAATTGTCCGAGCTGTTCTCGGACCGCTCGGGTGTCCCGATGCTTCTGGAGGCGCTTTGCGCGAAGCTCATTTCGGAGCGCGAGACCCGCTGGCGCGAGCGGGGCAACGGCCGGCCGGGGCCGATGGCCTGCCCGAAGGCGGACGAGACCGACGTCGCCCCGGTCGCGCCGCGGGGAGGCCGGATCCGGTCGTTCCTGATGAGGCTGACCGGGGACGAGACTCCGGACGGCTATGCCGGCGGCAGCTACGAGATCGAGGCGCCGGCAACACCGGCCCTCGTCGCCCTCGTGAAACCGGATTTGCGAGGTTCGTTCTGAAGGACTGCCAGGCGATGGCCTTAGCGGCGACCGACGCGGTCTTGATCCTCAATATGAACGCTGAGCAAGCCCCCTCATCCCAGCCGGCGTCAAACGAGCCAAGCCGCGCCCCCAGTACCGGTCGATTTTTCAACGCAACGACGCAACGACGCAACGAGCGCGGAGCGCTTCACCGGCCCCGTGCCGGCGGGAAACGCAGCCGTGTCGGGAAGGACGGGTATCTTCCGCTTCGCGGAATCGTTGCGTCGTCGCGTCGCTGCGTTCAAAAATGAGTTCGCACCGCGCTCGCGATGGGCCTTGGACAGCGCAAGCTCGTCATCCCGGCGAAAGCCGGGACCTCGGGGAGACCCGCCGAGACTAATCGTCACGAGGTCCCGGCTTTCGCCGGGATGACGGGGGGGGGTCGGCTCGTCTGCCCTTCCTATCCGCAATAGGCCGGAAGCGGGATCGGGGCCGAGTCGCGCTGGCGCCAGACTCCGTCGGGCAGGCGATAATATTGGCCCTCGGCGACCTTGGTCCGGAACAGCTCGCAGGCGGTGGTCGCGGCGACCTCCTCGATCTTGGCGCCGCGCTTGGCGGCGAGGTCGGTGTAATAAGCGCGGCGCTTGATGTTGACCGAATCGACCTGGGCCCGGACGGCGGCGGGCGCCGAGCCGACCAGGCCGAGATAGCCGTCGGCCTGCTCACCGACCTGGCCCGAGGCTCGAAGCTGGGCGGAGGCGTCCTGCATCACGGCGGAGGCGACGGTGGCTCCGCCCGCGACGACCGCGAGCGCGACTCCCGCGGCGAGGATCAGTCTGGTTCGGCGGCTCATGTCAAAACACTCCCGGATTCTCTTTGATGAGATCGCGCACGTCCTGCTGAAGACGGACGACGACCTCCTGCCTGATGTTGATATTGAGGTTGATCTCGATCGGCTTCTCCGGAGCGCTCACCTGAACGCACCCGGCCGAGCCGAGAACCACCGGCGCGGCGAGGAGGATCTTCATCCGTCTCATCGCGCCTTGCGTCGCATCGCAACGCACCAACGTCAACAACGACCGTTTCATCGCACAATCTCGCTTTCCTGGGGCTGAACGGGGGGAGTGGGGGCCGGCGGCGCCCGGATCAGGTCCGGAAGCGTCGTCTGGATGAGCAGGGTCGGATCATGGAGCGAGCGCATCGTCCCGATCAGAGCCCGGAACGGCCCCTTGACCGTGATGTTGAACTCGAACGGAATCCTGGCCAGCTGGCCGAGCGCCCGGCCGGCGACCATGCCCCGGATCCCGCCCGACGGCGCCGAGGTCAGAACCGGGTCGCGGGCGACCCCGTCGAGCTCGATCCCGGCGACGAACTCGCCTTCGAGCGATCCGTCGAGGTCGATGGTCAGCTTCGAGTAGCGCATCGATTTCAGGGCGTCGAAGGCGAGCTTGCCATAGACTCCGAGCTGCTTGTCGGTGAGCTCGCCGATATAGGAGAGGGTGCCGCCCTCCGGCCGGGCGACCAGCCGGCCGCCGACGATCCGGCCGCCGCGCTCGTCGAAGACCATCGGGATGATTCCGTCGAACGTGCCGGTGGCGGTGATGTTGGCGAACTCCATCTTCTGTATGAAGAGGGCCGCATCGAGGCCCTCGACCCGGAAGGTGAGGCGCTTGGCCGAGGGCTTGGAGAAATCGAGGATCGTCTCCTCCAGGATCAGCTCGCCGCCGGCGAAGGGCCAGCGTCCGCTCTCGACCTTGACCTGAAGGCCCGGGACCAGCCGGTAGCGGATTCGGCCGTCGAGCACGTCGATCCCGGCGCGGATCAGGCCGACCCGGGCCTCCTGGCCCGGAGCGGTGGCGAGGCCGAGCAGGTCGGTGAAATGGAGGCTGGTGGCGAGCCCCTCGACCGGGCCGAAGGCCGCCGCGAAATCCATGTCGTCGGTCGAGAAGGTGCCGCTCGAGCGCGAACCGGTCCCGTCCCAGCTGATCTCGCCCTGCCCTTTCAGGATTCCGTTGACCAGCTCGACCACTCCGGTGGTGAGTCGGGTGAGCTGCTCGGGCTGGTAGTCCTTGCCGAACCTAATGCCGGGGACGTCGAGCAGGGCGCGGCCCCGGCCCGTGGAGAGATTGTGGCCGATGTCGGCCCGGACGATCCGGGTGCCGGTCTCCGGATCGTCGAGCCAGCCGGCGGCCTTTATCTGGTTGTCGGCCAGGGTCAGTCGGAAGTCGCGGGTGACGAGCGGGTAGAAGCGGGGCGGATCCGCCTCGTCGGAGATCCGCATCTCGCCGGCCATGGAGAGGTTGGAATTCCCGAACTGCCAGGCGCCGCTGCCCTGGCTCATCAGCAGCGGGACGTTGGCCAGCTTGCCGGAGAGGCCGGCGAAACGCCCGGCGACCAGGCCCTTGCGGAAATCGCCGGTGAGCGATCCGAGAGCGAAGCGGTTGGCGGCGAGCCGGACCTCCAGGTCCGACGCGGCGATGGTCGGGCCGGCGAGGCCGAAGCGCAGGCGGCTTCCGGCCACGCTCAGAGTCGAGCCGCCGAGCGTTCCGGCGAAGCGGGGCGAGCGCAGCTCGGCGCCGCCGGCGATCCGGCCGCCGGGCGTCTTCCAGACCAGCGCCCGGCCGGTCGGGCAGAGCGGAAGCAGGGCCCGGCCGAGGCGCAGGGTGCCGACCTGGAGCGCTTCGAACCGGGCCGGGGCGCAGCTTTCGCCGAAAGCGAAGCCGCCGCGGCCGTCGAGGCGGCCGGCGACCGGAAGCACCAGCCCGCGCACCCAGCCATTGTCGAGCGGGCCGTCGATCGTCGCCACCGTCGCGATCCTCGTGTCGCCGCCGGGCCCGTCAGTGAAGCTGATTTCGCCGAGCGCGAGGCGGGAATTCCCGACCCGCATCGGCTGGATCCGGCCGGTACCGCGTATCGCCGCGCCCGGCCTCGGCTGGTCGAGGGTCAGTCGAATGGAAGGGAAGCCGCCGCCGCTGACGGCGAGGTCGCCGTCGAGCCGGGTAAGGCCGCTCGGCCAGTAATAAGTGAGCCCCTGGCCGCCGCCGAGCTCGACCCGGGCGCCGCTCCTCGTGGCCGCGCTCAGCCGCTCGAACCGGACTCCGCCGAAGCCGCTGCCGTTGACGAGGCGGAATGCCGCATCGGCGTCGAAGGCGGCGCCGGCCCGAGAGAGGGCGGCGGCCAATGCGTCCGCGATGGGCTCGACCGGTGTTCCTCCCGCCGAGCCGAGCGCGGCCACGGCGCCCGCCAGCGGCGACCTGGCCGATGCGCCGCGGACGCCGGCGTCGCCAAGCAGGGTGAAGCCGCCATTGGCAAGCGACAGGCCGTAGCGGCCCTCGATGGCCGTCCGGGCTGCGGTGACTCCGCCGATCCGGGCCCCGGCCGAGGCCAGATCGAGGGCGCCTCGAGTCATCTGGGCATCGCCGTCGAATCCGAGCCGTCCGCTCAGCGCGGTCAGAAGGGTCGAGCCGGCGCGGAGCCTGCCGGCGCGAAGGCCGGTCCTGCCCTTCCAGCTGTCGAGCCCGGGGGCGAGGGCCGCGTTGAGGTTGAGCCCGATGTCGGTCACTGCAAGGCCGTCGCCGCAGCCGAGGCGGGCAGCCGAAGCGGGCCCCCGGAAGCTCGGCCTCAGGTCCGAGATGGCGACCGCCCACCGCCCCTTGACGTCCTCGAGGCGGCAGCTGCCCGGCCGCAGCCTATGCGCCGCAACCGCCATCCGGCCGCGGAAGCCGTCGGCGAGATTGCCTTGGCCTTCGAGAGCGATCCCGACCCGGCCGGCGGGCGTGTCGAAGCGCACGCTGGTGTCGGCGACGTCGACATTCTGGTCGGGGAAGCGGAACGGCAGGCCCGTCGGAGGCGGAAGCAGCCGGTCGATTTCGCCGAAGCTGATCTTGCCGTTCCTGGCGAGCCGGGCGTTGAGGCGGACTCCGCGGGCGGTGATCAGGGTCACCTTCGGGCGGCGCAGGCCCCAGCTCAGCCGAACCTCGACCCAGCGGGCGGTGAGATCGGGGTTGCGGGGGTCGCCGATGACCAGATTTTCGAGCCGCTGGGTTCGAAAGCCGATCCGGGTCACCTCATAGGTGGCGGTCACGTTGCGGCGCTCGAGCTCGCGCTCGATGTAATCCGCGGCGATCGGCCTGCGCTGGCTCCAGACGATCAGGAGCGCGAGCAGCAGAAGGGCGAGAAGCGCAAGCGCCGCCAGCCGCTTCACCGGCCGTCGCCGCACCTCCGCTCCGGCCACTTCGTCCACCGCTTCGTCAACCTCCGTCCGGCCGCTTCCGTTCCGCCTCCGTCACCTTTCCGGGCCTCGAGGGCAAGCCGGTTTGCCTAAGGCCCCCGCGAAGCTTAATCTTTGCTGATGGCCGACGAGTCTCTCGATGGCCGTGGCCACCGGGCCCGGCTGAGGAGACGCCTGTTCGAGGGCGGGCCGGACGCTCTCCTGGAGCATGAGCTTATTGAATATCTGCTTGGGCTTGCGCTGCCGCGCCGGGACACCAAGCCGCTCGCCAAGAAGCTGATCCACGATTTCGGAGGCTTCGGCCGGCTGCTCTGCGCCGACGGCGAATCGATCATGCGGGTCGGCGAGGTCAGCGAGGGCGCCGCCGCCGCGATCAAGATCGCCCAGGCGACCGCGCTTCGGCTTCTCGAATCCGAGGTCAAGGACCAGCCCGTCCTCGGCAGCTGGCAGGCCCTGCTCGATTATCTTCGGGCCGACATGGGCGCCTACCCGGTCGAGCGGGTCCGAATCCTCTATCTCAATGCCCGCAACATGCTGATCCGCAACGAGCCGATGTCGGAGGGGTCGGTCGACGAGGCCGCGGTCTATGTCCGCGAGGTGATCCGGCGGGCGCTCGAATATCACGCGACCGCGATGATCCTGGTCCACAACCATCCGAGCGGCGACCCCCAGCCCAGCCAGCAGGACATCCGACTCACCCGCGAGATCGTCGACGCGGCCCGGCCGCTCGGAATCGCGGTCCACGACCACGTCATCGTCGGCGCCCGCACCTGCGCCAGCATGCGCTCGCTGGGGCTCATCTAGCTATCCTCCCCATCGGAGATGGGGAGCGGGACCCCGTGAAGCGGGGGTGGAGGGGTAGCTGGCCGCAGGCTCCTGGCCGCTGCCCCTCCACCACCCTCCCCACGGTGCGCGCGGGGACGGTTACCGGCCGCGCTGGCGGCAGCTGTCGGTGCGGGTGCGGGTGCAGGGCGGGTAGCTGCGCGCCGCCTGGTAGGGACCGCCGGCGCCGGCCGAGGCTCCGGAGCCGCTCCAGCTTCCGGTGCCTGCGGCGCCGCTGCCGGCGCCCATGGCGGAACCGGTGCCCGTGCCCATACCGGTAGAGCTGCCCGTGGCGCCGCCCGTGCCCATGCCGCTGCCGGTGCCCGTGCCGGTGGCGCCGGTGCCGCTCCAGGAACTGCCCTGGCCGGACGTGCCGCCCTGGCCGGACTGGCCGGACTGGCCCGCTCCCGCCGCCGAGCTGGTCACTCCGCCATTCACCTGGCTTCCGGTCGTCCCGCCGGCCTGAGTGCCCTGGGTTCCGTGCATCGAGCCGTGATCGTTGGTGGTGGTTCCGGTCTGGCCGGAAGCGGTGCCGGTGCTTCCGGTGCCGGCGCCGGTGCCCGTCGTCTGGGCCAAAGCGGGGATGGCGAGCAGCATCGCGCCGCCGAGCAATAGGGGTCTCAGCATCTGGGTCTCTCCCACGTTCCTGTCATTTTTCGAACTCGGGCCCTGGCGGGTAAGTCACTCAAGGCTCAGCGGAAAAACGATCAAGCGGGTGGCGCTGTTCCTGTGAAAACTGATCAACACAGATTAGAAGCCTGCATCAGCATTCATGATCTGTTCTTGAAAAATGCGGGCGGATCTGGCATGGCGAGCCAATGGCTCGAATGGTTGCCTCGAAAAGTTCAAACCCCTCCCGGAAGTTTCAGCCCTCGACCGAAAACACAGGATTTTTTCCTCCGACCGGCGTGATTTTCGTGATCTTTGAACCTTTCGGATAGATGTTTCGATCGCCGCCCCCCGCATTGAAGCCGGGCGGCGACTTTGCTAGGCGCGCCCCTCCCCGTGCCGGTTAGGAAGCGCCCATGATCCCCCGCTATTCGCGGCCTCAGATGAGCAGCATCTGGGCGCCCGAGGCCCGCTTCCGGATCTGGTTCGAGATCGAGGCGCACGCGCTCGACGCGATGGCGGAGCTGGGCATCGTCCCCCGCGAGTCGGCCGAGGCGGTCTGGGCCAAGGGCGGCTTCGACGTCGAGCGGATCGACACGATCGAGGCGGAGGTGAAGCACGACGTCATCGCCTTTCTGACCAGCGTCGCCGAGCATGTCGGGCCCGAAGCGCGCTTCCTCCACCAGGGCATGACCAGCTCGGACGTCCTCGACACCTGCCTTGCGGTGCAGCTGAAGCGGGCGTCGGACCTTCTGATCGAGGATCTCGACGCCCTGCTCGAGGTGCTCAGGCGGCGGGCGCTCGAGCACAGGCTGACCCTGGCGATCGGCCGAAGCCACGGCATCCACGCCGAGCCGGTGACCTTCGGGCTCAAGCTCGCCTTCGCCTATGCCGAGTTCGAGCGCGCCCGGAAGCGGATGGTCGCGGCCCGCGACGAGATCGCGACCTGCGCGATCTCCGGCGCGGTCGGGACCTTCGCCAATATCGATCCGCGAGTCGAAGCCCATGTCGCCGCCAAGATGGGCCTCGCGGTCGAGCCGATCTCGACCCAGATCATCCCGCGCGACCGCCATGCAATGTATTTCGCCACCCTCGGAGTGATCGCCTCGTCGATCGAGCGGCTGGCGACGGAGATCCGGCACCTGCAGCGCACCGAGGTGCTGGAGGCGGAGGAATATTTCTCGCCCGGACAGAAGGGCTCGTCGGCAATGCCGCACAAGCGCAACCCGGTGCTGACCGAGAATCTGACCGGCCTCGCCCGGATGGTCCGAGCCTGTGTGAACCCGGCGCTGGAGAATGTCGCCCTGTGGCACGAGCGCGACATCAGCCACTCCTCGGTCGAGCGCTATATCGGCCCGGACGCGACCGTAACCCTCGACTTCGCCCTCGCCCGCCTGACCGGAGTCGTCGACAAGCTCCTCGTCTATCCCGAGCGGATGAAGCGCAACCTCGATTTGATGGGCGGCCTGGTCCACTCCCAGCGAGTCCTCCTCGCCCTCACCCAGGCCGGCGCCAGCCGCGAGGAGGCCTACCGGCTGGTCCAGAACAGCGCGATGAAGGTGTGGGAGAGCGACGGAGCGCTGTCCTTGCTCGACCTGCTCAAGGCAGATCCGGAAGTCTCGGCGCTGCTGCCGCCCGATCGGCTCGAGGAAAGCTTCGACCTCGGCTATCATCTCAAGCATGTCGACACGATCTTCGAGCGTGTTTTCGGCGACACCGCATAATCTTCGCCGAAATGAACATTAAAGGTCTGTCGAGCGAGAGCGATCCAGCCCAATTTTCGTCCCGTCGAGTGGAAGCGTCACCCCGGACCTGATCCGCTGTCCACCTTCTCCGCCTCGCCAGCCGCGGAAAGACAAGGTGGATGCCGGATCAAGTCCGGCATGACGAGGTCAGGCCCGATCGAGTCCGGCATGGCGAGGTGGCCGCTTCCATCCAAAACAGGACGGAAGCTAGTGACGGTGGGGCTTGGATTTCGGCTTCGCCAGGCTCTCATGGACGAAGGCGACGAACTGGTCCGGCTTGATGAAGCCGTCGGCCATTCCGTAGGCGGCCGCCGGCTTCGTCGCCTGGATCTGGGCGAGCGTTCGCCCGGCCGCGATCCCGGCCGCCACCTTCGCCCGGACGTCGGCGAGCATCGCCCGGTAGGCGACGAGGTCGGCGCGCGAGGCGACGGGGCCGTGGCCCGGGATGATCCGAGTCGCTTCGTTCGAGCCCGCGATGCCCTTGTCGACCGCCGCGATCAGCCCGTCGATCGAGCCGCCCGAGCTCAGGTCGATGAAGGGCAGCGAGAATTTGTGGAAGAAGGTGTCTCCCATGTGGAAGACGTTCGCGTTCTGCCAGTGAATGATCGAATCGCCGTCGGTATGGGCGTTGGCGACGTGGACGACGTGGAGCGTGTCGCCGTTGAGGTGGAGCGCCACCCCGTCCTCGAACGTCACGACCGGAAGAGCGGCCGCGGGCGACGCCGGAACCTTGTCGTTGAGAGCGGCGATGAATTGCTCGCTCGACATCCGGGTGCGAACGTTGCTGTGCGCGACGATCACCGCGCCCCTCCTCCCCATCGCCTCGTTGCCGCCGGTATGGTCGCCGTGCCAGTGGGTGTTGATCACGAAGCGCACCGGATCCGGGTCGACGGTCGCGATCGCGGCGACGATCCTGTCGCTCATCGGCGCATATTGATCGTCGACGATGATGTTGCCGTCCGGCCCGTAGGACAGGCCGATATTGCCGCCGGCGCCGAACAGGACGGCGACCCCCGGCGCGATCTTCTCGACCTTCACCTCGACCTTGGAGAGGTCCTGCTGCGCAAAAGCGGGCGCGGCGGCGAGAGCGGCGATGGCGATGACGAGCAGGCGCATGGATTTCCCCTTCGAAATGACTTTCAATCTTTGGCCCACCGCTCCGGATAGCGGCGACGCTGCGGCCCGCTCGTCGGTCCGTCGACCCGAGGCCACTCGTCCGTCCAGACCAGATGGTCGACGAGCATGACCCGCCTCGTGTTGACCTCGTCGGTCGGCTTCGTTCGAGTCCGGCTCGAATCGACCGCGTGGTAGACCATCCAGCTTTCGCCATGCTCGTCGTCGATGACGCTGTTGTGGCCCGGGCCGATCCACTTCGGGCTCTGCGCGACGAGCGTCCCCTCCTGAAGCTCGAACGGGCCGGTGGCGCTTCGCGAGCGGGCGACCATGACGGCGTAATGGACGCCTTTGCCGCAACAATTGTCGCCCGAATAGAAGAGGTAGTAATAGCCGCCTCGAAGAACGATCCAGGCGCCCTCGACGAGGTTCCGGTAAGGCGTCTTCTTGTCGGCATGGACGAGATCGACCGCTCGGCTTCCCGGCTCGAAGGACATCCGGTCGGCCGCCAGCTCTTGCACCTTGATCGGCTCGAAGCCCGAGCCCCAGTAGAGCAGGCGCTTGCCGGTGGCGGGATCGTCGTAGGACATCGGATCGATGTTGACGAAGCTCGGGCCGCACAGAAGCGGCCGGCCCATGTCGGTGAAGGGTCCCTCGGGCCGGTCGGCCGTCGCGACCGCGAGGCACAGGCCCTTCTTGTCGTCGGTCAGCGCCTCGTCCGGCTTGGCCGAATAATAGAGATAGAAGCGGCCGCGATGCTCGGCGACGTGGGGCGCCCAGAAATCCTGGGTCTTGCTCGCCCAGGCCGGCTTGGCGGGGAGCGCGTCTCCGAGAAGCTCCCAGGCAAACAGGTCGCGGGAGCGGGCGACCTGGAGATTGACCCATTTGCCGTCGCGCTCGGTCTGGGTGGCATAGGCGTAATAGAAGCCGTCCTGGGCCTGGATGACGGCGGGGTCGGGAAAGTCCGAGTCGATGACGGGGTTGGCGAAGGTGGCGGCCGGCCCGGAGGCGGTCGCGCAGGACGCGAGGGCGAGGGCTAGGGCTGTGAGCAGGAGGCGCATGGCCGGAGCATAGCGAAGGATCGGCGGCGAGACACCCTCATCCTCCAATGCTCGGCATTGGATTCCAATCAGCCGTCGAAGAGACCCTTGAGCTTGCCGAAGAAGCTCTTCGACGCCGGGCATTCCTCGCCGGTTTCGGTGGCGCGGAACTCCTCGAGCAGCTCGCGCTGCCTCGGGCTGAGCCTGGTCGGAGTCTCGACCTCGACCTGGATGACCATGTCGCCATGGCCGCGGCCGTTCAGGACCGGCATTCCGGCGCCGCGATGGCGGAGCTGCTTGCCGGACTGGATCCCGGCCGGAATCTCGATGCGCCGCTTCTGACGGTCGAGGCCGGGAACCTCGATGCACCCTCCAAGCGCCGCGGTGGTGATGCTGACCGGAGCCCTTACGAACAGGGTCGTGCCCTCGCGCTGGAAGACCGGGTGCCGGGCGAGGTGGACGAAGATGTAGAGGTCGCCGTTCGGGCCGCCCCGCACTCCGGCCTCGCCTTCGCCGGCGAGCCGGATCCGGGTGCCCTGGTCGACCCCGGCGGGGATCCGGACGTCGAGCGAGCGCTGGCGCTCGACCCGGCCTTCGCCGCGGCATTTCTCGCAGGGGTCGGCGATGACTTCGCCGACTCCCCGGCAGGTCGGGCAGGTCCGCTCGACGACGAAGAAACCCTGGCTGGCCCGGACCTGGCCGCGGCCCTGGCACATCGAGCAGGTGCGAGCGGCGGTTCCCGACTTGGCGCCGGAGCCGCCGCAGGGCTCGCACTTCGCCGCAGTGTCGATCCTGAGCTCGACCTGCTTGCCCGCGTAAGCGTCCTCGAGGCTGATCTCGAGGTCGTAGCGAAGGTCGGAGCCGCGAAGCGCGTTGGAGCGGCGGTCGGCCTGCTGCCCGTTCATGAATTCGCCGAAGATATTCTCGAAGATGTCCGAGAAGGAGCCGAAATCCTGGGCCCCCGCCCCGCCCGGCCCGCCGTTGCGGAAGGCGGCGTGGCCGAAGCGATCGTAGGCGGCGCGCTTTTGCGGATCCTTCAGGCAGTCATAGGCCTGGCTGATCGCCTTGAAGCGCGCCTCGCTGTCCTTGCAGCCGGGATTGCGGTCGGGATGGCATTCCATGGCGAGGCGGCGATAGGCGGACTTGATCGCCCGCTCGTCGGCGCCGCGCTGGACCTGCAGCAGCTCGTAATAATCGGTCTCAGTCATGTGGATGGCCCCACACGCCCACAGCCATTCGGGCTGAGCCTGTCGAAGCCCCGTCCTTCTCTAATCCGGTTAGGAAGGAAGGTCCTTCGACAAGCTCAGGACGAACGGAGGGGGGCATCCCTCAGGCCTTGTTTTCGTCGTCGACCTCGGAGAATTCGGCGTCGACCACCTCTTCCTCGCCGCCGGCGGCCATCTCGGCCCCGTCCGCGGACTCGCCGCCCGCGGAGCCGGCCGCTCCGGCCTGCTCCTTCTCGTAGATCGCCTGGCCGAGCTTCATCGCGACCTGGCTGAGCGCCTGGGTCTTGGCCTGCATCGCCTCGACATCGCCGCTCTCGACCGCCTGCCGGGTCTCGTCGATCGCGGCCTGGATCTCGGCCTTGAGGCCCGAGTCGATCTTGTCGCCATGCTCGGCGAGCTGGCGCTCGGTCGAGTGGGCGAGGCCTTCGGCGCTGTTCTTCGCCTCGGCCGCGGCCCGGCGCTTCTTGTCCTCCTCGGCGAAGCTCTCCGCCTCGCCGACCATCTTCTCGATGTCGGCGTCGGAAAGGCCGCCCGAGGCCTGGATCCGGATCTGCTGCTCCTTGCCGGTGCCCTTGTCCTTGGCCGAGACGTGGACGATGCCGTTGGCGTCGATGTCGAAGGTGACCTCGACCTGCGGAACTCCGCGCGGCGCGGGCGGGATTCCGACCAGGTCGAACTGGCCGAGGATCTTGTTGTCCGCGGCCATCTCGCGCTCGCCCTGGAAGACCCGGATGGTGACCGCGTTCTGATTGTCCTCGGCGGTCGAGAAGGTCTGGCTCTTCTTGGTCGGGATGGTCGTGTTGCGGTCGATCATCCGGGTGAAGACTCCGCCCAGGGTCTCGATTCCGAGCGACAGCGGAGTGACGTCGAGCAGGAGCACGTCCTTGACGTCGCCCTGGAGGACTCCGGCCTGGATGGCGGCGCCCATGGCGACGACCTCGTCCGGGTTGACGCCGGTATGCGGCTCCTTGCCGAAGAACTCCTTCACGACCTCGCGGACCCGCGGCATCCGGGTCATTCCGCCGACGAGGACGACTTCGGAAATGTCCTCGGACTTCACTCCGGCGTCGGCCAGCGCCTTCTTGCAAGGCTCGAGCGTGCGCTTGATCAGGTCCTCGACCAGCCGCTCGAGATCGGCGCGGGTGATCGTCTTGACGAGATGCTTGGGCCCGTTCTGGTCGGCCGTGATGAAGGGCAGGTTGACCTCGGTGGTCTGCGCCGAGCTCAACTCGATCTTGGCCCGCTCGGCGCCTTCCTTGAGGCGCTGGAGGGCGAGCCGGTCGCCGCGAAGGTCGATTCCTTCCTGCTTCTTGAACTCGTCGGCGAGATAGTCGACGATCTTGGCGTCGAAATCCTCGCCGCCCAGGAAGGTGTCGCCGTTGGTCGACTTCACCTCGAAGACTCCGTCGCCGATCTCGAGAACCGAGATGTCGAAGGTGCCGCCGCCGAGGTCGTAGACCGCGATGGTCTTGCCGTCCTGCTTCTCGAGCCCGTAAGCGAGAGCGGCGGCGGTCGGCTCGTTGATGATCCGGAGAACCTCGAGGCCGGCGATCTGGCCGGCGTCCTTGGTCGCCTGGCGCTGGGCGTCGTTGAAGTAAGCCGGGACGGTGATCACCGCCTGGGTGACGGTCTCGCCCAGGTAGGTTTCCGCCGTCTCCTTCATCTTCTGGAGGATGAAGGCCGAGATCTGCGAGGGGCTGTAGTCCTTGGCTCCGGCCTGGACCCAGGCGTCGCCATTGGGCCCGCGCGAGATCTTGTAGGGGACGAGCTCCGTGTCCTTCTTGGTGATCGGATCGTCGAAGCGCCGGCCGATCAGGCGCTTGACCGCGAACACCGTATTGTCCGGATTGGTCACGGCCTGGCGCTTGGCGGGCTGGCCGACCAGCCGCTCGCCGTCCTTGGCGAACGCGACGATCGAGGGAGTGGTGCGCGCACCTTCCGCATTCTCGACCACCTTGGGCTTGCCGCCTTCCATGACGGCGACGCAGCTGTTGGTGGTTCCGAGGTCGATTCCGATGACTCTGGCCATGTTAATCCTCTTGTGCCCCAAAAGTTTACCCACTCCTGCGCCCTTCGAGAGAGGCACGCGGAGTGTTTCGGGAGCGATATAGGAGCCGATTCCGAGGCGACAAGAAGTCGCGCCGCGGCTAGGGAGCGGCGGCGATGAAGAAGATGCTCAAAAGCCACGTTTTTGCGACGCTGGCCGCGGCGGCCGTGCTGGCCGGCTGCGACCGCCCGCCGGCGGACGGAACGGTTCGGGTGGAGCGGGTCTGGGTGCGGCTTCCGGCCGTGAAGAGCCGGCCGGGCGGCGCGTATTTCCGGATGGAGGCGGGCAGCGAGGGCACAAGGCTGGTCGGCCTGTCGAGCCCGTCGGTTCGCTGGATCGAGCTTCACGAGACCGAGATGAAGGGGAGCTCGGCGAAGATGAAGCAGCGCAAGGAGATCGAGTTTCCAAGCCGCGGCGAGCTCGTCTTCGAGCCCGGCGGCCGGCACGCGATGCTGTTCGGGATCAGTCCCCGGGTGAAGGCCGGCGACCGGATCCCGCTCACCTTCTCCTTCAACGTCGCTCCGCCGATCACGGTCGAGGCGGAGGTCCGGGCGGCCGGGGACGAGGTTCCGCACGGGGACCATTGAGGGGCCTTCCGGGGTGACGGTGGCGAACAATGGCGCTAGCCTCCCCTCCATCAATGAAAAGGGGGAGGCTGACATGTCCGGATTTCGGGATTTCATCGCCAAGGGCAACGTGCTCGACCTGGCGGTAGCGGTGATCATCGGCGCCGCCTTCGCGACCATCGTCGCCTCGCTGACGAGCGACATCATCATGCCGGTGATCGGCTGGCTTTTCGGAGGGCTCGATTTCTCGAGCTACTTCATCCGCCTCGGCGAGATCCCGGCGGGCTATGCCGGCGATCCGAACAATTATGCGGCGCTCAAGGAAGCGGGCGTGCCGATGATCGGCTACGGCCAGTTCGCGACGGCCGTCGTCGCCTTCCTGATCCTGGCCTTCGTCATCTACCAGCTGGTCAGGGTGGCCTCGCGGCTGAACCGGGCGCCGGAGGCTGCGCCGGCGGGCCCGAGCGAGGAGCTGCTGGTGCTTCGCGAGATCAGGGACGGGCTCAAGGCCCGCCCCTGATCGGCGCTTTCTAGAAACGCTTGCGGACGGTCACTCCGAGCGTGCGCGGCTGGCCGACGTGGAAGCCGAGCCGGGCTCGGCCGCCGCGCTCGCGGTCGAAGGCAAGGATGGCGTTCTCGTCGAACAGGTTGTTGACGTAGACGGTGAAGTCGAGCCCGTTCGCCATCTCGATTCCGGCGCTGAGGTTGACCAGCTGATAGTCCGGAAGCTTGAGGTCGAGCGTGGTCGCCGCGGCGGCCGGCGCACCGCCGAACGGAAGCCCGTGAGTGAAGGTGCGCGGATTGTTTTCCTGGTCGCCGGGCTGGGTGTAGCGGCTTCCGACATGCTGGGCGGTGACTCCGAAATAGGCTTCGTCCTCGCCCCCGCCCAGCGGGAAGCTGTAGAAGGCGCTGGCGGCGAGCTGGAAGTTCGGCACCGAAGGGAGCCGGTTGCCCTTGCGCATTCCCTCGAGCACGGCGCCGGTCGCCCGCAGCCGGGTCTGGTCGAACTCGGCCTCCACCCAGCTTCCGGCAATCGACAAGGCGAGGCCCTGCGCCGGCCGGGCGGTCAGCTCGAACTCCACGCCCATCGTATGCGCGTCGGCGTTGAACACGACTCGCGACGAGCAGGAGCCTGCGTCGGCCGTGACCTGGAGGTTGCTGATGTCGGTGTAGAAGGCGGCGGCGTTGAGGGTGACGATCCCGAACTGGGACTTCACCCCGGCCTCGTAGTTCCACAGCGTCTCGTCCTCGTAGGTCGGGAAGCCGCCGAACGTCTGGGCGTCCGGGCCGTTCGGGACTCCGTTGTCGCACAGCGGAAGGTTGAGCGGATCGTTGACCCCGCCCATCCGGAAGCCCTTGGCCGCCTGGAGGTTGACGACCAGATTGTCGCTAGCCTCATAACTGAGCAGAAGCCTCGGCGAGAGCCCGTCGGTCTTGGTCGTGTCGGTGGCGTTGTCGCCATTGGCGAAGAGGCCGCCCGAGCGGAAGCTGCGGACCTCCTTGAAGTCGTAGTAGCGCAGGCCGGCAGTCGCGGTGAGCGCCTCGGTGATATCGTAGCTCGCCTCGCCGAACACGGCCAGCTGCTGGATGTCGTAGGGAAGGTCCGCATTGTACGGGGAATCCGGGCCGAAGCCGTTCGCCAGGTCCGACGACAATAAGGGCACGCCCGGCGAACGGCAGGCGGGATCCACCGGCCGGAAGCAGAGGCTGGCCAGGAACGGATCGTCGAAATTGTCGTAGCCGGGGGTGGGAAGCCGCTGCGAGTAGATCCGCTTCACGTCCGAATAGAAGCCGCCGATCAGCCACTGGAAAGGGCCGTCGCCCGAGGAGGACAGCCGAAGCTCCTGAGTGAAGGTTTCGAGCTTGGTCCGGTCGACGAGGTTCGACGGAAGCAATATTCCGGCCGTCACGAAGCCGAGGTCGGACGAGACGCTTCCGGTCAGGGCGCTGGCGTCGCGGCTGACGAGGATGTCGCGGTCGATGTAGGTCGTCACCGACGTGAGGTCGACGCCGCCGAAATTCACGCCGGCGGTGAGGTCGGCGAGGAGCGTGTCGTCGGCGAACTTCTCGTCGAGCAGAAGGAATTGCTCACGCTCGCGGAACGTCACCGCCGGCCGGGTCGTGGCGAACGGGTTGGCGTAGAGGTTGTACACCTCCTGTCGGTTGAAGCCGTAGGCGCGGACTTCCTGATAGACCACGCGCGGAGTGACCGTGATGTTCGGCTTCGGCTGGAACATCAGCGCGATCCGGCCGCCGGTGCGGTGGCCGTCATTGACGTCCTCGTCGATCGCGCCGCCCTCGCGCCGGGCATCGATGAAGCCGGCATATTCGGTGTGATAGCCGACCGCCCGGATCGCTCCGGCCGAGCCGATCGGAATGTTGACCGCGCCCTTGAGATGGCCGCCGATCGCGTCGCCGTCGACGAGGTTGAGGTTGCCCTCGACCAGCCCTTCGACCCGGCCGAGGACCGGCTGGTTGGTGATGTAGCGGATCGTCCCTCCGACCGAGCCCGAGCCGAACAGCGTTCCCTGCGGGCCTCGAAGCGTCTCGACCCGGTTGAGGTCGAACAGGTCGAGGTCGGGCTGGAACAGCGACAGCGAGATCACGGATTCGTCGAGATAGACTCCGACCTGCTCCTTGACGCCCGGCTGGTCGCGGATGATCTGCCCGGCCGAGACTCCGCGGATCGAGACCTGGCTCTGGCCCGGCCCGAGATTCTGGACGGTGAGTCCGGCGACGTTGCGCGACAGGTCCTCGATCGTTCCGGCGTTGAGGCGCTGAATGTCCTCCTCGGTCTGGGCGTTGATCGAAAAGGGAACTTCGAGCAGCGTCGTCTCGCGCTTCGTGGCGGTGACGACGATCGTCTCGCCCTCGGCTTCGTCCCGAACGGCGGCGCCTCCGTCCGGATCGACGTCGTCCGCCTGGGCATAGGCCGGCGAGGCAATGGCGAGGCAGGCGGCGAGCGAAGCTCCGGCCAGGAATGCGGTCTTGCCGACACCGCGGCGGTTCCAGAGACGAGCCATCTTACGTTCCCCTTCGTTGTGGCAGTGCAACAATCCGTCGCCCCGCGGCGAAGATCAAGATCGGCGCGAGCGCGGAAGCGGAAAATCCGCCACACTGTTGCAGAAGCGATACAGGGCGCGGCGCTTGACTAATCCGGGCCCAGCCCAAATGCTGCCGCACGTTTCGGAGGGGTGGATGGCGACGATGACGCGCCGGGGGGCAATCAAGGCTGGAGCCGCCGCCGCGGCGGTCGCGGCGGCCAAGCCCCCGGCGGTCGCGGCCCCGGGCGCCCCTGAGATCGTCGTCGTCGGCGCCGGAGTGTTCGGCGCCTGCACCGCCCGGGCGCTGCAGCGGGCCGGCCGAAGCGTGGTTCTGGTCGACGCGTGGGGGCCGGCCCATGCCCGAGCCTCCTCCGGCGGGGAATCGCGGCTGACGCGCGGAAGCTACGGCGCCGACGAGGTGTATACGCGCATGGCCTGGGACTCGCTCGCCGAATGGCGCGCTCTCTCGGAACGGGCCGGCCTGCCGCTGTTCCACAAGGCCGGCGTGCTCTTCTTCTTCCCCAAGGCGGAGGATTATGTCCACCGGACGGTGGAGGTTCACCGCAGCCTTCAGCTTCCCACGCAATTGATGGAGCTGCCGGAGCTTCGGCGGCGATTCCCGATGATCGACTTCGATGGCATCGAGCTCGGCCTGTGGGAGCCCGAGTTCGGGGCTCTGATGGCCCGCCGGGCGGTGCAGTCGATCGTCGCCGAATTCGTCGCCGCGGGCGGCGAGTATCGCCGCGGCGCGGTCCAGCCTCCCGAGCCGGGGAACGGGCCGCTCAGGCGAATCAACATGCGGGGCGGCGGAAGAGTCTACGGCACGCGCTTCGTGTTCGCCTGCGGACCCTGGCTGCCCGGGCTGTTCCCGGACCTGCTCGGCCGCCGGATCTTTCCGACCCGCCAGGAAGTGTTCTTCTTCCGGCCGCCCGCCGGCGACGACAGCTTCGGACCCCGCGCCCTTCCCGGCTGGGCGGATTTCAACGCCGGCGACATCTTCTACGGAGTCCCCGACCTCGAAGGGCGCGGGTTCAAGATCGCCCACGATCTGCACGGCCCGCCGATCGATCCCGACGCGGGCGACCGCACGCCCTCGGCCGAAGCGCTCGCGGAGGTCCGGGCCTATATGGAACGCCGCTTTCCGGGCCTTCGCGGGGCGCCGCTCAGCGAGGCCCGGGTCTGCCAATATGAGAACAGCGCCAATGGCGATCTGCTGATCGATTTCCATCCGGAGCGGCCCAACCTGCTCCTGGTCGGGGCCGGTTCGGGCCACGGCTTCAAGCATGGCCCCGCCGTGGGCGCTTATGCGGCGGATCTGCTGATGGGGTCGCTGGCGGCCCCCGAACCCCGCTTCTCGCTCGCTTCGAAAGGCGAGCGCCAGGACCGATCGGTGCATTGAGGAGAGACTGATGGAACAGCCGCTCGACACTTTCCGGTCCTCGACCTGGGGCTGGCTCAGGGGCACGCTCGCGGGCTGGGGGACGATGGCGCTCGTCCCGGCGGGGATCCTACTGACGGCGCCGGGCGAGTGGGGCCGCTGGCCGCTCCTGATCAGCGCCCTCGCCTTCGCCATCGTGCTTTGGAAATGGTTCGAGAGCCTCGCCGCCCGCTTCGACATCTGCCGCGACCGGCTGATCGTCCGCCGGGGCATCTTCATCAAGAGCCTCGACGAGGTCGAGCTCTACCGGGTCAAGGACGTCCGGCTCGACTTCAGCCTGATCAACCAGATGGCCGGGATCGGAACGATCACCGTCACCTCCAGCGACGAGACCACCCGGGGCGCCCCGCTCTCGCTCCGCCACGTCGAGCGCGCCGCCCATCGCCGCGAGCAGCTGCGCGGCCTGGTCGAGGAGGCCCGTCAGAAGCGCCGCGTCCGCGAGATCGACATGATGCACGAGGATTATTGAGCAGGTTACGCTTTAGAAATTGAGGTCTGCTAAGGCTGGTGGATGACTGCCGAGCCTCACAAGAGTGCCTTCGAAACAGGCCCGGCCACTGTTTTTGCCTTGGCGCGCAACGATTGGCTGGATTGGTTCAGCAGGCTGGAAGTTGCAGTCATACGGTGCGGCAACCGGTTCTGCGCTGAGCCCCTGCCCCGTGGCACACCATTGTGCCAGCGCCTAAAGGAATTCTCGTCGCTACAGAAGAGCCCCGCTTGCCCCGCCGAGACTTTGAAGAAGCTTCAGAAGCTGACACCCCAGTGCCTGAAACTCCTCCCACGACGGGCGACCATCGTTCACTCAACGATGCGCATAGGAATATTTGAGGGCGCTGACGCCGCCCTTTTCCAGAATTGCTTCGACGTTGCCGAGGATAATCCCCTCTTCGTCGTCATGACTAAAGAAAATTTCGCCGCTGATCACCAAGCCCTGCAGAGCTTGACGGCTCGGTTCAACAATCTGCTGGCTAGCCCTTCCGAGCCACTCCAACCAAAGCCGGCCTCAGCAGCCGGTCCTTGATCATGTAGCCGGGCTGCATCTCCTGGACGATGGTTCCGGGCTCGGCCTCGTCGTTCGGAATCTCGACCATCGCCTGGTGCTTGTGGGGGTCGAGCGGCTGGCCGAGCGCCTCGACCCGGGTGATTCCGTTCCTCTGGAAGACGGTGTCGAGCTCTCGGCCGGTGGCCTCGATTCCGGCGATGAGCGCCTTCATTCGCTCGTCCTGCCGCAGGTCGTCCGGGATCGCCGCCAGCGCCCGGTCGAGATTGTCCTTCACCGACAGCATGTCGCGGGCGAAGCCGGTCGCGGCGTAAGTCGCCGCGGTCTGCTTCTCCTGCTCGAGCCGGCGGCGCACGTTCTGGGTTTCGGCCTGGGCGTAGAGAACGTGCTGGCGCACCTGCTCCAGCTCCTTGACCAGCTCGGAGAAATCCTGCTCCGGCGCCGGCTCGTCGAAGCCCGCCTCGGCACCCGTCCCGTTGGTCTCGTCCTGAAGTTCCTGCTCGTCGTTCATGCCATCAATCTCGATAGTGCCTGTGCCGTGAAATCCACCATGGGTACGACCCGCGCATAGTTCAACCGCGTCGGGCCGATAACCCCGACGACTCCGACCACCTTGCCTTCCCGTCCCCGATAGGGCGCGGCGATCACCGACGAGCCGGACAAGGCGAACAATTTGTTCTCCGAGCCGATGAAGATCTTCATCCCCTGGCCGGCCCGGGCGCTGTCGAGCAGCCGGACGATCTCCTCCTTGCCGTCGAGCTCCTCGAGCAGCTGGCGGACCCGCTCGAGATCGGCGGCGGCGCCCGGCTCGAGCAAATTGGCCTGGCCGCGGACGATCAGCACCGGCCGCTGCGCCCCATCCTCGGACCACAAGGCGAGGCCGCGGTCGATCAGCTCCCGGGCGGCGTCGTCGAGCGCCGCCCGGCCGGCCTTGATCTCGTCGGCGAGGCGCCGCTGCGCTTCGGGCAGGGTCAGCCCGGACAGTCGCGCGCTCACGTAATTGCCGACCTCGGTCAGCGCCGAGGCGGTGACTCCGGGCGGCAGGTCGACCACCCGGTTCTCGACCGTGCCTTCGGCTCCGACCATCACCGCCAGCGCCTGCGTCGGCGAGAGCTGGACGAAGCCGAGCTGGCGAAGCACCGGCTCGCGCTTGGGGACGAGGACGATTCCGGCGCAAGCCGACAGTCCCGACAAAGCGGCGGTGGCGGCCGACAGCGCCTCCTCGATCGGCCCGCCGCGCTCCAGCCGAGCCTCGATCGCCGCCCGCTCCTCCGGGCTCGGCTCGGCGGCCTGCATCATTCCGTCGACGAACAGCCTCAGTCCGCTCTCGGTCGGGACCCGTCCCGCGGAGGTATGGGGATGGGCGAGCAGGCCCAGCTCCTCAAGGTCCTGCATGACGTTTCGGATCGAGGCCGGCGACAGGTTCAGCCCGCCCAACTTCGAGATGGTGCGCGACCCCACCGGCGCGCCCGAGCCGAGGTAATTCTCGACCACCATCCGGAAGACTTCGCGGGACCGCTCGGTGAGCTCGCTGACGGGGGTGGTGGCCATGGCGAGGTAGATAGGCGACTCGTCACCCCGGCGAAAGCCAGGGCCTCTGATCGCCGGCCACGACTAATCGCTCGAGAATCCGGCTTCCGCCGGAATGACGGTGGATTCTCCCCCGTCCCCCGGCTAATCCGCCGCGACTTGTTTGAAAGGACCCGCATGCGCCCATCCGGACGCGCTCCCGACCAGATGCGCGAGATCGTCATGGAGCCCGGCTTCACCCGCCATGCCGAAGGCAGCTGCCTGGTCGCCTTCGGCGATACACGGGTGCTTTGCACCGCTTCGGTGGAGCAGAACGTGCCGCCCTGGCTTCGCGGCAAGGGCAAGGGCTGGGTCACCGCGGAATATGGAATGCTGCCGCGAGCGACCCACACCCGCAGCCGGCGCGAGGCGGCGTCCGGCAAGCAGTCCGGCCGTACCCAGGAGATCCAGCGGCTGATCGGCCGCTCGCTCCGAGCCGTCGTCGATCTCCAGGCGCTGGGGGAGCGGCAGGTGACGGTCGATTGCGATGTCATCCAGGCCGACGGCGGTACCCGCACCGCGGCCATTTCCGGAGGCTGGGTGGCGCTTCGGATCGCGGTCGACAGGCTGATGCAGCAGCAGCAGCTCTCCGTGGACCCGATCCGCCAGAAGGTCGCCGCGGTCAGCTGCGGGATCCATGGCGGCCAGGCCGTTCTGGACCTCGATTACGAGGAGGATTCGAACGCCGGCGCCGACGGCAATTTCGTCCTGACCGGCGACAATGCCATCGTCGAGGCGCAGGTCACCGCCGAGGGCGAATGCTATGACGAGGAGGCGCTGCTGAGGCTGCTGCGCCTCGCCCGAATCGGCTGCGGCGAGATCTTCGCCGCCCAGGACAGGGCGACCGGCCGATGAGGAAGCTCCAGCCCGGCAAGCTGGTCATCGCCAGCCACAACGAGGGCAAGGTGCGCGAGATTCGCGACCTGCTCGGTCCCTTTGGAGTCGATCCCGTCTCGGCGGCCGAGCTCGACCTTCCCGAGCCCGACGAGATCGGGACGACCTTCATCGACAATGCCGACCTGAAGGCGCGCGAGGCGGCGGACCTTTCCGGGCTGCCGGCTCTGGCGGACGACAGCGGCCTGTGCGTCGAGGCGCTTGAGGGCCGGCCGGGAATATTCTCCGCGCGCTGGGCTCTGGCCGCCGATCCGCGGGTTCCGCCGGCGGCGGGGCCCGGCGAGATCGAAGGGCCGCGCGACTTCGGCCTCGCCATGCGCAGGGTTTGGGAAGAGCTTGAGGCGCTCGGGCCGGAAGCCAGCCGCAACGCCCATTTCGTCTGCGCCCTCGCCTTATGCTGGCCCGACGGTCGAAGCGAATGGTTCGAGGGGCGGGTCGAAGGCACGCTGGTATGGCCGCCGCGCGGCGATCGCGGCTTCGGCTACGACCCGATGTTCGTGCCCGCCGGGCGCGACCTCACCTTCGGCGAGATGGACCCGGCCGAAAAGCACCGGATCAGCCACCGCGCCGACGCCTTCCGCAAGCTGGTCGCGGCCCTGTTTTAGGTGACATGGGCGACCCCAAACCGTTCGGGCTGAGCTTGTCGAAGCCCTTTCCTTCACCGATCCCGGAAGAACAAAAGCCCTTCGACAAGCTCAGGACGAACCGAGGCCGCGACGGAGTGGCCCTCTACGTCCACTGGCCGTTCTGCGTCTCCAAATGCCCTTATTGCGACTTCAACAGCCATGTCCGCGAGTCGGTCGACCAGGCGGAGTGGCGCGAGGCTTTGCTGAAGGACCTGGCCTTCGAGGCGGAGGCCCTGCGCGGGCGCGGCGTCTCGTCGATCTTCTTCGGCGGCGGAACGCCTTCGCTGATGGAGCCGGCGACGGTGGCGGCGCTGATCGAAGCGGCCGACCGGCACTGGGGGCTCGAGGCCGACGCGGAGATCACGCTCGAGGCCAATCCCTCCTCGGTGGAAGCTGCCCGTTTCGCCGATCTCGCGGCGGCGGGCGTCAATCGCGTGTCGCTCGGCCTCCAGTCGCTGGACGACGAAGCTTTGCGCTTCCTCGGACGGGCGCATGACTCGGCGGAAGGGCTTGCGGCGCTGGCGACCGCGCAGTCCTGCTTGGAACGGGTCAGCTTCGATCTCATCTACGCCCTGCCCGGCCAGACCGAGGAGCAATGGGCGGCCGAGCTGGGGCGGGCGCTGGGCTTCGGCACCGGGCATGTCTCGCTCTACCAGCTGACGATCGAGCCGGGCACGCGCTTCGCCGCAATGGCGGCGCGCGGCGAGCTGGCGGCGCGCGATCCCGACGAGTCGGCATCGCTCTACGAGCTGACCCAGGAGATGGCGGAGCGAGCCGGGCTCCCGGCTTACGAGATTTCGAACCATGCGCGGCCCGGAGAGGAGAGCCGCCACAATCTCGCTTACTGGCGCTACCGGCCGTATCTGGGCGTCGGGCCAGGCGCTCACGGGCGGCGCGGAGGCAGCGCCACCCAGCGTCACCGCAAGCCGGAGAATTGGCTCTCGGCGCTGGCGCGCAACGGCCACGGCATCGCCGAGGAGGCTGCGCTGAGCCGGGACGAGCAGGCGACGGAAGCGCTGCTGATGGGACTCAGGCTGAGCGAGGGGGTCGAGCTGGAGACGGTCCGGCCGGCGCTCGATTTCGACGCCGTCGAGCGGCTCGAAGCGCAGGGGTTGCTTTTGCGGACCGAAGACCGGCTGATCGTCCCGCCAAAGGGCCGGCTCCTCCTCGACGCGATATTGGCCAAGATCGCGGGCTAGGCTGGAGATTCAAGTTACATGTCACCCCGGACTTGATCCGGGGTCCACCTTCCTGCCGCCCCATCCTCGGGAAAGAAGGTGGATGCCGGATCAAGTCCGGCATGACGAATCGGTTCAGGCACACCGCTCTTGCTAATCGAAGCTCCTGGGCGCCGGCGAGACGACGATGGTGCCGGCCGCCGTGACCTCGCGCACTTCAAGCGACCGCTCGGCGATTCCGCTCGAGGTGAATCGGAACGGGCCATCCACTCCTGCGAATCCGACCGGGTCGCGAAGCTCGCGCTCCGGGAAAGGACGGCCGAGCCGCCAGTTCTTGGCGATCCGGACGGTGAGAAGCACCGAATCGTAGCCGAGGCTGGCGAGCCGGTAGGGATTGGCGCCGTAGCGCGCCCGGTAGCGGGTGCGCAGCTGGTTGAACATGTTGTCGGCGACGCTCGCATACCAGGCGCCGCGAAGCGCGGCCGTCCGGCCGAGGCCGGTTTCGGTGGCCCAAAGCTCGGTGCCGAGCAGCCGAAGGGCCGAGCCGGAGCCGGCCTTCAGCACCGGCGCCGCCGAGGCGGCGATCCGGCCGCCGTCGGCGATCAGCACGGCGTCGTAGCTTCCGAGCGAATGCAGCCGGCCGATCGCCGTCCTGAGGCTGGCGGGGCCGGCGTCGTAGCTCTGCATGGCGACCAGCCGGCCGCCGCCGCGCTCGACGCTGTCGATCATCGCCTGGCCGGCGCGGCGGCCGTAAATCCCTTCGGGAGTGACCGCACCGAACCTCTCGAGCCCTACGCCGCGGGCATGGTCCACGACCCGTGCGATCGACTGGCCCGGAGTGAAGCCCATCAGGTAGACCCCGTTGCCGGCTACGCTGGCGTCGTTCGAGAAGCTGATCACCGGCACTCCGGCGCGGCGGGCGACCGGCGCGACCGCTCGGACGTCTTCGGCGAGAAGCGGGCCGAGGAAGAGGCCGTTGCCCTCGGCGAGCGCCTGGTTGGCCGCCGCCGCGGCTCCGCCCCGGGCGGTGTCATAAACGGTGATTCGAATCCGCTCGCCGCCGGCGTCGAGCAGGGCGAGGTTGGCGGCATTGGCGATCGACTGGCCGACTCCGGCATTGGCGCCCGACGTCGGCACCAGAACCGCGACCCGGTTGCGGGTCTCCTCCGGCGGCAGCCGGACGACCGGTTCCTCCTCCCGAGGCTGCTCGACTTCCGGCTCGACCGGCTCGGGAAGCCGCTCGGCGCGCTGCTTGGGAACGAGCTGGCAGCCGCCCAGCCCCAATGCCAGCGCGGCCATTGCGCCGAGGCCGAGGATGCGCCGCGCTTGCGGCCCGAGGGATTGCTCTGCCATGACTCGGTACCTCATGAACGCCAAACTGCCTCCCGGCCTCTATATCGTCGCGACCCCCATCGGCAATCTTTCCGATCTCTCGGAGCGGGCCGCCGCGATACTGGCCCAGGCCGATCTGATCGCGGTCGAGGACAGCCGGGTCACCGCCAAGCTGCTCCGCCACATCGGCATCAAGCGGCCGATGCTGCCCTATCACGACCACAATGCCGAAAGGGTTCGGCCGGACCTGCTTGAGCGGATGCGCTCCGCGGCCGTCGCATTGGTTTCGGACGCCGGCACTCCGCTGATCTCCGATCCGGGCTACAAGCTGGTTCGCGACGCGCGCTCCGCCGGAATTCCGGTGACCACCATACCGGGGCCCTCCGCGGTGGTGGCCGCGCTCACCCTGGCCGGGCTCCCTACCGATCGCTTCCTGTTCCTCGGCTTCCTTCCGCCCAAGGGGGGCGCCAAGGCGACGGCGATCGCGGAAGTCGCGGCGGTTCGCGCGACCCTGGTCCTCTACGAGAGCGGCCTGCGGCTCGCCTCGACCCTCGAGGCGCTTCGAAGCGGGCTCGGCGACCGTGAGGCGGCCGTGGCGCGCGAGATCAGCAAAAGGTTCGAGGAGACCGTGACCGGGACCTTGTCCGAGCTCGCCGGGCGCTATTCGCAGGCCGCGCCCAAGGGCGAGATCGTCGTCGTGGTGGCGCCTCCGGGCGAGGCGGAAGCGGTCGGCGAGGAGCAGCTGGAGGAGGCCCTTCGGGAGGCGATGGGGCGATTGTCGGCGTCGCGGGCGGCGGCCGAGGTCGCCGAGAGGCTCGGAGTGCCGAGGCGCCAGGCCTACGAGCGCGCCCTGAAGCTCAAATGAAGCGGAGGCGGGCGGAGCGGAGCGGGCGGCGGGCGGAACGGCTCGCGGCGCTCTGGCTCCAGCTCAAGGGCTGGAAGATATTGGGCCGGAGGGTGCGCACTCCGGTGGGCGAGGTCGATCTCGTCGCCCGTCGCGGAAGGACGGTGGCCTTCGTCGAGGTGAAGGCGCGGGCGACGGCGAGTGAGGCCGGGCTCGCTCTCGACGAATGGCGGCTCCGGCGGGTCGCCGCGGCCGCGGAGGCGCTCGCTCACCGCTACGCCCGGGCCGGCGACGACATCCGCCTCGACGCCGTCTTCATCGTGCCTCGGCGCCTGCCCCGGCACTTGGCCAATATCTGGCATGGATGACAAAGACCCTGACGTCCACTAGAGGCCGTGCGCGCCGCAGTCCCGCTCATCCTGAGTAGCCGCTGAGCGAAGTCGAAGCGGCGTATCGAAGGACGGTCCTTCGATACGGGCCTTCGCCAGGCTCAGTCCCTACTCAGGATGAGCGGCCCAGCAGGAGAATCGAATGACGTTGAGGGTCGCCGTCCAAATGGACCCCCTGGAGGGGATCAACATCGAAGGCGATTCGACCTTCGCGATCATGCTCGGAGCGCAGAAGCGCGGGCATGGCCTGTGGCATTACCAGGCCGAGGACCTCAGCTACTCGGCCGGGCGCCTGTGGGCGATGGCCCGGCCGGTGACCGTCCAGCCGGTCAAGGGCGATCACCACAGGCTGGGCGATCCCATCCTCCTCGATCTCGGCCGCGACGTCGACGTCGTGCTGATGCGCCAGGATCCGCCCTTCGACCTCGGCTACATCACCGCCACCCACCTGCTCGAGCGGATCCAGAGCGAGACGCTGGTCGTCAACGACCCCGCCTCCGTCCGCAACGCCCCCGAGAAGGTCTGGGTGCTCGACTTCGCGCGCTACATGCCTCCGACCCTCCTCACCCGCTCGCTCGGGGCGGCCCGCAAGTTCCACGAGGAGCATGGCGAGGTCGTGGTCAAGCCGCTTCACGGCAATGCCGGCAAGGCCGTCTTCAAGGTCGGCCGCGACGGGGCCAACCTCTCCGCCCTCATCGAGATGTTCAACGCCGCCTATCGCGAGCCCCATGTCGTCCAGGCCTTCGTCCCCGAAATCGCCCAGGGCGACAAGCGGATCGTCCTCGTCGACGGCGAGGTGGCCGGGGCGGTCAACCGGATCCCGGGCGCGGGGGAGATCCGGTCGAACCTGGCCGTCGGCGGATCGGCGGCGAGGACCGAGCTCACCGAGACCGAGCTGGAAATCTGCGCCGCGCTCGCGCCGGAGCTCAAGGCGCGCGGCCTGCTCTTCGTCGGGATCGACGTGATCGGCGGCAAGTGGCTGACCGAGATCAACGTCACCTCGCCGACGGGGATCGTCGCCATCGACAGGTTCAACGGCACCGACACGCCCGCGCGGATCTGGGACTCGATCGAAGCGAAGCTTCGCTGACATGAGCGACTGGACGATCCGGCTGATCGACGAGACCGGCTATGTCGGCATATTCCTGCTGATGTTCCTGGAGACGATCTTCCCTCCGATCCCCTCGGAGGTGATCATGCCGATCGCCGGAGTCCGAGCCGCGCAGGGGCCGCTGACCCTGTGGGCGGTGATCGCCAGCGGAAGCGCCGGCGCGATGCTCGGCAACCTCTTCTGGTACGCGCTGGCGCGAGTGATCGGCCTCAAGCGGTTTCGCCCGTTCATCGAGAAATATGGGCGCTGGCTGACCATGGATTGGGACGACGTCCAGAAAGCGGAGCGGCTGTTCGGCCGCTTCGGCGCAACCATCGTATCGGTCGGGCGGATGCTGCCCACTATCCGCTCGGTGGTCTCGATCCCGGCGGGCCTGCTCAGCATGCGCCTCAAGACCTTCCTGATCTGGTCGACGCTCGGCACGGTGGCGTGGACGGCGATCCTGGCGACGGCCGGCTGGGGGCTGGGAATGGCGTTTCGGGACATCGAGAAGATATTGGGGCCGCTGTCGACGGCGATCATCGTCCTGATCGTCGTCGCCTATGCCTGGCGCCAGCTGACCTGGCGCAAAAGGCATCCCGACGCATAGCGCCATTCCGGCGAAGACCGGGAGGACCATCAGGCCCTTGGGTGGGCGTGGCGGTAGACGTCGAGCAGGTGGGCGGCGTCGACGGCCGTATAGATCTGGGTCGAGGAGAGGCTGGCGTGGCCGAGCAGCTCCTGAAGCGACCGGAGGTCGGCGCCCCGGCCGAGCAGGTGGGTCGCGAAGCTGTGGCGAAGGGCGTGCGGGGTCGTTCGGTCCGACAGGCCCAGCCGGGCCCGGGCGCGGCGGACGACTCGGCGGATCATCTCCCCGTTCAGGGGCCCGCCGCGGGCGCCCCGGAACAGCGGCGAGTCCCGCTCCGTCGGATAGGGGCAGAGCGACAGATAATGTTCGATGGCGGCTCGGACCGGGGCGAGCAAAGGCACGATCCTCGTCTTCGCCCTTTTGCCGGTGACGCTGAGCGCTTCGCCCAGCGGCAGTGCCGACCCGGTGAGGCCCAGCGCCTCCGCCACCCGCAGGCCGGAGCCGTAGAGCAGCAGCAGGACGGCATAATCGCGGGCGGCGATCCATTCGGCGCTCGCCTCCTCGCCGGCCTCCTCGGCTAAGGCCATCACGTCGTCGGGCGCCACCGGCCTCGGCAGGCTTCGCGGCCGCTTCGGCCCCTTGAGCCGCGGCAAAGCGGGCTCGCCGCCCCGTTCGGCGGCGGCGAAGGCGAGGAAGCCTCGAACCGCGGAAAGCTCGCGGGCGGCCGAGCTGTTGCCCAGGCCTTCGGTCCGCCGGTGGGCGAGAAAGGCGCGCAGGTCCTTCGCTTCGAGTGCGGCGAGCGCGGGCCCGTCGACCTCCGCTCCGAGGTGCCGGGCGAGGAAGGAGATCAGGCGATGGGCGGTCGCCGCATAGGCGCGCACGGTGTGTGGGGAGCGGCGGCGGTCCTGGGCGAGATGCCGCTGCCAGCGCAGGATCGCCGCGGCGGCGCGATGGTCGACCGGGTCGTCCTCCCCGCCGGGCAGGGCCGAAGGATTCCGGGCCTCATCCACCCGGTCCATTCAGGGGATCAGCCACCGCCCCATCGAGCGGGTGAGAACTCGGCCGAGGAACATGAGGAGCTCGGAGCCGTGGCGGGTCTCGAAGCCCTGCTCGCCCCGCTGGCCGAGAGCGAGGAGGCCGCTGGGCAAGGGCGGATCGCTGTCGAGCCGGACCAGCGCCTCCGCCCGGATCAGCTCGCAGGCCGGGCCGAACAGCGGATGGCCGCGGCCGACTCCGCGAAGCACGACTCCGTCCAGGCCCTCGAGCGAGCGGCGGACCACTCGGGCGTCGACGAACTGGAGGCCGGAAGCGTCCGCGCGAACGCCCTTGTCGCCGGCGAACAGTGCGACCGCGACCGCGTCGAGGCCGAGAATCTGGGGCCATTCCTGGGTGACGATGTGGATGAGATGATCGAAACCCTCCGCCTCGATCGCCGCAAGCACCGCCTCGTGGATCGAGGCGACGGCCCCGCTATGGCCGCGCGCGAAGGCGATCAGGTCCTGATTGGCCTCCTCCGCCGCCGCGACCTGGGCGCGGAGCCTGGCCACCGCCCGGTCCTCGAAGTTGATCACCTTTCCCATCGGGTCGAAGGTAACCCGAACAAGGTTAAGAAGCTACGTCATTCCGGCCTAGCCGATCTTCTGGCCGGTCTTCTCCCAGTCCGCCAGGAACGCCTCCAGCCCCCGGTCGGTCAGCGGGTGCTTGAACAGCTGGCGGATGACGGCGGGCGGGGCGGTCATCACGTCCGCTCCGATCATCGCCGACTGGAGGACGTGGATCGGGTGGCGGATGCTGGCGACCAGGATCTGGGTCTCGAAATCGTAATTGTCGTAGATGGTCCGGATCTCCGAGATGATCTGCATTCCGTCGAAGCCGGTATCGTCGTGCCGGCCGACGAAGGGCGAGATGAAGGTCGCCCCGGCCTTGGCCGCGAGAAGCGCCTGGTTGGCGGTGAAGCACAAGGTGACGTTGACCATCGTCCCCTCGCCGGTCAGAGCCTTGCAGGTCTTGAGCCCGTCGACGGTGAGCGGCACCTTGACCGCGATGTTGTCGGCGATCTTCCGGAGCACTTCCGCCTCGCGCATCATCTCCCGGTGATCGAGCGCGACGACCTCCGCGGAGACCGGGCCGGAGACGATTCCGCAAATCTCCCGCACGACCTCGAGAAAGTCCCGGCCCGCCTTGTGGACCAGGGAAGGATTGGTGGTGACTCCGTCGAGCAGGCCGGTCTCGGCGAGGTCACGGATTTCGGCGGTGTCTGCGGTGTCGACGAAGAATTTCATTTGCCTCGAGTCCTCGGATCGGGATTCGCTGGCCTTCTAGCGTGGCGGGGGCGGACTTGGCGACCGAAGATCAGCGACGCGACCTGAACCGGGCGATCTGGGCGATCGCGCTGCCCTCGATGCTGACCAACGTCGCGACGGCGCTTTTCGGGATCGCCGACCTGTGGGTGATCGGGCAGCTCGGCCAGGCCGAGCCTCAGGCCGGCGTCGAGCTCGGCGCCAAGTTCATGATGGGCCTGCTGATCGTCTTCAACTTCCTGCGCACCGGGACGATCGCCCTCACCGCCCAGGCGGCCGGCCGAGGCGACGAGGACGCGCAGGCGGCGACGCTGGCCCGGGCCCTGGGCGTATCGCTGGCCATCGGCCTCGCACTGCTGGCGCTCAAGCCGCTGATCGTGCCGTGGGGAATGGAGCTGCTCCACGCCCGCGGCGGAGTGGCGATCGAGGCCGGAATCTATGTCGGCATTCGCTACTGGGGCGGGCTGCTCTGGCTCGCCAACGTGGCTCTGGCGGGCTGGCTGATCGGGCGGAGGCGGGTCCGGGCGGTGCTGTGGACCGAGATCCTCGCCAACCTCGTCCATGTCGGGCTCGACCTGCTCTTCGTTCTCGGCTTCGGCTGGGGAGTCGCCGGCGTGGCGGCCGCGACCCTGATCTCCGAGGGCGGCAAGACCCTGGCCCTGCTCGCCGTGGCGGCCCGCCAGGGACCGGCGCGGGCGGCGCTGGCGGCGGCGGGCCGGCGGGAGACGTGGAGCGCTGCGCGGATGGGCGCTCTCTTCCGGCTCAACCGCGACCTCTTCCTGCGCACCCTGCTGCTCACCGCCGCCATCCTCCTCCTCACCCGGCAGGGGGCGCAGCAGGGCCCGCTGGTGCTGGCCGCCAACGGCATCCTCTACCAGCTGTTCATTCTCTCCGCCCTGGTCCTCGACGGCTTCGAGAGCGCCGCGCAGGTGCTGTGCGGCGAGGCGGTGGGCGCGAAAGACCGGGCCCGCTTCGACGCGCTGGTCAGGCGGCTGCTGCTGTGGGGGCTCGCCGGCGGAGCGCTGTTCAGCGCCGTCTACGCCCTCGCCGGCGCCCGCTTCGCCGCCAGCTTCAGCACCGATCCGGAGGTGGTTGCGACGACCCTCGCCTACGTCCCCTGGGCGGTGCTTCTGCCCTTGCTGGGCGTGACCTCCTACGTGTTCGACGGAATCTACATCGGAGCGACCTGGACCCGAGCGATGCTGGCGACCATGGCCGCGGCCTGCGCGGCCTATGCGGCGCTGCTGTTCGCCGCCGCCGACCTCGGCAATCACGGCCTGTGGCTCGCCTTCAGCCTGTTCCTCGTCGCCCGGGCGGCGGCGCAGGCGATGCTGCTTCCGGGCCTGAGTAGGGCCACTTTCGAGGCGGAAGGTCCGAAGTTGGCCGATAAATAAAATTCCGTCCGATAAGTCGCGCCGGATTGATCGGCTTTTCCGATCAGTCCGCCGCGGGCGCATCCCTCGAAGGCGCAGAAATTGCAGTTAGAACATATCATGAACTTCAATGCGCGGCAAGGCCCTGCCCCCGCGACAGCGCGGAAGTGGCGGGACCCACCCGCACCCCCCATCGCCGCGGGCGGGCCCTCCGACCGGGCGGCGGCTGCGGTGCGCTCGCCGGACCCGTGCCGGACCGGCGCCGGACCGGCGCCGGACCGGCGCGGGGCGGGTGCGGTGCGGTTGCCGGGCGGTGTGCGGTGTACGGTGTACGGTGTGCGGGGCGCATGCGGCGGCCGCGCGGCCATGACTATCGTCGCCGCATTCCGAAGATTGCGGCCAGCACCGGGTCGCCGGCCGATTGCGGGTCGGAGCGGATCGCCGCTTCCTCGCGGCCGATCGCCCGGTAGAGGGCGGCGGCCGTCTTGCGGGTGACGTCGGCCTGCAGGCCGGGAAAGTTGATCCCGGTCGCGACCGATAGCACGCGCTGGATCACTCCGTTCTCGGCGAGGCGCAGGGCGTTGCCGACTCCTGGGAAGAGGGCGTCGAAGATCCGCTCCCCCATCGAGCGGGCGAGATAGTCGGTGGCCGCGGTGGGGCCGCCGCGGACGATCGAAAGCGCGTCCGTGATCGTCATGTCGCGGATTGAATCATAGACGACGGGCGCCGCCCGCTCCGCGCCTTCCAGCGCGGCCCTGTTGACGACCCGAAGAAGCCGGTCCTGGACCGCCCGGGTGCCGAGCGCCACCGCCAGCGCCGCTGTCACCGCGCTTCCGCCGAGCTGGGGCGGGGGCTGGATCCGGACGAGATCGTCGCGGAAGAATCCCTCCTCGGTCAGCAGCCGGGCGAAGGCGCGCTGCGAGGACAGGGTGAGAAGCCGGCGGATGGCGGCCTCGAGGCCGACGAGATCGCCGAGGCGGGTGGCGCAGGCCGGCAGGGCGAGAAGCGGCAGAGCCAGGCCGGCGGCGAGTAAGGTTCGGCGGGAATGCACGGGCGTCATGGGGCCGTAACGACCCGGCGTGAGGCTTGTTGCATAGTCATGAGCCCTCGTCATTGCGAGGAGCGAAGCGACGAAGCAATCCAGATTTCGGCGCCGCGCCGCTGGATTGCTTCGCTGCGCTCGCAATGACGGCTAGGGCTGGCCGCCGTTCGCTCTCTGCAGGTTGGCGAACTCGCGGCGGGTGCGGGGACCGTAGGTGGCGAAGGAGGGATTGGGCCGTTCGGCATATTCGGATCGGCTGCGGGCCACCGCGTCCGCCGCGGCTTCGGACGCGAGCTTGCGAGCATCGAGCCCATAGGGCTTGGCGGCGTTGAGGCCGAAGACCTTGCGCCTCAGCTTCGGCGTGATCTCCGGATAGCCATGGGCGTCACGCAGCGCCTCGGAGATCTGGAAGGCCCGGAAGGCCTGGATCTGGTCCTGCGGCGAGCCGTACCAGATCGAGTCGGTGCCCCAGAGCACATTGTCCTCGCCGACATGCTTGAACAATTTGCCGAGCAGGTGGGCGGCGCTGTCCGGATCGCGGGTCGAGACGAAGCGCCAGGTCGAGCCGAGCTCGGCGTAAACGTTGGCGTTTCGGGGAACCCCGGCCTCCTTCAGGGAGGTGATGAGGGCGTCGACGCCGTCGGTGCGAGCTTGATCCCAGGGCCCCTCCTTCTGCCCCGCGACATAGCCCGAATGGTAGATGAGGAAGTTCATGTCCGGGAAGCGCCTGGCGATCGGGCCGATGTCGCGGCAGGTCGAATGCTCGTAGCTCCTGGGGCCGAACGGAAGCCCCTTGTGGATGGCGATGTTGCGGATTCCGAGCTTCCTCGCTTTCTCGACGAAGGCGATTCCGACGTCGTCGGTCATCCAGAAGCCGGCTCCGCTCGGCCCCCATTGGGTATAGGTCTTGAACGCGCTCACGCCGAAGCCGGCGAGTCTCTCCATGTCCTGGACGTCGCCGGGCTGGTTGGGGTTGACCCGGCCGTGGAGCATCAGCCGCTTCGAGCCTTCCATCTTGTCGACGATCTCGCGGGTCGCCGCCGCCTCCTCGATCGTCAGGGGCTCGCCCTCGCGCGACGAGGGGACGAAGGAGAGGACCATGAGATCGGTGTCGGAATCGAGGAACACGTCCTTGATGAACTCGGTCGGGCCGAGGCAGTCGAGATAGGCGCGCTCGCCCGGCCCGCCGGCCAGGCCGCATTGCGCCTTCTCGAAGCTCGAGAGCGGCTTCGCTCCGGCTGGGACCTTCTTCAGCCAGGCCCCGGTCGGGTTCACGAAATGGCCCTGGACGTCGAAGATCCATTCCTTCTTGCCGAGCTCGGCGGCGGCGAGCTGGGGCTCGGTCGCGGCGTCGGCGCTGAGGGCGAAATAGCCGCCGGTTCGTCCGGCCGCGGAATGGGCGGCGTTGAAGGCGAGCAGGGTCGAGGCCGCGCCGCAGGCGGAGACGAGGAAGTCGCGCCGTCCCAGGCCGAGGCGCCGGGCGAGGTCGCCCGCGCGCTCGGAGGCGAGGGCCCGGGCGCGCATCAGCGTCGGATCGAGCGGGATCGGAACGAACTCGCCGTTCGAGGTCGAATCGAGCTTGATGGGAAGGCGTGTGCCTTCGGGGTCGAGATCGTTCACCGCCGCCTCCTCAACATGGGGACACGGACTTTTCTGGGCGAAAAGTAGGTGTCCCCACAAGCGGGGGCGGGCAGCTTCGCAATCGCCGTCAAGCGATCGCGTCGAAATGGACGACCCGAGGCTCCAGCTCGAGCAGGAAGTCCCGGTCGAAATCGTAATATTTGGCGGCGGCCATGTCCTCGCCGGCGAAGCGGCGGATCGCCGCCTCGTCCTCCCAGAGGGTGAACATCTCGACATGGACGATGTCCCCGTCGCGCCGGTGAAGGCACCAGGCGGCCCTGTTGCCATCGGTGGAGCGATAGTCCGGCAGGGCGACGTCGCGCATCAGGGCGAGATAGTCTTCCGCTTTCGAGGCCGGGACCCGGCCGTGCCATCTGCGAGCGATCATGGGGACCCCCTCCGTCATTGCGAGCGTAGCGAAGCAATCCAGCGCCGCGGATGTCTCCGGCGCCGCTGCTGGATTGCCGCGTCGCTGCGCTCCTCGCAATGACGGCGCCGCAAACGGAAACAGCATCCGCCTTCCCCGGCGGTTGCGTTTCGCCGCCCGGGACTCGATCTAGGCGGAGATGAACCGCTGCCGAGTCCTCCTGCTCAACGCCGCGCTCGGCCCGCTCGACTATCGCGTGCCGCAGGGCATGGAGGTGGAGCCGGGCTCGATCGTGCTCGCTCCGCTGGGGCCGAGGCAGATGACCGGCGTGGTGTGGGAGCCGGACAAGCTTCATGCCGAGGCGGTCGGCGACAACCGCCTTCGGCCGCTCCTCCAGGCCTACGACCTGCCGCCCCTGGCCGAGCCGCTGAGGCGGCTGATCGAATGGACCGCGGACTATTATCTCGCTCCCCTCGCCTCGGTGCTCCGGATGGCGCTGGCTTCCGCGAGCGCTCTCGAGGGTGGGCGGACGGTCACCGAATATCGAGCCACCGGCTTCGTCCCCGAACGCCCGACCCCTCAGCGGGCGCAGGCGCTGGAAAGGATCGGCGAGCGGCAGGGCCTGGTGCGCGAGCTTGCGATCGCCGCGGGAGTCTCCGACGGGGTGATACGCGGGCTGGTTAAGGCCGGGGCGATAGAGGCGGTCGAGGTCTCCGTCGACGACCCCTTCCCGACCCCCGACCCCGACTTCGACCCGCCCGACCTGGACCTGGCGCAGGGCGCCGCGGCCCACCGCTTCGTCGAGTCGGTCAGGGCCGCCGAGTTCGCGCCCTTCCTCCTCGACGGAGTCACCGGATCGGGCAAGACCGAGGCCTATTTCGAAGCGGTCGCCGAGGCGCTTCGGCGAGGGCGGCAGACGCTCGTCCTGCTTCCCGAGATCGCCCTGACCGAGCCGTTCCTCAAGCGCTTCGCGGCGCGCTTCGGCCACGAGCCCGTCGCCTGGCATTCCGGACTCAGGCAGTCGCAGCGCCGCCGGGCATGGCGGGCGATCGCCGGCGGCGACGCAAGGGTCGTGGTCGGAGCTCGCTCGTCGCTGTTCCTGCCCTATCCGAGGCTCGGCCTCATCGTCGTCGACGAGGCCCACGAGACCAGCTTCAAGCAGGAGGACGGAGTCCAGTATCATGCCCGCGACGTCGCGGTGATGCGGGCCAAGCTCGAGGGCATCCCGATCATCCTCGCCTCGGCCACTCCGGCGATCGAGAGCCGGCAGATGGCCGAGATCGGAGTCTATGAGGAGGTCAGGCTGCCCGAGCGCTACGGCGCCGCCGAGCTTCCCGAGATCGAGGCTCTCGACCTCACCGCCGACCCGCCGCTTCGCGGCCGCTGGCTGGCGCCGCGGCTGGTCCGCGAGCTGGAGGAGACGCTCGGGCGAGGCGAGCAGGCGCTGCTGTTCCTCAACCGCCGGGGCTACGCCCCGCTCACCCTCTGCCGCCATTGCGGCCACCGCTTCCAATGCCCCAATTGCACCGCCTGGATGGTCGAGCACCGGCTCGTCCACCGGCTCGCCTGCCACCATTGCGGGCACATGATGCCGCCGCCGAGCGCCTGCCCCGAATGCGGCGAGGAAGGGAGCCTGGTGCCGGTCGGCCCCGGGGTCGAGCGGATCGCCGACGAGGTGGCGGACCTGTTTCCAGAGGCCCGGACCGCGATCGTCACCTCCGACACGATCTGGTCGCCGGCCAAGGCCGCCGAGTTCGTCGGCCGGATGGAGGCGCGCGAGATCGACATCGTCGTCGGCACCCAGCTCGTCACCAAGGGCTATCATTTCCCCAACCTCACCCTGGTCGGAGTGGTCGACGCCGATCTCGGCCTGCAGGGCGGCGACCTTCGAGCGGCGGAGCGGACCTTCCAGCAGATCGCCCAGGTCGCCGGCCGGGCGGGCCGGGGCGAGAAGCCGGGGCGGGTGCTCGTCCAGACCCACGAGCCCGGCGCTCCGGTGATCGAGGCTTTGGTCAGCGGCGACGCCGAGAGCTTCTACGCCGCCGAGACCCAGGCCCGGCGCGAGGCGGCGATGCCGCCCTTCGGCCGGCTCGCCGGGATCGTCGTCTCGTCCGAGGACCTCGCCGAGGCGACCGAGGCGGCGAGGGCGATCGGCCGGGCCGCTCCGAGGGTCGAGAACATGGCGGTGTTCGGCCCGGCACCGGCCCCGCTCGCGATGCTTCGGGGCCGCCATCGCCAGCGCCTTCTCGTCCACGCCGCCCGGTCGCTCGACATGCAGGACGTGATCCGCGACTGGCTCGGCGCCCTCACCTGGCCGCGCGGGGTCCGGGTCACTGTCGACGTCGATCCCTATTCCTTCCTCTGAGCCTGGAAGCTTATCATTTGCCGAGTCGTCGTTTCGATTCGGTCATAGCCACCTCGCTTGCGAATCGGTTATCCGGAAATGAAAGCCATGGCGGAGTTTCCATTCGCGCCTGTTTCGGCTAAGCGCTTGCGGTGAAAAGGGAATTTCTGGTGGGGACGATGAAAAGCTCGATCAAGCTGGCGTGGCTTGCCCTGCTCGCCTGCATTCCGGCGGCGGCGCGCTCCGAATGGAAGGAGGCGACGACTCCTCATTTCGTCGTCTACGCGGAAGGCGGGGAGTCCCAGCTTCGCGAATTCGCGACCAAGCTCGAGAAGTTCAACTACGTGCTTCGGACCTATCACGGAGTGACGGCGCCGCCGAGCCCGATCAAGCTCAAGGTCTATCTCTTCCCGACCATCGCCGCGGTCGGCAAGATGGCCGGAGGCGCCGGGGTCGCGGGCTATTACATCTCCCGGGCGCGGGGGCTGATGATGGTCGGGACCCAGAGCCGCGCCGCGCAGCTGGGCGACATTCGAAGCGGCGGGATGGCCAACGGATTCATCGACTCGGAGAGCATCCTCCTCCACGAATATACCCACCATTTCATGTATCAATATTTCCCGGCGACCTACCCGACCTGGTACAGCGAGGGCTTCGCCGAATTCTGGGGCGCCACCGACATCCTCGCCAACGACGTGGTCGAGATCGGGCTTCCGGCCAATCACCGCTTCGGCTCCTTCATCCAGAACCGCTGGCTTCCGCTTCGAAAGCTGCTCACCGCTCAAAGCTATGCCGACGTTCCGGAGCTCGACCTGCTCTATGCCGAGGGCTGGCTTCTGGTCCGCTCCGCGTTCGACAATCCCGAGCGGCGCAAGCAGGTTCAGGCCTATCTCTCGGCGATCAACGGCGGAGCGACCTTCGAGGCGGCGATGAAGAGCGCCTTCGGCGACGTCGGCGAGATCGAGCGCGAGCTCCATTCCTATGCGGGCAAGGGAAAATTCTCGGTGCTCCGGCTTCCGTTCAAGAAGATCGAGGTGGGGCCGATCGCGGTCCGCTCCGTCACCCCGGCCGAGGATTCGATGATGGAGATCGCGATCGATCTCAGCCAGGGGATCCTCAAGCGCGAGGCGGCCGAGTTCGCGGGCAAGGTTCGAAGCGCCGCCAGGCCCTTCCCCAACGATCCCTTCGCGCTGGCATTGCTGTCGGAAGCGGAGCGGCTCGCCGGCAATCATGGCGCGGCGGCGGCGGCGGCGGACCGGCTGCTGGCGGCCGCGCCCGACGACCCGCGAGGCCTTCTGCAAAAGGCGCTGGCCGAGATGGAGCGGCTGAGAGCGGCGCCAGCGAGGGACGCGAAGGCCATGGATTCGGCGCGCCGGCTTCTCGTGCGCGCCGCTCGGGCGGCCCCGAACGATCCCTTGATCCTCGAGGCCTTTTACGATTCCTATGCCGGCCAGGGCCCGCTTCCGCCCGAGCCCGCCCAGGCCGCGCTCTACGAGGCGATGGAGCTGGCTCCGAGCGATTCGGACCTTCGCTACAAGGTCGCCGCCGACTTCGAGAAGCGCGACATGATCGCGGAAGCGATCGCGATCATCCGGCAGGACGCCTACCGGCTGCCGCACCGCAAGAACGAGAGCGAGAAGGAGAAGAAGCGCCGCGAGGAACGCGAGGAGAAGTATCGCGGCGCCGGCGAGACCAAGCGCGAGACCGCTCGCGAAATGCTGACCCGGCTCGAGCGCCGGCTGGCGGCCAAGACTCCGGGCTGAGGCGGCGATGAAGCGCCTGGCGGGCCTCGCCGCCTTCCTGACCGCCCTCGCCTCGCCGGCGGCGCCCGCCAGTGCCGAATGGCGCGAGGCGAGCAGCAGGCATTTCCTCGTCTATTCCGAGGGCAGCGCCGAAACGGTCCGGGACTTCGCCACCAAGCTCGAGAAGTTCGACAAGGCGATGCGGCTCCGCCTCGGGCTCGACGATTCCGATTTCGGGCCGGCCAACCGGGTGACCGTCTACGTCGTCGACGATGTCGCCGAGGTTCGCCGCCTGGGACGGTTCGGCCCGGCCTCCTCGGTCTACGGATTCTACAGCGGCCGGGCTCAGGGCTCGATCGCGGTGGTTCCCCGAACCAGCGGCGCCACCGGCCTCAACGCCCTCGAGCCCGCCACCATCCTGCTCCACGAATATTCGCACCACCTCATGGTCCAGAACGCGGCCATCGCCTATCCTGCCTGGTTCCGCGAGGGCTTCGCCGAGTTCAACTCGACGGCGCGCTTCGAGAAGGACGGCTCGATGGGCTTCGGGGCCGCGGCCAACCATCGCGCCTGGGGGCTGGTCGGAATGGCGCCGCTTCCGATCGAGACCCTGTTCGAGCCCAATCGCGGCAAGCTCAGCCAGCCGCAGTGGGAAGCGACCGTCTACGGCCGGGGCTGGCTTCTCACCCATTATCTGATGTTCGAGGCGAAGCGGACCGGCCAGCTGGCCAAGTACATCAATGCGCTGAACTCCGGCCACGGCAGCGTCGAGGCGGCCCGGGCGGCGTTCGGCGACCTCGACGTGCTCGACCGGGAGCTCAGGGCCTATGTCAAGCAGAGGCGCATCCCCTATGTGCGTCTGAGCGCCGGGGCCCTCGCCATCCAGCCGGTCGCGCTGAGGACCCTCCGGCCGGGCGAGGCGGCGATCATGGACCTCCGGATGCGCTCGCGGGTCGGAGTCACCAGGGAGGATTCGGCGCGGGTCGCTCGCGACATGGCGCGGATCGCCGAGGCCTGGCCGAACGACCCGGCGGTCCAGGCGGCGCTCGCCGAGGCGCAATTCGACGCCGGCGATCTCGACGCCGCGGAGGCCGCGGCGGGCCGGGCGATCGCGGCGGATCCGAAGAATGTCGACGGGCTCATCTACCGGGCGCGGGTGGCGATGGCCCGGGCTCGGGCCGCCCCGGCGCCGGACTCGGCGACCTGGAGGGAAGTGCGAAGGCTGATCGCGGCCGCGAACCGGGCCGATCCCAACGACCCCGAGCCGCTGATCCTCTACTATCAAAGCTTCGGCGCCCAGGGCCTGGCTCCGACCCGCAACGCCGTCGAGGGGCTGCTCCAGGCCTATGAGCTCGCGCCGCAGGACAGCGGCCTCAGGATGAACGTCGCGCGCCAGCTGCTCGTCGACGGCAAGGCCGCCGAGGCGCGCCGGGCGCTGGCCCCGCTCGCCTTCGATCCCCATGGCGGCCCGCTCGGCCAGGCGGTGGCGGCGATCGTCGCCAGGCTCGACGAGGCCGGCGCCAAGGCGGCGCTCGAGGCCTGGGAGGCGGCGGCCAAGCCGGCGGAGAAGAAGCCGCCGAGCTGAGCGGCCGGATCAGGCCGGGGGAGGCGATCCGGCCAGGACCCTCAGCTTCCGCCTCGCCAGCCCTCGCGCTCGAGAAGCTTCGCCTTGCGCTCCAGCCCGTAGGCGTAGCCGCCGGGCGAGCCGTCGCCGCGGCGGGCGCGATGGCACGGGATGAGGACCGCGACCTGGTTGGAGCCGCAGGCGGTGCCCGCGGCCCGGACCGCGGCGGGGCGCCCGGCTCGGGCGGCGAGCGCGGCGTAGGACAGGCTCTCGCCCGGCGGGATCCTCGACAGCTCGAGCCACACCGCCTCCTGGAAAGCGGTGCCTCGAACGTCGAGCGGGAGGTCGTGCGGCCGCTCGGGCGCCTCGACGGCGGCGACGGTGCGCTCGACCAGCTCGGCCATGGCCGGTCCCCCGGGCCGGATCTCGGCGTTGGGGAAGCGCAGCCGGAGCTCGGCCTCGCCCTCGTCGAACGAGAGCCTGCAGATGCCCCGCCCGGTCGCCGCGACCAGCATGGTTCCGAGCGAAGTCTCCGCTTTCGCCCAGCTTATCGTCTCGCCTCGGCCGCCGTCGCGCCAGCGGGTCGGAGTCATTCCGAGCCGATCCTTCGCCGCGGCGTAGAACCGGCCGGGCCCGGAATAGCCGGAATCGTAGATGGCGTCGGTGACTCGGCCTTCGGCGGCAAGGGTCTGGGTCATGTTGCGGGCTCGCTTTCCTCGGGCATAAGCGGCCGGAGTGACTCCGGTGGCGCGCTTGAACAGGCGGTGGAAGTGGAAGGGGGAATAGCCCGCGCTCGCCGCGAGCGAGTCGAGCGAAAGCGGCTCGTCCGACTCCTCGATCAGCCTCAGAGCGGCCTCGACGGCGGCGGAGTCGCGGCTGACGTCGTCGGGCCGGCAGCGCCGGCAGGCCCTCAGCCCGGCCGCCGCCGCCTCGGCGCCGGTCGCGAAGAAGCGGACATTCTCGCGCCTGGGATGCCTGGCCCCGCAGGAGGGACGGCAATAGATGCCGGTGGTGAGGACTCCGGTGACGAAGCGGCCGTCGGCCGCCCGGTCGCGGTCCAAGACCGCGCTCCAGGCGGCCTGTTCGTCGAGGATCGAGTCGGTCGTCATGAGCCCGGTCTAGCCGATGACGGCGGCCGGCGCTTCCCGGAGCTTGCGGCCGAAGCTGCCGGCGGCGGAAAGCCGCCTAGGCCCGCTTGCGTCCGGCCGCCACCCAATAGGGCACGCTGTCGCTGAAGCGAATGTCCTCGAGGCCGCACCGGGTCATCATCGCCTCGATCTGCGCCCGGGTGAAGCGGTGCTCGAGCCGGGTGCCGAAGCGATCGAGAGCGTCGGTGCGCATCGAGTAGAAGGTCGAGTCGCGATAGCTGTAGAGCGGCAGGTTCTGAGCCTTGAGGCCGGCCCCCTCGAGCAGGCGCGCGAAGCGGGCGAGCGGGAAATAGACCGTCGCCGCGAGCCCGGTCGAGACCGCCTTGCGAGCCCCGAACGGAAGCCTCGACACGCCCTGGCGAACGAAGTTCGACGCCCGCCACACCGCCCGGAACCACGGTGGGCGATTGTCGAAGCTGTAATAGAGGTAAACGAGGAACTGGGCCCGCGGCTTCAGCTTGCGGACGCAGTCGCGCATCGCCGCCTCGGTGTCGGGGATGTGGTGAAGCACGCCCAGCGAATAGCCGAAATCCTGGCTTTCGTCCGGCAGCGGGATGGCGTCCGACGGGGCGTGGTGGAAGGAAACATTGTCCTGGCCGGCGAGGTTTCGGCGGGCGACGGCGAGAGCCTCGGCGGCCGCGTCGATGCAGTGGAGATGGCCGACTCGCGGAGCGACCCGCTTCGCCCAGCGGCCCGAGCCGCAGCCCAGGTCGAAGCCTTCGCCGAGGCCGTCGAAGTCGAAGATCGAGAAATAGCCGTCGAACAGCCGCTGATATTCTTCATCGTCCAGCCCGGACTGGTCGTAGGCCGCCCATTCCCGGCCGAAGCCCTCCACCGTCTTGGGATCGATGTTCGCTGATGTCGTCATCCCGGCCCCATAGCAGAGAAGGGCTCGATCACAACCGCTTGGCCCCGCCGCTCCGGACCCGCCGCGAACCGCGGGCGGTTGCATCGCAGCAAAGCCCCTGCTAGGGCGCCCGCGACCTGACGCGAGGCGCCGAGCGCGCCTCTTATCATGGGTCAGAAATCCGATCTGGAGTAGAGGCGCGCGTGGAGAATTCCGGCGGCATTCAGGCAAGTCTGGCGGGCCGCTACGCGACCGCCCTGTTCGAGCTGGCCCGCGACCAGCGGCAGCTGGAGGCGGTCGGTGCCAGCCTCGCCTCGCTGAAGCAGGCGCTCGCCGATTCGGAGGATCTGCGCGAGCTGACGACCAGCCCGCTGACCCGCCGCGACGACGCCCTGAAGAGCGTGGCGGCGATCGCGGGGGCGATGAAGCTCGACCCGGTCACCGCCAATTTCCTCGGCGTGCTCGCCCAGAACCGGCGGCTCGGCCAGCTCGGGGCGATCATCCGCAACTTCAACCTTCTCTCGGCGCTCCACCGCGGCGAGACGACGGCGGAAGTGACCTCCGCCCATCCGCTCGACGACCGCCAGGTTGAGGCGCTCAAGGCCAATCTCAAGAGCCGGATCGGCCGCGACGTCACCGTTGATTTGAGCCTCGATCCCACCATCTTGGGCGGGCTGATCGTCAAGGTCGGCTCCCAGATGATCGACGGCTCCATCCGAACCAAGTTGAACACCCTCGCCCAGGCAATGAAGGGCTAAGCCCGAAGGGCTCGATGAAAGGCTGAAAATGGACATCCGCGCCGCTGAAATTTCCAAGGTCATCCGCGACCAGATCGCGAGCTTCGGCACCGACGCCGAGGTCTCCGAGGTCGGGACCGTGCTCTCCGTCGGCGACGGAATCGCGCGCATCTACGGGCTCGACAACGTCCAGGCGGGCGAGATGGTCGAGTTCGACGGGGGCATCAAGGGCATGGCGCTGAACCTGGAAGCCGACAATGTCGGAGTCGTCATCTTCGGATCGGACAGCGCGATCCGCGAGGGCGACACCTGCCGCCGCACCGGCACCATCGTCGACGTCCCCGTCGGCAAGGGCCTGCTCGGCCGAGTCGTGGACGGCCTCGGCAACCCGATCGACGGCAAGGGCCCGATCGAGTCCAGCGAGCGCCGCCGGGTCGAGGTCAAGGCTCCGGGAATCATCCCGCGCAAGTCGGTCCACGAGCCGGTCCAGACCGGCCTCAAGGCGCTCGACGCGCTCGTCCCGGTCGGCCGCGGCCAGCGCGAGCTGATCATCGGCGACCGCCAGACCGGCAAGTCCGCCGTCGCCCTCGACACCTTCATCAACCAGCGCGAGATCAACAAGACGGGCGCGGAGAGCGAGAAGCTCTACTGCATCTACGTCGCCATCGGCCAGAAGCGCTCGACCGTCGCCCAGATCGTCCGGGCGCTCGAAGAGAATGGCGCGATGGAATATTCGATCGTCGTCGCCGCCACCGCCTCCGAGCCGGCCCCGCTCCAGTTCCTCGCGCCCTATACCGGCTGCACGATGGGCGAGTATTTCCGCGACAACGGCATGCATGCCCTGATCGTCTACGACGACCTGTCGAAGCAGGCCGTCGCCTACCGGCAGATGTCGCTCCTTCTGCGCCGCCCGCCGGGCCGCGAGGCCTATCCGGGCGACGTCTTCTACCTCCACTCGAGGCTTCTCGAGCGCGCGGCGAAGATGAACGAGGACAACGGCTCCGGCTCGCTGACCGCGCTTCCGATCATCGAGACCCAGGCGGGCGACGTGTCGGCCTACATCCCGACCAATGTCATCTCGATCACCGACGGCCAGATCTTCCTCGAGACCGAGCTGTTCTACCAGGGCATCCGCCCGGCCATCAACGTCGGCCTGTCGGTGTCGCGGGTCGGCTCGGCCGCCCAGACCAAGGCGATGAAGAAGGTCGCCGGCTCGATCAAGCTGGAGCTCGCCCAGTATCGCGAGATGGCGGCCTTCGCCCAGTTCGGCTCGGACCTCGACGCCTCGACCCAGCGCCTTCTCAACCGCGGCGCCCGGCTGACCGAGCTTCTCAAGCAGCCGCAGTTCCGGCCGATGCCGGTCGAGGAGCAGGTCGTCTCCATCTATGCGGGCGTCAACGGCTTCATCGACAACGTTCCGGTGAAGGACGTCACCCGCTTCGAGAGCGCGCTCCTCAGCCACTTCCGGAGCGACCATTCCGACATGCTCGGCAAGATCCGGGAGACGAAGACGCTGGACGACGACACGGCGGGCCAGCTCAAGACCATCATCGGCGATTTCGCGAAGAATTTTGCGTAACGAACAGGAAACACCGTTCGCCCTGAGCCTGTCGAAGGGCTTTCCTTCTTCAGGCTGAGGTCAAGGGAAGGGCTTCGACAGGCTCAGCCCGAACGGTTTCGGAGCTTTAGGACTAATGGCTTCTCTCAAGGCGCTCAAAGGGCGGATCGCGTCGGTCAAGTCGACGCAGAAGATCACCAAGGCGATGAAAATGGTCGCCGCCGCCAAGCTGCGCCGGGCGCAGCAGGCGGCGGAGGCCGGCCGCCCCTATGCCGAGCGCATGGAGAGCGTCATGGCGAGCCTCGCCGCCAAGGTCGCGATCAGCCCGCAGAGCCCGAAGCTGCTCGCCGGAACCGGCCGCGACCAGACCCATCTGCTGGTCGTCGCGACCTCGGACCGGGGCCTCGCCGGAGCGTTCAATTCGAACATCGTGCGCGCCGCCCGAAAGAAGGCCGACGACCTCACCCGCGAGGGCAAGCAGGTCCTCTTCTACCTGGTCGGGCGCAAGGGCCGGGCGGTGATCCAGCGCCTCTACCCGAAGCAGATCATCCACCAGCACGACACCAGCGCGATGAAATATGCGAGCTTCGCCGACGCGCAGGCGATCGCCGAGGATCTCGTCGGCCGCTACCAGACCGACGGGATCGACGTCGTCCACCTCTTCTACGCCCGCTTCCAGTCGGCCCTGGTCCAGGAGCCGGTCGGCCAGCAGATCATCCCGGTGACCCTGCCGGCCGCCGGGACAGCGACGGCGGGCGCAAGCGCCGCGATCGAATATGAGCCGGACGAGGAGGAGATCCTCGCGTCGCTTCTTCCGCGCAACGTCGCCGTCCAGATATTCCGGGCCTTGCTCGAGAACGCCGCGTCCGAGCAGGGCAGCCGGATGACCGCGATGGACAACGCCACACGCAATGCCGGCGACATGATCCAGCGCCTCTCGATCGCCTACAACCGGCAGCGCCAGGCGGCGATCACCACCGAGCTGGTCGAGATCATCTCCGGCGCGGAGGCCTTGTGATCGGCAGGCTCGCCTTCTCCGCACCGGTGCTTGTCGCCGCCTGTGCCGCGATCCCGGCGGCCGCGCACGGCGATCCTGCGCTTCAGCCCCAGCCTGCGGACGTCGAAGGGCTCCTGCATTGGCATGCCGGAAGCGTCTGCCGAAGCCTCATCGACGCTTGCCTCGATTCCGAGGGCAACGAGATCAACCCCCTGCCGGAATTCAAGGTGTCGAACCTAGAATGCCGGCTTGCGGCGAATCGCAGCTCGGTCTGCTCGTTCACGTCGGTCAAGACCTTCGGCCTCGGCGACGTTCGACCGGCCGAGCATTGCACCGCCACCTTCGTCCGGAATCGCAGCACCCACCATCCGCAGCTGAGCTGGGATTTCGCCTATCACCCGCGGGCGCGGCGCTCATTCGCGCGCAGCCCCGTCCTGACATGCAACTGAGCCACCAAGGAAGCTAGACATGGCAACCGCCACCCAGACCAACAATATCGGCCGAGTCAGCCAGGTGATCGGCGCCGTCGTCGACGTCACGTTCGACAGCGACCTGCCGGAGATCCTGTCGGCCCTGACAACCGACAATAACGGCAACAAGCTCGTTCTCGAGGTCGCGCAGCACCTCGGCGAGTCGACCGTGCGCACGATCGCGATGGACTCCACGGACGGCCTCACACGCGGCCAGCCCGTCACCGACACCGGCTCCCAGATCCGCGTGCCGGTTGGCCCGATGACTTTGGGCCGGATCATGAACGTCGTGGGCGATCCGATCGACGAGCGCGGCCCGATCGGCCACACCGATACGTCCCCGATCCACCGCGACGCGCCCCTCTTCGTCGACCAGTCGACCGAGACCAGCATCCTCGTCACGGGCATCAAGGTCATCGACCTGCTCGCGCCTTACGCCAAGGGCGGCAAGATCGGCCTGTTCGGCGGCGCCGGAGTCGGCAAGACGGTGCTCATCCAGGAGCTGATCAACAACATCGCCAAGGGCCATGGCGGAACCTCGGTGTTCGCCGGCGTCGGCGAGCGCACCCGCGAGGGCAACGACCTCTATCACGAGTTCCTCGAGGCGGGAGTCATCGCCAAGGACGCCGACGGCAACCCCACGCCCGAAGGCTCCAAGGTCGCCCTCGTCTTCGGCCAGATGAACGAGCCGCCGGGAGCCCGCGCCCGCGTCGCCCTCTCCGGCCTCACCCAGGCGGAATATTTCCGCGACGTCGAGGGCCAGGACGTGCTCTTCTTCGTCGACAACATCTTCCGCTTCACCCAAGCGGGCTCGGAAGTGTCGGCTCTGCTCGGCCGTATTCCTTCCGCCGTGGGCTACCAGCCGACCCTGTCGACCGACATGGGCCAGCTGCAGGAGCGGATCACCTCGACCAACAAGGGCTCGATCACCTCGGTCCAGGCGATCTACGTGCCCGCCGACGATCTTACCGACCCGGCGCCGGCGACCAGCTTCGCCCACCTCGACGCCACCACCGTTCTGTCGCGCGCCATCTCCGAGCTCGGCATCTATCCGGCGGTCGATCCGCTCGATTCGACCAGCCGGGTGCTGGAGCCGCGGACCGTCGGCCAGGAGCATTACGAGACCGCCCGAGCCGTCCAGGAGATCCTCCAGCGCTACAAGTCGCTCCAGGACATCATCGCCATCCTCGGAATGGACGAGCTTTCGGAAGAGGATAAGCTCACCGTCTCGCGCGCCCGCAAGATCCAGCGCTTCCTCTCGCAGCCCTTCCACGTCGCGGAGGTGTTCACCGGAATCCCCGGCAAGTTCGTGCAGGTCGAGGATACGGTGCGCAGCTTCAAGGCGGTGGTCGACGGCGAGTACGACCATCTTCCCGAGAACGCCTTCTACATGGTCGGCGGAATCGAGGAGGCGGTGGAGAAGGCCCAGCGCCTGGCGACCGAAGCGGCGTAAGCATGATGGTTCGGACCTTCGCCGCCGCTTTGCTGCTGTCGCTTCCGGCGGCCTCGGCGGCGCAGGTCCGCGATCAGCCGATCGACGAGGTCGCCGCCGATCTCGCCTTCGGCTTCTGCCCGCTGTTCCTCGCCGGCCAATTCTCGCTGACCGGCCCGGAGCTGGCCGAGCGCGGCTTCGGCAAGACCGTCTCCAAACAGCCTCACCCGCGGGTCGGCGAGATGAGCCTGGTCGAGTCGAAGCGGCCGGACGGGTCGATCGCCTTCGGAGGCGCCGCCGGCAAGGCCTGCACGGTCGTCGTCGGAGCGACCGACCGGGCGGCGGTGCTGGCCCGGCTGCGCAAGAACATGGCCTTCATGGGCCTCGACTTCCAGCCGACCGCCAATGTCGGTCCCGAAATTGCGGGCTTGAAGGTCGAGACTTTCAAGGCGCCGGTCGACTCCCAGATGCTGTACGTGCAGCTGGTCCAGGCCGAAGCGCCGGTCCCGACCGTCACGGCTCAACTCTTCGCGATGGACAAATAAGATGGCCGAACTTCACTTCGAACTCGTCACCCCCGAGCGGCTGGTCCGTTCCGAAGAGGTCTTCATGGTCGTCGTTCCCGGAACCGAGGGCGATTTCGGCGTCCTCGCCGGCCACGCCCCCTTCATGTCGACCCTGCGCAACGGCGACATCGCCGTCTACCGGAGCGGCTTCGGCGACACTCCGGAGCGGATCGCCGTCGAGGGCGGCTTCGCGGAGGTGAGCGGGCGCGGGCTGACCGTGCTGGCGGAGAAGGCCGACGTCCCCGCCTGATCGTCGTCGCGCTTGCCCCTCGCCTTTTCCGGCGGGATAAGGGGCCATGCCCCGTCCAGCCCGTCGCTTTCGCATCGTTCTCATCCTTGCCGGCATGGCCGCGCTCGTCGGCGCGCCCGCGCGGGCGCAGATCGCTCCCGGAGTCCGCGCTCCTGAAACCGTCGCCGACGCCGCTGGGGACGCGTGGCTGCTCGGCTGCTTCTTCGCGGCCGCCGATCGGCCGGCGCCGGGCCTCAACATCGGCATCGAGAATGGCGGGCCCGGCCTCCACAAGCCGAACTCGGCCCCCGCCGACCTTCGGCCCCTGATCTTCGCCCTGCCGGGAAGGAGCAGCGTCGCCGTGCTCGACGCGCCCGGCGGCCAGGCGTGGATGTTCCACGATCCCAAGACGAAGCGCTGCCTCGTCGTCCCGACGCCCGCCTCGGCCGAGGGGATCGAGGCCGGGTTCCTCAAGCTCACGGCCCGCGACTGGACTCCGGTCCAAGGCCATGCCGGCGCACCGCCGGGCGCCAAGGTGTTCGAAAGCCGTTTCGGCGCCGCGCTCGGCCGACCGGCCGTGACCCTCAGGACCTGGTACCAGCCCGCGGCCGGCCCCACCCAGCCGCAGATGATCGTGACCGAGCGGGTCAGGCGCAAGGGGAAGTAGACGGGCCGGCCGTCCCGGCGGAGCGTCAGCGCCGCCGGTAGCGCCACGTCTGCGGATCGGTCCCGCCCGGGCCGGAAGTCGTGGCGATCAGGAGCTTCCCCTCGCGCCGGTAGGAGATCCGGCTCGGATAATCGTGCTTCGGATTTTCGAACGCCGCGAAGTTCGGTCCTTCCTGCACGAGCGGGAAGGCCACCGCCGTCTTCCCTCCCGGCGATCCCCAGAAGACCGCGCCTTCCGGCCCGTCGGCGATGCGCATGAACTCGAAGCCCAGCGCCTTGTCGCCCTTGCCGGTCCGGCCGGTGCCGAGCATCACTCCGCCTCGCGGCTCGGTCCAGCTTTCCTCGGCCCATCCCTCCGGGCCTTCCTGGACCCAGCGGCCGCCGAGCCATTCGAGAGAAGCCGTCCGCGGAAGCTTGGCGAACCCTGTCGCCAGGACCAGCGCGAGGAGCGCGGCGGACCGTTTTCCCATTCTCCCCTTCCCTCCCCTCTAGGCCGGCGCCTCGCCGAGATCCTTCACCCGTTGCGCTCGCCACAATAGCAGACCTCCGCCGATGATGAGAGCGGCGCCGCCGAAAGTGGCGAGGTCGGGCGAATCGCCGAACAGGAGCCAGCCGAGGCCGGCGGCGACGAGCAGCTGGACATAGGTCATCGGAGCCACCACCGACGCGTCCGCCCGCTCGACGGCGGCGAAGATCAGGCCGTGCCCCAGGGTCGCGAAGCCGGCGACGGCGAGGCATTTGGCCACCACTTCCGCCGAGGGCGGGGGAATCGGAGCGACCGCCGCAGCATAAGCGAGCGCGGCGGCGACCAGCAGCGGAGCGGCGAACAGCGCGACCAGCCATTGCATCACCAGCACCGGAGCGTCCCCGGCCGCCTTGCGGTTGAGCATCATCAGCCAGCTCATCCCGAAGGCCGCGCCGACCGGCAGGAAGGCCGCCGCCCCGAGCTGTGCGAGGTTCGGCCGCAAGACGATCAGCACTCCTGCGAAGGCGAGCAGGGTCGCCCCCCAGGTCGAGCGCGAGGTCCGCTCGCCAAGAACGAAGGGCGAGAGCAGGGCGGTCAGGATCGGGCTCGTGAACTGGATCGCGGTCGCGTCGGCGAGCGGCATCGCATAGACTCCGGCGAAGAAGCAGACCGTCGCCAGAGCGACCGCCGCCCCGCGGCCGAGCTGAAGCCCGGGCCGAGGCAGGACGAAGCCCGCCCGGCCCCTGCGCCACGCGACCAGCGCCGCGAGCCCCGCCGCCCCGACGCTGTAGCGAAGCGCCGCGACCGCGGGCGCCGGCCACTCGCCCGCCATCGACTTCACCACCGCGTCGCCGACCGACAGGCTGAGGAAGCCGCAGAGCGCGATGGCGAGGGCGAGGCGGGAATCCTGGCGGGGCACGCCCGCGCCCTGCCAAGGCGGTTAGGCAATTGTCAAAGTTTCCGCCTTATTCACCACCTCCGAGCGGCAAGTCTCACCGGTGAGGATTCTAGCGCAATGAGTGCTTTTGGACGGCGCGGAGGAAATGGCGGCGCGGGCGGGGGACGGCCCAGCTTCGGAGTCGCGAGGCCGATGAAGGGCCCCGGAGGCGGAGCGGTCGCGCCGGCACTGACCGACGGCGGCGATCAATTCCCGCCTCTCGATTCGATCGACTTCCCGAGCTCGGAACCGGACGGCTTCGTCCCGACCGCCGCCGAGCGCGGCGCCGACGCGATGAACCGACTCGCCGACCGCCAGGCGGCCTCCTCGGAGGCTCCGAGCAGCAAGAACGAGGGCTTCGAGGCCTCGATCCACCGGATCAAGGAGCAGGTCCTTCCCCGACTCCTCGAGCGGGTCGACCCGGAAGCCGCGGCGACGCTCAGCAAGGACGAGCTCGCCGAGGAATTCCGGCCGATCATCGGCGAAGTGCTCGCCGAGCTGAAGATCAACCTCAACCGCCGCGA
>DASVUZ010000039.1:0-19859 GCA_036386795.1 Allosphingosinicella sp.
AATCGGCAGCGGGATCGTCGTCGCGAATGTCGAGGCTGGGGACGAGGGCGCGCGCCTGGGAGACCGCCATTCCGGGATGGAGGCCGAGGGCCCGGGCCTCGGGCGAGGCGGCGGAGACGAGCAGGCGGTTGCCGGTGCGGCGGGAGAGGAGGAGGGGGGGCTTCTCGTCCGGCTCGAAGTTCACGAAGTTCATCGAGTCGGAGGCTTTTTTCGTGAACTTCGCTCGCGCCCAGCGCGCGCCAGGGCGCCAATGGCTCTCATTGGGGCAGGAGCAAGACTCTCGTCCCTCTCCCGTCCTTACGGGAGAGGAGGGGCCCATCGCGGAGCGATGGGAGGTGAGGGTCTGTACCGCTGACTCAGCAAGACCCTCACCTCCCATCGCTGGCGCGATGGGCCCCTCCTCTCCCGCGAAAGCGGGAGAGGGAGAGCGGCGAGCCATCTGGAATCCGCTGCGACGTCAGAACTTGTAGTTGAAGCCGGCGAGGAAGCGGCGGCCGTAGATCTGGTAGTCGATCACGGTGAGTCGGTTGTCCGGATCGAAGATCGTGGCGAACCGCTCGTCGGTCAAATTCTGCCCCTGCAGGTAGAGCGACAGGCCCTGGAACCTGGAGCCTTCCTGGAACTCGTAGCCGATCTGGGCATCGACGATCGTCTCGCCGAGCGCCTGGCGGCGGGTGCGGTTGCCTCCGAAGCCGGACAGCTCGCCGAGGAAGCTGGTGCGGTGGCGGACGCTTCCGCGCGCCGAGAAGCCGGCCCGCTCGAAGAAGGCGGTGCCGTTCGCGACCCATTTCGAATAGCCGGGGATCGGCTCCGGAGCGCTGGTCGGAGTCTCCCGGATCCGGGTCTTGGTGTAGGACAGGCCGCCGGTGATGCCGAAGCCGTCGAGGGCGTCGGCGAAGACGCTGAACGGAAGCGTCGCCGCCGCTTCGGCGCCGTACATGTGCCCGCCCTCGGCGTTGACGGCGGTGCTGAGCCGGCCGATCCGGGTCCCGACCAGCGCCTCGTCGGCCGCGCTGAGCGGATAGCCGGTGAAGTCGAAATCGGTCTCGCGCGGATCGTAGATGAAGTTCTTCAGGTCCTTGTAGAAGAGCTGGAGCGCGACATAGCCGCTTCGGCCGAAATATTTCTCGACGTTGAAATCGATCGCGTTGGCGCGGGTGGGCCGTAGGAAGGGATTGCCGCCGCTGCCCTTGATGATGTCCTCGGCCTGATCGAACCCGTAGCTGACCGCGATCCGCATCTGGTCGAGGCGCGGGCGCTGGATCTCGCGGGCCAGGGCGAGGCGGAAGACCCAGTCGCTTTCGAGCCGAAGCGAGAGGTTGAGGCTCGGAAGGATGTCCCAGAATTTCACGCCGCCTTCGGCCGGAGTGATCACCCCGCCGACGATGACGTTGCCGTCCGACGACTGGTTGGTGTGGATCGCCTGGACCCCGAAATTGCCGGTCAGCCTCGAGCTTCCGAGATCGGCGCCGATATCGGCCTGGACATAGAGGGTCAGGAGATCCTCATGGACTCCGTAGGCCTTGGCGACGACGTCGGGATTGGCCGTGTTCGACACGAGGCTGTAGACGTTGCCGGCGGCGAGGAGCCGGCGCGGATCGTAGCTGACCATCGGCCCGAGGCCGAGATAGTCGAGGTCGGTCGGCTCGAGCAGGAACTGGGCCGGGATCGGCGCCTCGAGCGCTCCGCCGGCGAGCCGGATCAGGGCCTCGTCGGGATCGAGGCTCTTGTCGCGCATCGTATAGTTGACGCCGGCCTTGACGGCGGAGAGGAAGCCGCCCTCCAGCTCCTTCTCGACCTGGCCGCGAAGCTGCACGAGCTCGTCGTCGACGATCCGGTTGTTGTAATAGCCGACCTGCGGAAGCACTCCGCCGCCCCAGCCCTGCGGATCGGTCAGCTTGATCAGGCTCGGATCGGAATAGTTGAGGGTCGGATCGAAGATGATTCCGCGCTCCGTCGCCTGGAAGGCGATGGTGTCGCGGGCGCCGTTATTCGCTCCGAAGCCGGTTCCGGAATAGCTCTCGAGGATCAGCTCGTTGCGGTCGGTGCGCGAATAGCCGAGGTCGAGGAAGGCGTTGAAGCCGCTGTCGCCCTCGTAATTGAGGTTGAGGCCGCCGGAATAGAGGTTGGCGTGGCGCTCGAAGGCGTCGTTGCGGATCACGCCCTCGACCCCGGTGGCGATTCCCGACACCAGGAAGCCGTTCTCGATCTTGCCCGATCCGGGCTGGAGCGTGGCGTTGCCCCAGGCGAGCGGGAGCTCGATGCCGCGCTTGATCTGGTCGTCCTTGAAGTTGGAATAGAAGGCGTCGACCGTCGCGGTCAGCGTCCGCGTCGGCTTGAACTGGAGAGTGCCCTGCATTCCCAGCCGCTTCAGCCGGGTCGAGGTGACGTAGGATTTGGAGCCGCCGATCACATAGGGATCGGCCGAAGTGCCGGCGCCCGGATAGCCCCAGGCGTTATATTCCTGGAGCTGGTAGGGCTCGTCGACATAGGAGGCGGCGAGCGCCACTCCGACCGTGTCGTCGGCATTCTGGTCGACGAAGGTGGCGTTGACCCGGTAGCCCTTGTCGCGCGAGCCGGCGTTGAGCTTGCCGAGATCGGCGTAGGAGCCGCGGGCGCCGATCGCCAGGACTCCCCGGCCGCCGAAGTCGAGCGGGCGGATGGTGCGGATGTCGACGGTTCCGACCAGGCCCTGGCCGACCAGGCTGGCCGAGGGCGACTTGTAGACGTTGACGCTTCGAACGACCTCGGACGGATATTGGTCGAACTCGACGGCGCGGTTGTCGCCGGTCGAGGTCTGCTCGCGCCCGTTGAGAAGGGTTTGCGAGAAATCCGGGCCGAAGCCTCGGATCGAGATGACGTTGGCGCGGCCGGACAGGCGCTGCGAGGTGAGGCCGGGAAGGCGGGCGATCGATTCGGCGATCGAGGCGTCGGGAAGCTTGCCGATATCCTCGGCCGAGACCGATTCGACGATCTGGTCCTGCTGCTTCTTCTCGGCGACGGCGCTTTCGAGGCTGGCCCGGAATCCGGTGACGACGATGTCGCCCTCGGTCGAGGAATCGTCGACGGGAGCGGCGGCCTTGGGCGCCTCTTCGGGAGCGTCCTGAGCCCAGGCCGGAGCGGCGCAAAGCGCAAGAGCGGCGACTCCGCCGAGCAGATACCACCGCGAGTCGAAGCGATTCGTCATTCTCGGGTCCTCTCAGTTCAGCCGCCGAATGCCCCCACCCGGACGACCCGTTTCCATCCTCTGGGGAGAACCCGCACCGCCGTTCGAAAACGGCGGAAAAGCCAGCGCCGGGCACGCCCCCTGCCTTGCGCGCGGACCCGGCCGGAACGCCCCCGGACGGTGCGACGCGCGCCGCGATAGGCTCGCGGTCTTCGGTTCTTCGCAAATTACTGCAAATTTATCGCGGAACTTGCAAGCTCGAAAAATCCGTCCTTGCTCGGATGTGGCTTTCGGGACACTCCGGAAATCCGGAATTCGGCGGTTTTCCAGCGTTTAACCGGCTCCGAGCAGAGGTTCGGACGCAAGCCCTCCGCACCCTTGACCGAGGCATGCGGCTTCTGCAAAGAATTGCAAAAAGCCGGCGGCCAGGCCCTGGCGGGAGAGGAGCGGGCAATGAAAGCGCAGTTCGGGCGAGCGACCGCAGCGGGCCTTGGCGCCGCATTCGCGCTGGCCGTGGCCGCCCTGGCGGGCCCGGCCTCGGCCGCCGGCTCATCCTATCTCGACCGGCCGCCGGAGGAGGAGATCGTCTATTTCGTCCTGCCCGACCGGTTCGAGAACGGCGATCCCGCCAACGACCGGGGCGGCCTAAGCGGCGACCGGCTGAGCACCGGCTTCGACCCGGCCGCCAAGGGCTTCTACCATGGCGGCGACCTCAAGGGCCTGACCCGCCGGCTCGACTATATCGCCGGGCTCGGGGCGACCGCGATCTGGCTCGGCCCGATCTACAGGAACAAGCCGGTGCAGGGCCCGCCGGGGCGGGAATCGGCCGGCTATCACGGCTATTGGATCACCGACTTCACCGACGTCGACCCGCATTTCGGCACTCGCGAGGAGCTGAAGCGGTTCGTCGACTCGGCCCATGCGCGGGGGATGAAGGTCTATCTCGACATCATCACCAACCACAGCGCCGACGTCATCAAATATCGCGAATGCCCGGCCAATGACTGCGCCTATCGAAGCCTCGCCGATTACCCGCATTCGCGCCGCGGCGGAATCGGCGGCGAGCCGATCAACCCGGGATTCGAGGGGATCGACAAGGCCGGCCAGCGCCCCGACAATTTCGCCCGGCTGACCCGTCCGGACTATGCCTATACGCCCTACGTCCCGGCCGGCGAGGCGGGGGTGAAGAGACCGGCCTGGCTCAACGATCCGATCTATTATCACAATCGCGGCGACACCCACTGGACCGGCGAGAGCTCGACGATGGGCGACTTTTCCGGGCTGGACGATCTTTTCACCGAGCATCCCCGGGTCGTCTCCGGATTCATCGAGATTTTCGGCCGCTGGATCGACGATTTCGGGATCGACGGCTTCCGGATCGACACCGCCAGGCACGTCAATCCCGAATTCTGGCAGGTCTTCGTTCCGGCGATGCTCGAGCGGGCGAAGGCCCGGGGAATTCCCAACTTCCACATTTTCGGCGAGGTCTACGATCCCGATCCGGGGATGCTGGCCCGGTTCACCAAGGTCGACACCTATCCGACGGTGCTCGATTTCGCCTTCCAGTCGGCGGTGACCGACGTCGTCGCCAAGGGCGCTCCGCCGTCGCGGCTGGCCCGTCTGTTCTCGGCCGACGCCCTCTATTCCGGAGGCGAGTCGACGGCCCGGCAGCTTCCCACCTTCCTCGGCAACCACGACATGGGCCGGTTCGCCCGGTTCGTCCGCGAGGGCCATCCTAAGGCGAGCGACGAGGAGGTTCTGAAGCGGGTCGTGCTCGGCCATGCGATGATGTTCCTGTCGCGGGGCGTGCCGGTCGTCTATTATGGCGACGAGCAGGGCTTCGCCGGCGACGGCGGCGACCAGGACGCGCGCGAGGACATGTTCCCGAGCAAGGTCGCGATCTACAACGACAACAAGCTGGTCGGATCCTCGGCGACCACGGCCCAGTCCAATTTCGATCCGCAGTCGAGGCTCTACCGCTCGATCACGGCGCTGGCGGCGATCCGGCGCTCCGACCCGGCGCTGAGCCGGGGCGAGCAGCTGATCCGAGCCGCCGGCGATTCGCCGGGGCTGCTCGCGATCTCCCGCCGGGCGCCGTCGGGCGGGGGCGAGACTTTGGTCGCGTTCAACACGTCGACGGCGCCGATCGAGGCCCACATAAGCACCGATTCCCGGTCGGAGCGCTGGACCGGGGTGCGCGGGCGATGCTCGGCGAGGTCGGCGGCTCCGGGAAGCTACCGGGTCGAGGTTCCGGCGCTCGATTATGTCGTGTGCAGGACGGCTCGGTGAAGCCCATCATCCTGGAGCGCCCGGACGCCGGCTCCGGCGCCCGCGGCGCCCCCTGGTGGCGCGGCGCCGTCATCTACCAGATCTATCCTCGAAGCTTCGCCGATTCCAACGGCGACGGGATCGGCGACCTGCCGGGGATCACCGGGCGGCTCGACCATGTCGCCTCCCTGGGGGTGGACGGGATCTGGCTGTCGCCCTTCTTCACCTCGCCGATGAAGGATTTCGGCTACGACATCGCCGATTATCGCGGAGTCGACCCGGCGTTCGGGACTCTGGCCGACTTCGACCGGCTGCTCGAGCGGGCCCACGGCCTCGGGCTCAAGGTGCTGATCGACCAGGTCTATTCGCACAGCTCCGACCAGCATGAGTGGTTCCGCGAGAGCCGGTCGAGCCGGGACAATCCGAAGTCCGACTGGTACGTCTGGGCCGACGCCAAGGCGGACGGCTCGCCGCCCAACAACTGGCAGTCGGTGTTCCACGGGCCGAGCTGGACCTGGGACGCCCGTCGCGGCCAATATTATCTTCACAATTTCCTCAGCGAGCAGCCCGACCTCAACCTCCACAACAGGGACGTTCAGGACGCGCTGATCGACGTCGCGCGCTTCTGGCTCGACCGCGGGGTCGACGGCTTCCGGATCGACGCGATCAACTTCGCGATGCACGACCCCCTGCTCCGCGACAATCCGCCGGTTCCGGAAGGGGCCGGCCGCCGGACCCGGCCGTTCGACTTCCAGCAGCATCTCCACAACCAGTCGCACGCGGACATCCCGCTCTTCCTCGGCCGGCTGCGGCGGGTGGCCGACGGCTACGGCTCGACCTTCACCGTCGCCGAGGTCGGCGGCGAGCAGGCCGACCGCGAGATGAAGCTCTACACCGAGGGGCCCGGCCGGCTGAACAGCGCCTACGGCTTCAACTTCCTCTACGCCCGGAGCCTCACGCCCGAGCTCATCGATTCGGCGATGCGGCTGTGGCCGGGCGAGCCGGGCGAGGGCTGGCCGAGCTGGGCCTTCTCCAACCACGACGCTCCGCGGGTGGCGTCGCGCTGGCTCGCCGGGCGCGACCCGGGCGCCTTCGCCAGGCAGGCGATGCTCCTCCTGATGAGCCTGAGGGGCAACATCTTCCTCTACCAGGGCGAGGAGCTCGGTCTTCCCCAGGCCGACGTTCCGTTCGAGCGGCTCCGCGACCCGGAGGCGATCGCCAACTGGCCCGAGACCCAGGGACGCGACGGAGCGAGGACTCCGATGCCGTGGCGGGCGGGCGCTCCACATGGCGGATTCTCGACCGCGGAGCCCTGGCTTCCGGTCGATCCGGCGCACGTGCCGCTGGCCGTCGACGCCCAGGAGGGCGACCCGGACTCGATCCTCAACCTGACCCGGCGGCTGGTGGCGCTTCGCAAGTCGAGGCCGGAGCTTCGCACCGGAGCGATCCGGCGCGTGGAGGCGCCGGCGTCCTTGCTGGTCTTCGAGCGGGGCGAGGGCCGCGAAGCGCTGCTCTGCGCCTTCAACCTGGGTGGCGAGGCGGTGGACTGGGGCGTGCCCGAGGGCTGGCGGGTCATCGAGCGGGTCGGCAAGCCGCTGGCGCCGCTTTCGGGCTTCGTCGCCGAGCGGGCGGGGTGAGCACCGTCATCCCGCCTGAAGCCGCGGCCTCGGGTCGAGAAGTCTCGGCGGGTCTCCCCGAGGTCCCGGCCTTCGCCGGGATGACGTTAGCCCCCGCAGCTCTCGCGGACGATGAGGTCGGTGGGCAGCCGCTCCGAGCGCATGTCGGTGGCGGCGCCGGCGTCGAGGAGCTTGGAGACGAGCAGCCGGCCGGCGCGGGCGGTGTCCTGCTTCACGGTGGTCAGGGCGGGGCGGCTGTAGCGGGCGAAGGGGACGTCGTCATAGCCGACCACCGACACGTCGCGCGGCACCTGGATATTGTGGTGGAGAAGGGAGCGCATCGCCCCCAGGGCGATGAGGTCGCTGGCGGCGACGATCCCGTTGAACTGGACCCCGCGAGCGAGCAGGGCGTCGACCGACGCCTCGGCCGATTCGACGGTGAAATGGGCCGGCACCATCAGATCGGGATCGACCGGCCATTTGAGATGCTCGTGGGCCTCGACATAGCCGCGCACTCGCTGCGCCACTTCCGGAGCCTCGGTATCGCCGAGGAACACGATCCGGTGCCGGCCGAGCCGCATCAGGTGGGCGGTGGCCCGGCGCCCTCCGGCGAGATTGTCCGAGCCGACCGAGCAATAGGCCTGGTCCGGCAGCTGCGCGCCCCAGACGGCGAACCGCGCCTCGCTTTGGGCGAGGCGGTTGAGGGCATGATGGAGCGAGCTCTGGCCGAGGAAGATGACTCCGTCGGCGCGGCTGGTGCTGAGCGCCGCCGAGAGGTCGTCGAAGCTCGCCGGAGCGATATGGCTGACGATGAGGTCGCAGCCCCGCGCCCGAGCCGCGTCGCTGATCCCGGCGAACAGCTCGAGCAGGAACGGATCGTCGATCTGGGCGTCGCGGCCCTGGGGCGGCGGGACGACCAGGGCGATCGTTCCGGTCGCTCCGATCGGGCCGGCCGGCATGTAGCGGCGGAACGGATAATCATGCTCCCGGGCCAGCTTCCAGATCAGCTGCTTGGTCCGGGCGTTGACCGCCGGGCTGTCGTTGAGCGCTCGCGACGCGGTCGATATGGAGACTCCGGCAAGCCTGGCAATGTCTTCGAGGCGGGTGGTTCGTCGGCTCATCCTGCAAACTTTGCTGCAAAAAATGCGAATCGTGCAAGCCCCTTTCCCTACCCGTCACCCCGGACTTGATCCGGGGTCCATCTTCTCCTTCTGCGAGGGTTGAAGGTGGATGCCGGATCAGGTCCGGCATGACGGCTATCCGATGGAGGACCTATGATCCGGATACTGCTGACGCTTCTCGCCCTGATCGCCGCTCCGACCATGGCCGCTCCGGTCGAGGTCTCGTCGCCCGAGGGCGTGCTCAGAGTCGCCGTCGACGTGAACGGCGAGGGGCGGCCGGAATATAGCGTCGCGCGTCTCGGAAGGCCGGTGATCCTGCCGTCGAGGCTCGGCTTCATCCTCACCGACGCGCCCAAGCTGGAGCGCAATTTCGAGATCGCCTCCAGCGCTCGCCGGAGCGCCGACGAGACCTGGGAGCAGCCCTGGGGCGAGCGCCGCTTCGTCCGCAACCGCTATAACGAGCTTCGGGTCCGGCTCACGGAGAAGTCGCCGCCCCGGCGAAGCCTCGACCTCGTCTTCCGGGTCTATGACGACGGAATCGGCTTCCGCTACGAATTCCCCGACCAGGCGGGGCTTCGCGAGGTCAATATCGGCGAGGAGATCACCGAATTCGCGCTCGCCGATCCGGCGACGGCCTGGTGGATTCCGGCCTTCCAGTGGAACCGCGAGGAATATCTCTACAACCGAACCGGGATCGGCGAGGTCGGGATCGCTCAGACTCCGATGACGGTGCGGACCGACGGCGGGCTGCACATCGCCTTCCACGAGGCGGCCCTGGTCGACTATTCGGGAATGAACCTCCAGAATGAGGGCAAGGGCCGCTTCCGCACCGTCCTCACTCCGTCCGCGGACGGGCCCAGGGTGAAGCGCTCGGCGCCCTTCGCGACTCCGTGGCGGACCATGCAGATCGCCGACAGCGCCGGCGGCCTCGTCGTCAACGACCTGATCCTCAACCTGAACGAGCCGAACCGGCTTCCCGACATCCGCAGCTGGTTCCGGCCGTTCAAATATGTCGGGGTCTGGTGGGCGATGCACCTCGACAAGGAGAGCTGGGGGCCCGGGCCGAAGCATGGCGCCACCAGTGCCAACGTTCGGCGCTACATCGACTTCGCCGCCCGGCACGGCTTCCGCGGAATCCTGGTCGAAGGCTGGAACAAGGGCTGGAACGACGACTGGTTCGCCAACGGCAAGGATTTCAGCTTCACCGAGCCCTATCCCGATTTCGACATCGAAGCGCTCGCCCGCTACGCCCGCTCCAAGGGGGTGCACCTGATCGGCCACCACGAAACCGCGGGCAACATCGCCATCTACGAGCCCCAGCTCGAGGCCGCGCTCGACCTCTACAAGCGGCTCGGGATCGATGCGGTCAAGACCGGCTATGTCGCCGACATGGGCGGAATCCAGGCGCGCGGCGCGGACGGGAAGATCCGCTTCGAATGGCATGAGGGCCAGGTGATGGCTCGCCACCACCTCAAGGTCGTCCAGGAGGCCGCCGAGCGCCGGATCGGGATCAACCCGCACGAGCCGATCAAGGATACGGGCCTCCGCCGCACCTGGCCGAACTGGGTTTCCCGCGAGGGCGCCCGGGGGATGGAGTTCAACGCCTGGGGCCAGCCGCCCAATCCGCCCGAGCATGAGTCGAACCTGGTCTTCACCCGGATGCTGGCCGGGCCGATGGACTTCACCCCCGGCATCCTCAGCCTTGAGGGCCGGGGCCAGCCGATCCTCTCGACCCAGGCCAAGCAGCTCGCGCTCTACGTCGTCATCTATTCGCCGATCGTCATGGCCGCCGACCTGATCGAGAATTACGAGAAGGAGATGCGCGCCTTCCAGTTCATCAGGGACGTTCCGGCCGACTGGGCGGAGACCCGGGTGCTGAACGGCGAGATCGGCGACTTCGTGACGATCGCGAGGAAGGACCGGAACAGCGAGAATTGGTATCTCGGGTCGGTCACGGACGAGAACGGGCGGGAGCTGAAAGTGCCGCTGTCCTTCCTGGCGCCGGGGCGGCGGTACCGTGCGCAAATCTATCGGGACGGACCGACGGCGGACTATCGCGGCAAGGGCAAGGAGATCGTCATCGAGGAGCGCGACGTGACCAGCCCCGACGTGCTGACCCTGCGCCTCGCGCCCGGCGGCGGGCAGGCGATCCGATTCGTGGCGGGAGGGAAGAGGTGAAGGGCGCGGGAAGCCCCTCTCCCGCTTTTCGCGGGAGAGGAGGGGCCCACCGCGCAGCGGTGGGAGGTGAGGGTCTTGCCGAGTCCGTGCTCCAGACCCTCACCTCCCAAGCCTTCGGCTTGGGCCCATGGGGCGCCGCTAAGGCTGCGTCCGGGGGACGCAGCCAGGCGCCCCATTCTCCCGTAAGGGCGGGAGAGGGGTTTTGGGGCGTGCTTCTCGCGCTTTTCCTCGTCTTCTTCCCGGCCGCGGCCCAGGCGGGGCCGTGGGGCCCCGGAGAGCTCGTCCAGTACCGCGCTTTCCCCTCCCGCCACGTCGAGCCGCGCAACGTCACCGTCTGGCTGCCGGAGGGTTACGATCCGAAGGGCGAGCCCTATGCCGTGCTCTACATGCATGACGGCCAGAACCTCTTCGACCGGCGGACGTCGAGCTTCGACAAGGAATGGGGCGTGGACGAGGCGGTGTCGAAGCTGGTCGCGGAGCGCCGGATCCCGCCGACCATCGTCGTCGGAATCTGGAGCACCGCGAAGCGGCTTCGCGAATATGTGCCGGCCAAGGCGTTCGACCGGCTGCCCCCGGCCTATATGAGCCGGGTCGAGGGGCTTTACGGCGGGACTCCGCTGTCGGACGAATATCTGCGCTTCCTGGTCGACGAGCTGAAGCCGCTCGTGGACCGGAGCTTCAACGTCCGCCGCGACCGGCGCTCGACGGCGATCATGGGATCGAGCATGGGCGGGCTGATCTCGCTCTACGCGATCAGCGAATATCCCAACGTCTTCGGAGCGGCCGGGATGGTGTCGACCCATTGGCCGCTGCTGCTGCCGCCCGAGGGGCAGAAGCTGTCGGACTCCGATCTCGATTCGGTGGCGAGCGCCTTCGAAGCCTATTTGCGGCACAAGCTGCCCAGGCCCGGCCGGCACCGCCTCTATTTCGATCACGGCACCGAGACTCTCGACCGCCACTACGCCACCTATCAGGCCCGGATCGACCGGCTCGTGGCCGCCCGGGGCTGGACCCGCGACCGGAACTGGATCAGCCGCAACTTCCCAGGCGCGGCTCACGAGGAGAATAGCTGGCGAGCCCGGGTCGACGTTCCGCTCAGCTTCCTGCTCGGACCCGGGACTCCCGCGCGATGACCGAGATCGTCGCCATCGACATCGGCGGAACCCACGCCCGATTCGCGCTCGCCGAGCTTGGCGGGGGCCGAGTGATCGGCCTGGGCGAGGTCTGCACCCTGAAGACGGCCGAGCATGCCAGCTTCCAGACCGCCTGGGAGGAATTCGGAGGCCGGCTCGGCCGGCCCCTGCCGCGGGCCGCGGGCATCGCTGTCGCCGGCCCGGTCCAGGGCGAGCTTCTCAAGCTCACCAACAATCCCTGGGTGATCCGGCCTGCCTCGATCCCGGCCAAGCTCGGAGTCGATCGATTCGCCCTGGTCAACGATTTCGGAGCCGTCGCCCATTCGGTCGCGCAGCTCGGCGACGAGCATTTCGCGCATTTGTGCGGGCCCGAGCGGCCGCTTCCCGGCGAGGGGGTGATCAGCGTGGTCGGTCCCGGAACCGGCCTCGGAGTCGCCCAGCTGCTGCGCCGAGGCGGCCGCTACCACGTCATCGAGACCGAGGGCGGGCATATCGACTTCGCGCCCCTCGACGGGCTGGAGGACCGGATCCTCGTCCAGCTTCGCCGGCGCCACCGCCGGGTCTCGGTCGAGCGGGTCGCATCCGGGATGGGCCTCACCAATCTCTACGAGGCCCTGGCGGAGATCGAGGGACGCGACCTCAAGTTCCGGGACGAGAAGGCGCTGTGGAGCGCGGCGATGTCGGGCGAGGACAGCCTCGCCGCCGCCGCCTTCGACCGATTCTGCCTGTCGCTGGGAGCCGTCGCCGGCGACATCGCCCTGGCCCAGGGGGCTGAGGCGGTGGTGATCGCCGGCGGGCTCGGGCTGCGGCTGGCCGGCCACCTGCCGCGTTCGGGCTTCCGCGACCGATTCATCGCCAAGGGCCGGTTCGAGCGGAGGATGGACGAGATGCCGGTCAAGATCATCACCCACGAGCAGCCCGGACTGTTCGGAGCCGCCGCCGCCTTCGCCGCCGAGCACGGCGCGTAAGGGGCCGTCGGGCGGCCGGCCGTTCGGTCCGAGCCGGCCGGAGCCCTCTCCTCGAGGCGCAGGACAGAGTTTTTCGACAGGCTCGCGGCGAACGGATAGAGTGACCCGTCCCCGCGTTCACTGCTCCAGGAGCCCCGCCATGCGCCTGCTGCCGTTACTGCTCCTCACCGCCTGCGCCGCCGGCCCGGCCGGAGAGGCCGATTTGTCGGAGGAGCTCGCCGGCCGCTCGGCGGGCCCGCCGCAGGATTGCGTGCCCGCCTCGACCCTTGGCAACCTCGCGCCACGCGACTCCATGACCCTGGCCTATCGCAGCGGCGACACGATCTGGCTGAACCGGCTCGCCGCCACCTGCCCCGCCCTTCGCCCGACCTCGACCCTGATCGTCGAAGCGCATGGCTCGCAATATTGCCGGGGCGACCGGTTCCGGACCGTCGAGCCGGGGCAGTCCATTCCTGGGGGCAGCTGCGTCCTCGGGCCGTTCACGCCTTGGCGCCGCTAGCCTTCGTCCCGTTTGAGCTGGAATCGTCACCCCGGACTTTGGTCCGGGGTCCACCTTCCCTGGCGGCGCCCGGCGCGGAAAGACAAGGTGGATGCCGGATCAAGTCCGGCATGACGAGATGGGAGGCCCGCGGCCCCGTCACCCCGGGCCCGACCCGGGGTCCACCTTCCTTGGCGGCGCCGGGCGCGGAGAAGTGGATGCCGGATCAAGTCCGGCATGACGAGGTCAGGCCGGATCGAGTCCGCGCATGACGAGGTGGCAGCTTCCGGCCAAACAGACGGAACCCAGCGTCTCGACAAGCGCTCCGCCCTTTCCTAGATATCGGCCGCCCGGGCGGGTGTAGCTCAATGGCAGAGCAGAAGCTTCCCAAGCTTACGACGAGGGTTCGATTCCCTTCACCCGCTCCATCCTAAGGCATCCGGGGGATGCCTTAGGATGGAGCGCACGGAAGGCCGAAGGCCGAGCGGGGCGACGCCCCTCAAATTCCTTCCCTGACGACCTCCCTGCCCCGCTCCTGCAAGGCTGCGACGAGCGCCGCTTCGCAGGCGTCGAGCGCCGCGCAATCCGTCGAGCGGATCACGAAATTGGCTCCGACGCGGCCCTCGCGGAAGAAGGGGTAGGAGCCGATCTGGCAGCCGTCATGGGCCCTCTCCACGTCGGCGAGAAGCTCGGCCACCTCGCTCTCGGGCACCCAGCAGCCGACGGTCCGCGACAGCAGCGGCCGGCCGCCTTCGATCGTCCCCGACAAGGCTTCGAGCATCAAGGTGGCGATGTGCGGCACTCCGGCGAGGATGAAGATGTTGCCGAGGCGGATCCCGGGCGCTCCGGAAATGCGGTTCTCGATCAGCTCGGCGCCTTCGGGCACCCGCGCCATCCTCAGCCGCGCCTCGTTCACTCCGCCGCGAGTCTCGTAATAAGCTTCGAGGATCGCACGGGCCCTGGGATGGACGACCACCTTCACCTGGAGCGCGTGGGCGATGGCGTCGACGGTCATGTCGTCATGGGTCGGGCCGATTCCGCCGGTCGTGAAAAGATAGTCGTTCTCCGCCCTGAGCGCGTTCACCGCGGCGGCGATCCGCTCGATCACGTCGGGCACCACCCGGACCTCGTTGAGCCTTATGCCCTGCAGGTTCAGCCAGCCGCCGATCTGGGCGATGTTCCTGTCCTGGGTGCGGCCGGAAAGGATCTCGTCGCCGATGACGAGCAGGGCGGCGGTCCAGATGCGCTCTTCGGTCAATTTCGGTCCTTCGATACGGCCTTCGCCAAGCTCAGTCCCTGCTCAGGATGAGCGGTTGAATACCAGCCCCCCGCTCATCCTGAGTAGCCGCTGAGCGAAGTCGAAGCGGCGTATCGAAGGACAGGCTTAGGTCGAACGGCATTTGTCCTCGACCGTTCCTCCGCCTATATTCATCGGATGACTCAATATCAGGCGATCAGCGGCACCGAATTGGTCGGCCGAAGCGGCGCGATCAAGCTCCACGGCCCCGAGGCGTTCGAAGGCATGCGGCGGGCGGGGCGCGCGGCGGCGGAAGTGCTCGACTCGCTGATTCCCCATGTCGCGCCCGGAATCACCACCCAGGCCATTGACGACATCGTCCATCGCGAGATGATCGCCCGGGGCGGGGTTCCTGCGACGCTCGGCTATCGCGGCTTCACGGGAAGCTGCTGCACCTCGATCAACCACGTCGTCTGCCACGGCATTCCCGGCGAGAGGGCGCTCAGGGACGGCGACATCGTCAACATCGACGTGACCATCATCGTCGACGGCTGGCACGGCGACACCAGCCGGATGTTCCTGGTCGGCGACGTCCCGATCAAGGCCCGCCGCCTGATCGACATCACCTACGAATGCATGATGCTGGGAATCGAGCAGGCGCGCCCGGGCCGGTATCTCGGCGACATCGGCCATGCGATCCAGTCGCACGCGGAGAAGAATCGCTACGGGGTGGTCCGCGATTTCTGCGGCCATGGCCTGGGCCGGCTGTTCCACGACGCGCCCGAGGTCGTCCATGCCGGCCGCCCGGGCAGCGGCCCCGAGCTCAGGCCCGGAATGTTCTTCACGATCGAGCCGATGATCAACATCGGCAAGCCGGCGGTGAAGCTGCTCGAGGACGGCTGGACCGCAGTCACCCGCGACCGGTCGCTCTCCGCCCAGTTCGAGCATTCGGTGGGAATCACCGAGGAGGGCTGCGAGATCTTCACCAGGAGCCCGGCGGGGCTGGACCGGCCGCCTTATTGAAGGAGCGGCGGAAAGCCTCGGGTGAGGTGCGTCATGCCGGACTTGATCCGGCATCAACCTTCCCTTGCCGACGGCGTCCGGGGAAGGTGGACCCCGGATCAAGTCCGGGGTGACGACTTCACGCCGTCCCTCGTCGCTTAACCTGCTGAACCTCTTGAATTTTCTCCAGCCTCCCCCATCTCACCTCCACTGTTCAACAACGGAAAGGAGGTGGTCTGATGTCTCATTGTCAAATGCCGCATGCGGCGGGTCGGGTGAGCGCAGCCTCCACGGGGGTTCGCGCCTGAAGACTCAAGGCCGCATTTCCGGCTGACAATGGAAAGGCCGTCCCGCGAGGGGCGGCCTTTCGCAATTCGGGGCAATTGAATTGGCGGCGGCGCGCGCATAGCCTCTCCCCGATCGAGGCGGGGGAGAAGAAGCATGCGTTGGATCGTGGCCGTCGCTGTGGCGCTGAGCGCCGCTTCCTCCTGGGCCCAGGTGCCGAAGGACCAGCTCGCCAAGCCGCCCGCCGACGCCAAGCGCTTCGTCATCATGTCGACCGCCGGGAAGCATGGCGAGGCGAGCGAGTGGACCGCTCCGGACGGAACCCGCTGGGCGCGCGCGAGCCTCGTCCTTCGAGGGCAGGTCTGGGAGATCGACGAATCGGTCAGGTTCGGCGCGGACGGGATGATCGAGCGATACACGGCGAGGGGCGTCAGCCCGCAGGGGGACGTGGCGGAGACCTTCGCCATCGCCGGCGGGAAGGCGGAATGGAAGTCGCAGATCGACCAGGGCTCGGCGGCCTATGCCGGGCCGGCAATCTATTACCCGGCGGGGCCCGGCTCGCTCTCCTTCGAGCATCTCGTCGAGCGGCTGCTCGCGTCGCCGGACCGGAGCGTGGCCCTGCTTCCGGGCGGGCGGGCGAAGATCGAGCCGCTCGCCAGGGCCCGGATCGGCAGCGGCGCCTCGGCACGAAACGTCATCGCCCATGCCGTCACCGGGCTGAGCAACTCGGCCATCCCGGTCTGGACGACCGAGGACGGCAAGTTTTTCGCCTCGATCGGTTTCCTCTCCAACATCCCGGTCGGCTATGAGGACGCCCAGCCGGTCCTCGAAAAGGCGCAGGACGACGCGCTCGCCGCGCGCTCGCCGGCGCTGGCCAAGCGGTTCCTTCAAGCGCCCGCCGGCCTGGTCGCCTTCACCAACGTCCGCGCCTTCCTCGACGGCAGCCGCTTCGCCGAGGACCAGAATGTCGTCGTCGACAAGGGGAAGATCGTCGCCGTCGGACCCGCCGCCAGCACCCGGCCGCCCGCCGGCGCCAGGCTCGTCGACGGCCGGGGCAAGACTCTCGTCCCGGGCTTGTGGGACGCGCACATGCATTTCTTCGACGACAGCTCGGGGCCGATGCTGCTGTCGCTCGGAATCACCTCGGCGCGCGATCCGGGCAACGTCACCGCCCTGACCATGGCCCGGCGCGAGCGGCGCGAGAAAGGCGACCTGCTCAGCCCGAAAGTCTATGCCTCCACCCTGATCGACGGCAAGGGCCCGAACACCGCCCAGGTCGCGGAGGTCGCGACCTCGCAGGAGGAGGCCATCGCCAAGGTCCGCCAGGCCAAGGCCGACGGAATGACCGGGGTGAAGTTCTACGGCACCTTCAACCCGGCCTGGCTTCCGGCCGCGGCGGCCGAGGCGCACAGGCTCGGACTCCACGTCAGCGGCCACGTCCCCGCCGGGATGCGGACGATCGAGGCGATCGAGGCGGGCTATGACGAGGTCACCCACATCTACTTCATGATGATGCAGGCGATGCCGGACTCGGTGGTCGCCGTCTCCAACGGCATCCAGCGCTTCCAGGGACCCGGCCGCTACGCCAAGGACGTCGACCTGGAGGGGGAGGCGATCCGATCTTTGATCGCGACGATGGCCCGCAAGAAGACGGTCGCCGATCCCACCCTGGTCGTCGCCGAGAGCCTGTTCGTTCCGGAGAATGGCGACCTCTCGCCGGCTTATGCGCCGTTCCTCGGCACCCTCCCGCCGGCCACCGAGCGCCAGTTCCGGCAGGGCGGATTCGCGGTGCCCGAAGGCCTGACCCGCGCCGACTGGCGGGCGAGCTACAGGAAGCTCGCGGGGCTGGTCGGGGCGATGCACAAGGCCGGCGTCCCGATCGTCGCCGGAACCGACGGAAGCGGAATGGAGCTGGTCCGCGAGCTCGAGCTCTACGTCCAGGATGCCGGCTTCACCCCGGCCGAGGCTCTGGCCGCCGCGACCATCGTCCCGGCGCGCCTCGTCGGAGCCGATTCGAGGACCGGCTCGATCGCGGTCGGCAAGGCGGCCGACCTGGTCCTGGTCGAGGGGGACCCGTCCAAGCGGATCGGCGACCTCAGGCATACCGAGCTGGTGATGATGGACGGCAAGCTGATGGACGCCGACCAGCTGCGCGCCGCCGGAGGATTCGCCGGCAAGCCGAAATTCGCCGAGTAGCTAGGCCCCCGACACCGTCCGCTCGACGCTCAGCGCCGCTTCGACCATGCGCTCCCACATGTCGGCGTCGCCGGCCGCGGCCATCACCGAATCGGGCTCGCGCAGGGTCCTCAGGATCGCCAGGGCGTCGCCGACATATTCGTGCCAGGTCTCGTCGACCGTCGGCCCCGCCGAGGGATCGTCGCCCTCGGCGTTGATGCTGTGAGCGCGGCCCGCAAGCACTCGGGCGATGCGCTCGACCAGGGTCAGGTTGGAGACGGGCATGGACGAACCTCCTTCGTTTCGACGGGACAACGGAGGAAGCGGCGGCGGGTTGCCCCCGTCGGCGCTTGAGGCAATTCCGGAACGGGATATTATCCGATCTTTGCGATTCACCGCCGTCTCGGAAGGGGGAGACAGGACATGACGCCAGGTCCCGACTGCATCAAGCTCGTCCAGGAATTCGAAGGTTGCGCCAAGAAGCGCCCCGACGGCAGCTTCGAAGCCTATCCCGATCCGGGCACGGGCGGCGATCCCTGGACGATCGGCTGGGGAACGACCGGGCCTGACGTGAAAAAAGGGATCGTATGGACCCAGAAGGAGTGCGACGACCGATTCACGGCGCATCTCGACGAATTCGGAACCAAGGTCGCGACGATCCTGGGCGGGACTCCCACCACCCAGAACCAGTTCGACGCGATGGTCAGCTTCGCCTACAATGTCGGCCCGGCAAATCTCGCCGCGAGCACCTTGCTGAAGAAGCACAAGGCCGGCGACTATAAGAGCGCCGCCGCCGAGTTCGGGAGATGGAACAAGGCGGCCGGCAAGGTGATGGCGGGCCTGACCCGGCGCCGGGCGGCGGAGGCGGCGCTCTACTCGAAATAGCCCGTCATCCCGGCGGAAGCCCGGACCTCAGGCCGGAAACTCGCTGCGGGCCTCACCGAGGCCCCGGCTTTCGCCGGGGCGACGAGCGAGCTCAGAGCACCTCGAACAGCCCCGCCGCGCCCATTCCGCCGCCGACGCACATCGTCACGACGACATATTTGACGCCGCGGCGCCGGCCCTCGATGAGCGCGTGGCCGGTCATCCGGGCGCCCGACATTCCGTAGGGGTGGCCGATCGAGATCGAGCCGCCGTCGACGTTGAGCCGGTCTTCGGGGATTCCGAGACGGTCCTGGCAGTAGAGGACCTGGACGGCGAAGGCTTCGTTCAGCTCCCAAAGGCCGATATCGTCGACCTTGAGGCCGAACCGGTCGAGCAGCTTGGGCACCGCGAAGACCGGGCCGATGCCCATCTCGTCGGGATCCGTGCCGGCCACCGCCATTCCGACATAGCGGCCGAGCGGCTCGAGGCCGCGCTCGGCGGCGAGGCCCGCCTCCATCAAAACGCAGGCCGAGGCGCCGTCGGACAGCTGGCTGGCATTGCCGGCGGTGATCATCGCCTCCGGGCCCATCACCGGCTGAAGCTTCTGCAGGTCCTCGAGGGTGGTCTGGGGGCGATTGCCCTCGTCCTTGGTCAGGGTGACCTCCTTCATCGAGGTCTCGCCAGTCTCCTTGTCCTTGACCATCATCTTCGCGGTGACGGGGACGATCTCGTCGTCGAACTTCCCTTCGGCCTGCCCTTTCGCAGTGAGCTGCTGCGAGCGCAGGGCATAAGCGTCCTGCCGCTCGCGGCTGACGGTGTAGCGCTTGCCGACCACCTCGGCGGTCTGGATCATCGGCATGTAGACGCCGTTGTGCATGGAGAGCAGCTCCGGGTCGGGGCCGACCCGCATCTCCGGCGTCTGAACGAGCGAGATCGATTCAACGCCGCCGGCGACGACAACGTCCATGCGGTCGACGATCACCTGCTTGGCTGCGGTCGCGATCGACATCAGCCCCGAGGAGCATTGCCGGTCGATCGACATGCCGGAGACCGTCACCGGAAGCCCCGCCCGGAGCGATGCGGTGCGGCCGATCGTCGTCTGCACGCCCTGCTGGAGCGCGGCGCCCATGATGCAGTCGTCAACTTCCGCCGGCTCGATCCGCGCCCGCTCCACCGCGGCGCGGATGGCGTGGCTCGCCAGGGTCGGCGAGGGGGTGGCGTTGAATGCGCCGCGATACGCTTTGCCGATCGGCGTGCGGGCGGTGGAGACGATGACGGCTTCGCGCGTGGGCATGGCGGAGTCCTTTCAGGGGAGGGAGAGGGGAAAGTTACTTTCACGCGCGGCCTTGAGAGGCGTCGAGCCGGGGC
>DASVUZ010000040.1:0-39575 GCA_036386795.1 Allosphingosinicella sp.
GCGGAGGGCGACGTAGAGCTTCTCCATCGTGTTGAGGGCCATGTACGGGCACATGTTGCAGTTGCAATTGCCGTCGGCGCCCGGCGCTCCGATGAACTGCTTGTGCGGCGCCGCTTTCTCCATCTGGTGGATGATGTGCGGCTCGGTGGCGACGATAATGGTCTGGGCCGGGCTCGACAGGGCGAAATCGAGGATCGCCTTGGTCGATCCGACCAGGTCGGCATGGTCGACGATGTGCGACGGGCATTCGGGATGGGCCAGCACCGGAGCGCCGGGATGCTGGGCCTTGAGCTTGAGAAGCTCGGTTTCCGAAAAGGCCTCGTGGACGATGCACACGCCCGGCCACAGAAGCATGTCGCGCCCGGTCTTTCGGGCCAGATAGCCGCCCAGATGCTTGTCCGGCCCGAAGATGATCTTCTGCTCCTTAGGGATCTGGCTGAGGATGATCTCGGCCGACGAGCTTGTGACGATGATGTCGCTCAGAGCCTTCACCGCCGCCGAGCAGTTGATGTAGGTCAGAGCGATATGGTCCGGATGGGCCTCCCGGAACGCCTTGAACTGGTCGGGCGGGCAGCTGTCCTCGAGGCTGCAGCCGGCGTTGAGATCGGGCAGGATCACGATCTTTTCCGGCGAGAGGATCTTGGCCGTCTCGGCCATGAACCGGACTCCGCAAAAGGCGATGACGTCGGCGTCGGTCGAGGCCGCCTTGCGCGACAGATCGAGGCTGTCGCCGACGAAGTCGGCCAGGTCCTGGATCCTGGGCTCCTGGTAATAATGGGCGAGGATGACGGCGTTGCGCTCCTTGCGCAGCCGGTCGATCTCCGCGGCGAGGTCGAGCCCCTTGAGGCTCCGATTGGGTGCGTTCATCCTAGCCACTCCCGGTGGAGGGGCGCGGCCCCAGGCCGTCCGTCCCCGCTGTCTGCCAAGCTAAGCCTCTCGTGCCCCGACCGTAATCTCAAAAGGCGCGGAGTGGATGGCGGTGAGATAGGGAGAAAGCGGTGGTCTTTCAACTCTCGTCAACGCGGCGAAGATGGGGCGACGGGCCGCTCCCGCCTTGACTTCGCGCCCCTTTTCCGCTTGAGGGGCTCGGCAGGCGGGGCCGACGGCTCCGCCTTGTCATTTGGGATTTGGGCGGCCTCCCTTTTCGACCGCCCGGCCGGAAATACCTGACACGGTTTCCGGACGAACGAAGGATGAAGACATGCGTCACCGCAATGCCGGCCGCAAGCTGCAGCGCACCTCGAGCCACCGCGCCGCCCTGTTCCGCAACATGGCCGCCGCCCTCATCAAGCACGAGCAGATCACCACCACGACCGCCAAGGCCAAGGAGCTGAGGCCCTATGTCGAAAAGCTGGTCACGCTCGCCAAGAGGGGCGGCCTCTCCAACCGCAGACTGGCCCATTCGCGGCTGCTCGACGAGACCCAGCTGAAGAAATTGTTCGACGTCCTCGCGCCGCGCTACGCCGGCCGCGAAGGCGGCTATTGCCGAATCGTCAAGGCCGGAATCCGGGCTTCCGACGCGGCTCCGATCGCGATCATCGAGCTGGTCGACCGCGACGTCTCGGCCAAGGGCCAGGACAGCGGCCCGGTCCGCAGCGAGGAAGAGTTCGAGGCCGCCTAGCCTCGCCGTCCCACCGCAGGCCGGCGCAAGCGGCGATCCCTTCCGCCCCCACTCCGGCCGCCGCGGCGGCGCTGGAACCTCTTGGAATCTCCCCGGTTGTTGGCGGGAACGCTAACCACCGAGGGAGCTCCTCCATGGCCGCCAGCAAACGCGAGCTGATCGACACCGGCAACGACAAGCGCTTCGTCCGCCGCGACTCCGAAGGCAAGTTCAAGGACGTGGTCGACGTCGGCGCCAGCCTCGCCGCCGACCGCCGCCAGCACGCCAAGACCAAGGTCAAGTCCGGCCAGGGCGACCGCGGCGACCGCTGACCCCCCGTCATCCCGGCGCAAGCCGGGACCTCGCCGGATGAAAAGCGCCGCGCCTTTGCTTCGCCGGGGTCCCGGCGTTCGCCGGGATGACGGGGCTCGGCGGCTGGCGTAAAGCGCGGGAATGGAGATCGGCATCCTCCGAACCGGCGCCCCGCCGGGCGATCTCGCCTCGAGCTTCGGAAGCTATGACGGCATGTTCGACCGGTTGCTCGGTCCGGGCTTCGAGGTTCGGGCCTATGACGTCGCCGCGGGCGAGCTGCCCGCTCGCCCCGACGCCCATCCCGCCTTCCTCGTCACCGGCTCACCGGCCGGAGTCTACGAGCCCCTCGAATGGATCGCTCCGCTGCTCGGCTTCCTTCGCGAAGCGAAGGGCCGGTCGAAGCTGGTCGGGATTTGCTTCGGCCACCAGGCGATGGCCGAGGCGTTCGGAGGCGGGGTCGAGAAATCGGAGCGAGGCTGGGCCGTCGGGCTTCAGGATTACGAGCTGGTCGAGCGCGCCGCGTGGATGGGCTCGGCGCCGCCCGACCGGATCGCGGTTCCGGTCTCGCACCAGGATCGGGTCACCATCGCCCCGCCCGGAGCGAAGGTTCTGGCGCACAGCGCCTACAGCCCGTTCGGGATGCTGGCCTGGGGCGGCGACGCCTTGTCGATGCAGTTCCACCCGGAGTTCGAGCCCGATTATGCGCGCGCCCTGATCGGCTATCGCCGCGACCGCCTTCCCGACCCGGACTCGGCGATCGCTTCGCTCGACGCCCCGGACGACCGGGCGCTGGTGGCGGAATGGATAAGGGCCTTCCTGTCCTCCCCATCGCGCGACGGGCAGGATTAATTCGCCAGGAACGCCTTCAGCTCGGTCTGGAACGCGGCCGGCTCGTCGAGCATGATGAAATGATAGCTGTTCGGGATCCGCTTCAGCACGGCCTGGGGCGCGCCGGCATAGCTCATCGCGTAGAATTGCTCCATCTGGGCGTCGGTCACCGGAGCGCCCTGCGGCCGGACGAACAGCACGGTGAGGGGCACCTTGATCTTCGCCACGTCGGGGCGAAGGTCGGCGGTGACGAGGTCGTACATCGCCTGCCCCGACGCGGCCGGGTCGCTCGCCAGCGAATGCTCGACGATCCCCGCCCGCAGCGACTCGGTCCGGACCATCCCGGCGATCGTCTGCTCGATCTGCTTGCGCCGCGCCTCCCCGGCCGAGGTGGCGATTCCGGTTCGCATCTGCTCCGCGATCGGCCGGACGCTTTCGGGAGTCGCCGTCGGCCCTCCGAACATCGCCCCGAGGAAAGGGAGCATGTCCACCACCATCGCCTTCGAGACCAACCCGGCATTCCGCCCCGCAACCATGATCGCCCAGGCGCCGCCGAGCGAATGGCCGACGATCGCCGGCCTGCGCAGGCCCGCTTCCCTTATGTAGCGCGCAATCTCCCCCGCGACCGGCTCGACCACCGAGCCCGAGGCGTTGGCGCCCGCGGGCCGGCCGGCGAAGCCGGCGACATGGACGAGATGGTAGCGATAGCCCGGCACCGCCGCGATCGTGCTCCGCCACACTTCGGGCGACGAGCTCAGCCCGGGGATCAGCACCACGTCGGGCCCCGAGCCCACCACCTCGACGCTCAGCCGCTCGCTGGCGAAGGCGGGCGGAGCGGGCAGCGCTGGCTCGTCCGAGGGGGAGCTCGTCGCGCAGGCGGCGGCGAAAGGAAGGAGGAGGAAGGGCAGGATGAGGCGGATCATGGAAACTCCCGGGTTGCGGAGTTCCTTACCGCAGCCGCCCGCAAATTCCTCCCCCCCGGATTTCCCGGCAGAGGAATTCAGACGCCGAACGTGTTGCACGCCGCCGGGTCGCCGGTCTCGAGGCCTCGCCTCAGCCACTCGGTCCGCTGGGCCGCGCTGCCATGGGTGAAGGCCTCGGGCACGACCCGGCCCTGGCTCTGGCGCTGGAGCGTGTCGTCGCCGATCGCCTGGGCGGCTCTGAGCCCCTCCTCGACGTCGCCCGCCTCCATTACCGGCCGGCCCTGAGGGTCCTTGGCGTTGGCGGCATAGACTCCGGCATAGCAATCGGCCTGGAGCTCGACCCGAACCTGGACGGCGTTGCCCTCGCGGCTCGAGACCCGCCGCTGCTGCGCCGACGCCTCCTCGAGCACTCCGCTCAGATTCTGGATATGGTGGCCGACTTCGTGGGCGATCACATAGGCCTGGGCGAAGTCGCCGGCCGCTCCGAACTTGGTCTGAAGCTCGTCGAAGAACACGGTATCGAGATAGATGCCGCGGTCGGTCGGGCAGTAGAAGGGCCCCATCGCCGACTGGGCGGCTCCGCAGCCGGAGCGGCCGCCGCCGCCGTAGAAGGACAAGGACGGCGGCTGGTAGGTCTGGCCCTTGGCCTCGAACAATTTCGCCCAGGTGTCCTCGGTGCTGGCAAGCACCTGGCAGGTGAAGCGCTTGGCCGGATCGCTGGAGCAGGCCTGGGCGGCGTTGCTGGTCGCGGTGCTGCTCCGGTGCGGTGCGGTCGCCGGGTCGGAGCCGGTCAGGCCGACGCCGCCGCCCCCGCCCATGTAGCTGAGCGCGCAATAGCCGAGCAGCAGGATCAGGACTCCGCCGATTCCGAAGCGGCTGAGGACCATGGGCAGGAGCGCGAAGAGGCAGCCGCCCCCGCCGCCGCCCCCGCCGAACCCGCCCCCGCCGAAGCCGCGGCCCTGGTCGCTGACATTGTCGCTTGTCCGATAGCCGCCGAGACGCATTGCCGCTCTCCCTCCAAGTGCCGGGACAATGTTTGCGCGCCCGTTATGGTTGCAAATCCGCCCGGACGCCGCGAAAGGGGGCCTTCGATACGGGCCTTCGCCAGGCTCAGTCCCTACTCAGGATGAGCGCTGCAGGACAGTCGCCGCCGCTCATCCTGAGTAGCCGCTGAGCCAAGTCGAAGCGGCGAATCGAAAGACGTATCGAAGGACCGCACAACCCTATGTTCCTCACCGGCAAGACCGCCCTCGTCACCGGCTCCACCTCCGGAATCGGCCTCGCCGTCGCCCGCGCGCTGGCGGCCGGGGGCGCCCGGGTGATGCTGAACGGCTTCGGCGACCCCGCCGAGATCGGCAGGCTCCGCGACGAGCTCGGGGCCGGCTACAGCGATGCCGACCTGACCAAGCCCGAGGCGATCGAGGCGATGATGGCCGAGGCGGGCGCGGTCGACATTCTCGTCAACAATGCGGGGATGCAGCACGTCGCCCCGGTCGACGAGTTTCCGGTCGCCAAATGGGACCTGCTGATCGCACTCAACCTCAGCGCCGCCTTCCACACCATCCGCCTCGCGCTCCCGGCGATGAAGTCGAAAGGGTGGGGACGGATCATCAACACCGCCTCGGCGCACAGCCTGGTCGCGAGCCCCAACAAGGCGCCCTACGTCGCCTCCAAGCACGCCGTCGCCGGCCTCACCAAGGCGGTGGCGCTGGAGACCGCGACGAGCGGGGTGACCGTCAACTGCATCAGCCCCGGCTACGTCTGGACTCCCCTGGTCGAGAACCAGATCCCCGACACGATGAAGGCCCGGGGCCTCACCCGCGAGCAGGTGATGAACGACGTCCTCCTCGCCGCCCAGCCGACCAAGACGTTCGTCACCGTCGACCAAGTCGCGGCCCTCGCCCTGTTCCTCTGCCGCGACGAGGCGGCCGCGATCACCGGCGCGAACTTGTCGATGGATGGGGGCTGGACCGCGGCGTAGCTTATCCTCCCACCGCGGATGAGGCATGGCGGGATAATTAGCACTCTCGCTAATAGAGTGCTAAGCCCCTCTCTTCCGCTGCCGTAGCGACTCAGCGTCCTCGAATCAGGCAGACAAGATCATGGCAGCCAAAGATGTGCGCTTCGCTCGCGAGGCCCGCGAAGGAATCGTTCGCGGAGTCGATATCCTCGCCGACGCGGTCAAAGTCACGTTGGGCCCGAAGGGCCGCAACGTGCTCCTCGACAAGGGCTGGGGCCCGCCCCGGATCACCAAGGACGGAGTGACCGTCGCTAAGGAGATCGAGCTCACCGACAAGTTCGCCAACATGGGCGCGCAGATGATGCGCGTCGTCGCTTCGCGAACGTCCGACCATGCCGGCGACGGCACCACCACCGCCACCGTGCTCGCACAGGCGATCGTCCACGAAGGCATGAAGTCGGTCGCGGCCGGAGCCAATCCGATGGACCTGAAGCGCGGAATCGAGCTCGCCGTCGCGAGGATCGTCCAGGACCTGGCCGGCCGCGCCCGCCCCGTCGCCGGATCGAAGGAGATCGCCCAGGTCGGCACCGTCTCCGCCAACGGCGATTTCGAGGTCGGCGACATGATCGCCCTGGCGATGGACAAGGTCGGCAAGGAAGGCGTGATCAGCGTCGAGGAGGCGACCGGCCTCACCCTCGAGCTCGACCTGGTCGAGGGCATGCAGTTCGACCGCGGCTATCTTTCGCCCTATTTCGTCACCAACGCCGAGAAGATGATCGTCGAGCTGACCGACCCCTACATCCTCCTCCACGAGAAGAAGCTCGGCAAGCTCCAGGACCTCCTGCCCCTGCTGGAGGCGGTGGCCCAATCCGGCCGGCCGCTTTTGATAATCGCCGAGGATATCGAGGGCGAGGCGCTCGCCACGCTCGTCGTCAACAAGCTCCGCGGCGGGCTCAAGGTCGCCGCGGTCAAGGCGCCCGGCTTCGGCGACCGCCGCCGGCTGGTGCTCGGCGACATCGCCGTGCTCACCGCCGGCGAGGCGATCTCCGACGAGCTCGGAATCAAGCTCGAGAAGGTCGACCTCGCCATGCTCGGAAGCGCCAAGCGGGTCGTCATCGACAAGGACAAGACGACGATCGTCGGAGGCGCCGGCGACAAGGCGGCGATCGACGCCCGCGCCGAGGCGATTCGCGGCGAGATCGAGCGTTCCGACAGCGAATATGACATGGAGAAGCTTCAGGAGCGCCTCGCCAAGCTCTCCGGCGGGGTCGCGGTGATCAAGGTCGGAGGCTCCTCCGAGGCCGAGGTCAAGGAGCGCAAGGACCGGATCGACGACGCCCTCCACGCCACCCGGGCGGCGGTCGAGGAGGGCATCGTCCCAGGGGGCGGAACCGCCTTGCTCTACGCGGCGAGGTCGCTCGATGGGGTCAACAGCCCCAATTCCGATCAGGCGCGCGGAGTCGACATCGTCCGCCGGGCGCTTCAGGCGCCGCTGCGGCGGATCGTCGAAAATGCCGGGCTCGACGGAGCGGTGGTCGCCGGCCGGCTGCTCGCCGGCGGCGACGAGGCTCTGGGCTTCAACGCCCAGACCGAGACCTATGAGAATCTCATCGAGGCCGGAGTCATCGATCCCGCCAAGGTGGTGCGGGCCGCCCTCCAGGACGCCGCCTCGGTCGCCGCGATGATCGTGACCACCGAGGCCGGCATCGCCGACCTCCCGGACGACGATCTGGCCCCGGGCACCCATTTCGGCTGACGCGAATCTGCGTCACACAACCAATTTCGAAGGAGGACGACATGGCCGATTCGAACGAGGCGTTCCCGAGCGAAGCCGAGGACCTCTCCGACTTCCTCGACTCCGAGCCCTTCTGGGTGATCTGGCAGGCCAGCCTGCCGGGCGGCCGCAACCGCATCCGGCGGATCTCCCAGGATTATTCGACCGCTGCCCGGGCCGAGGCGGACGCCGAGCGCTACCGCCGGTCCGGAGCCGTCACCTGGGTCGAGGAAGCCCGCCCGCTCGCGCCCCGGCAAGTCCCCGAGGCGGCGCTCGAAGCCCTGCGCAGCCGGCCGGCTAGCGGCGGAGCCGCCGCCGCGACCGGCGGCGCCCGCCCCGCTCAGGCGTAGCGCTCGACCACCGCCTGGTGGAGCGGCCGGTCGAAGCTCAGGCCCGCGCGATCGGCCTCGGCCCAGACGATCCGGGCCGGCCAGCTTTCCAGGCCGGGCAGCTTGAGCCACACCCTCGAGCCCGGCTCGCAATGGCCGGCCGCCTCGATCCCGCAGCCATGGGTCGAAAGGTCGACCACCGTCACCGGAGCCGCCGGCCGGCCGCTGTCCGGGCAAATGCCGGCGCCGACGTTGACCGGATGGCGCATGAATCGACGCCGATCCTCGGCGGACTTCCTCTCGAGCAAAGCGGCGACTCGCATCCCGAGCCTCCTTTCGAGCCGGTGCGTTCAAGCCAGTGTCCTCCCCAATAGGTAAGGACTCGTTACCGGCGCGCTGGACAGTCCCGGGGCCGGGCCCTAGCTCCATGCGATGCTTCCAGCGCCCTCGATCATCGTCGAATGGGAAACCGGCCAGGAGGGCCACGGAGACCGGGCCGGGGCGTGCCTCGCCGAGCTCAACCGCCAGATGTGGGCCGAGCGCTCGGCCTTTTCGGCTCCGCCCGAGCTGATCCTGGTCTTCGATCCCGATCAGGCGCCGCGCGGATCGGTGGAGGCGGCCGCCGCCGGGCTCGACTGGCCCGGCCGGTTCGAGATCGCCGAGGCGCCGGCCGGCTGCGACTATTACGGCAAGAAGAATTTCGGATTCCGCCGATCGTCGGGAGAGGTCGCCCTGTTTTTCGATTCGGACCTCGCCCCGGAGCCCGGCTGGCTTCGAGCCCTGGTCGAGCCGCTCGCCGATCCGGGAAGGAACGTCGCGGTCGGCCGCACCCATTTCGAGACCGGCACCGTGTACGAGCGCGCCATGGCGCTGTTCTGGATCTTCGACGAGCGGCTGGAGGTGGCCAAGGTCCGGCCGACCCGGCGGCTGGTCTCCAACAACATTGCCTTCCGGCGGCGCCTGTTCGAGGCCCTGCCCTTTCCCGACCGACCGACCTATCGAGGCCAGTGCAGCGAGCTCGGCGCAAAGCTCGCCCGCCTCGGAATCGTGATGTTCGAGGCGACCGCGGCTCGAGCCGCCCACCCGGCCCCGGCCGGGCCCCGCGCCTTCGCGGCCCGGGCCTTCCGGGCCGGGCGCGACTCCTGCGCCTACCGCCGGATGGAGGGGGCGGTGGGGGCGCTGGATTGGTTCGGCGAGTGGCGCCGGGATCTCGGCTCGGTGCGCAGGCGGATCGGATGGCGGGCGCCGCGGATCGGCGCCGGTCCGGCCGCCCGCTCCGCCGCCGCATTGCTCGGCGCCCTCTATTATTCGATCAAGGCGGCCGGATATATCAGTGAGACGGCTCGAGGACGGGCTCGCTCCGGGCCGGAGCCGGCGGCGGGTCCAAGTCCGAGCGGGCGGTGAAGACCAGGCCCGGGTCCATCTCCTGGTGGAGCAGCTCCGGGCAGCGCTGGCACATCACTTCGGCCTTCTGGGTTTCGCGAATGTGGCGGCGGTAGCGGCGGTAGCCGGCCCCGTTCCACACCGAGGCGAGCGACCGTCCGCCCTGGATCGAGCCGAGCTTGAACTTCGCCATCTGGTCCCGGCAGCAGGGAACGCAGGCGCCGTCCGAGTTCAGCACCATCCGCCGCCATATGTAGCTGCAGCGGGAATCCTCGAAGTTGATCTTGGCCCGGACCTCGTCGCGCGAGACGTAGCGGTTGAACTCGTCCGCCTCGGGCATCAGCGCCCAGTCGCGGTCGGTCGGAGCCGGAACCGAGGAGCCGATCCCGAGAGTCTTTACCACCACCTTGTCCGCGCCGAGCGCTTCGCCGTGGGCCGCGATCTCGTCGAGATCCTCCGAATCGCGCATCAGCATATATTGGGCGACGATCTCGGTCTTCGCTCCGAGCGCGCGCTTGCGCTCGGCGGCGTGGCGGAAGCCGCGCTCGACCCGCGCGAAATCGCCCCGGACCCGGTAGCGCGAATAGACCTCGGAGTCGGGACTGTCGACGGAGACGATGAGCTGGCTCAGCCCCGCGGCCAATATGTCGTCGAGCATCGGCCGCTCGAGGAAATGGCCGTTGGTCGAGATCCGGGTCCGGATACCGCGGCTCGAGGCGATCGACACCATCCTGGCGAGGTCCCGGTTGAGGAAGGGCTCGCCGTAATTCCAGAAGGTGATCGTTCGAAGCGTGAAGCGGAACCAGCCGAGCGCCCGCTCGAAATCCTCGGGCGACAGAGTGTAGCCGTCGCGCTCGGTCAGCTTGAGCCCGGTCGGGCACAGCGGGCAGCGCAGGTTGCACGCCCCGCTCGGCTCGACCATCAGCGATTCCGGCCCGCCCAGCGCGAAGGGCAGGTCGAGCCGGTAGGAAAGGTCCAGCAGGCGAGCGTTCAGGAAGCGGACCCCCTTACGCAACAGGCTCGAAACGGCCATATTTTTTCGCCTGGTTGGCAGGGCCTCGGCGAGCCGCCGGTGCGAGCTAGCGCCGCCGCCCCCTCAGGAGTGGCAGTTGTTCCCGTCCGCCCCGCTCCCGGGGTTGGATTCGGCGCGGCGCGCCTCGACGACCGCGGCGGTCGGCTTCAGCCAGCTCTTCTTGGTGGCGGCGGAAGTCTCGGCGGGCTGATCGTCTTTAGGCAACTCGTTATTCATCTACGCTCTCCAAATCCCTGTTCGCCTGCCTTGGCATGATCGGGATCGAAAGCCCAGCGCCAAGTCGCGGGCTTCAGGCTCGACAGCAAGGGGTGAGCGATTTCGCCGACCTCGGGCGAATATCCCCCGTCAGGAATGACAGGTGGTCATCCCGTCCACGCCGGTGCCCGGAGTGCCTTCGGCGCGGCGCGTTTCGACGACCGCCGCGGACGGCTTGAGCCAGCTCTTCTTGGTGATCGCGAAAGCTGCGGCAGGATGATCGTCTTTCGGCAATTCGGTCTTCATCGACGCTCTCCTGTCCAAGCATGATCGCTTTGCACGATCCGGGTCGCAAAGCCCAGCGTCAAGTCGAAGGCTTGAGGCTCGACAGCAAGGCGTCGGCGACTTCGCCGACCGAAGCTCGGCCGCGGCTGTGAAGGACCCGAGCCCCGGCCGCGACGGCGGCGACCAGCTGGAAATGACGCCGGCCCTGGCCGAGAGCGGAGACGTAATGGGGCCGATAGGTGTGCTCGGCGATCAGTCCGACCGCCGCCGCCCCGCCGACCGGGTCGAGCCGCGGCTCTGCCGGGCTCCGGTCGAGCACCACCACGGCTCCGAGCGGGGCGGGGCGGTCCCGGCGCTCCGGCTCGAGCAGATATTTGCCCTGCCCGTTCGGGGCCTGGGCCAGCGAGGCCGGGTCGAGCCCGAAGCTCGCGCAGGCATCGTCGAGCAGCCGGAGCCGCCCGCGCCCGGGCCAGGCGAGCGGCTTTCCTTCCTCGATCGTCACCCGGGTCAGGTCCTCGCCGAGCAGCGCCCAGCCCCGGAGCGCGAGCGCATAGGCGGTGGTTGACTTGCCGGCGCCCGAATGGCCGGCGATCGCGACCGCCATCTCCCCGTCGGGCGAGACCAGCGTGGAGGCGTGGAGCGGAAGCTCGCCGCGCTGGTGGATGAGCGCGCCCAGCACTCCGCCCTTGAGGAGCGCTTCGGCCGCGCCCTCGTCGGCGCCGGGCTCGAGCCAATATTCGAGCCTGTCGCCGCCTTGGGCGAGGAACCGGCCGACTCCCGGAACGACCCGAAGGAGCGCTCCCGGCCGGGCCGTCGAATAGGGGCCGACCCGAACCGCGCCCTCGAGCAGGGCCGGGAGCCGGGCGGCCCGCCGGACCGTCACTCCGGCGATCCCGATCGCCTCGTCGATCACAGGCCGCTCTCCATCTCGGCGACGAACAGGCCCAGGCCGAACGCCCGGTCGAGAATCAGCGCGAGGTAGAAATCCCCGGAGCCTCGGACGAAGCCGGCGAAGGCGCCTTCGATCGCGTCGAGGTCGAGCAGCTCGCGGCACCAGGCCGATCCCCTCATCCTCGCGAGCGCCGCCCTGTAACGGGCGGAGTGAGCCGCGATCAGGCTCGGCGCCTCGGGCACCTGGGCGCCGTGGGTGGTTCGAAGCCTCACCTCGTCCGGGAGCAGCCCAACCGCCACCTCGCGCGCCAGGCCGCGATGGCGGCCGCCGATCCGGAAGGCCGCCTGCGGATAGGCGAGGAGTCGCTCGATCAGCCTCCGGTCCGCGGTCGGGTCGCGAAGCTCGACCCCCCATTGGAGCACCGGCTCGGGCGACCAGGAGTGCCTCGGAGTCGTCGCGAAGCCGGCCCAAAAGGCGCGCGATCCGGCCTGCAGCGCATATTCGTTGCCGCGCCTCCGGGCCCTTTCCCGGTAGCCTGCGGCGATGAAGTGGAGGCCCGGATTGCCGATATCCTCGCCCGCGGTCCGCCGGCTCAGCGTGCGAAGCCCGTCGCGCGCCGCGGCGGCCAGTATCCACGTCCGGCCCCTGCCCCGCGCCCTCGCCTCGAGCCCGGCCTGGACCCAGGAATCGCGGGGGCGGCCGAGCGCCGCCAGCTCCCAGACCGTCGATCCGCCGCGCCAGCTGAAGGCGGCATTGCCGTGCTGCCCCATAAGCAGCACCCGCGAGCCCCGGGCTTCCGCCAAGTCCGCGATTCGGTGGAGCCACAGCAGGTTGGTCGTCGCCTTGACCGGAGTGAGCGAGCGGCGGTGGACCCGCTCCGCCGCGGCGATCGCGGACTGCCGGCCCGGCGAGACGAGATGATGGTCGATATTGTCGTAAAGCTCGGCGACGCGCGCGGCGTAGAGCCGGTCGTCGGGCTCCCAGTTCGGCCGCTCCGACGCCGCCAGCCCTTCCTCGGGAACCGACGTATAGGCCGCCAGCCGAGTCCCTCCCGGCGCCAGTAGCCGGGCGGCCAGCGCCGTCACGCAGCCCGAATCGAGCCCCCCGCTGAGGGTCGTCGAGACCGGGCCGCTGCTTCGCAGGTGCGCCGCCACCGCCCGGCCCAGTAGCTCGCGCGTCTCGTCGACATAATCGCCGGGGTCGCGGTACCGGACGGGGGCGCTCGCCTCGGGGCGCCACCAGCGCTCGATCCTCGCCTCGCCCGACCGCCAGACCAGCCTGTGCCCGCCGGGCAGCGATCGGACCGCCGCGAACGGAGTGGTCGTCCGGTCGATCGCCGAATCGAGCAATTTTGCGAGCGCCTCGAAATCCGGCTCGAGCGATAGCGCCGGATGGGCGAGCAGCGCGGGAAGCTGCGCCGAAAGCGCGATTCCGTTCCCGATCCGCGCCCAGAGCATGCGCCTCGCCCCGAGCGGATCGACCGCGGCGACCACCCGGCCGTCGCGGTGCCGGGCCGCGAAGGCGAAATCGCCGACCACCTCCTGAACGCAATCCTCCCCCCACCGGTCGTAGGCCGCCGCGAGAAGGGCCGAATCGGCCATCGGCGAGTCCGCCGCGAGTCGGAGCCGGTCGAGCAGCTCGCCGCGATTGTCGAGCCGGGCCTGGCAGACGAAGACTCGCCCGTCGCCCGCCAGCGGCTGGGAGTCGAACGAGTCTTCGGGAAGGAAGTCCGGCGGGAGAGCGGCGGCCGCGGCGGCTCGGAAGGGATCGCTCCACAGCCGAGCGGCGCCGCCTCGGCCGCGGAGCGCGGCCGCCATGCGCTCCAGCGCCATCTTGTCCCCGGCGACGCCCGCGCCGGCCAGAAGCACGAACATCGTCAGCCCGCCCCGGCCGGCTTGCCACAAGAAGGATGAAACGCCATCAGCGGCGGCGGAGCGGAGGGAGCGCCGTGCTGCAGCGCGAAGAGAATGTCATCGTCGCCGAGGTAGACGGCAAGCCGATGCTGCTCAACCTTCGAAGCTGGACTTATGTCGCGCTCAACGAGACCGGGGAGCGGATCTGGGAGCTGCTCGCCGAGCCGCTGAACCGGGCCGAGTTGCTGGCCCGCCTCGCCGACGAGTTCGACGCCCCCGCCGAGGCGATCGGAGCGGATCTCGATTCCTTCCTCGGGCCGCTTCTCGAACAGGGTTTCCTCGCCCCCGCTCAATGACCGTGGGATCGCGCCGGGCCTCTTCGGCCGACCAGGCGAAGCAGGCCCGCCGCCGCCGACCGGCCGGAGTCGGCGACCAGAAGCGGCAGGGCGAGTAGCGGCCGCCAGCGCTCGAAATTCCGGTCGACGGCGGCGACGCCGCGGTCCGGCAGGCCGCGCCACAGCCTCAGCCAGGCCCAGCTCCGAACCAGCCGCCGCTCCAGCTTCGATCCCTCGCCGGGGGCGGCGGTGGCGGGGGCCGCCGCGATCAGCCGGGCGACGTCGGCGGGCAGCGGCCCCTCCGGACGCTCGGCATACCACCAGCCGCGATGATGGACCCGGTACCGCCGGCAGCGCTCGAGATGGTCGGGGCTCCGCTCGCGGGGGCCGTCATATTCCTCGTGAAAGGCTCGGACCAGCTTTCGGCCCAGCGAGGCGGACGGGTCGACGGCGGAATAATGCCGGCCCGCCTCGGGGATCGGCTCCCCCAGCGGCAGCCCGTAGCGAAGGTCGAAGGCCGATTGCGACTTCAGCGCCTGGGCCGGCGCCGCCACTCCCGAATGGCCGAGCCAGCAGTCGCCGGGCGCCTCCCACCGCCCCGGCTTGAGCCAGGGCGCCGCCGCCGGGAACGGATCGGCGCCAGTCGGGCAGCAGGGGGATCGCGGAGCGAGCATGTCCGCGAAGCCGTGATGACGGGTCATGGCGAGCCGCCTCGGCCGGTCGAGGCCGTCGCTCCGAAGCCGCTCGAGCAGCGAGCGGCTCGGCACCTCGTCGACGTCGAGCAGGAGCACGACGTCGCCGGCCGCCGCGTCGTCCAGCGCAAGCATGGCGGCGTTGCGCTGAACCGCGGCGCGGTCGCGGGGCGTGGCCGGCCCCCGCGCCAGGCTCGCCAGGGCGACATGGCGGATCTTGCCCCGGGCCCAGTCGAACCTCGCCTGGTTCTCGGCGAAGGCGAAGGGTTTGGGCGCGCCCCGATAGGTCTCCCCCGCCTCGACCAGGATGAAATGGTCGATGAGGTCGAAATTCTCCCTCAGCCGGAACTCGAGCAGGTCGAGCTCGCCGTCGAACGGGAAGGAGTCGAACAGGCGCACCCGTCAGCGCGGAGCCATCCGGATCGCGCCGTCCAGGCGCACATATTCGCCGTTGAGGTAGCTGTTCTCGGCCATGAACACCGCCAGCCGGGCATATTCCTCCGCCCGTCCCAGCCGCTTCGGGAACGGCACCTGCGCGGCCAGAGCGTCCTTCACGTTCTGGGGCATCATCGCCACCATCGGAGTCTCGAAGACGCCGGGCAGGATGGTGTTGACCCTGATGCCCTCGTTCATCAGGTCTCGGGCGATCGGAAGCGCCATTCCGAGCACTCCCGCCTTGGACGCCGAATAGGCCGCCTGGCCGATCTGCCCGTCCTGGGCCGCCACCGAGGCGGTGTTGACGATGAGTCCGCGCTCCCCGTCCTCGAGCGGCTCGAGGCCGACCATCCCGAAGGCCGACTGGGCGAGCACCCGGAAGGTGCCGATCAGGTTGATCTGGATGGCGAGCTCGAACTGGTGGATCGGATAGGGCTTGGGCTCGCCGGTCGCCTTGTCGCGGCCGACCGTCTTGGCGGCGTTGGCGACTCCGGCGCAATTGACCAGGATCCGCTCCTGGCCGTGGGCCTCGCGCGCCTTGGCGAAGCCGGCCGCGACCGCCTCGTCGGAAGTGACATCGACCTGGGCGAAAATTCCGCCGATCGCCTCGGCGACTGACGCTCCCTTCTCCGAATCGCGGTCGAACACCGCGACTCGGACTCCGCGCCCGGCGAGCGCGCGCGCCGTCGCCTCCCCGAGTCCGGAAGCGCCGCCGGTGACCACCGCGGCGATGTTGCTGTCGAGCTTCATGAAGTGTCTCCTGGATCTTCGCCGCCGCTCCTAGAGGCTCGCGGGGCCCGCGGGCAAGCCGGGTCGCCACGGCCTATACCCGATGGGAATGACGGATCCGGGTTTTGTTCATTGTATGCACAGGATTGCATAATTATACATACAGCCGTCATGCTGACCTGCTCTGCCGACCGCCCCTGGGGCCTCCACGCGCCGGTGCGAAGCGACGAGAACTGCCCGCGCTGCGGCTGGACCGCGCCGGGCCCGATCGGCGACGCCCTCGCCGAGGCGCGCGAGCTCGACGGCGAGGAGCCGCGGCCGGCCTGAGCGCTCAAATTGTGCGCTCGGCATTGAATGCCCGCGCCGCGCCCTCCATTTCGCGATGCCGATGCAGCTCACCCTCGACAATGACGCTTTGCAGGCGAACAGCCGCCTGACCGCGATCCGGCTCGCCTTGCTGACCTCCCGGTCGATGGAGAATTGGCGAGAGGGCGTGGGCGACAATGCGTCGGCGATGATCCTCCTCGCCGTCATCGCCATTTGCGGCGAGCGGCTCACCCGGACCGAGCTTCCCGAGGCGTTGCGGGACGTCTCCACCGCGCTTCCGCCTGGACTCGCCGCCGAATGCAACGTCAGCTCGATCGCGGCCGCCACCGGACTCAACCGCGAGACCACCCGGCGCAAGGTCAATCTCCTGGTCGAGTCCGGCTATCTGGACCGCTCGCCGGAGGGTGAGATCAGCTTCCCGGCCGAGCGCCGGCAGGATCCCTCGACCATCGATTTCGTCCGCCGCCAGCTGGAGGCCGTGGTCCGCTTCGCCAACGAGGCGGTCCGCGAAGGCGTGCTCGTCCCCGGCTAGGGCCTGGGGACCGAACGGGCGCTAGTCCCCCTCGCCCTCCGCCTCGTCATCCTTGAGCCGGGCCGCGACCGCCTCATACTGGTCGGCGATGGCGAGCAGCGCCGAGCGCTCGCGCTCGTTCTTGAGCTCGAGCGCGAGCCGTCGGAAGGTCGCCGCCCGGCTCGCATAATCGTCTGCCGGCGTTCCCATCCGGGCCCGCTACCGCCTTTGCCGCCGGCGAGGCGGCGCGGGGTGCACAAAATGTGCGCCAGTGCGGTTCCTGCCGCGCCCCCGATCGCCTCAGGAGGAGCCGCGGGCCGGCGCCCCCACGCGTCGGTTCGCGGGCCCGCCGCCGGATTCACGTCCGAGCGGCGCGCCCAAACTTTCCTCTTACCGGGGAGTGCGCTGCGGGGCGCAATCCTCATTCGCCTCGACATAGCGGACCGCGACCTCGCAGACGGCCTCGCCGTCCAGTTCGCAGCGCCCGGACGAGCAGGGCGAGCGGCGCAACCGCGCCGACGCCCCTCTCAGCCGAAACTCGCCCTGGTCGAATCCCCGGCAGACTTGGGCGGCGGCGGCGGCCGCCAGCGCATCGATTCCGCCCGCGGCCGGGCGGTCGACCGCCTCGTAGAGCGGAAGGGTACGAATCTCGTCCTCCCACCGTTCGACGGAGGCCCGGCGGCAGCCGTCCAGCCGCGCCTGCGCCGCCGCCCGAAAGGCGCCTTCGGGATAACGGGCCAGATAGGCCCGGAACCCGTCGCCGCCTTTGCCCGCCTGCGCTTGTACCCACAGGGCTTCCTCGGCGGCGGTGGCCACTCCGCCCCAGCCGTTCGAGCGGCAGGCCGAATGGATCCCGGGCAAGGTGCACAAGGTCTGCGGTGCCTGAGTCCAGTTGACGAGGAATCCGAGGATTCCGGCGAGCAGAACGCAGCAGCCCGAGACCGACCAGGGATATTTGCGCAGCCGCCCGGCCAGCCAGCGCAGGCGGCTGCCCATTCGAAGCCGGGGCCGGGGGCTCACCGGCAGCGCTTCCGAGCCATGGCGAGCAGATTCGCTTCCGAAGTGGACAGCGTCCTCGTCCTTTCCCCCTTGCCGAGATGATCGCAGACCTCGATCCACAGCCGCCGGTCGTCGGTCGCGCTGGCGAGCCGGAACAGGGCCATCGCAAGCACAGTCCGGGTGCGAAGGACGTCGGGCGCGGCGGCGGTGGCGGCGCGCGCCAGCTCCAGCGCCCGCTCGTAATGCGCGCGCGGCGAGCTGCGGTCGCCGCGAAGCTCCTTGACCCCGCCGAGCTGGGAATAGGCCAGCGATGCATCGGCCATCAGCCGCGGATCGTCGGGGCTGGCGCGCAGCAGCGAGTCCGAGATGGCGGCCTTCTCGGCCAGCAAGGTTTCGGTAGCGGCGAGGTCTCCGGCCAACTGCGTGCCTGAAGCGACGCTTCCCAGATGCAGGGCGACGCCGCGCTGGAGAAGCAGGTTGCGCGGATCCCCGCGAGCTAGGGCGCGGACCTTGTCCAGCCCCTGGCGATACCAGGCGACGGCGGCGCGGTAATCGCGGCGGTGCAGCTCGACCCCGCCCAGGCGCTGGTAGATGCTGGCGAGGTCGTTGGCGACGATCGCGTTGCGCGGTTCGCGCCGATTTGCGGCTTCCATCAACCTTCGCGCTTCGTCGAGGAAGCGGAGCTGGGCGGCGGAGTCGCCGAACTGGCCCGAATGGTCGGCGGCGTGGATCAGCTCGACGCTGACGGTCTGGGCGGCAAGCCAGGAATCCGGAGTCTCCGCAAGTTCGGCGCGGAAGATCGCCAGAGCGCGTTCCGAGGCGGCCCGGGCTTCGGCCGCTTCGCCGCGGTCGCGGGCGCGATCGGCGACGAGGCTGATGCACAGGCCCTCGAGATGCCTTAGAGCCCCATTGTCCGGCTGCTCGCGCCTCAGCTCCCCGATCAGGTCGAGAGCCTCCGCGATCAGCCTGTCCGCCTCCGCGCCGTCGCCGCTCGCCCGCTCGAACTGCGCGAGCAGGTGGAGCTGGGCCGCGAGCCTCTGCCGGGGCTCGAAGGCGACGGGCCCGCGCCTGCGTTCCGCCCGAAGCTCCGCGTCGCCGGCGCGCAAGTGTCGCTCGGCGGCTGAGCGGTCGCCGGCGCGCTCGGCCGCCTTGGCCGCTTCATTGGCGGCCAGGAGCCGATCGACCGGGCTCCTCGCCGCCGCCAAGGCCCTCCCCGCCGCCCGCGCCGCATCCTGGCTCTGGCCGGCGAGCTCGTAGAGGCGCGCCAGCTCGACCCAGCCGGCGACGTAGCTGGGATTGAGGCGAGTCGCCTCCTCCCACAGGGCGATCGCTTCGCCGAGGGCCACCGCGCTTCGCTCGACCAGCGGCACCGCCAGCGTGGCGAGCTCGCGAGCGGCCGCGGCCCGGTCGGTGGCGGGCGCCGCTCCATAGGCCTTGCGCAGGTCGGCGAATCCCTGCCGCCCCTCCGATTCGGCGACTTTCTCGAGCGCCTCGCGGATCGCCGGCTGCGGCCGGGCGACCGCGCTCGCGACCTCGGTCTCGAACGTCTTGAGCTCGCGCAGGGCGGCCGGGTCGGAGCCGGCGCTTTCGATCAGCGACTGGTCGCGCTGGCGCCTGAGCTCGGCGAGCTGGCCGCGCAGCGAATCCTGCTCCGCCTTGCTCCGGCGGACCTCAGCGAGCAGTCCGCGGATTCGCTTCTCCTGCTGGGCGATCTCGGCCCGGGCTCGGCGCTCGCGCTCGCTGCCGAGGCGCCGCTCGCGCACCAGGTCGGCGGCTCGAAGGGCGACCAGGGACTCCTGGAGCTGCCTCTGCTGGGCGTTGGCCGCGGCCGGCGCCGCCGCGGCCGGGCCCGCGCCGACCGGCACGAGCAGGAAAGCGGCCGCAATCATCCCCCTTGGAATCGCCACCCAACCGCCCCCGCGCCTTGTGACCGGGGCCAGCCTAGAGCGACCGGCCGCCCCCGGCAATGGCGCGAGTCGAACCCTCGAACGCAGTCGAGCGGACCGCGCTTGTCGCCGCGGCCGGCGTGGCTCAGGGCCAGTCGGCCAGCCGCTGTCCCTGAAGCCAGGCGGCCGCCCGCATCCTCTCGTCCAGGATCTCCGGATCGAGGCCGGGCGGCGGTTCGAGGCCGTCCGCTTCGGCCGCCTGCACCGCCCGGTAGGAGCGGTCGATGTCGGCAGCGACGGCGTCGATCTCCCCCGGGTCGCGCAGCCGGAGCCCGGCGAGGAAGGTTTCGAATTCGGCCTGCGAGGTCGGCGGCAGCAGCGCCGCGAAGGCGATAGGGTCGCATTTGACGTCATGCGCTGGAAGCTCGGCCATTCCGAGCGCCCACAGCAGCACCGCCAGCCGCTCCGCCTGCCAGCCGAAGGTGAGCAGGTCCCTGGGATCGGGCTCGTCGTCGAGCAGGAAGGCCAGCTCGGCCTCGGTCAGCCAGTCGCGCGACCCCTCGGCGGCGAAGGCGTTGACCAGCACCTCGCGCCGGGCTGGAGCGATGCTTCGAAGGACCAGCGTCCACAAAGCGATGGAGCGCTCGCCGACGCCGCGGGCCGTCGGCGCTCCGTTCTCGTCCCGGATCGGCGGCGGCGAAGGCGCGCGCTGGGCCTGGAAGGTCTCGCCTTCGAGCAGCCGGCCGGCTTCCCGCTCCCGCCGGTTGATCCGGTCGACCCGGTCCTCATCGACCTCGCCGCCGGCGCCGATCGCCTCCTTCGCCAGCAGCGAGAAATAATCCTCGCGCCACAGCGCCTCGAGCTCCGCGGGATCCCGGCCCTCGCGGCGCAGGCCCTCGACTCCCGTCGACATCAGCGCTCCGTGAAACCGGATCAGCGCCACCCGCGACTCCTCGTCCGTCACCTCGGAATGGAGCGTCAGCGCCGCCTCGCGGCAGGCGGCATAATCCACCGTCCCGGTCGGGGAGATTCCGAAGCGCCGGGCCTCGAAATCGCTCAGCAGCCGCTCGACCCGGAGATCGAGCCCGGAATAATCGCCGAACGCCCCCGAGCCCGCCGGCCCCGGCGCCGGCTTCGCCGCTTCGCCATTGCCGCCCTCGCCGCCCCGGCCCTTGCCCGTCCACCTGCCGAAGAGGCCCATCCCATGCTCCATCAAACCTGCCAGGCGGCGAATCGGCCGCCGGAAGCGCTTATCCGCCGCCAGGAGCCGCGTCCACGCTTCCGCCAGCACGAATTTCAGGCCGGCTCCGTCAGCCGCCGACCCTATCCCGCTGTTTAGCCAGAGCGACTGTCGACCGCGGGAGGCACTCTCACCGGGAAAAACAATCGGGTCCGGATGGCTCCCGAACAGATCGCGGTGGCTAGCAGCCCTCGCTGCTGAGTTGGTCCGTCCAATGGGGGGAAGGATGGGACGGCTCGGCGACGGTTCAGGCCCTCCGCGGCGTCGAAATTCGACGGCCTACTCCGCCGCCTTCAAAGCGGTCAGCGGCACGCCCCTCGCCTCCAAGGTTTCCAAGTCCAACCGGCTCGCCCCCTCGATGTCGAACCCGACGATCGTCCCGTCGGCCGCGAAGTCGGCATTCACCCCGGGCGCCACCTCGCGAGCCTCGCTGCCCGGCCCCGCCTTCAGCTCGATGTAGAGGCTGTCCGTCTCCGGATAATAATGAAGCTTCATTTCGGCTCCTCCCGGAAGTTGCGGTCGAAGAAGGCGTTGTGCACCGTCTCGCCGTCCTCCAGCGTCACCACCCTTAGCACACGAGGCTGCGTTTCGCCCGCCAAAGCGACTTCGCCCCAGAAGCGGATTCGGCCGTCCTGCTGGACCTGGCGCGAGATAGGTTCGGCAATGGCCCGCTCACACCACTCGCGCTCGATATAGGGCCGCTTCGGCAACACCTGCTCTTCGAAGTAGCGGGTCGTCTTCATCGTCGGGCGACGAGGCTAGCGGACCGGCCCCAAAAGAAAAGGGCCGCCCGGCGGCGGCCCTTCTTTAAGCAAAAATCGTATGAGAAAAGCGGCTTAGCCGAGCAATTCCTGCTCGAGCTTCTTCGCCATTTCCTCGATATTCTCCGGCGGCCACCCAGGAATATCCATCCCCAGCCGAAGCCCCATGCTCGACAGCACTTCCTTGATCTCGTTCAGCGACTTCCGCCCGAAATTCGGGGTCCGGAGCATCTCGGCCTCGGTCTTCTGAACCAGGTCGCCGATGTAGATGATGTTGTCGTTCTTCAGACAGTTCGCCGAGCGCACCGACAGCTCCAGCTCGTCCACCTTCTTGAGGAGGTAGCGGTTGAGCTGGTTGGCGTCGGCTTCGGTCTCGGCCGCGCTCGGGCCCATTCCGTGGCCGTGGCTCGGAACGTGCTGGACGAGGCTGTCGTCGAAGTGGACGAAGAGCTGAAGCTGGTCCTGGAGGATCCTCGCCGCATAGGCGACGGCGTCGTCCGGGGTGATCGTGCCGTCCGTCTCCACGGTCAGCGTCAGCTTGTCGTAATCGAGCTCCTGGCCGACGCGCGTGTTCTCGACCTTGTAGCTGACCTGGCGCACCGGGCTGTACAAAGCGTCGATCGGAATGATTCCGATCGGGGCGTCGGCCGGCCGGTTGGCGGCGGCCGGGACATAGCCCTTCCCGGCCTCGGCGGTCAGTTCCATGTTCAGGGTCGCGCCCTCGTCGAGATGGCACAATACGAGGTCGCCGTTCATCACCTCGATGTCGCCGGTGGTGGCGATCTGGCCGGCGGTGACCTCGCCGGGGCCGGTGGCGCTGAGCGCGAGCCGGCGCGGCTGGTCGCCCTCCATCCGCAGGGCGACCTGCTTGACGTTGAGGACGAGGTCGGTGATGTCCTCGCGGACTCCCGCAAGGCTCGAGAATTCGTGGAGCACGCCCTCGATCCGGATCGAGGTCACCGCGGCGCCCTGCAGCGACGACAGCAGCACCCGCCTCAGCGAGTTGCCGAGAGTCAGCCCGAAGCCGCGCTCCAGCGGCTCGGCGACGAAGGTCGCCCGGCGGCGCGAATCGCCGCCGGCGGCGCGCTTCTCGAGGGCGTTGGGCTTCTTCATTTCCTGCCAGTTCTTAGCGTTGACGGCCATTATATACCTCTGGCTTGGGGGAGCGGTTCGCTCCCTTGTTTCAAACTTGCTTCGCCTCGGCCGGAATCCCGTCCCGGCCGAAGGGCTCACACCCGGCGGCGCTTGGACGGGCGGACGCCGTTGTGCGGGATCGGGGTCACGTCGCGGATCGACGTGATCTGGAAGCCGACCGCCTGCAGCGCACGAAGCGCGCTCTCGCGGCCCGAGCCCGGGCCCTTGACCTCGACCTCGAGCGTCCGGACGCCATGTTCGGCGGCCTTCTTGCCGGCATCCTCGGCGGCGACCTGGGCCGCATAGGGAGTCGACTTGCGGCTGCCCTTGAAGCCCATCATCCCGGCCGAGCTCCACGCGATGGCGTTGCCCTGGGCGTCGGTGATGGTGATCATCGTGTTGTTGAAGCTGGCGTTGACGTGAGCCACGCCGGCCGTGATGTTCTTGCGTTCGCGCCTGCGGAGGCGCTGCGGTGCCTGTGCCATGTCGTCCGGTCCTTATTTCTTCTTGCCGGCGATCGGCTTGGCCTTGCCCTTGCGGGTGCGGGCGTTGGTGTGGGTGCGCTGGCCGCGGACGGGCAGGCCCTTGCGGTGGCGAAGGCCGCGGTAGGAGGCGAGGTCCATCAGGCGCTTGATGTTCATCGCGACTTCGCGGCGCAGGTCGCCCTCGACCTGATAGTCGGCGTCGATCGTCTCGCGGATCTGGAGCACTTCCTGGTCGGTCAGGTCCTGGACCCGGCGCTCGGGAGCGATGTTGAGCTTGGCGGCGATCTGCTTGGCCTTGGTCCGGCCGATTCCGTGAATGTAGGTGAGCGCGATCTCAACGCGCTTGTTGGTCGGGATGTTCACCCCAGCAATACGAGCCATATTTCTTCTCCTGCTCCACGGGGCGGGATGGCCGCCGCCCCATCTCGACGCTTCGAATGGCCCCCGAAACAGCGACAGCCGACGAGCGCACGAAAGCGCCGCCGGACGACCGGTTATCGGGATGAGCGCGAGATAGGGTTTGGGAGAGGGGCTGTCAACGGGAAGCGTGGGGCGGGAAGCGGGTTTTTTATCCCCTGCCGTCATCCCGGCGGAAGCCGGGACCTCAGGTCGAAAAGTCCAGGCAGGTCTCCCCGAGGTCCCGGCTTTCGCCGGGATGACGAGGAGTCACGCGAGCAGCCGCTCGTGGACGATTTTCCCGCTTTGGGTCAGCCGGACGCCGCGAATGATCTCGTCGTCGTCGGGAAGGACCGGCCGGCCGGCCTCCTTGTCCCAGAAAGCCGAGAGGAAATTGTAGAGATTGCGCCCGTAGAGGGCCGAGGCGTCGGCGGCGAGCCGGCTGGGCACGTTGCGGTGACCGACGATCCGCACTCCGTGCCGCTCGGCCACCCGGCCCGGCTCGGAGCCCTCGACATTGCCGCCCTGCTCGACGGCGAGGTCGACGACGACGCTGCCCGGCCGCATCGAGGCGAGCTGCGCATCGCTGATCAGGCGAGGCGCCGGCCGGCCCGGAATGAGGGCGGTGGTGATGACGATGTCCTGCTTGGCGATATGGCCGGAGACGAGCTCGGCCTGCGCCGCCTTATATTCGTCCGACATCTCGGTCGCGTAGCCGCCGGCGCCCTCGCCCTCGATCCCGGCGACCTTCTCGACGAACACCGCCTTGGCGCCCAGGCTCTCGATCTGCTCGCGGGTCGCGGCCCGGACGTCGGTGGCGGAGACGACCGCGCCTAGCCTGCGGGCGGTCGCGATCGCCTGCAGGCCGGCGACTCCGACCCCCATCACGAAGATTCGCGCGGCGGGGATGGTGCCGGCCGCGGTCATCATCATCGGGAAGGCGCGGCCATATTCGGCGGCCGCGTCGAGCACCGCCTTGTAGCCGGCGAGATTGGCCTGGCTGGAGAGCACGTCCATCGACTGGGCCCGGGTGATTCGCGGCATCAGCTCCATCGCCAGCGCCTCGAGCCCGGCGGCGGCATAGGCCTCGACCCGGTCGCGCCGTCGGAAGGGGTCGAACATGGCCGCGACCATCGCTCCCGCCGAGGCGCCCTCGATCGGCGAATCCGGCGCCTGGACGGCAAGAACGATATCGGCTCCGCCCAGCGCCGCGTCGCGCGCCGTCACGATCGCTCCTGCCGAAGCATAATCGGAATCCGCCACCGAAGCAGCAAGCCCGGCCCCGGCCTCGACCGAGACCTCCGCCTCGAGCGCGACGAACTTCCTGACCGTCTCGGGAGTCGCCGCGACCCTTCGCTCGGCCTCCGCCGTCTCCTTCAGGACCGCGAGCTTCACCGCCTTATTCGCGGATCAGCAGGATGACGACGAGACCGATGACGATGGAGATGATCGCCCCCCATTTCATCAGGAAGATGAAGCCCTCATAGCCCTTCTTGTGATCGACGACGTCCGTCTCGATCTCGCCTTCCGCTGCCATCGGAATCCTCTTCCCTCGCCATGACCGGGCGCCCTTCTAGCGCCGGAGCGGCGCGCCCTCCAAGCCCCAATTAAGCCGAACTTTACCAGCGCCGAGCTACAGCGTCGCTCGGGAGCCAAAGGGAGAGACGATGCGGCCGGATCCGACGCGCTGCCTGCTGCTGATCGACGACGAGCCCGCCCAGCGCCGGCTCGTCACCGCCATCGGCGCCCGCGCCGGCTGGTGGGTTCGGGGCGCGCCCGATATCGACGCGGCTTCGAAGATCCTCACCGAGGTGGACGGGCCGCCGGTCGACGCCATCCTGCTCGACCACTGGCTTCCCGGGCCGGACGGCACCGGAGTGATCGAGCAGCTTCGGGCGATGCGCCCCGACCTTCCGCTTCTGGTCATGACCGCCCAGACCTCGGTCGCCGTCGCGGTCGAGGCGATGCGCGCCGGCGCCCACGATTTCCTGGTCAAGCCGATCGCCCCCGATTCGATGCTGGCCGCCCTCAACGCGGCGACCGACCGCCGCCAGCGCGGCGGCGGCGAGCTTCGCCCGCTCTCCGAGAAGATCTCCAACCGGCCGCTCGCCTTCGAGGAGATCGTCGGCTCCGCCCCGCCCTTCCGCTCGGCGCTCGCCGTCGCCGCCAAGGCCGCCCGGGCCAGAGTCTCCGTTCTGATCGAGGGCGAGAGCGGCTCGGGCAAGGAGGTCATCGCCCAGGCGATCCACACCGCCTCCCCGCGCGGCCGGAAGCCGATGATCACCGTCAATTGCGGGGCGATCCCGGAAAATCTCGTCGAATCGGTGCTGTTCGGGCATGAGAAAGGCGCGTTCACCGGAGCCTTCGACCGCCATGTCGGCCGGTTCGAGGATGCCGACGGCTCGACCCTGTTCCTCGACGAGGTCGGCGAGCTTCCGCTCGACACCCAGGTCAAACTGCTTCGGGCCCTGGAGACGGGCGAGATCCAGCGAATCGGCGGCCGAGTCATCCATACCGTCGACGTGCGGATCATCGCCGCGACCAACCGCCGACTCGCCGAGGAGGTCGCCCGCGGCCGCTTCCGCGAGGATCTCTATTACCGGCTCAACGTCGTCCACGTTCCGATCCCCCCGTTGCGCGACCGCGCCTCCGACATCCCGCCGCTCGCGCGCCACCTTCTCCACCGGATCGCCGAGCAGCCGGGCATGCGCCACCTCTCGATCACCGACGATGGGCTCGAGGTGCTGATGCGCTACGGCTGGCCGGGCAACGTTCGCCAGCTCCAGAACGCCCTGTTCCGGGCCGCCGTGCTTTGCGACGGCAATGCCCTGACCGCCGCCGACTTCCCGCAGATCGCCCAGGAATCCACCCTCTCGCGCCGGGCCAGCGACTTCCATCGCCCCGCCCTCAACGGCGCCTCGCAGCAGGCGGCGCTCTCCAACGGCCCGGGAATCACCCTCTACGACCCTGACGGCAACCTGCGCCCTCTGGACGCGATCGAGGCCGACGTCATCCGCCTCGCCATCGGCCATTATCGGGGCCGGATGACCGAGGTCGCGCGCCGGCTCGGAATCGGCCGGTCCACCCTGTACCGCAAGCTCGGCGAGCTGGGGATCGGCGACGCGGCGTGATTTCGTCATCCCGGCGTAAGCCGGGACCTCAGGACGAGAAGTCTCGGCGGGCCTCCCCGAGGTCCCGGCGTTCGCCGGGATGACGTGACAGGGCCGACCGGCTAATCTCCGCCGCCAGGTCCTCCTTCGCCAACGCCATCGTCCTCATCACCGGCGCCGCCTCCGGCATCGGCGCGGCGACCGCCACCCGGCTCGCGGAGGCCGGGGCGCGCAAGCTCATCCTGATGGATCGCGACGAGGACAAGCTGCGTGATTTCGCCTTCACCCTCCCGTGCGAGCGCCAGATCCGGATCGGCGACGTCGCCGACGAAACCCTCTGGGAACGCGAGGACCTGACCGGCCTCACCCACGCGGTGATCAATGCCGGAATCGGCGAGGGCGGGGCCATTGCCGAGACCGGCTTCGCCGACTGGCGGCGGGTGATGTCGATCAACCTCGACGGCGCCTTCCTCACCCTCCAGGCCGCGATGAAGGCGATGCGCGACACCGGCGGCGCCATCGTTCTCACCGCCTCGGCGGCGGGCCTCAAGGCCGAGCCGGGCATCGCCGCCTACGGCTCGTCCAAGGCGGCGGTCATCCACCTCGCCCGGATCGCCGCCAGGGAAGGCGCTCCGCTGGGCATCCGGGTCAATTCGATCGCTCCGGGGGGAGTCGAGACTCCGATCTGGGAGGGGCTCCCCGCCTTCACGGAAATGGTGGAGCGGCAGGGAAAGGACGCGGCGTTCAAGGCGATGGCCGCGGGCACCCCGCTCGCCCGCTTCGGCAAGCCGGAGGAGATCGCCGCCCAGATCGCCTTCCTGCTCTCCGACGATTCGGCGTTCATGACCGGCGCCTGCCTGGTCAGCGACGGCGGCTACTCGATCTAGAAGCTCGCCCTAAGGCCGTTTTAACCCGGACGCCTTATGGCACCGCGGCATGCGGAGGCTGCTCCTGATCGTCCTGCTGGCCCCGGCCGCGCCCGCCGCCGCCCAGCGCCTCGACTACCGGCCGGTTTCCGACGAATCCCTCGCCGCCGGCCCGCGCCTCGCCTACCGGACCGTTGAGGGCGACAGCGGTCCGGCCGGATTCAAGCTGCAATGGGGCCTTCTCGACCGCTTCGAATATGCGGCCCAGCGCGGCCGCGACGGCTATGCCTGGGACTTCTCGATGCTGCTCGGCGGCGACCGCCACCGGCTCTGGCTCGGGACCAGCGGCGAAGGGGCGGCTTGGGCCCGCCCCGATTATTCCGAATTCAACGCTTTCTACAGCCGCAATCTCGGCGGCGGCTGGGATGCCAATGCCGGGCTGCGCTACGACGCCCAGTCCGGCCCGGACCGAGCCTATGCGGTGCTCGGCGGCCAGTATGACGACGGCGAGGCGCTGTGGGCCGGGGCCTGGGCCTATCTGTCGGCCGAGGGCGAGGTCAGCGCCCGGCTCGCCGCTTATTACAATCTGAAGCTGGCCGGCTCGCTGTTCGTCCAGCCGAGCGCGGAAATCGACTATTACGGCGAGGACATGCCCGAGCTCGGCCTCGGCCGGGGCTTCGGCTATGCCGAGGCCGGGCTTCGACTGCGCTACGAGATAAGGGAGGCCTTCTCCCCCTATCTGGGCGTCAGCTGGTCCCGAGATCTCGGCCGGACCGCCCGCCTCACCCGCGAGGAAGGGGAGGATCCGGAGACGAAGAGCCTGGTGCTGGGGGTAAGGTCGGCCTTTTGACGCTCCCTAAGCGAGCAGGTCCTGCGTCTCGGGATGCTTGTCCATATAATGCTTCACGAACGGGCAGGCGGGAATCACCTTGAGCCCCTGCTCGCGAGCGTCGTCGAGCGCCGCCGCGACCAGCTTCGAGCCGATCCCCCGCCCCTCCAGGGCGTCCGGCACCTCGGTATGGGTGAAGGTGATCCGCCCGTCGCGGAGCCGATAGGCGGCGAGGGCCAGCTGCCCATCCACCTCCAGCTCAAATTGGTTCGCCGCCGCGTTGTTCCTGACCGGGCCGTCCATTCGAATTCTCCTCAAGACCCCTTCATAGGCGCGATGACCTGGGCGGCGAAACGGTCCATCTCCTCCGCCTGGGGACTCATCTGAAGAAGCAGCAGGTCGAGCCCGGCCTCCTCATATTCCTCGATCCGCTCGCGAAGCTGCTCGGGCGTTCCGATCAGGTTCGGCCGAAGCCCGCGATTCGACACCGAATATTCCTGAAGCTTGAGCTCGCGCTCGAGCTGGGTCCCCGACAGCCACTGGTCGAAATTGTCGAACCCCTTGGGCGGCTGCGGCGGCAAGGCGGTGACCCGCTCCAGCTCCCGCTTCGCCTCCGACTCGCTGTCGCGCACGATCGCATAGGCGGCCATGCCATATTGCATCGGCGGCGCCGCCGCTTTCTCCCGCCGCTCCGCCATGCCCGCGATCTTGGGCGCGACCGCTTCGACGGGATCGCCGTGCATCACATAGGCGTCGCAATGCTCGGCGATCATCGTCTTGGCCGCCTCGCTCTCGCCGCCCGCATAGACGGTCGGGCGAGGCCTTCGAACCGGCTTGGGCTCGCAGATCGCGTCCTTCAGCCGATAGCGCTCGCCCTCATAGGTGAATCGCTTCTGGGTCCACAGCCCGTCGACCACGTCCAGCCACTCCCGGGTCCGGGCGTAGCGGTCGTCATGCTGGTCGAACTGGAGCCCGTATTGGGTCGCCTCGTCCGCCCACCAGGAGGAGACGACGTTCAGCGAAAGCCGTCCGCCGCTGATATTGTCGATGTTCGCGGCCTGCTTGGCGAACAGGGCCGGCTGGTGGAAATTGGGCCGTACCGCGACCATCAGCTCGATCCTTGTCGTCACCGCCGCCAGCGCCGCCGCCGTCGACCAGGCGTCGAGCGCGGGCGCCTCGACGCCCTTTATGTCGTTGAGATTGAGCTCGGCGATCAGGCTCAAATCCCAGCCCGTCTCCTCGCTCCTCAGGGTCAGCCTGCGGACATAGTCCCAGCTCGCCTCCATCCCCTCGTCCTCGACGTTTCGAAGCCAGCCGCCGAACACGGGCATCCAGTAACCGAACCGCATCTTATCTTCTCTCCCGGATCGCGGCCTCGAGGAATTCGACGAGCCGGTCGTGCGGGTCCCAGCCCAGCACGTCCAGCGGCTTCGCGACGAAGTTCGAAAGCGCGTTGATGTCGTAGAAAAGCACCGCGCCGTCGCGGTCGTCGATCAGATATTCGACCCCGCCGACGTCGAGGCCGGCGGCCTGCGCGATCCGCTCGGCGGCTTCGATGAGATCGGCGGGCGGGGTCACCGCCGTCATCCGCACGGCCGCCCGGCCCGGCTGGGCGAGGCAGGCGTCGGCCGGGCACAGGTCGAAATTGTCGCCGCCGCTTTCCACCTCGATGGCGTAGAGGAACCTGCCGCCGAGGGTCTCGGCGCGGACGATCGTTCCGCCGCGTGCGGGGACGTAATCCTGGACGAGGAGGACGCTGTCGACGCTCTCGGGAACAGTCCCGGCGGCAAGCGAGCGCACCAGCTCCTCCTCGCTCGAATAGCGGACGATTCCGGCGCCCGATCCGCCGACATTGGCCTTGACGAGCAGCGGCCAGCGCATCGTCCGGGCGGCCTCGAGCAGGTCCGCGCGGCGATGGACGACTCGGGTCTCGGGCGCTGCGTAGCCGAGCCGGGAGATCAGGGAGAGCTGGCGAGCCTTCGAGCTGTCGACCGCGATCACCCCGGCGCCGTTCAGCACCCGGGCGCCGTTCGCCGCCCAGTGGGCGAGCAGGGCCTCGGCGTAGAAGATGCCGTGCTCCGCTTCGCGAAGGAAGCTCGACATTGCGACCCGGCTGAGGATGACGGGCGCCGGGACTTCGGCGGAGGCGGGATCGAAGCGATGGTCGGAGAGGCGTATCGCCTCATAGCGGACTCCGCGCCGGTCGAGCGCGGCGAACAGCGGCTCGAACCAGGTCGGGTGCTCGTAGAGGATTGCGAGGTCGGGTTTCATGCGGGAGGCACTTGGGGGGCGCAGGGACGGATGTGAAGGCCGCTCACCCGTCATCCCGGCGAAAGCCGGGACCTCAGAACGAAAAGTCTCGGCGGGATCTCCCCGAGGTCCCGGCTTTCGCCGGGATGACGGTCCGTGCCGCCTCTTCCCCTTCGATCAAAGCCCGAACGGGTAGGTCTCGTCCTCGGCTGCCGGAGCCTCGTCCGCCCCGGGAAGCGGCTTCACCGCCTCGGTTTCGTCGAACCAGACCCAGGCGTCGAACTGGTTGGGCAGCACCGCCTCGGAATAATGGCTCCAGCGCTCGGTCTCGGGCCGGTAGATGACCCCGATGAACCGCTCCAGCCGGGGCTCGATCAAGGCTTCCACCACGGCTTCGTTCAAGTGGACCCCTTCGCGCAGGTCGAGCAGGAAACGGGGAACGCCGCTGTCGTGGCAGAGCCGCTCAAAGCTCTCCGGGAGCGAGGGCCGGACCATCTTGACCTCCATGGGCTCGTCCCAGTCGCTCGCCGCGGCGACGGTGCCGCTGTGGGTCCCGAAGCCGACCAGCCGAGCCTCGTGCCGGAACCTCTCCTTGACCAGCTGGCCGATATTGAGCTCCTCGCGGATCTGCCCCATCTCGGTATGGGCCGCGTTGCCGATATGGCTGTTATGGGCCCAGACCACCGCCTTTGCCTTCGGGCCCTTCGCCTCGAGCAGCTGGCACAGGGTCTCGAACATGTGGGTGTCGCGCAGATTCCAGCTCTCCGCCGAGCCGTAATACATGACCCGATAATATTGCTCGGCATTCTTGATCAGCCGGGCGTTGGCGGCCGCGTCGAGCCACTCGTCGCATTCGGGGCTGAGGCAGTTCATCCGGCGCTGCATCAGGTCCTTGAGCATCTGCACCGCTCCGACCTCGCAGAAGGCGAAGCCCTGCGTCACGGCCATGCGCCCATATTCGGCCGGATCGTGCGCCCACGGCCGAAGGCAGCCGTAACGCTGGCGAGCCACCTTCGCCGCCTCTGGATCGGCTTCGTCGAGAAAGTCGATCACCGTCCGGATCGAGGCGCCGAGATTGTACAGGTCGAGCCCGTAGAAGCCCGTCATCGCCTCGTGCGGCCGCCCCTTGTTATGCGCCCTCAGCCAGCGCACGAAGGAGTCGACCTCGAAATTGCGCCACATCCAGGTCGGGAAGCGCTGGAAGGCCGCCTCCTCCCCTTCGCGGTGAGGGCGGTGGCGGACGTAGCGGTCGATGCTCGCGGCGTCGGGCCAGTCGGCTTCGACGGCGACGATGTTGAAGCCGTGCCGCTCGACCAGCCGCCGGGTGATCGCCGCCCGCGCCCGATAGAATTCCGACGTTCCATGGCTGGCCTCGCCGAGCAGGACGACCCGGGCGTCGGCGAAGCGGTCGAACGCCTCGGCGAAGGCCGGATCGTCGATGTCGGGGAGGGCCTCGGCGGCCTCCGCGATGCGCTTGGCGATATCCATCTTCAGTCTCCGCTTTCGGACCAGCCCTGGGCTCCGATCAGCGGCACGAAGCGCACCGGCCCAAGACTTTCCTCATGGAAATGCTCCTCGCCGCGCCGGACGACCTTGACCAGGCTCTGCACCGCGCTCGGTTCGCCGATCGGCATCACCAGGGCTCCGCCGATCGAAAGCTGATCGAGAAGCGCTGCCGGAACGTGGCTGCCGCTCGCGGCGCACAGGATCGCCTCGAACGGAGCCTGCTCGGGCAGCCCCAGGCTGCCGTCGCCGTCGAGGATCCGGACATTGTCGAAGCCGAACCGGGCCATCCGCGCCCGCGCCAGCTCGGCCAGCGGCTCGTGGCGCTCGATCGCGATCACCTCGGCGGCGATCCGCCCCATCACCGCCGCTGCATAGCCCGAGCCGGCGCCGATCTCGAGCACCTTGTCGCCGGGCGCTACTTGCGCCGCCTCGATCATCAGGGCGACGATATAGGGTTGCGAGACGGTCTGGCCGGCCTCGATCGGCAACGGCCCGTCCTCATAGGCGAACGGCCTCATCTCCTCGCTCACGAACTCCTCGCGCGGCACCGATCGGAAGGCGTCGAGCAGGAGGCGGCCCTTGATCCCGCGGCCGGCGATTTGCCGTCGGATCATCGCTTCGCGCTGCTCGGCGAAATCGGCCATCGCTCCTCCTCGCCCCTTTCAACCGGCGCGGATCGAGGGCGTTCCGGACCGGATCAGCCGCCGCAGGGGCCGCCATCGGCGTTGATGCGCGAGGAGGCCGGCTCGTCCGGCTGGTAGCAGACGGCGATCGTTCGCCCGACCGGATAATCCTTCAGCCGGTCGCCCGGGAGCGAGCTCGAGGCGGCGACCTTCCGGCCGCCGGCGTCGAACACATAGTCGATGTCGGTCTCGTCGAGGCTGCTGCTTCCTCGTCCGGGTCGAACGCGACCCTGGTGACCGTTCCGGTCGCGGACTGGGTCATCGCCGCACGCTCCTGAATCGAGTCGACCAGGAACCAGCCGAGGCCCGCCAGGATGACGAGCACGATCAGGATTGCCTTCCAATATTGCTTCACCGAGACCCCCATTCGAGACCGCAGCGGCTCATACCGCGCCACTCCCGCCGGACAAGGTGCTGCGAGTCCGAATCCGCCCGGCAACGGGGTGACGGCTGGTCATCGCCGCCCCTGGGTCACGGCACAGGGCTCCGGAAGGGCGGCCGGGTGCCGCCGGCGCGCTGCCGGATCACTCTCAGATAGCCGTCGACCAGCGACTGGTTGACCTCGTCCCAGCCATAGCGGCGGCTCGCCTCTCGGCCGGCCCTGCCCGCCGCCTCGCGCCGTTCCGAATCGCTGCAATAAGCGGTGAGCGCGGCGGCGAAGCCGTCGATCGCGCCGGCTCGGACCAGCCGCCCCGTGACTCCGTCGTCGACGAGGCTCTGGCTTCCGGTCGCGATCGCCGCGACCACCGGCAGCCCGGCCGCCATCGCCTCGAGCGTGACGTTGCCGAACGTCTCCGTCACCGAGGGATTGAACAATATGTCCATCGACGCGACCGCGCGCCCGAGGTCGGCGCCCTCCTGGAAGCCGGCGAACACCGCATCGGGGAGCCGGCGCGCGAACCAGTCCTGCGCCGGCCCCTCCCCCACGATCAGAACCTTGTGGCGGACCTGCCGGCGCTCGAGGCAGTCGATCGTCTCGGCGAAGACGTCGAGCCCCTTCTCCATCACCAGCCGCCCGACGAATCCGATCACCGTCTCGTCGTCCGCGATTCCGAGCACGCGCCGCCATTCCATGTCGCGGCGCGACGGATTGAATATCTCCCCGTCGATTCCGCGAGTCCAGATTCCCACATTGTAGCTCATCCGCTGCTCGCGCAGCAGCTGCGCCATCGAATCGGACGGGGCGAAGATGGCGTCGCAGCGGCGATAGAAGCGGCGAAGGATCGCCTCCATCACCGGCTCGAGGAAGGCGAGTCCGTAATAGCGGAAATAGGTCTCGAAGCGCGTATGGACCGAGGCGACCACCGGAATGTCCATCCGGTGCGCGAGCGTCACCGCCCGGTGGCCGAGCACGTCCGGGCTGGCGACGTGGAAGATGTTGGGCCGGAACGCTTTCAGGTCGCGTCGGACCCGCGGCGGCAGCATCACCGGAAACTTATATTCCTTGCGTCTCGGGATCGACAGGCTGGGGATGTGGACGACCTCGCCGTTGGGAGGAAAGGCCGGCTCCGCGACCGTCGGCGAGTAGATCCTGACCGCCGCCCCCTGCCTGAGCAGATATTCGACCAGCCGGTTGAGCGCCTGGTTCGCACCGTCGCGGATGTAGTTGTAGTTGCCGCTGAACAAGGCGATGCGAAGGCCGGTGGCATCCATCCCGGGGGCGATAGCGCCTGGGGCCGTGGAGGCCAAGAGAAGCTCCCGGCGCTCAGGGAGGAGGGAGTTGAGGGATGGGCCGCCAGTGATTAGTCTCTCCCCTCTCGCCGCAAACGGGGTGCAGCGACCATGATTCTTCGCCGTCTCCTTCCGATCGCCGCGCTGGCGCTCGCCCAGACCGCTTTCGCGCAGCACCAGGCGCACGGCCCGGCGCCCCGCGCCTCCGTCGCCGACTGGGCGAAAGGCGCCCAGCTGTTCGACGGTCTCGGCGCCTTCCGCCGCCCGATCACGACCTCCTCGCCCGAAGCCCAGAAATATTTCGACCAGGGCATGCGGCTGGTCTGGGCGTTCAACCATGACGAGGCGGCCCGCTCCTTCGCCAGGGCGGCCTTGCTCGACCCGAAATGCGCCTCCTGCTTCTGGGGAGTCGCCCTCACCCTCGGCCCCAATTACAACATGCCGCTGATGGCCGAGCCGCGCGCCCGAGCCGGCTGGGAAGCGCTCGGCAAGGCGCAGGCGAATGCGGCCTCGGCGACTCCGGTCGAGCAGGCGCTGATCGCGGCCCTGGCGAAGCGCTTCGATGGTCCGAGGCCGCTCGATCCGTCCAACAGCGCGCCGCTGCTCGCCGCCTACGTGACCGCGATGGAGCACGTCGCCCGGCGCTTCCCCGACGACATGGACGTCCGGACCATGCTGGCCGAGGGTCTGATGAACACCAACCCCTGGAAGCTGTGGACCGCCGACGGCAGGCCCGGGCCCGGCACCCCCGCAATCCTCGCGGCGCTGGAGAAGGTGCTCGCCAGGGATCCGAAGCATCCCGGCGCCAATCACTACTGGATCCACGCCGTCGAGGCCTCGCGCCGGCCGGAGCGGGCGCTTCCATCGGCCGAGAGGCTGGTCGGAATGATGCCGGCCGCCGGCCATCTCGAGCATATGCCGGCCCATATCTTCCAGCGGGTCGGCCGATACGAGGATTCGGCGCAGGCCAACCGCCTCGGCGCCGCGGCCGACGTCGCCTATCTGAAGCTGACGGCCGCGCCCGATTACTACCCCATGTACCTGGTCCACAATTACCAGTTCCTCGCTTATTCGGCGGCGATGGAAGGCCGCCGGGCCGAGACCGTCGAGGCGCTGAGGAAGGCCCGGGCGGCGGTGCCGGACTCGATGCTTCTGGCCATGCCGGGGCTCGATTGGTCGATCGGCTACCTCTACGACGGAATGGCCCGCTTCGGACTGTGGGACGATATCCTCGCCGAGCCGGCGCCGAGCCCGAAGCTCGCCGGCCTCACCATCGCCTGGCTCCAGGCGCGGGCGACGGCGCTTGCGGCGAAGGGCCGCGTCGCCGAGGCCAAGGCGATCCTCCCGGCGCTGGAACGGGCGATCGCGGCAGCGCCCGCCGACGCCGCGCAAGGCCAGAACCTCGCCCGCCCGCTCTACGAAATCGGACTGCTCAAGGCGAAGGCGCGGATCGCGCTCGCCGAGGGCGGGCGAGCCGCCGCCCTAATGCACCTGCGCGAGGCCACTTCGAAGGAAGACTCCCTCGCCTATAACGAGCCGTCGGACGAATTCTTCCCGGTCCGCCACCTGCTCGGCGCGGCGCTGCTCGAGGCGGGGCGGGCGACCGAGGCGGAAACGGTCTATCGCGAGGATTTGCGCCGCAATCCCGCCAACGGCTGGGCCCTGCACGGGCTCGCGGCGGCGATGGCCGCCCAGGGCCAGGACGCCACGGCGGTGAAGGCCCAGTTCGCCGAGGCCTGGCGCCACGCCGACGTCAAGCTGACCGCCTCGGCTTTCTAGCGCCCCTGCCGGTCCCGCTCCCGCAACGCTCGCCGGAAGCGGTATCCCGCCACGGCCACCGCCGGCAGGATCGCCAGCGCGACCAGGAACAATGTGAAGGCGAGCTTCATCGAATAACCTCTGTCATTGCGAGCGATGCGAAGCAATCCAGTGCGCGCGCAGAAGTCCGCTGTATTGCCTCGTTGCCAGGCTCCGCGCAGCGGCGCGGCAGATCAGCTCTGCAGATACTCGCCCGCATCCGCGACGCCTTCACGTGATATTCAGCGTAACCCCACCATATTCATCAAGAATCGCGCAGCACCTGCAACGTCCGGGAAAACGTCAAGCTCGTCTATTCCTGCCATTCTGAGAAATTCCGCCGCTGCCGGTTTGGCATCCTTGCTCAACCGTATCTTTCGGACACAAGAGCCACAACTAACTTCAAGAGGTCCAATGTCTACGCCGTGCACCGTGAACCTGCCGCGCTGCGCTGCCAAGCGCGGATTGCTATGGAGTGGATTAATAGCGATCGGATTCTGCGGCTTAAAGGGATCTCCACGCCAGAATACATTCCTATATCCGAACCGCTCCCGATCCCACTGGCCAATCAAGTCATCCTTTCCAACCAGCTGGTTTAGAGCAATAGGATTTAGAACGTAGATAAAACTGTCCTTATCATTACGTTCAAGTGTTGCAAAGAAGACGGCAACCCCAAGGGTTTCTGTCCAATCCAGCAATCGAGTTGGCACGGAGTAGTGCTGCATCTCGAACAGAAGATCCCAGTCTGTAAACTCGGAACGAGCAGAAGAATTGAGGGCGCGCCAAATCTGAGCAAACCTCTCAAATAGATGCTGCTCTTTTTTGAGACCCCCAGGGATCCTTAGCAGCGAAGGAACCAACAAATGATCTTCGGATACCACTCCCCGGTACCATGCCGTTTTTGAAGCATTGAGCTCCTCTTTGGCCTGCTCGAGCTCCTCTAAGAACTTGCTCCAATAGTGCCAGTCTATCTTAGGCATCCTCTATGCCTTCTTGCGCAAGAACCTTCTCGGCAAGCTTTAGCTCAAGCGCCTTTTCTAGCACATAGTTACAATGAATTCCTCGCGGTGTTTTCCGTGCCTTGGCCCACCCGGTCAGTCGCCGTCCGACGTCATCGGAAACGGACGTTCCAATATGCTGCCCAGGTGGACGCTTCGGGTTTTGCAGAGCCCCGGTGAACTCCTTCTGGTGCGAAACCGCATAGGTATAGATTGCCGCTACCAAGGTTCTCAAGGTCACCCCATAGCTCCGCGCAGTGTCATCCAGATCTTTTCGCAGACCCTCTCCGGACGCACTTGGAGTGATGTTGATGACGGCCGCCACCCTGCCCCCTTCGTGTCAAAGCTGTATGGAAACGCACAAACACGTATGATCGTGTACAAGTTCGTTTCGGTCAAGCCAATTGGCGAAAGCCGCGTATCAAATCAGACAAATCCGACCCTTTGAGAAGTACCTCCATTTTGGAGATAGTTCGGCGCATTCCTACGCGGAAAACGCGAGCGCTTCACAAGGGACCGAGGTCCCGACGCATTTTTTTCGTCCGTGTGAAAAAACGCCCCGCCGAATCTCTCCGGCGGGGCGTCCGATACGCTTGCTCAAACTGCTAAACCCGAAGCCTTTAGCTCTGCAGATACTCGCCGGCGTCCGCGTCGGTGCCGTGGCCCTCGGCCTGCACCGCCGCCAGCGGATCGTCGCCGATCGCCGCTTCGGGGCCCTGGGCCAGCTCCGCCGCATGCTCCTCGGCCGCCGAATTGGCCGCGATCAGCGACTCCTGCAGCTTGCGGTGCTGGGCGCGCAGGGCCGCGTCGCGGCTCGTGGCCGCGATCCGCATCCGGTTCATGCCCGCGCCGGTGCCCGCCGGAATGAGGCGGCCGACGATGACATTCTCCTTGAGGCCGTCGAGCGTGTCGATCTTGCCCTGGACGGAAGCCTCGGTGAGCACCCGGGTCGTCTCCTGGAACGACGCCGCCGAGATGAACGACCGCGTCTGCAGGCTCGCCTTGGTGATGCCAAGCAGCACCGGCTTGCCTTCCGCCTTGCGCTGCTTCTTGTCGAGCTTGCCGTTGGCTTCGCGGAACTCCACCACGTCGACCTGCTCGCCCACCAGGAAGGTGGTGTCGCCGCTGTCGGTGATCTCGACCTTCTGCAGCATCTGGCGGACGATCACCTCGATGTGCTTGTCGTTGATCTTCACGCCCTGCAGACGATAGACCTCCTGGATCTCCGACACGAGGTATTCCGCGAGCGCCTTGACGCCGAGGACTTCCAGGATGTCGTGCGGATCCGGGCTGCCGCCGATCAGATTGTCGCCGCGCTTCACGAAGTCGCCTTCCTGCACGTCGATCACCTTGGACTTGGGCACCAGATACTCGACCGGATCGCCGCCCTCCTCGGGGATGATCGCGATCTTGCGCTTGGCCTTATAGTCCTTGCCGAAGATCACGCGGCCCGAGACCTTTGCGATGATCGCATTCTCCTTGGGCTTGCGCGCTTCGAACAGCTCCGCGACGCGCGGCAGACCGCCGGTGATGTCGCGGGTCTTGGCCGACTCGCGGCTGACACGGGCCAGAACGTCACCTGCCTGGACCTGTGCTCCATCATCGACCGAAAGCACCGCGCCCGCCGCCAGCATGTAGCGGCCGGCCTCGCCCGAGCTCTCATCCAACAGGGTGAGGCGGGGACGAAGGTCTTCCTTCTTGGCCGAGATGCCTCGGTTTTCAGTGACGACGCGCTGGGTGATGCCCGTCGCTTCGTCAGCCTGTTCGGTGAGCGTCTTGCCCTCGATCAGATCGACATATTTCACCGTGCCGGGGTTTTCGGTGATCAGCGGCATGGTGAACGGATCCCACTCGGCCATGCGATCACCCTGCGAAACAATGTGGCCATCGTCGAACAGCACGTACGAACCGTAAGGAATGCGGTGCACCGCAAGCTCGCGGCCGTCCATATCGACGATCGCCAGCTCTGCCGAACGCGAAGTCACCACGCGGCGGCCGCGCTGATCGATGATCATGCGGACGTCGCGGAACTCGACCTTGCCATCCGAAGTCGCCTCGAGGTTCGACTGTTCGTTGAGCTGCGCCGCGCCGCCGATGTGGAAGGTCCGCATCGTGAGCTGGGTGCCGGGCTCGCCGATCGACTGCGCCGCGATGACGCCGACGGCTTCGCCGATGTTCACCGGCGTGCCGCGGGCGAGATCGCGCCCATAGCACTTTCCGCAAACGCCGACCTTGGCTTCGCAGACGAGCGGCGAGCGGATCTTCATCCCCTGAATGCCGACGCCCTCGATCGTCGTGATCATCGCCTCGTCAAGCAGCGTGCCCGACGGGATCGCGACCTTGCCGGTCTTGGCGTCGACCACGTCCTCGGCCGTCGTCCGGCCGAGAATGCGCTCGCCGAGCGACGCGATGGTCGAGCCGCCCTGGACGATCGCCTTCATCTCGAGCGCGCGCTGGGTGCCGCAATCCTCTTCGATGATGACGCAATCCTGCGACACGTCGACCAAACGCCGGGTCAGATAGCCCGAGTTGGCGGTCTTCAACGCGGTGTCCGCGAGGCCCTTGCGG
>DASVUZ010000041.1:0-56464 GCA_036386795.1 Allosphingosinicella sp.
GCGAGGAACGACGTCTTCATCTTCGGCCACCAGGGCCAGTGGGGGACGGGCGACATCGTCACCGGCGGCGCCGGCACCGACCAGCTCGCGCTTCGAGGCAATTACACGATCACGTTCGGGGCGAACCAGCTCGTCGGCATCGAGCAGATCGGAATGGTTTCCGCGCAGGACACTCGCTACGGCGCGCTCGGCTCGAGCTACAGCTACGACCTGACGATGGTCGACTCCAACGTCGACTCCATCCAGATGACCGTCGACGCGGCTCCGATCAGGCCCGGCGAAACTCTGACCTTCAACGGCTCGGCCGAGGACGACGGAAGCTTCCGCGTGTTCGGAGGCCGTGGCGACGATATCCTCACCGGAAGCCAGAACGGCGACATCCTCGCCGGCAATGCGGGGGCGGACGACCTCACCGGCGGGGCCGGCGGCGACGCGTTCCGTTACGTGGCGACTTCGGACTCCGCGCCCGGAGCCGAGGACCATATCCTCGACTTCACCCCGGGAAGCGACTGGATCGACCTCACCCGGATCGACGCCGACAGCCACGCCGCCGGCAACCAGGCCTTCCGCTGGATCGGCTCCAACGCCTTCAGCGGAACCAACGCCGCCTCGGCGGGCGAGCTTCGGGCCTATCAGAGCGGGAACAGCTGGTTCGTCGAGGGCGACACCGACGGCAACGGCGCCGCCGACCTCGTCATCGAGCTGACGGTGCTCGGCCCGACTCCGCTCGGGGCGGACCACTTCCTGCTCTAGGTCCCGTCCCGTTTGGACGGAAGCCGCCACCCTCGTCATGCCGGACTCGATCCGGCATCCACCTCGCCGCCCGGCGCCGCCAAGGAAGGTGGACCCCGGGTCCAGCCCGGGGTGACGGGACCGCGGGCCTCCCGGCTCGTCATGCCGGGCTTGATCCGGCATCCACCTTGTCTTTTTCGCGGCAGTCGACGCGAAGAAGGTGGACCCCGGATCAAGTCCGGGGTGACGATCCCCGCTCGACGGGACGAACGCCGGGTTCCGTCCTGTCTGGAGGGAGGCGGCCGCCTCGCCACGCCGGGCTTGATCCGGCATCCACCTTCTCCCGTTCCGGCGCCGCCAAGGAAGGTGCGCCCCGGGTCGAGCCCGGGGTGACGGGACCGCGGGCCTCCCGCCTCGTCATGCCGGACTTGATCCGGCATCCACTTCCCCGCCCGGCGCCGCCAAGGAAGGTGGACCCCGGGTCGAGCCGGGGTGACGGGGGCGGGGTCCTCCCATCTCGTCATGCCGGGCTTGATCCGGCATCCACCTTGTCTTTTTCGCGGCAGTCGAGGCGAAGAAGATGGACCCCGGATCAAGTCCGGGGTGACGATCCCCGCTCGACGGGACGAACGCCGCGTTCCGTCCTGTCTGGACGGAGGCGGCCGCCTCGCATGCCGGACTTGATCCGGCATCCACTTCCCCGCCCGGCGACGCCAAGGAAGGTGGACCCCGGGTCCAGCCCGGGGTGACGGGACCGCGGGCCTCCAATCTCGTCATGCCGGGCTTGATCCGGCATCCACCTTGTCTTTTTCGCGGCAGGAGAGGTGAAGAAGGTGGACCCCGGATCAAGTCCGGGGTGACGATTCCCGCTCAGCGGGAAGAACGCCGGGTCCTGTCCTGTTTGGACAGAAGCGGCCGCCTCGTCATGCCGGACTTGATCCGGCATCCACCTTGTCTTGCCGCGGCAGGCGAGGCGAAGAAGATGGACCCCGGATCAAGTCCGGGGTGACGTCCGGGGTGACGATTCCAGCTCGACGGGCGAACGCTGGCCGCGGGCTCGGACCGGCGCCGCCGGGGGCGGGCCATTTGCCGATATAGGCCCCGGTTCGGGGCTTGGGCCGGGCCTTCGAAAAGGCTGGCATTTCGGTTTGTTTTCATTTATTTAGCCGGCCGCATCAATCAACAGGACGGCCGGGACGGGATTGCCGCCCGAACGGGGTGGGATTCTCGAACATGGACATCAGCAACGACGGCGCGACCGTGGAAAACGGCGCCAGCCTCACCGGCAATCCGGCAGTCACGATCACCGGCGCGGGCGTGACCTTCATCAACAGGACCGGCGGCTCGATCGTCGGCTATCCGGCCATCGCCATCACCGGCGCCGGCGCCACCATCGTCAACGAGGCGGGAGCGGTGATCCGGGGCGCTGCCGAATCGACCGGCTACCGCTTCGTCGCGATCGACGGCTCCGACCATGCCGACTCGATCGTCAACCGGGGAAGCATCGTCAACGACATCAAGCTTCGCGGCGGCGACGACCGCTACGAAGTCTTCGTCGCGCCCGGGAACAATTTCACCGGCAATCCCGTCGCCGACCTGGGAAGCGGCGACGACCTCGCCTTGTACCATGTCGACAACGTCTCCACCCTGTGGGGCGTCGACGTGATGGGCGGCGAGGGCTTCGACACCCTTCGGGTGGAGGGAATCGGATCCGTCTACATCGTCGGCAACGTCCTCTATTCGGTCGAGCGGCTGGTGCTGGTCGCAAGCGGTCCGGCCTCCTACGCCTCGATCAGCAACCTCTCCGGAGTGAAGGAGATCTGGCTGAGCGACGGCCTCACCTTCACGCTGGGCAATGGCGGCTACCAGGACAATCCCGAAGCCCAGGTCTATCTCAACGGCGGCAATTTCTACCTTTCGGCGACGGTGGCCGCGATCACCGGCACCGACTCCGCCGAGCGGGTGGAGATCGGCGGCTCGCTGGTCGGCGGCGCCTCGATGGGGGGCGGCGACGATTGGGTCTCGGTCGAAGGAAAGGTCGGCGGCAGCATCGACCTCGGCGCCGGCAGCGACGTCTTCGACCTCGACGGCACCACCAGCTGGATCTTGCACGGCGACGGCACCACCGAGGTCCGCTACACCGCTCCGGGCACCGTCGCGGGAATCGTCGACGGCGGCAGCGGCGACGATCTCCTGTCGGTTTTCGCGCTCGACGGCCGGACCGTCGACCTGGCGCCCTTCGTCAATTTCGAAAGCCTCGCCGTCAGGGGCAGCGGCAAGGGCGACATCCGGCTGAAGGATCTGGGGATCGTCACCTCGGTCACGATCGAGGTCTCGAAGGGAAGCCGGATCGCCGTCGCCGACACCGACGCGCCCGATCTGCAGCTGGCGCTTACCGGCTATGCCGGCCAGTCCGAGATCATCGTCGAATCGACGGCGACGATCGGCGGGATCACCCGCACCATCCCGCTCCATTACGGCGAGAACGGCAGCAGCCGCGAATATGACCTGATCGTCCGCAACCACGGAACGATCGCCGGCGACGTGAACCTGTGGCTCGGCGACGACCTTTTCGACGGCCGGCTGGGCAGCGTCGGAGGCAAGGTTTTCGGCCATGGCGGAAGCGACACGATCCGGCTTGGAGCGGGCGACGACGAAGCCGGCGGCGGCACCGGAGCCGACATCCTCGAAGGCAATGGCGGCGCCGACAGGCTCGACGGCGACACCGGCGACGACGTGCTCAGCGGCGGCGACGGCGGCGACCGCCTCGACGGCGGCGGCGGTCGCGATACCCTCTACGGCGGCGCCGGCGGCGACGTCCTGATCGATTCCGAAGGCTCGGGCGATTCGCTTCACGGCGAGGGCGGCGACGATTTCATCGAGCTGCTTCGCGGCTTTTCCTTTCCGGCCACCCGCTTCACGATCACCGGCGGCGACGGCGACGACCGGATCCGGATGGGCACCGGCTACAACAACCATGTCGATATCGACGCGGGCGCCGGAGCCGACGTCGTCGCCATCGCCGCGATGCACACGGCCAATATCCGGCTCGGGGACGGGGCCGACTCGCTGTTCCTGGACGAGCATCTCGCCAACGGCGCCTACGCCACGGTCAGGGTCCTGGATTTCGAGCCGGGAGAGGGCGGCGACCTGATCGACCTCGCCGACCGGCCGCTGCTCCGCAAGGCCTTCGAATGGGACGGGACGGCCGACCTCTTCGCCGCCGGCCTTCTGACCCTCGTCCAGATCGGGCCGGACGCCCATCTCATGGGCAAGGTCAGCTACTGGCAGCATACCTCCCTGGTCATCCTGGCCGATACCGACGTCGACGAGCTGACCGCGGCGAATTTCGGCGGCTGGACTCCGGTGGTGGCGCCGGCGCCCTCGGGCGCGACGGGGATGCTCGAGGGGTGGGCCGGATTCGCCGACCATCTCGCCGGCGGCCGCGGCGACGACATCTATGTCCTCAACGATAACGGCGACCGGGCCGACGAGCGGGCCGGCGAGGGCGAGGCCGACGAAGTTCGGACCGCGCTCGCGGCCTACACGCTTCCGGACGAGGTCGAGATCCTGACCGCGCTGTCGGACGACCGCCACGATTTCCGGGGAAATGCCGGCGACAATCGAATCACCGGCGGCGGCGGCAACGATTTGCTTCGGCTGCAGGACGGCGGCGACGATTCGGGCAATGGCGGCGGCGGCAACGACGTCTTCCTGTTCGGAGCGGCTCTGACCTCGGCGGACATCGTCAATGGCGGGGAGGGCACCGACCAGCTCGCCATCCAGGGCGATTATGCGGGCGCGGAGGCGCTGATTCTGGGCGGCAACATCAGCGGCGTCGAGAATATCGCCATCCTGCCGGGCTCCGACACGCGCTTCGGCGATCCCGGGACCAACCTCTACGATTACGAGCTCATCGTCACGGATTCGGCCGTCGCCAGGGGCGTGCAGATGGTGGTCGACGCCAACCGGCTGGCCTTGGGCGAGGACTTCACCTTCAACGGCTCGGCCGAGCTCGACGGAAGCTTCTTCATCTACGGCGGCGGCGGAACCGACCTTCTGACCGGGGGCGCCGGCAACGACGTCTTCCTGTTCGGCGCCTGGGGCCAGTGGAACGCTTCGGACGTCGTCACCGGCGGCGCCGGCATCGACCAGCTCGCGCTTCGCGGCAATTACAGCCTGACCTTCGGCGCGGGCCAGCTGGTCGGGATCGAGAATATCGGCCTTCTGTCCGCCCACGACACCCGCTTCGGGGCGCTGGGCTCGAGCTACAGCTACGATCTCAAGACGGTCGACGAGAATGTCGCCGCGGGAGTCCAGATGGTCGTCGACGGCGCGAAGCTGCGCTTCGCCGAGTTCTTCCGATTCGACGGCTCGGCGGAGACGGACGGAAGCTTCCGGATCTTCGGAGGCCTGGTCGACGACGTCATCGTCGGAGGCCGGAACGGCGATATCCTCCAGGGCTATGGCGGGTCGGACCAACTCACCGGAGGCGAGGGCGGCGACGCGTTCCGCTACGTCGCGGCGTCGGACTCGGCTCCGGGCTCCGCCGACCGCATCCTCGACTTCATTCCGGGCACCGACTGGATCGACCTCAGCCGGATCGACGCGGACAGCCATGCCGCCGGCAACCAGGCCTTCCGCTGGATCGGATCGAACGGGTTCACGGGAGCCAACGCCGCCTCGGCCGGCGAGCTTCGAGCCTATCAGAGCGGAAACTCGTGGTTCGTCGAGGGCGACACCGACGGCAACGGCTCGGCCGACCTCGTCATCGAGCTGACGGTGCTCGGGCCGGCGCCGCTCGGGGCGGACCACTTCCTGCTCTAGGGCGCCGCTTCGGCCCCGGCGGCCCGATTAGCCCCTCGACAAGGCGCGAGCGCGCCGCCAAGGTGCGCCCGCTTCAAGCCGAGGGGTGCCGGGTGGATTTCGTTTCGATCCTGTCGATCTTCGTGCTGGCCTGCTTCGTCGGCTATTATGTGGTCTGGTCGGTCACTCCGGCGCTTCACACGCCGCTCATGTCGGTGACCAACGCCATCTCCTCGGTGATCATCGTCGGCGCGCTGATCGCGGCGGCGGCGGCCGGGGCGCCCGGGGCCAAGTGGCTCGGCCTCGCCGCGGTCGTCCTCGCCAGCATCAACATCTTCGGCGGCTTCGCGGTGACGGCGCGGATGCTCGCCATGTACAAGAAGAAGGAGAAGAAGGGGTGACGTCATTGCGAGGAGCGCAGCGACGAAGCAATCCAGTCCCGGGCGCCGGCGCCGCTGGATTGCTTCGCTTCGCTCGCAATGACGGAATGCCTTTCCGCTCTGGGGCCCCGGCTTTCGCCGGGGTGACGGATCGCACCCATGCATGAGGTCGCCGCGCCCCCGGCCTGGGTGATGGCCGCCTACCTCATCTCCGGGATCTGCTTCATCCTCGCGCTCAGGGGGCTGTCCAACCCGGAGACGGCGCGGCGCGGCAACCGGGCCGGGATCCTCGGCATGGGAATCGCGCTCGCGACCACCCTGATCCATTATCTTCCGACCCGGGACGAGGAATTCCCGCTCCAGTGGCACGAGCCGATCCACTGGGACAATCTGATGCTGATCGGCGGAGCGATCCTGATCGGGGCGGTCATCGGCCTGGTGACGGCGAGGCGGATCGCGATGACGGCGATGCCGCAGCTGGTCGCCGCCTTCCACTCGCTGGTCGGGCTGGCGGCGGTGCTGGTCGCGGGCGCCGCCTACCTCAACCCGGACGCGTTCGGGATCGCGGTGGCCGGGGTGATCGATCCGGTCAGCCGGGTGGAGATGAGCCTCGGCGCCGCGATCGGGGCCGTCACCTTTTCCGGCTCGGTGATCGCCTTCCTCAAGCTCAACGGCAACATGTCCGGCAAGCCGATCCTGCTCCCCGCCCGACACGTCCTCAACCTGGGAATAATGGCGGGAATAATCGGCCTCGTCGGCTATTTCACCACCGACCAGAGCCCCTGGGTGTTCGTCACCCTCACCGCTCTCGCCTTCCTGGTCGGATTCCTCCTGATCATCCCGATCGGCGGGGCCGACATGCCGGTCGTGGTGTCGATGCTCAACTCCTATTCGGGCTGGGCGGCGGCGGCGATGGGCTTCACGCTCCAGAACAGCGCGATGATCATCACCGGAGCCCTGGTCGGCTCGTCGGGCGCGATCCTCTCCTACATCATGTGCCGGGCGATGAACCGAAGCTTCATCTCGGTCATCGCCGGCGGCTTCGGGGGCGATGCCGCGGTGGCGGGCGGCGGCGGCGCCTCCGACCGGCCGTGGAAGCGGGGATCGGCCGAGGACGCGGCCTTCCTGATGAAGCAGGCCGAGCAGGTGATCATCGTTCCGGGCTACGGAATGGCGGTGGCTCAGGCGCAGCACGCCGTGCGCGAGCTCGCCGACCAGCTCAAGGCCGAGGGGGTCAGCGTCAAATATGCGATCCACCCGGTGGCCGGGCGGATGCCGGGGCACATGAACGTTCTTCTGGCCGAGGCCAACGTTCCCTATGACGAGGTGTTCGAGCTGGAGGACATCAACTCGGAGTTCGCACGGACCGACATCGCCTTCGTGATCGGCGCCAACGACGTCACCAACCCGGCCGCCAAGACCGACAAGAGCTCGCCCATCTACGGAATGCCGGTGCTCGACGTGGAGAAGGCCAAGACGGTGCTGTTCATCAAGCGCTCGATGGGCGGAGTGGGCTATGCCGGAGTCGACAACGACCTCTTCTATCGCGACAATACGATGATGCTGCTCGGCGACGCCAAGAAGATGACCGAGGAGATCGTGAAGAGCCTGGGCTGAGGCGGGGCAGGACCGGGGGGTTCGGTATGACGGCGGGTTCGATCCTGGCAGGGGCCTTCGGCCTGGTGCGCGAGCGTCCGGGCGCGGTGGCGGTCTGGGCTCTGGTCTATCTTGCGGCGAGCGTCGGGGTCGCACTGGCGATGCGGCCGCTGCTGGGCACCTTCGCCCAGCTGAGTGGAGCCGCGGCGCCCTCGCCGGACGAGATGTCGACGGCGATGGCGAGGCTGGTCCTGGTCGAGATGGCCTTCGTCGCGGTCGTCATCGCGCTGTTCGCGGCGGCGCAGCGGGCGGTGCTTCGGCCGGCGCAGCAAGGCTTCGCCTTCCTTCGGCTGGGAATGGACGAGCTTCGAATGTTCGGGCTCGCCCTCCTGTTTCTTATCCTCTTCTACTTCGGGCTGATTGTCGCGACCCTGGTCCTGGGCCTGCTCGCAGTGCTGGTCGGAGTGGTCGCGGGGGCCGCGGCGGTGGTGCCGCTGGTCGTCGTGGAGGTGATTGCGCTGCTCGCCGCCCTCTTCTGGCTGCAGGTGCGGCTGTCGCTCGCCTTCCCGCTCACCATGCTTCGAGGCAAGATCGTCATCGGCGAATCCTGGCAGCGAACCCGCGGCCGCTTCTGGAGCCTGTTCGGAGCCTTCTTCCTGCTCTTCCTGCTGGTGCTCGCGATGTGGATCCCGGTCGCGCTCGTGGGCAGCGGCGGCTATTTCGCGGACCTGGTGAACAGCGGCTTCACTCCCGAGGGCGTTCAGCGGGCCGGCGAGCGGCAGATGGCCCGGCAGTTCGGGACGCCCGATCCGACGATGATGATCGGCTGGGCGCTCGGAGCGGTGGTCGGAACGCTCGGCATCGCCCTGTTCAGCGGAGCCGCCGCCACCGCCGCCCGGGAGCTTACCGACGACGTCGAAGGGCTGGCCGAGACCTTCGCCTGAGCGGCGCTTCGCTTCGCCTCATAATCGGACCGTCCGGACCCGGCCCGCCCAAGCCGGCCTTGAACATCCCGAAGCGCCCCCGACACGTTGGCGCCCAACGAGAAGCAAGGGACGGGCGTGCGCAAGCTGGGGATGATCGGCGGGACGAGCTGGCTCTCGACCGCAATGTATTACGAGCAGATCAACAAGGCGGTGGCCAAGGCGCGCGGCGGGCTGAGCTCGGCTCCGCTGATCATCGAGAGCCTCGATCTCGCGCCGGTCGCGGCGCTCGAGCTGGCCGGCGAATGGGACAGGGTCGGCGAGATCGTCGCGGCGGCGGCGAGGAGGGTCGAGGCGGCCGGCGCCGAGGGGCTGATCCTGTGCAGCAACACCACCCACAAGGTCGCTCCCGCGGTCGAGGCGGCCATCGGGGTGCCGCTGCTCCATATCGCCGACGCCACCGCCGACCGGATGGCCGCCGACGGAGTCGGCAAGGCCGGCCTGATCGGCACTCGCTTCACGATGACCGAGCGCTTCTTCCGCGAGCGGATCGAGGCGCGGGGAATCGCGCTCGGTCTGCCGGACCCGGCGACCGCGGCGGAGATCGACCGGATCATCTTCGAGGAGCTGGCCCGGGGCCAGGTGAGCCGAAGCTCGCAGCGGCGGCTCAAGACCTGCCTGACCGAGATGGCCAAGGCCCGGCAGCAGGCGGTAATCCTGGGCTGCACCGAGCTCGCGCTCCTGATCGATCCCGGAGCCAACGTGATCCCGATCTACGACACCACCGCCATCCACGCCGCCGCCGCGGCGCGCTGGATCCTGGAAGAATTTTAGTCCGAAATGGAGATAATCCGCCGACTGGAAAGGCCTGTGCTAAGGACTATCCGTAACTTAAGCTCGACCGCGGGCGGCGCGTAAAGCCGCCGCGGATCGGGCCCGTGCCGCGTCTGCTTACCGGGCCCAGATCGGAAAGCGCCGGGCCTCAACGAGATAAGTCGGTCAACACTGACCGAAATGGACCATAATGGAGCTGCAATTGCTCCGTAACGGCGGCAATCTGCGAGCGTGGGGGAGCGATCGCGCGATGACGGCTAGGGCAACCAGTCACGCCTATCAGGCGCTGCAATATATCGAATATCGAGGGAATCCGTCGATCCTGGTGCTCGCCGACGCGCCCGCGGTCGAGGGCTGGCGCCAGGCCGCGGAGCAGGCCGGGTGTCGGGTGATCGACGTCGTTCCGGTCGCGGCGGCGCTCGGCCGGCTCGACCGACTGGTCGCCGCCGACGCCGTTCTGCTGGACTGCGGGGACGAGGCGGCGGTCGGGCTCGACGCCTTGCTGGACCGGCTCGCCGGAGGGACCGAATCGGGCCGATTCGGAGGAATCGTGGAATCGTCGCGGGCGCTGGTCGACCGTGTCGCGGCCCGAGCGGGAGCGGCCGGGATCGAGCAGCTGTGCGAGCCGAGCGAGGCCGACCGGATCGCCGCGATCCGGCTCGCGACGACTCCGCGCCTGCCCCGCCTCAACGACGTCAACAAGGCCCAGGCGACCGTGCGGCTGCAGCAATTGAGCGAGGAGGTCGGGCGGATCGCCAACGTGCTCGCCGCTTTGTCCGAGGACGAAGCGGCCGCGGCGGCGATGGCCGTGGTCGGCGCAGCGCCCGATAACGACGACGGCGAGCGGCTGGACGCGGGCATGATCCGCTCCATCATCCGGGCGCGGCGGCTGCGCGACCATTTCTTCCGGGCCGAGATGTTCGCCGATCCGGCCTGGGACATGCTGCTCGACCTGATGGCGGCCCGGGTCGAGAAGCAGCGGGTCGCGGTCTCGAGCCTGTGCATCGCCGCGGCGGTGCCGCCGACGACCGCGCTGCGCTGGATCAAGACCCTGTGCGACCAGGGCATGTTCGTCCGGGTCGCCGATCCGGAGGACGGGCGGCGGGTGTTCATCGAGCTTTCGCCCGAGACCGCGGCGATGATGGAGGCCTATCTGAAATCGGCGCAGCGGATCGGCCATGTGCTGATCTGACGGGCTTGTCGCGGCCGCCGGCCGGTGGCAGACGCCGCGCCAGGGCGCTTAGCTCAGTTGGTAGAGCATCTCGTTTACACCGAGAGGGTCGGCGGTTCGAGCCCGTCAGCGCCCACCAGCCTCATGGTGACGGCAAAGGGCGCGATTCCGGCCGACGCGGGCGCCGGGCCTTTTGCTCGCTGAGGTCCCGGCTTTCGCCGGGATGACGGGGGGCTACAAAGTCCGGACCAGCTTCACCGCCATCGCCATCCAGGGCGGGTTGGCGATGACGAGCTGGCGGTGGGCGCCGCCGAGCGGGAGGAGATGGAGCTTGGCCTCCTCGCGGCCGATCAGCCGCCCGAACAGGAAGCGGCCGGCCGGGCGGGGGACGAGGATGTCGCGATTGAGCGCCCGGCCGAAATCCTCGGGGGGGAGCCTCCGGCACCAGATCTCGTCCCCGCTTCGATAGTCGCCGACTCCGGAGTGGACGGCGACGGCGACCATGTCGGGCTCCGGCCGCGGCGGCAGTGCGACTCCGGCCCGGCGCGGCGCATGGGCCCCGTCATGGCCCAGCGTGGCGGCCAGCGGCACGTCGTCGTCGCGACCGCCGAAGGCGACCAGGTCGGCGGGATCGACGTCGAGCGCCCGGGCGATTCGGTTGAGCCAGCCCACCGAGACGGTCCGGGCGCCGGTCTCGAGGCGGCCGATCGTCTGCGGGGTGGTCGGAGGCGCGCAGCGGTCGGCGACGTCCTGAAGGGTGAGCTTCCTGGCGCGGCGCACCTCGCGGATGCGGGTGATCATGTCCAAATCCCCCCGGGGATAAAACCCTATTCGGTTCTTTTCTCTCTTTCCACCATCCCGGCCGCCGTGGCAAGATGTTCTTGTTTTGTTTTGATTCGGAGGATGAAGTGAAGATCGAGCGGGCGAGGCGCAACCGGTTGCTGGCGGAACAGCCGCTTCCGAAGGACGGTCGGGAACGCGGGCCCGGTCGGGGTCGCAAGGCGGCACGGTCGGTCACGGTCAACCTGGCGGAGTCGCCGCTCGGCTGGCTCCGGTCGCGCGGCCATGTGGGCGAGCGCCAGTTCGCCGCCGGCGAGCTTTTGCGGAGGGATTGGGAGCGGTCCGGCCTTCCGCCGCGAGTGACGATGACCTGGGACTCGCCCCCTCCGGACCGCAACCGGCGAGGTCCCGCCGAGGTGGGTCCGGCGACGACCGCTCAGGTCGCCGCGCGACGACGGTTCGATGCCGCGGTCAAGGCGCTCGGCCCCGGGCTTCGCGACATCGCCTGGCGGGTGGTCTGCGCCGGCGAGGGGATGCGCGAGGCCGAGTCCGCGCTCGGCTGGCCGGCCCGGGCGGGCAAGCTCGTCCTGACCATGGCGCTCGACCGGCTCGCGGACCATTACCGGCTGAGGTGAGCGCCCCGCGGGGCGCCGGCCGCGATCCGATCCGGTCTGGCGCGCAGCGGCGGGCCTGCTAAGCTCGGCCGGTCATCGGGAGCTCGAACCTGCAGCTGGCGGCCATCCTTCTAATCGCCGCCGCCGGGACCGAGCCGGTGGAGATCGCCGCCAGCGAATTCGTGCTGGAGGCGCCGGCCCCGTCGCTTCGTGCCGTTCCGAACGACTGCCGGCGCGGCGCCGGAGCCGGCGACATCGTCGTGTGCGGCCGACGCCGTGACGATTACCGGGTCAGGGACATCAGGCCGCCCAAGGGCATCGAGATCGAGGAGGGCGGAGTCGTCGGGTTCGATATCGGCGGCTCGAGGGTCGAGCCGAGCCTGAGCCAGGTCGCGATGCCGGACGGCCGAATCAGCAAGCGGATCATGGTGACCATCAAGGTCCCTTTCTAGCGCGGGGGAGGCGGGATGAAGGCGAAAGCGGCGACGCTCGCGATTCTTCTGGCGGGCGGCTGCGCCCACGGCGGCGGGAGCGGGGCGGGCGAGATCTACTCCTACGTGCGCTCGAACCGCGACGGCAGCGAGGCCGAGACGATCCACGTCTGCCGGCCCCGGCCCGGCTATGTCGAAGTGACGAAGATGCGGGAGCGCTGCACCAACGCGGCCTTCGTGACCGCGGCGACCGAGAACGGCGAAACGGTCCGGCTGACAGGGGGGCGGCTTCGGCCGGGGGCGAAGCACGAGGATTTCGCCGAGATGGCCTATCGCGAGGGGCGGATCGACGCCCGGCTGACCGCTGCGCAGTCGGAGCTTCGGCAGAGCGTCGCGGTCCCCGACCGGCCGTGGCACCTTTACGATTTCGACTTCGCAAGCTTCGCGGCTTCGCCGCCGCCGGCGGCGCTCACCGGAAGCGACTTCAGCTTCGGAGTGGCGCTGGTCTGGCTTGGCGAGGATCCCGCCGACTTCCTGCGCTATCTTGGCCGCGCCGACGCGCGCTTCGTCAGGGAGGAGCGGCGCGAGGGACGGCGGACCCTTCGCTATCAGCTGGGCGGCCCGGCCTTCGCGGGCGACCTGGGCGGGCCGCTTTGGCTCGATCCGGAGGAGGGCTTCGTCGTCGCCGCCGAGCTGGGGCGGCCGAACCATTCGGAATATCGGGACTTCAAGCTTCGGCTGACGGGAATCGGGCACGGCGCGGCCGAGTGGAAGCGGCTGCTCAAAGCGCATTTCGAGGGGTGCGGCTCCCCTCCCTGAAAGGGTGGGGGAGGGAGGTCAGCGTTTCTCCTTCGCCAGCCGGGTCATCAGGATCGCGGCGCGCTTGGCCTGGCGCGGGACGCTTGCGAGGTCGGCGGTCTCGCCGGGCGCGTGGGATCCCTCGCCGGCGGTTCCGAGGCCGACCAGGCCGGGCAGCAGGTGGGCGACGAAGCCGATGTCGCCGGCGCCGCGCTTGAGCGGGTCGAACTCGCCCATTTCGCCGAGGCCGAGGTCGCGGTTGACCGAGTTGAGCCTGGCGAGGAGCGCGCGGCTCGCTTCGGTCGGAGCCATGGGCGGATAGGCGCCGTCGTCGAACGCGATCTCGGCGCTCGCGCCGGCGAGGTGGCGGCCGACGATCGCCTTCATCTTCGCGATCACCCGCTCCTGCTGCTCGAGCGAGAGCGCCCGAAGGTCGCCGCGGGCGATGGCGATCGGCGGGATGATGTTCGTCTTGCCGGTGGCGGCGGCGCGGATCGCGTCCCTGTCGAGCTCGGCCGTGGCCCCGCCGGCGACCAGGCCGACGTTGAAGGTGAGGTTGGGCTCGGGCAGCTCCGAGCGGAAGGCCGCGAGGATCCGGGCGAGCTCGTAAATCGCTCCGTCGCCCGCGGTGGCGCTGAAGATGCCGCTCGAATGGCCCGTCTTGCCGCGCGCCGTCACGGTCCAGGACGCCGAGCCGCGGCGGGCGATCGAGCCCATGTCGCGCCCGTTTTCCTGCGCAAGCCCCTCGAAGTCGAGCGCGACGTCGGCGCGTCCGGCGGCGGCGATCAGGTCGCGCCGGGCGATGGCGATCGGGGCGCCCGCATCCTCCTCGTCGCCGGTGAGGACGATCTCGATGTCGGCGTCCCGGAGCGTACCGGCCGAGTGCATGGCTCGAAGCGCGGCGACCATGACGGTGATCCCGCCCTTGTCGTCGCCGACCCCGGGGCCTTCGGCGGTGTCGGAATCCTTGAGCGTGAAGCGCTGAAAGGGGCTGTCGGGCTCGAACACGGTGTCGAGATGGCCGATCAGGAGCATGCGCCGCCCCCGGCCGCTGCCCTTGTGGGTCGCGACGAGATGGCCGGCGCGGGCGACGTCGGCCATCGGCACCCAGCGCACCTCGAAGCCGAGCGGCTCGAGCTCCGAGCGCATCATCCGGCCGACCGCCTCCACTCCGGGCAGGTTGAGGGAGCCGCTATTCTGGTTCACCAGCCGCTCGAGCAGGGCGACGGTCCGCGGCCGCTCCGACTCGACGGTTAGGACCATCTTCTGCTCGGCCGGCGAGAGCTTGGCGGCGGCGGGGGCGGCGAGGAGGGCGAGGGCGAGGAGGAGGAGGCGCATGTCGGACCTTTCTGTCCTCCTCAGGGCGAAACCGAGGGGGACCGGCTGAAAGCCGGTGAAGGGCCGGCCGCCCGGAGGCAAGAGGATTTCGCCGGGAACCTCCCAGGCTTGCGCCGATTACCCTTGCACCAGGCTACGCATGGTCTCCTCTCCGCCCGGCGATGGGGAGGACAAGGCGCGGCGGCCATGCTAGGTTTTGAAAATGCGACCCCTTTTGCTGCCCCTCGCGCTGCTCGTCCTCTCCTCGCCCGCCGCCGCCCAGGACTGGCGGATGGCGGCGGAATATGACGTTCAGCTCTCCACCTACGACATCCAGCCGGACGAAATCCGGCTCAAGGCGGGCGAGGCCGTCCGGCTTCGCTTCGTCAACAATTCCAACCAGGGGCTCCGCTTTTCCGCGGGCGACTTCTTCCGGTCGGCGAAGCTTCGGCGGCGCGACTCCGCTCTGGTCAGGGGCGGCGACATCGAAGTTCCGCCGCTTTCGACCCGAACCGTGGTGCTGGTGCCGAAGGCGGGGCGCTACAAGGCCGCCGGGGCCAATCTTCTCCACCGGCTGCTCGGAATGAGCGGCCGGATCATCGTCGAATAGGAGCGCGAGCGCATGGCCAAGGGCGACGGCAAGACGGGCAAGAAGGACAAGATCAAGATCCCCAAGCGGATCGTCGGAGTGAAGGTCTCCAAGGCGGTTCGAAAGGCCGGCAAGAGCGCTCTCAAGCTGGCCGAGAAGCCGGCGGTAAGCGAGACGGTGGCCGCGGCCCTGCTGGCGGCGGCGGCGGCGCTTCGCGATCCCCCCGCGGCCAAGCGCGGGGCGGCCGCCGCGGCGGGAGCCGCGGGCGAGGCCGGGGAGGAGGCGATCCGGCTCGGCGACTCGCTGCGCCGGCTAGCGCTCGACATGGCGCGGCGGACCCTGGACGCCTGGGAAGCGGCCGATTCGAAGCCCTCCGGAGGGCGCGACGGCGAGCGTTGACGCAGGTTAACTTACCCCCGTTATCCTCATTATCCACAGGTGGATTCGGCTTTCCCGAATCGGCCGAAGCTGACACCTTCCAGTTGTGGCCGGAAGCGCGGCGGACCGGAAACGGGCTGCCGAATGGAAGGCCGCAATGCCGAAGCTGAAAGGCGCCGTCGCTCCCCCAAGGACGCTGGCGCTTCGAAGCGGAGGCGGGGAGGCGGACGAAGCCGCGCCCGCATAAGCGCAAGCGGATGCAAGGCGGGATTTCACGAAACCTCCATGGCATTTTTCCGAATGTCTCTTCGGAGACGGAAGGATGTGCCGAACCGGCGAAGGCCGCGGGAATCGCCCCGTGACCCGAGCCGGCAGGGAGGCGGCCAGGGCTTCGGCTCGAGCCGCGACCCGAGCGGGATGGGACGAGGCTTCGGCCTCGATCGATTCCGGGAAGAGAGCGAAGGCTTCGGCCCGAGCGCTTTTCCGAGGGGCGACCGGAAGGGCTTCGGCCCCGATGCGAGCCCTGGAGACGGCCCGGCTTCGGCCGGATCGGATCCGCCAAGGGAAGCGGCGGCGGGACGCAAGTCCCGCTCAAGCGACCCGACGGGGATCGGTGAGGGGCCTCACGGCCTCTCCCGAGACCCACCGGGAACCGAACGGGGCCTTTGGCCTCGCTGCGGGATCCGGGGAGACCGGCCGGGGCGCGAGCCCCGCCGCGATCCCGAAGCCGCCCAGCGAGAGATGGCCTCGCCACCCAGCGACGGCAGTCAAAGCTGGGACAAGTGGGGGCCGGTGGCGACACCGGCCCCCATTATGATTCCGCCCGTCGCCGATCGCACTGCGGCGGTGGGAAGACCGGCTCCCGAGCTTCGACAGCTTTCCCGAAGGCCTGGAGGATCGGCGCCTCGCACAAGTTCGCCTGGCAGGGCAGCGGATTTCGGTGCCTTGATCCTCCGGGCCATTGTGCCATGATGCCGCCGGGGAGGGACGAGGCATGTTCCTGAAAGGCGGCAAGGCCGTGCCTGCGCCGGGGCAGAGCGGCGGCACATTCTCCTATATCGGCGGCGAGGTCTCGATCATCGGGGACATCGTCACCGCCAGCGAGCTCCACCTCGACGGCAAGGTCGCCGGCGACGTCAGTTGCGGCTCGCTGACCCAGGGGCCGAGCGGCGAGGTCAGAGGCAATATCAAGGCCGCCGAGGCGCGCCTCGCGGGGCTGGTCGACGGCGCCGTCGAGGCCGGGATCCTGACTCTCGACTCGAGCGCCCGGGTGACCGGCGACATCCTTTACGAGAGCCTGAGCGTCGCCGCCGGAGCGGAGGTGGAAGGCCGGTTCAAGCGGCGGCGCGGAGGCGCCGACGGCTCGGCGGTGGCCAAGGCCCAGAAGGCTGCGCCGGCGCCCACGCCCCTGTTCCGCGAGGCGGAGGCGGCCGCGGCCGCGGAATAAGCCTAACGGCCGCTCAACCCTTTGCGGAAAGGCGGCGCTAAGCCCGATCGGCGAAGATCGCTTCGCGATGGCTCGGATTGGAACAGCTTGCAGGATCGGACGGCTCGCCGGGGCGGCGGCGCTGGCGCTCGCCGCGCCGCTCCTGGTCGGCGGGACCGGGCGTCTGACCAGCCTCGACGAGCGACTGCTCGCGGCCCATAATCGCGAGCGGACCGCCGCCGGAATCGCGCCTTTGGCCTGGGACCCCGTGCTCGCCGCCGAGGCCTCGGCCTGGGGCGGCGAGCTCGCCGAGGCCGGCGAGTTCGAGCATTCGCCGGCGCTGGGCGGCGAGGATCCCCAGGGCGAGAATCTGTGGGCCGGGACTCGCGGCGCCTATGCGCCCGAGGAGATGGTCGAGGGCTGGATCGAGGAGAAGAAGAATTTCCGCCCCGGCCGCTTCCCCGACAACAGCTCCACCGGCGACTTCGCCGACGTCGGCCATTACACCCAGCTGATGTGGCGCGAGACCGACCGGGTCGGCTGCGCCCTGGCGGCGGGGGCGGAGGAGGAGGTGCTGGTATGCAGATACCGCACCGCCGGCAACGTGGTGGGCGAGCGGCCCTTCTGAGCCGGGCGCTCCGTCCGCGCCTGGCCTGTCCCGGAACGGCGCCGCCGCGCGAGGTCGAGGGGCGCGGAGTCGACGGCCGCGAGGCCCAGCCGAGGCTGGTCCGAAGCCGCCGCTCCAGACCGGACTCGATCCGGAATCCGCCTCGCCCTTCGATTCCAGCGCGTCGAGGAAGGTGGATCCCGGATCGAGTCCGGGATGACGATTGGGCCTAGGCCTTGCCGCTTCAGCGGGCGAGGAGCTTTTCGGCGGCTCCGGCGACCCGGTCGGGCTCGACCCGGTCGACCGCTCCGACGATCTTGTCGGCCGTCTCGAGCTTCGGCGATTCGGGCTCGGCGACGTTGGCGAGGGCGAGGCGCTCGACCAAAGCGGGGTCGGCGCGGACCGGCTCGGGCTCGGCCGAGCAGGCGGCGAGGGCGAGTGCCGTTACGGAGGCAAAACCAAATCTTTTCATCATCCTGGAGGCTGCAACGCCCGGACCGCCCGGAAGGATGCCTGGCCGGCCCTAGCCTTCGACGGTGACGGCGTCGCGGAAGGCGATGGTGGCGATGACGGCGCCGCTTTCGTCGGCGATGTCGATCCGGTGCGAGAGATTGACCCGCCCCGCCGCGACCGCGGCCAGCATCATCTGGCGGGCCTCGCGGACCGCGTTCGCCCGGGCGGCCGCGAGGTCGTCGAGCAGCTTGCCCTCCTCGTCGAGAAGGTCGAGGCCATCGTGGAGATGGAAGTAATAGCGGGGCACAATTCCATGATAAAACGGAAGGCGGGTGCCGCGCTTTATCACAAATCAAGCCCGGGCGGGTGAAGCCGTGAATTGCGCGGAGCCCCGAATCGCCCGATTCGCGGAATAGGGTTCGAGGGGCCCGAATCGCCCCGAAAACGCCTCCGGAAAATAAAGTTTTTTCGTAAAGGCCTGAAAAAAATAGGGTTTCGAAACCCTTTTTGAATCGCGGAAAAATCCAATCTTTCCAATCGTTCATGCATTGTTCGAAAAGGGTTTGACCGGATCGGTTATTTTCGATTGACAGCGTCACGCTGCAAGGGTACTATTTAGTCACGCTGCAGAATTGTAGCTGGAGAAGATCGAACAGCCGGCGCGGATCCAAGCGGCCGGCTTTTTCTTCGCCTGCAGCTTGCGGAGAGGGAGGCGAGCATAGGCGGAGCGCGGCGCCGGCGCGGCTCCGGGCCGCCGCCAAGTTGGATCAATCTGCCGCATTCAGGCGTTGGCGGCCCGCCCTGCATGGTGTAATCTGCATTCAAACAGGGTTCCGGCCGCGCCCAGCAGCAACGGCCGGGAAGGCGTTAGGGGGAGAGCGAGCCGTCCGGCAAGGGCGGCTCTTCATGCAGGCGAGGGATGGCGCCTGTCCGGATGCCGCGGGTTCGCTGCTGAGGCAGGAGTGGCGCGCGGACCGTCATGACCACCGAGGTCATCATCATCAACCGCATGGGCGTCGTCATGGCGACGGACAGCGCGGTGACGATCAGCACCCCGGCCGGAAGCAAGGTCTACGATAGCGGCGAGAAGCTGTTCGAGCTCGATTGCCGTCGCCCGATCGGAATCATGATCAACGGTAACATGCACTTCCTGGGGATACCCTGGGAGCTCATCGTCAAGGACTTCCGGGACAAGCACCGAAACCAGGAGCCCACCGACGCGGCGGAGAAGGCGCCTGCGGACGAGGCGTTGTCCTCCGAAGCGGCCGGGATCGCGGCGGATTATTGCGCCGCCGGAGTCGTCTCCGAGCTGAGTGCGTCGCCGATGATCATCGAGGCCTTTTTCGGCTTCATCAAATCGATCGCAGCGCTGCTGCCGACCGATCCCGTCGAAGGCGAGGGCCAGGAGCCGGACGGCGAGCAGGAATATGTGCGCGAGCGCGCGGCGGAAGAATTCAAGGACCTAGTCAGCAGCCTCCCGGTCAGCGGGGAGGCCTCCGAGAAGAACGTCGCCGACACCATCGTCGAGGAAGCCACCCGCCGCGCCGCGAAATATGACGAATGTCCGGCGGATTTCAGCAAGCGCATCGGCCGCGAGGCAGTGATCGAACGGCATGGATCGGCGATCGACGCCGTGATCGACGAGTCGTTCCGCTCGCTGCCGCGCGGCGATCCGTTCAGAAAGGCTCTTCGGCGGCTGATCGTCTCGGCGCTGCTCAGCCAGCAGACCTCCAAGCTCGCGACGGGCCTGGCCGTCGCCGGCTATGGCAAGCGGCGCGGGGCGGCGTCGGCGGCGAACGGCAAGGATGACATGTTCCCCTCGCTGATCGTCGGCGAGGTGGACGGCGCGGTGTGCGGCCAGCTGCGTTTTTTCTTGACGGATTCCTACCAGGTCGACGCCGGCAATCACGGAACGATCGTGTCCTTCGCCCAGATCGACGTGGTCGAGCGGCTCCTGACCGGGGTCGACACGCCGTTCATCGACCGTACCGAAGCCTTCATCGAAGAGCAGTTTGCGAAGATCGGCGCGCAGCTGACAGCGGCGCTGGACAAGGAACGCGAGCGGCTGGCGCCGATCCTGGAGCAGCACGGCACCGAATTGCGTCCGATCGGTTCGCTGCCGAAGCGTTTCGCGTCAGAGACGGTAAAGGAATGGCGGGAAAGCGCGTCCGCCATTCGAAGCAAGTTTCGAAGCAAGTTCCACGGGATGATAGGCGTGATGCCGAAGCGTGAGATGATCGAGCTGGCGGAAGCACTCGTCAACATCACCGCCATCGAGCGCAAGGCGTCCCCCGATCAGTCCACCGTCGGCGGCCCGATCGACGTCGCGCTGATTACCAAACATGAAGAATTCTTGTGGATAAAGCGGAAGTTCTTTTTCGAGGCGCGGTACAACCCGAGATATTATGCTCGGAGATTCGGGTTGTCCCCACAGTTTGGAGACGACCTGTGATGAGTGGGACCCGGCGCGCGAAGGCGTCAAGCGGCCATGGATCCGAGCTGGACCGGATGGTGGCCAAGACGCTCGAAGAATCTTCGGAGAGACTCGGCAAGAGCATCGCGGCCATCATGGCGCGCTGGGAAGCCGAGCAGGAGCGCCGCGAGAAGAAGCTGGCGCGCACCGCAGGCAAGCCATCGGAGGCACCGCTCGAATGAGCGTCGGCCCAGTCCCGTTCAGCCCGGCGTCGGCCCACATTCAGGTGGGGTCAATCGCCGGCGGCCCCAGAAGCAGCTGGCAGCGCGGAGCATTTGCGCTTGTGCGGCGCAACGCCCACATTGTAAGGGCACGCCGAACGAGCGGCGCTCGCAGGAGGTAATCGTGGTTCGGATTTCGCCCGAATTCCAGAGGTTGAACGAGGAACGGCTCAAGGAGCTCGTCCTCGAGATGCAGAAGGTCGCCAGGGACAGCCAGGCGGGCCGGCCCACGCACGTGTCGGGTTCGCGCGGCTAGCTCCTCCGTCCGCAACGCATTCGAGGGTCGCCGACAGGGCCCCGATCGACTTCAGGAAATCCAGGCGGGCTCCGGCCTGTCCAGCTTCACCGGCTGGACGCCGCTAAGGCGCCAGCTGATCGAATTCACCCCGTCCGGGCGGCCGTCCAGCGTCGCTTCCTCGATGAGGTCGGGGCTCAGCATCAGGCACAAGGCATGGGCCCCCGGAGGAAGGGACAATTCGCGGACGCCGATGTCGTCGCGCCACAGAGCGACGCAGCGGCTCGGCTTCTGGAATCCCGTCCGGTTCACCCGTTCGATCAGCCCCAGCGACGTCAGGGTCAGGACCGACGAGCCCGGATCCTCGGCGAGGACCGTGGCGTAGCGGTTTGGCCAGCGCGTGAGCAGCTGCGGCCCATCCATGAGGAGAGCGATGACGATATTGGGCCCGATCGCCCGAAGCAGCTCCTGAGCGGGATCAACCCGCGCAAGATCCTCGCAGATCAGGGTGGCTAGCGTGGTTTCGCCGCGGAGGACGCCGACGGTAAGAGTGCGGCTGAGGACATCCAGCCTCTCCCACCAATAGCGCGAAGGCTCGAGCTGAGCGCCGAGGGCGTAAGAGGCGATCTGGTTGCGCTCAAGGCGCCATCTGTGATGCTTCTGCCGGATGTCCTCGGCGTACAGATCCTTCGAATGGGGCCCCATGATGCGAGCGACGGTGAAATTGCCTTCATGCGCCCGGCCTTCCCTGGCGGCCTGGGTGTTGAGCCCGGCGATGAGCAGCTCGATGCCCGCCTCGTCCTCGAGCGCCTTGACAAGATCCAGATAGAGATCGTGGCTCAGGGCGAGCTCGGGAAAGACGAGCCCGTGGATCTCCGGAGTGTCGGCGCGGGCCGCCTCGAGAAGCGCCTTGACGAAGTCAACGAAGCCGGCACGGCTTTCCTTGTCGCCCGCCTCGGGCGAGACCGAGAACCAGCCCCATTCGGTCGACCCCTGGCCGACCGAGCGGCTGACGGCCCGGAAAGCGGAAGCGGGAACCTGATAGGGATAAGGCACGAGCAGAAGGTTGAGCGGGGCGCCCGTGCCGGGCCGGCGGCGGACCTCCTCGTGCGGGTCGAGCGGCGCGAGCCAGCGGGCCCTGGCGAGGCCGCGCGGCGGCAGCAAGGCGAGGTTGTGGGACAGCGAGCGAACCGTGCAGCCGAGCGACGGAGTCCGCGATTTGGGAAGGACGCAGACCAGGTCGCGAGCCGCGGCGGAGAGCGTATAGATGCCTTCGGCTTCGTCGCCGACCGGATTCCTGAGCATTTCGCGAATCCGGGACTCCGCCGCGAAATGGACGAGGGAAGGCGCCTTGCTGAGGAAGCCGACATCGACCGCAGCTTCGTCGCCGATCACGAGCAAAGCGAGGGCGGTGCGCCACCATGAAGGCGCATCCTGATCCGTGTCCAGCATGACGAACAGCGGTTCGCCGCCCGACGCGAGAAGCTCCTTCCAGAGCTGCCGGACGAGCCGAGGCGTAATCAGCCGCAAATAATCGCCGCCCGCCGAGTGGAACTTCACATTCCATTTCCGGCTGGCTTCGGTCCAAAGGGTCCGATCGTCCGCGGTCACCTCGACCCGGCGATTGGGTTCGCGAAGCGGCGGATCGGTCTCCGGCTGGACATGATGATAGGCGCCGCTGCGCGACAGCAGGAAGGCCGCGACGGCGAAGAGGTCGATCGGATCGGCGGGCGGCTGATCCCAGGACGGCGCGCCGCCCTTCCTTCGCGGCACCTTGTCGCTCCCGCCGGTTTCCAGGTCGATGCGCCAGCTCGGCGAGCCTTCCGGGAAAAGCGAACGGATGGCGTCGAGAATGTTCATGCCGACAAGCCCCCTTTTCGGCAAATGTCCGCCCACCGCGGCCCCACGAAGCGTTAGTGCAAAGAAAGATGAAGGTGTGCAAGGTTGGTTTTGCACTTGCACCTTGAGCAGATCTGAATTTGGAGTTTTGCGGATTGATTTGACGAATGCTGCCAGCGCCGGGACCTTCCGGCCCGCCTTTTTCTTGCGGCCCTCGCCGCCCGCCCTATCTCGGCCGCCGCGCTCCGGCGGCGGCGGGGGTGGGCGGGGCTCGGAGGGGGGCGGCTCGGTTGGGGAGGGTCCATTGCTTGTCGGTGAGGACGAGGCCGTTGAAGAGGGGGTTGCCGGGCCTCAGAACTCCGATCGCTCCGGGATCGGACGGAAGGCCGGTCAGGTACTTGGCTCCGAACGCGTTCGGATCCTCGACGCTGGGATAGCCGCCGCGATGGTGGCAGTTCATGCAGTTGGTCGCGATCGGATGGTCGGCGGCGAGCTCGAGATAGGGGTTGAAGGCCACGCCCCATAGGGCGGCGGCCGCGGCCGCAGGCCGCGGCTGGCCGGGGCGGCCGGCGCCGGCCGCGGGCGGAGCGGCCCGAGGCACGGGAATTCCGTAGGTGGAGGCCATCAGGTAATTGCGCCACGGCCCCTGGGCGGCGGGGATGGCCGGCCGGTCGGCGCCGAACACCGGATCGTCGGGGCGGTCGCTCCACCAGAAGGACTGGAAGGTCCAGGCCTCCTGCTCCTTCGTCATGATGTGCATGGCGATGAGGATCAGATAATCGCCCTGCCGGAAGGGGCGGTTGTAGGCCCAAAGCGAGGAGGCATCGATTATCGCCCTGTCGCACGGGTCCATGGCCGAGAGATCGGGCCGGTAGGCGTAGAAGCGGCGGATCGGAACGACCCGCGCCTGGCGATAGGTTTGCGGGCCCCAGGGACTCGTCCCGTCGGCCTGCTTGACGTTCCACAGATACTGGACGTCGACCCGGTCGACTCCCGGCCGGGGCTGGGCGGTGACGGCGACGGCGCGCGGCCAGAGCGACTGGCGCTCGAAGCCGGCATAGGTGCCGCCGTCCTCGGTCGCATTGTCCCATAGCGGAAGGGCCGAATAGCCGCTGGCCGGAACCGGCCACAGCCTCGGCTTCAGGACGACGGAATTGCGGGCGAGGGCGATCGAGGCCGGAGGGTCGGATCGCGACTTCGGCTGCTTCGCGGCCAGGGTCTCGGCGAGGTAGAGCTTCTGGTCGCGGATCGAGTGGAAGGCGGGCGGATTGTAGATCACCCCGCCGATCATGATGTCGCCGGTGCTGGCGAAGCCGGGGCCGTCGACCAGCGACTTCGTGCCGGAATCGAAGCATTTGCCCTGGAGCGAGGCGGGGACCGGATAGACCGGGCCGCCGGGAAGCTGGATGGGCTCGGCGGATGCCGAATTGTTGGCGGCGCGGCGGGCTCCGAGCGAAGCCGCGGCGGTCGCCGGGGCGTGGGGCCCGGCCGCCGCCTCGAACGGATCGGCGAGGCCGGGATCGGAATAGGCCTGGGTCGAGGTGCACCAGCCGCGCCACAGCGGCTCCGAGCCGCCGGGCGGAGGCTGGTTGATGGCGGCCCAGAGCCACCAGCCGTGGACCCGGGTGCGGGCGACGTCGCCGGCGGCGACCCAGGATTCGACGATTCCCGGCTTTTGCGGGAAGTCCCAGCCGGTTCCGGGAAGGTCGTTCGCGGTCGGGCAGGCCGACGGGCTGAAGGCGAGGGTCGGAAGGGCGGCCGGAGCGGCGGCGGGCCCGTCGCCGCCGGGGCGCGCCAGGTACCACCAGGCGGCGGCGAGCGCTGCGACGACCAGCATGGCGAGGATGACGAGCGGCAGCCTTCCGCCTCGACCGGACGTGGATTCCATGACCCCCTCCCCCTGTTGGAGGGAGGATAATCCAGGTCGATCGGACCGGGCGAGCAAGGATTGATCGGGAGTGGATCAATATGCGGGCCTTGGGGCCCGGCCGGGCGGGAGCCTTGGAAGAAATCGCGCCGGCGCGGAGAATCGCGGCCGGCTTTGCTTTGCGCCGCGGGGCGCCGGCGGGGGCCGGGCCCGAGCCAAGTCGAGCGGCGCTCGATCGCGGACGCCGGGCTTTCGGGCCCGGCGGCCGCTTTCATCGTGGGAGGGGAAGATGGGCAGGAACAGGCAACAGGCGCGCGATTCGAAGGGCCAGTTCGCGGCCGGCGAGGAATCGGAGATCAAGCGGGGCCGGGGCGACCGGGCGAGCGGCCGGCTCCAGATCCGGAGCAAGCACAAAAGGGCGCTGACCGCCGAGGAGCTTGGCGCCTTCCTCGGAAACCTGGCCGAGACGTGCAACGTCGCGCTCTCGGCCCGGCGGATCGGAAGGTCGGCCCGGGTCTTCTACGATCTCAGGCGCCGCGATTCGGGCTTCCGGGCGGACTGGATGGAGGCGCTTCGCGAGGGCTACGACCTGCTCGAGACGGAGATGGTCCGGCGCGCCCGCTTCGGCACTCGAAGGGACGTTTTCTACCGGGGACAAAAGACCGCGACGACCCTGGTCTTCTCCGACGCCACCGCGCTTCGGCTGCTCCACCTCCACCGCAAGAGCGTCGAGGCGATGCGGGCCGCCGACTCGGCGCCCCGGCGCGACGCCAGGACTTTGTTCGACGAGCTCGCGGCCCGACTGGCCGAGGCCGAGGCGGCGGCCAGGGCGCGGGAGAGCGACGACGGCGAGGCCGAGGCCGAGGCGGCGGCCAAGGCGGCGGCCAAGGCGGGGGAGAGCGATCATGGCGAGGGATGAGGCCCGGTCGCTGGCCGAGGCGATGGCGAGGCTCGACCCGGCCGGCCGCGAACTCGTGCTGGCCGGCTTCGACCCGGCCGAGCGCGAGCGGCTCTGCTATTTGTGGGAGGCGTGGGAGCGGTCGGACCAGCGCGAGCCGGACCTGCCCTGGCGGACCTGGCTGGTGATGGCCGGCCGGGGCTATGGCAAGACCCGGATGGGCGCCGAATGGGTCCGGCGGACGGCGGCGGCCGAGCCGATGGCCCGGATCGCCCTGGTCGGAGCGACCATGGCCGAGGCCCGATCGGTGATGGTCGAGGGCGACAGCGGAATCCTGGCAATCTGCCCGGACCCTGAGCGGCCGGCCTGGGAGCCGTCGCTCGGCCGGCTTCGATTCCCGGGCGGGGCCCGGGCCTTGGTCTATTCGGCCGCCGAGCCGGAGAGCCTTCGCGGGCCCCAGCACCATTTCGCCTGGTGCGACGAGATCGCCAAATGGCCGCTGGGGCCGGAAGCGTGGGACAATCTGATGCTCGGGCTGAGGTGCGGCGCATTGCCGAGGGCGATGGCGACGACCACTCCAAGGCCGGTGGCGCTGGTCCGCAAGCTGCTCGGGCGCGAGGGCGTCAAGACGACCCGCGGCCGGACGAGGGACAATGCGCTCCACCTCGCCGGAGCCTTCATCGCCGACGTCGAGCGCGATTATGCCGGCACGAATCTCGGCCGGCAGGAGCTGGGCGGCGAGCTGATCGACGACGTCGAGGGAAGCCTGTGGCCGAGGACCCTGATCGAGCGGAGCCGGGCGGCGGGGCCGATCCCCGACTTGCGCCGGATCGTGATCGGGGTCGATCCGCCGGCCTCGGAAGAGGGGATTTGCGGGATCTCGGTCTGCGCTCTCGGAGCGGACGGGCTCGCTTATGTGCTCGCCGACGCCACCGTCGCCGGGCTGGGCCCGCAGGGCTGGGCCCGGGCGGTCGCGGGCGCGGCCCAAGCCTGGGGGGCGGACCGGGTGGTGGCGGAAGCCAATCAGGGCGGGGCGATGGTCGAGGCCGTGCTTCGCGGCGCCGACATCCACCTGCCGGTCAGGCGGGTCATCGCCCATCCGGGCAAGTCGGCCCGGGCGGAGCCGGTGGCGGCTTTGTTCGAGGCCGGCCGGGCGAAATTCGCCGGCGGATTCCCGGAGCTGGAGGACCAGCTCGCCGGGCTCATCGTCGGCGGCGGCTATGAGGGGCCGGGGCGATCGCCGGACCGGGCCGACGCGATGGTCTGGGCGATGACCGAGCTGATGCTCGGCAAGAGGCGCGCCGAGCCCAGGATCACGCGGCTTTAGGGGCGGGGCGTGACCCAGGTCACGACTTCGCCGGCGGCCGCCGCCATAGGGTGGCGCGGACGGGCCGAGGCCGCCCGGTTCGCGGCCGCGCCGGGCGGCCCGCGGGGCCCCGCGGCGCGGGCGTCAAGGCGGGCGCCTTCGCGGCTTCGAGAGCCGCTCCGGGGCGATCTTGCCCCGGGGGCGGGATCGGCGTAGCTTCGGCGAGAAGAGGAGGCGGATCATGGACTTGGTTCGGGTCGCCGCGGCCGCGGCGCTGGCGCTCGCGACGGCGGTTCCGGCCGCTTCGGCGGGCGCGGCGGCGACCGGCGGGGCCTCGGATCCCGACCGCCAGATCTGCAAGTCGAAGCCGGTGCTCGGATCGAGGCTCAAGCGGGTGCGCGAATGCCACAGCGCCCTGGAACGCGCGAGCCCGAGCTGCAGGCCGATCGGATCGCGCGACACGCCCTGGTGAGGAGGAAGGCATGAAGATCGTTTCAATCGCCGCGGGGCTCGCTTTGCTCGCCGCCGGAGCGGCTCCGGGCCTTGCCGCCGAGAAGCCCAAGAAGGGCTGGGATCCCGATCGCGAGATCTGCAAGTCGAAGCCGGCGATCGGCTCGAGGCTCCAGCGCATCCGCGAATGCCATACCGCCCAGCAATGGCTGGAGATGAAGCAGCAGGAGCAATGGGGCCTTCGGCGCCAGCAGTTCAACGGCGCTCCGGGCGGCAAGCAGTGACCGGGCCCCGGCTGAGCGGCCTCGCCGCGATCGCCATGACGATCGCCCTTTCGCCGCCCGCTCTGGCGGCGGCGAAGAAGAGCGGAGCCGACCTCGATCCCGAGCGCGAGATCTGCAAGAGCCGGCCGGTGATCGGCTCGCGGGTCAAGCGGGTGCGGGAATGCCATACCGCCCAGCAATGGGAGGATATCGGGCTCCAGGACCGGCTGATGATGAGCACCAAGCAGTTCAACGGCGACCGATCGGAGGCGCCGGCGGACTCGAAGGGGCTGATCTCGCCGAACTGAGCGGCCAGGGAGAGCGGAAGATGAAGGGACTGATCGCGGCGGCGGCCCTCGCCATGCTGATCGCGGCCGAGGCGCCCGCAGCGGCGGCTCCGGCGAAGGGGGCCGACGATCCGGAGCGGCAGATCTGCAAGTCCAAGCCGGTGCTCGGATCGAGGCTGAAGCGGGTGCGCGAATGCCATACCGCCCAGCAATGGGAGGAGATGAAGCTCCAGGAGCAGGTCGGGCTGATGCGCAAGCAGTTCAACGGCGATCCGTCGGACAAGCCGATCATCAGGGGCGGGCGCGACACGCCGTGGTAAGGCTGAAGCGATTTTCGGGAGACGAGACGATGCGGTTGATGGCGATGATTACCGGGCTGGCCCTGGCGGCGGCGGCGAGCGCGCCCGGCTCGGCCGCGCCCAAGAAGGGCGAGGCGGGCTACGACCCGGAGCGCCAGATCTGCCGGTCGAAGGCGGTGATCGGATCGAGGCTGAAGCGGGTCCGCGAATGCCACAGCGCCGCCGAATGGGCGGACATGAAGATGCAGGAGCAGGTCGGCCTGATGCGCAAGCAGACCAACGGCTCGGCCGGCTGCCAGGGCTGCGGAGCGGGCCGGGACTCGCCCTGGTAGCGGCCTGAAGGGCTCGGCCGGCCTCCGGCCGGGCCTTCGCCCCAAGACTGAAAGACTCGGAAAAACAAGGCGTCTCCCCCGGGCGGGGGAGGCGCCGCCTTGCGTGGAGAATTTCGATGAGATCCTGGTTCGGAAAGAAGGCCGGGCGGCCCGCCGCCCGGCCCGCCCTTCAGCGCGTCCAGGCGGGGACGATCGCGGCCGGCGACTGGCCGCGCGGCTACGAGGCGCAGGTTCGCGACGGCTATGTCGCCAACCCGGTGGCTCAGCGGGCGGTGCGGCTGGTCGCCGAGAGCGTCGCCTGGGCGCCGGTCTATGCGCTCGACGGGGCGGCCGGGGCTGCGGCCTCGGCCCGGGCGCTTGCGCTGGTCCCTCCGGCCCTGCTCGATTCGGCGGCGACCCACCTGCTCCTCCACGGCAACGCCTTCCTCCAGATCCTCGCGGATTCGGGCGGCGAGCCGGCGGAGCTGTTCCCTTTGAGGCCCGAGCGAGTGACGGTCGAGGCCGATTCGGGAGGCTGGCCGGCCGCTTATTGCTATCGCGCCGGCCAGTCGAAGACCCGGCTCGCGGCCCGCGACCCGCTCGGCCGGCCGGCCTTGGTCCACATCCGCTCGATCCATCCGCTCGACGACCATTATGGGCTGGGCTGCCTGGGAGCGGCGGCGGGGGCGGTGGCGATCCACAACATGGCGACCCGCTGGAACAAGGCCCTGCTCGACAATGCCGCCCGGCCGAGCGGGGCGCTGACCTTCGACGGCGGCGAGGGGGTCCTGGCCGCGGAGCAGCATGAGCGGCTGCGCGAGGAGCTCGAGCGGCAGTTCGCCGGCGCGGCCAATGCCGGACGGCCGCTGCTGCTCGAGGGCGGGCTGAAGTGGCAGGCGATGAGCCTCACTCCGGCGGACATGGACTTCGTCGCCCTGAAGGCGGCGGCGGCTCGCGAGATCGCTTTGGCCTTCGGGGTCCCGCCGATGCTGATCGGGCTTCCCGGCGATTCGACCTACGCCAATTACCGCGAGGCCAACCGGGCGCTTTGGCGGCTGACGGTGCTTCCGCTCGCCGACCGGCTGCTCGGGGCGATCGCCGCGGCGCTGGGGGCGTGGTGGCCGGGGGTGAGGCTCGAGCTCGACGTCGACCAGGTGACGGCCCTGGCCGAGGATCGCGAGCGGCTGTGGGCCCAGGTCACCGCCGCCGACTTCCTGACCCGCGAGGAGAAGCGCGAGATGCTGGGCTTCGGGCCGGGCGGCGGGGCGCCCTAGCTTTGCCTCGAGCCGAAGTAGAAGCCCACCACCGAGCCGACCAGCCCCACCATCGCCGTGAAGACCGGCGAGACGCTGGTGGTGAGAAGGTTGAGGGCGGTGGTGGCGGCGGTGCATTTGGTGGCGTCCATCCAGCAATTGATGCTGAACACGAGCGACACCAGGACGATGACGACGATGATCCCGACCAGGATCCAGAGGAGGAAATAGGCGATCGTCTTGCGGGTGTTGCCGAGCTCGACCGGCTCCACTCCGACCGGGCCGCCGCCGGGGCCGGCGCCGCCCGGACCGGCGGTCGCCGCCGGGATGGTGCCGAGGTTGAGGGCCGCCTCGGCGTCGTCGATGCTCGGGGCCGCGGGCGCGGGATCCTGGGCGGGCGCTTGGTCCGGCATTGCGATCCCCTCCCCGGGAAATGCTATTTCTTGAACACGACCTTCTGGAAGCGGTCGCCCTTCTTGATGAGAAGGTCGTCCTTCTCGCCGACATTCTCCGAGATCACCTTCTGGGTGGTGACGGCTTCCTGGATGATCGTATTCGCGCTGACTCCGCGCGCCTTGGCCTGGGCCAGCACGGACTTGATGTCCTCCTCGCTCAGGTCGACGGTGACTTTAGGCATGCCTGTCCTGCTCCGATCGAGGCGAGGATAGCTTCACGGCGGGCCCTTCGCCAGCCCCAATTGCCGCGGCGGCCGGCGGTCCCGCCAAGGCTCGAACAAGGAAATCGACATGACCGAACAGGGGCATTCGATGCTCGCTCTTCTGATCGCCCAGGCGGAAGCCCAGGGGGCGGGGCTGGCGACCTTGCGGGCGCTGGTCGAGGAGGCGTGCGAGGTCGGCGCGGAGCGGGCGCTGGAGGCGCTCGGGCTGGGCGACGGCAAGGCGCGGCGCGACATGGACGAGCTTCGCGAGCTTCTCCAGGCGTGGCGCGACGCCAAGAAATCGGCCTGGCAGGCGGTTGCGAGCTGGGCGGTGAGGATCGTGCTCGCGCTGCTGGTGCTGGGGATGAGCGTCAGGCTCGGCCTGTGGGAGCTTCTGAAATGAGCGGAGCCGTCCGCTTCGCCGGCTATGCGGCGATCTTCGACCGGCCCGACCGGGGCGGCGACGTGGTCCGGGCGGGCGCCTTCGCCCGGAGCCTGGCGAGCGGCGCCGCGGCGGTCCCGCTGCTGTGGCAGCACGACCCGGCGCGGCCGGTCGGGCGGATCGAATATCTGAGGGAGGACAGGCGCGGGCTGAGGGTGATCGCCCGCCTGGGCGGAGGCGCGGCCGCCCGCGAGGCGGCCGCCCTGCTCGGCGAGGGCAAGGTGGCCGGGCTCAGCTTCGGCTATCGGGTGAGGAAGGCTTCGGGGCGGATGCCGCGCGAGCTGACCGAGCTCGAGCTGGTCGAGATCAGCCTGGTGACCGTGCCGATGCAGCCGAAGGCGAGGGTCCACGCGGTGGAGGCGCCGCCCGGCTGAGGCCGTTTTGCGAGATCGTTTTTCGACCAGCCGTCCCAATCCAGGGGCGGCTTTTTTTGTGGAGTGAAGACCAATGACCGACTTCCTGTTCATCAATGCCCCAGGAGCGAGCGTTCCCGCCGGGACCGAGCGGGTCCGGACCCGCGGCCACAGCGTCAACGGCCGGGGCTCGGCCGATTACGTCTACAGCCCCGCCGTGACCGCCAACGGCCCGACGACCTTCGTCGCCGCCGACGGCCGAGGCTTCCGACTCGCCCCGGACCAGCGGCTGACGATCGACATGTTCGGGGCCGTTCCGGACGATCACGGCCTCTACGGAACGCCCGGAGCGACCAACAACTATCCCGCCTTCCAGGCCGCCTTCGACTATCTGGAGGCGAACCAGGTGGAGCCCTTCACCGGCTTCGCGTCGCTGCCCGAGCTGCACATCCCGATCGGCTTCTATTATTGCGGCACCCAGCTCGAGCTGAAGGAAGGCGCCTTCACCCTCGTCGGCCAGGGCGGAAGCCGGATCCGGTTCCCCGCCAATTCCAACGGGATCATCATCCACTTCCAGTACACGATCGGCGAGACCACCGAGGCGCCCGGCGACAACGGCGCCAATTCGGTGCTCCGCAACCTCGGAATCCAGGGCAGCGGCGGAACCAACAAGGAGAAGCACGGAGTCCGCTGCCGGGCGATCGCACTGCTCGACAATGTCGGGATCTCCGAATTCTCCGGCGACGGGCTCCACATCGTCGCGGACGTCGAGACGGCCTATGAAGGGACGGCGATCCGCGGCAACGCCAATCTGTGGGCGGCGCGGAGGATCAGCGTCGTCCGCAACGGCCGCCACGGAGTCTATCTGAAGGGCGGCGATTCCAACGCCGGCTGCGCGATCCAGGTCAACGCGATCATGAACGGCCGCTGGGGCGTGTTCGAGGACAGCTTCCTCGGCAACACCCATGTCGGCCACCATGCCGATTCGAACGGGATCCAGGGGGCCGGGCCGAGCTCCAACCCCAATTCCAGCTCGAGCATCGTCGCCCATAACGGAGTCCGCTACTCGGTCGCGATCGGCCAGGAGGCCGCCGCCTCGACGACCGTTCCGGGCACCAACGAAGCCGTCTGGATCCGGAGCCAGACGGACGGGGTCGGGCCGGGAGTCCCGGCCTGGTCGAGCGGAACGACCTATTTCTCGGGCGGCGCCTATGCCTCGACCAGCGCGAGCGCCCGGAACGTCTTCGTCGGCTGCTATTCGGAAGGGAGCCAGGGCATCTCGCAGCTGGCTCCGCAGACCCTCGTCCTGGGCGGGCTCCAGGGCGCGGGAATCCGCGGCGGCGCCAACATCGAGGCCGCCAACGGAGCGGTCCGAACCCGGGCCGTCGTCACCGGCGACACCGAGAACGCCTATTCGGTGATGGGCGGGGATTCGGCGCTCCGGCAGGTGATGATCCTGGCCGACGCCGATTATGTGCCGCAGGGCTACGACCTTCGCTTCGAGGCGGGAAGCGGCGACCTCGTCTGCCGCTACGCCAATCTCGACGGAGTGCGGCCGTTCACCATCACCGGACCGTCGACGACGAGCCCGGTGGGGCCGAACCGGTTCGCGGTGTGGAACATCGGCATCGGCTACGGCGCCGACGCCCGCCTGTTCGCCTGCGGCTCCGGAGCCCCGACCAGCGGCTACTGGCCGCAGGGAACCCGGGTCTTCTACTCCAACCCGGTGGCGGGCGGCCGCGAGGGCGTCGTCTGCGTCGTCTCGGGCACGCCCGGAACCTGGAAGGAGTTCGGCTCGATCGCGGCCTGAGCCCAAGCGGCGCACCGGAAGGGCGAGACCCCTTCCGGTGCGTCCGGCCGGGCCGAAGCACGGCGGAGCGATTTGCCGCGGTGGAGGCCGCGAACCAGCCCTCCACCGTCCCGCTTGCGGCCGGTCCTAAGCTTTCGGCGGGGCCGGGTCCGCCGGGTTGACTGAACGGTGGAAAGGGTGCGGGAGAGAGGCGATGAAGCGCGTTCGGAACGGCTTATCCGCCTCATTCATTGAACATATACCAGAAGCGGTATATGGCGGCTGACACTCATGCGTATGAACTCCTCTTCGACGAGGACGGGGTCAGAGCGGACCTTCGGGTCTGCAGGGGAAGGGACAGCCACGCGTTCAACCATGTCATCGTCATGCTGGGCGAGCTTCGGGGCAATCCCTCGCTCGCCGAGAATTTCGTCATGCCGGGCTTTCAGGATGCGACGATCGAGGACGTCCGCTGGATCGAAAGCCTTCAGCGCGAGGGCATCAACGCCAGCCGGACGAAGCTGTGGGAGGTCCGGAAATGGCGGCTGATCTTCTTCGCGGATCACCGTACGCGGCGTGCGGCGCTGGTCGCCGTCATGCATCGCGGCCAGGATTATGAACGGGACAAAGCGTTGTGGGCACGATTGAGGAAAGCATATGAGCGCCTCGGCTTCGACAGAATTTGAAGACGATTGGCAGGTGGTCCGAAGCGACCGGCGGGGCCGGTGCGCCTATCGGAACCTCAAAGGGTCGAGCGTTACCGTCGTCGATTTCACTCAGAACATCGAGCCGGTCCCGCCGGGATTCGGCCGCCTGGACGACCTGCTCGACGAATTCGAGGCGGATCCCGCGCTGCGCCAGGGGCTGGCCGACGCCCGGCGGGAGGTGGCGGCGAAGGCCATGGCGGGCGGCTGCACGCTCGCGATGCTGAGGCTTGCGCAGGGCCTGTCGCAAACCGAGCTGGCCGATGCGCTTGGAACCACGCAGCCGGCCGTATCCCGGATGGAGGCGGGCAACCAGGAGCCCAGGCTGGCGATGCTGCGCAAGCTGGCCGCGGTCCTGAAGGTGGACCTGAACACCCTGGACCGCGCATTTCCGTCATGACGGCTCCGCTCCAGGGGGCCGTCCTCTTCACCGACGACGTCAGGGAGGAGGCGGGCGGCAAGTTCAGCTTCATGGGCCTTTACGGACCCGAGGTGTGGGTGAGGCGGGGCAGGCCGTTGAACCTCGTCTGCACCTTCCTCCTCTGGGCGATAGAGCCGGAGGTGACGATCCGGGGCGAGTTCGAAATCGAAAACGCCCCCGAGGGGACGGCGACTCCGCCGCCGATCCTGAGGACGATCCGCAAGGACGAGGACGACCTCGCCGACCGGTGGATGATCCATATGATCCGCCGGATCGTGCTGCCGGTCGCGGAAGAGCCGATCGTGTTCGTCGCCCAGTTCCGGGTCGGCGATCAGTTGTTCAGCAATCGGGTCCTGCTGGACCCCGAGCCGGAGGCGCCGGCAAGCTGAGGCCGAGCCCCGGGCCGAGGGCGGGCGAATGCGCTCGAGCCTTCGGAAGCGGGGGGCTCGAGGCTCAGAGGCCGGCCCAGGCGAGGCCGCCCGGAAGGTCGTCGGCGGAATAGAGGAGCTGGAGGACCCGGCGGCGGGCGGGGCTAGCGGCTCGGTCGGAGGCGTGGAGGATGAGAGTCGCATAGGCCCAGACGTCGCCGGCCTCGGCGAAGCAGGCCTGGATGCCGAAGCGCTCGACGACGCCGGCGATATCCGGCTCGGCGACCGGACCGAGGCGATGCGAGCCGGGGGCGATCAGCAAGGGCGCGTTGCCGGGGCCGACGGGATCGAGATGGACGCGCAGGACGAGGCTGCGCTCGAGCCAGACGATGGGCGGCACGCAATGCGGGATGCCGGCCTTCACCGTCCATTGCCCGAAGCCGGGCACGTCGCGGCGCTCTCGGACCGCGATGCTTCGGTCCTGGTGCCAGCCCAAGGCCCAGTTGCGGGCCGCGGACTTGTCGAACAGCTTCGCGCCGACCGCTCGGGCGGCGGGCCCGAGGGCGGCCGCGGCCACGGCGTCGGGGGGGCCGAGCAGCGCCGCGAGGCCGGGCAGGGCGCCGAGGCGGGCGCCGGGACGGTCCGGAGGCAGTGACAGGAGGCGGGCGAGCGAGTCGACTTCGGCGGGGCCGAAGACGGCCGGGAAGCGCTGGGCGCCGTCGGGATCGAGCCGCATCGGGCGAGGATAGCCCGTTCGAGACAGCGAGAAAGAGGGATTCCGGCCTTCGCCGGAATGACGGGCACGGTTGTGCATTTGCAAAAGAGGAGAGTGGGACATGCTGGAAGTGAAATCGGATCCGCTGGAGGAGTCCTTCGAGGCGCTCGAGCGGGGGGACGAGGAGATTGCCGGGCTGCGCGACGAGATGGCGCAGCTCAAGGCGCGGATCGACGCCCAGGCGGTCGCGAGCGGGCGGCCGGCGCTGAGCGGGGCGAGGGCGCAGGCTTCGCCCTTCGTCGATTCCTATCTGAGGAAGGGGGTCGAGACGGGAGTCGAGCTCAAGGCGCTGTCGTCGGTCACCGAGGCCGCGGGCGGCTACGCCGTGCCCGAGGAGATCGATTCCGAGATCGGTCGGCTGCTGACGGCGATCTCGCCGATCCGGGCGATCGCCAACGTCGTCAGGGTCGGAAGCGCCGGCTATCGCAAGCTGGTGACCGCGGGGGGCACTCCGTCGGGCTGGGTCAGCGAGACCGCGGGGCGGCCGGAGACGGCCACTCCGACCTTCATCGAAGTGGCCCCGCCGTTCGGCGAGCTCTACGCCAATCCGGCGGCGAGCCAGGCGATGCTCGACGACGCGGCCTTCGACGTCGAGGCCTGGCTGGCCCAGGAGATCGCGACCGAGTTCGCCCGGGCGGAGGGCTCGGCCTTCGTGCTCGGCAACGGGATCAACCGGCCCAAGGGGTTCCTCGCCTCGCCGAGCTCGGCGCAGGCGGATCCGGCGCGGCCGTTCGGGACCCTTCAGTTCCTGACGACCGGGGCCGCCGGGGCCTTCCCGGCCAACCATCCGGGCGACAAGCTGATCGACCTCGTCCAGACCCTCCGGCCGCCCTACCGGCAGGGCGCGGTGTTCGTGATGAACTCGGCGACGGCGTCGATCATCCGCAAGTTCAAGACCTCGACCGGCGGCTTCCTGTGGCAGCCGAGCCTGGTGGCGGGCCAGCCCGACAGCCTGCTCGGCTATCCGGTGGTCGAGGCCGAGGACATGCCGGACGTCGCCGCCGACAGCCTGTCGGTCGCGTTCGGCAATTTCCGGGCCGGCTACCTGATCGCGGAGCGGACCGAGACCCAGATCCTTCGCGATCCGTTCACCAACAAGCCGTTCGTCCATTTCTACGCGACCCGAAGGGTCGGCGGGCAGGTGGCGAATTCGGAGGCGATCAAGCTTCTGAAGTTCGCGGCGTAGAGCGGCAAGCCCGGCCGTCGTCATGCCGGGCTTGATCCGGCATCCACCTTCTTCCCGGCCGAGTGAAGCGGAGAAGGTGGACCCCGGATCAAGTCCGGGGTGACGATCGCCGGCGCCGGCGCAGGCGGCAGCGCGGGCAAGGAGACACGATCATGATCGAGGGCGAGGCGCTGGTCCTGCCGCCGGAGGCGGCGGGGGCGGCGAAGGGATTTTTGCGGGTCGAGCGGTCGGACGAGGACGGGCTGATCGGCGGGCTGACCGCGGCGGCGGCGGAGCTGTGCGAGGCCTTTACCGGCCTGGTGCTGCTGGAGCGCGGCTTCGCCGAGACGCTGGCGGCGGCGCGGTCGTGGCAGCGGCTCGGGCGGGCTCCGGTGAGGTCGATCACGGCGGTCGAGGCGGTTCCGGCCGAGGGGCCGGCGCAGCCGCTCGAGGCCGGCGCCTATGCGATCGACATCGACGCCCGGGGCGAGGGCTGGGTGCGGCTGACCGCGGCGGGCGACTCCCGGCGGATCCGGATCGGCTACCGGGCCGGGCTGGCCGCCGACTGGGCCGGAGTTCCGGCCGCCCTGAGCCACGGAATCATCCGGCTGGCGGCCTATTTCTACACGAGCCGGACCGAAAGCGGCCGGCCCGGAGAGGCCCCGCCGGCGGCGGTGACGGCCCTGTGGCGGCCCTTCCGCCGAATTCGGCTGGATTGAGGAGGATTCGATGTTCGAGCGGCTGATGATTCACGGCGCCGCGCTCGCCGCGGCGGCGGCGCGGCGGCGGCGGGCCGAGCTCGCCGAGGCGCTGGCGCAGGAGGCTCCGGCGGGAGTCGAGGCGAGCGAAAGCGAGGGCGGAGTCGTGCTTTCGGGGCGCGGGCTCGGGCGCCGGTTCGCGCTCGAGCCGGCGCTTCGCTGGCTATTGGCGGGGAGGGCGCGATGAGCGGGGCCGGAGCGGCGCTGCAGTCGGCGGCGATCGAGGCGATCGAGGCGCTCGACCTGGGGGCGGCCTATCCGGGGCCTCCGCTGCAGGCGGCCTTCCCCCACGCCGTCGTCGAATGCGGAGCGGAGACCGACTGGGGCCACAAGAGCGGCCGCGGCCGCGAGCTCAGGCTCGCGGTCACCCTTCGCGACGCCGGCGAGCGGCCCGACCGGGCGCAGGCCTTCGCCCAGGTCGCCGAAGCGGCGATCGAGGCCGGGCTGGAGGTCGAGGGCTGGCACCTGGTGACTCTGGCGATGGTTCGGCGGCGGACGCTCGCCGAGGGCCGGGGCGGCCGGTCGGGCTGGGCGGTGGCGATCGACTATCGCGCGCGGATGATGGCGGTGTGACGAGGACGGCTATTTCGGAGCGGCGGGAAGACTGCCCTTGAACGTCTCGATGGCGTTCTCGTGGATGTAGCCGATCTCTTCCTGGGCGTTCCGCTCGGCGGTCGCCCGGGCGATCTTGGCGGCGACGTCGGTGGCGACCGAGGCGGAGCGGAAGGCCGCCTCCTCGGTCTTGCAGGCGGTGGCGAGCTTGGCGGTGAACGCCGCCTCCTCGATATTTTCCTTCACCTGCGCGCGCGTGAAGCTGCCGAGGCAGCGGGAATAATTGGTGCGGGCCGAAGCGAGATTGCCCTGGGCGGAGGCCATCAGGGCGATGAGCAGCACTTGTGAAATCATCCCGAATTCCAGTGCAACAAGTTGAGCCGACAGGAGATTATCGATGGGTGCGGAAAAGGGAAGTGCCTTTTTGCTGAAGGTGGGGAATGGGGCCCAGCCGCCGGTCTTCGCGACCGTGGCGGGGATGCGGACGACCCAGATGAGCGTCAACGGCGAGGCCGTGAACGTGACCAGCAAGGATTCGGGCGGCTGGCGCGAATTGCTTTCGGGGGCCGGGGTGCGATCGGTCTCGGTGGCGGCGAGCGGGATCTTCACCGGCTCGGCGGCGGAGCTTCGGATCAAGGCCAATGCGCTGGCCGGGCAGATCGACGATTACGAGCTGAGCTTCGAGAGCGGCGAGCGGCTTCGAGGCCGGTTCCTGGTCACCCGGCTCGATTATTCGGGCGATTATAACGGCGAGCGCAATTACGCCCTGAGCCTGGAGAGCTCGGGCTCGGTGGCGCCGCTATGAGCCCGGCGGCGAACCCGGCTCGGGGCGAGGCGGCGCTGCTCGTCGGAGGGGAGCCGCTTCGGCTTCGGCCGAGCTTCGAGGCGCTGGTCGCCGCGGAGGAGGAATTGGGGCCGCTCTTCGCTTTGGTCGAGCGGGCGGCGGCGGGCGGGCTGAGGGTGGCGGAGACCGCGGCCTTGTTCTGGCATTGCGCCGAGCCCCGGCCGCAGGGCCTGACCCGCGAGGCCGTCGGGGCTGCGATCGCCGAGCGGGGGCTGGCCGGAGTGGCGCCGGTGCTGAAGCTTCTGCTTGGCCAGATCCTCCAGGGCCATGGAGCGGTTTAGCGAGCGCGCGGCCCGGCTGGCGGGGCTGGCCGGAGCGCTGCTCGGCTGGCGGCCGGACGAATTCTGGCGGTCGACCCCCGCGGAGCTCGGCGCGGTGCTCGAGGCAATTCTTCCGGCCGCGGCCGAAGGCGCCTCGCGGAGCGATCTCGACCGGCTGATGGAGCGGTTTCCGGATTAATCTCGAAGATCGGGGCTGGTCCCGTCCCGTCCGGCGATGGGGAGGCAAGCGACATGGATGAAGAGATCGAGCGGCTGCTGGTCAGCGTTCGCGCCGACACCGGCGCGTTCGCCCGGGACGTGGCCGAGATGAAGGGGCAGATCGAGGGCCCGCTCGCCGACGGGCTCGAGAAGGCCGGGCGGGTGCTGGAGAGCGCGCTCCTTCGGGCGGTGAGGACCGGCAAGCTCGGCTTCGAGGATTTGAAGAAGGTCGCGCTGGCGGCGATGGCGGAGATCGCGGCGGCCGCGATCCGAGGCGGAATCGAGGCTGCGGCGGGCGGCGGCAAGGGCGGCGGTCTGCTCGCGGCGGCGGCCCAGGCCCTCGGAGCGCTGCTCGGAGCGCCCGGGAGGGCGACCGGCGGGCCGGTGGCGCCGGGGCGGCCCTATCTCGTCGGCGAGCGCGGGCCCGAGCTTTTCGTTCCGACGGCGAGCGGGCGGATCGAGGCCGGCGGCGGAGTCCGGGAGATCCGGATGAGCATCAGCATCAACGCTCCGGCGGGCGAGGCGCCGCAGGCGCTCGCCCGCTCGGGGCGGCAGGTCGCCCGGGCGGTCAGGCAGGCGCTGATGCGGGTGGAGGACTGAGCGCAACTTGGCCGAGGAGGTTGGCAATGGGGCACTGGCTGGCGCCGCCGGGCGCGGCGAGGCAGGTGGGGTTCGTCAAGCGCTTCGACGCGCGCCTGTGGACCGTCAACTTCCCGCGGCCGATGATGGCTTCGGCGGTGACCAGCGGGCCCAATTCGCTTCGGGTCGACTGCGTCTTCTACAAGGCGGACGACCTGGCGGGGCTGATCTGGGAGTCCGAGGACCGGTTCGACCATCCTTTGCTCGCCTACGAGACGGACCGCGACTTTCGCGGCTGCCGGCTGGCCTTCCACTGGCGGAGCGGAGGAATCCGGGCTCTGGACGCGGTGAACGGGCCGACCCTGACGATCGAGGGGCGGGATCCGGGCGGCGCCGCGCGAAGCTGGTACGTCCGGCTGTGGAACTATGCGGAGGGCTCGCCCGAGGACGCCCTGGTCAAGATCGACTTCGATGCACTGGCCGGAGGCTGGGCGGCGGACGATCCGGTCTGGTCCGGCGACGTCGACCGGATGTTCGTCTCGCTGGTCGCGCCCGGGTATAGCGGCGCGGACTCGCCGCTCGCCGCTCCGGCCGAGGGCTGGGCCGAGCTGGACGGGATCGCCTGCGACGGCCCGCGTTCTGTGCTCGGCCTGGGCGATACTCTGGTGCCCGGGCACGGACTTCGGATCGCGACCGGCTATGACGACCTCTACCATCTCACTCCGGCGCGGGTGCTGAGGAACTGCCTCCAGCTCGGCTATCGAGGCGCTCTCAACCATTATGTCGGGATGAGCCATTATTTCCGGCTCGAGGCGCTGGGCGGCGGCTTCTACGTCAGCCTGGCCGGCGGAGTGCTCAACGGGCCGTGCGCGGCCTGGCACCGGGATTTCTGCGAGCGGGCCGGAGCGCTCGGCTTCGAGCCGATCCTGTCGCTCTCCTACGAGATGCTCGACCAGCATGTTTGGGGCGACTGGAAGCAAAGGGCGGAGGACGGCTCGCCGGCGCTGACCGGCTGGTCGCCGCCCTCGACCCTGCTGTCGCCGGCGCATGGCGGAGCGATGGGCTATTTGCGGCTGGTCGCCCAGGCTTTCGCCGGGATCGCCGCGGCGGCGGGCCTTCGCGTGCGCTTCCAAATCGGGGAGCCCTGGTGGTGGGTCTTTCCGGACGGGCGGATAGGCCTGTACGATCCGGCGGCGGTCGCGGCCTTCGCTCCGGTCTCGATCCCCGACGCGCGAGCGCCGCTCGGCGAGGCGCAGCGGGCGACGCTCGACTCCGCCGGGGCGGTGCTGGCGCAGTCGACGGCGGCGATGACCGCCGCGGTGCGCGGAGTCGCTCCGGACTCCGAGATCCTGCTTCTGGCCTACCTGCCGACCGTGCTCGCCGGGCCGGACCTGATGCGCGCCAACCTGCCGACCGGCTGGGCGAGCCCGGCCTTCGATCGGCTCCAGCTCGAGGATTACGAGTGGGTGACCTCAGGCAATTCGGGAGCGAGCGCCCGAGCCATCGCGGCCGCGCAGGCCCGGCTCGGCTATCCGGCGGACCGCCAGCATTATTTCGCGGGATTCGTCCTCGCCGCGCAGGACGAGGCGCAATGGCACGGGATCGCGGCCGCGATCGAGGGGGCGCGGAGGCGCGGCGTCGCGGAGGTGTTCGCGTGGGCGCTCCCGCAGGCGCTGCGCGACGGCTTCACCTGGTTCGATCCCTCGCCGGGCTCAGCACAGGGAGACGGGGACATGGAGGCTTACGAGGATGTGCGCTTTCCGGTGGCGCTCGGTCGGGAGGCGAGCGTCGAGCCCGCCTTCTCGACCGCGATCGCGACCGGCGCCGGCGGAGCGGAGCAGAGGAACAGCGACTGGGCGGACGCCCGGCTCCGGTTCGACGCCGGACCCGGCGTTCGCGGCGAGGCGGACGTGCAGGCTCTGATCGCCTTCTTCCGGGCGCGGCGCGGGGCGGCGGTCGCCTTCCGGTTCGAAGACCCGTTCGACCACAGCTCGAGCGGGATGACCGGGACTCCGGGGCCCGCCGACCAGCGGCTCGGGACCGGCGACGGAGTCCGAACCGAGTTCGCGCTGGTCAAGAATTATGGAGGCCAGGAGCGGCGCATCACCCGGCCGGTGGCTGGAACGGTGCGGGTCGCCGTCGGCGGAGTCGAGCGGATCGGGGGCTGGACCCTGGCGCCGCTCGGGATCGTCAGCTTCGACGAGGCGCCGGCGGCCGGCGCGGAAGTGCGCGCCGGCTTCCGCTTCGACGTCCCGGTCCGCTTCGCCGAGGACCGGCTGGCGGTCAGCCGGGCGACGTTCGAGGCGGGGGAGATCGCGTCGGTGCCGCTGATCGAGGTTCGGGAGGGGTAGGCGTCATTGCGAGGAGCGGAGCGACGCGGCAATCTCGTGGGACTCCTCGTCCGCACTGGATTGCTTCGCTGCGCTCGCAATGACGGTTGTGGGGAGATTTGCCATGCCGTCATTCCTCGAGCGCGAGCTCACCAGCCTCGCTTTCTGCTGGCGGGTGGAGCGGCGGGACGGCGTGTGCCTGGGGTTCACCAGCCACGACCGCGACATCGAGATCGACGGGCTCGCCTACCGGGCGGCGCCCGGCATGCTGCCTTCGGCCGTGTCGGTGTCGGACGGCTTCGAGGCCTCGACGCTCGACGTCGCCGGAGCCCTGACCAGCGAGGCGATCAGCGAGCCCGACCTGGCCGCGGGGCGGTGGGACCGGGCCTCGGTGGCTCTGTTCCTGGTCGACTGGGAGGATCCGGGCGGAGCGCAGCTGAAGCTGGCGCGCGGCGAGCTCGGCGACGTCAGCGTCAAGGCGAACGGCTTCGAGGCCGAGCTGCGCGGGCCGGCGGCGCTGCTCGAGCGGGCCGTGGTCGAGCAGACGTCGCCCGAATGCCGAGCCGAGCTCGGCGATCGCCGGTGCCGGATCGACATGGCCGGGCGGGTGAGGATCACTCGAGTGACGGCGGTGGCGGGGGAGAGCGCCGTGACTCTGGCCGACGCTCCGCCGGGGACGGGCGCCTGCGCCTTCGGCAGGCTGCGGTGGATCGGCGGGGCCAATAGCGGACTCGAAAGCGCGGTCGCGGAGTCGGAAGGGACCGAGCTGGTCCTTCAGGAGCCGCCGCCCTTCGCGATCACCGCGGGCGACCTCGTCGAGCTCAGCGAGGGCTGCGACAAGAGCTTCGCGACCTGCGGCGCCCGGTTCGGCAACGCCGAGAATTTCCGAGGCGAGCCGCACCTGCCGGGAATGGACCTTCTGACCCGCTATCCGGGGGCGTGACCGACATGCAGCGGAGCGAAATCGTCGCCAGGGCGCGAGCCCTGATCGGCGTGCGCTTCCGGCTGCAGGGCCGCGATCCGGAATTCGGGCTCGACTGCATAGGAGTGGTGATGATGGCGGCGCGGATACCCAGGAACCGGGTGCGGCGGGACTATGGCCTGCATTCGTGCGATCCCGAGCAGCTCAACGCCGAGTTCGACTGGGCCGGCTTCGTCCGGATCGCGCCCGCGGAGGCGGAGGAGGGGGACGTGCTGGTCGTCCGGCCCGGGCCGACGGCGCTGCACGTCGTCATCCTCACCGGCTCGGGTTATCTCCACGCCGACGCCCGGCTTCGCAAGGTCGTCGAAGTCCCGGGCGAGATGCCGTGGCCGACGGTGTCGGCGTGGCGCCATCCGGACGACGTCGCGGAGGATATGCGGTCTCCCGCGCTGCGTGGGCCGTCGCGGAGGCTTCACTGATGGCGACGCTGATCCTCACCGCCGCCGGGAGCGCGATCGGCGGGCCGATCGGAGGCGCGATCGGAGCCCTCATCGGCCAGCAGATCGACGGCCGGCTGTTCGCTCCAAAGCCGCGCCAGGGGCCCCGGCTCGGCGAGCTGGCGGTGCAGACCTCGAGCTACGGAAGCCAGATCCCGAAGCTGTTCGGGACGATGCGGGTCGCCGGGACGGTGATCTGGGCGACCGACCTCGAGGAGTCGAGATCGAGCCGAGGCGGCGGCAAGGGGCAGCCCAAGACGGTCGAGTACAGCTATTCGGCGAACTTCGCGGTGGCGCTGTCGGCCCGGCCGATCCTGGCGGTTCGGCGGATCTGGGCGGACGGCAAGCTGCTGCGCGGCGCGGCCGGCGACTTCAAGACCGCGACCGGCTTCCGGCTCCATCTCGGCGGCGAAGGGCAGCCGGTGGACCCGCTGATCGCCGCCGTCGAGGGGGCCGGGCAGGCGCCCGCCTATCGCGGCCTCGCTTATGCGGTGTTCGAGGACTTCCAGCTCGCCGATTACGGCAACCATATCCCGTCGCTGACCTTCGAGGTCGAGGCGGATCCGGGCGGAGTGACCGCGGCCGGGGTGGCGGCGGCTCTGGCCGAGGAGCTCGGCGCCGACGGGGACTCGGTGGCGATGACGGGCTATGCCGCCGGCGGCGACAGCTTGCGCTCGGCGATCGCCGTCCTTGCCGAGCTCGAGCCGCTGTCGCTGGTCGACGACGGCGAGGCGCTGATCCTGGCCGCGAGCGGCGCCGGCGAGACGGAGATCCTGGACCCCGGCGAGCTTGGAAGCGCCTCGGCCGGCGCCGGCGGGCGGAGCGAATGGGTCCGGCGGAGCGGGGATTCGGTTCCGGCCGACTCGACGCTGGCTTATTACGATCCGGGCCGCGACTATCAGACCGGGCTGCAGCGGGCGAGCCGGCCGGGCGCCGCTCTGACCGGCGACCGGCGGTCGGTCGCCGCCGCGCTCGACTCGGCGACCGCGAAGTCGCTGGCGGCCCGGCGGCTCGACACTTTGTGGGCCGAGCGGCGGTCGGCGAAGGTGCATGTCGGCTGGGCCCGGCTCGGGCTTCGCGCCGGCCGCCGGATCCGGATCGCGGGGCGGCCCGGCCTGTGGAGGCTGCAGCGCTGGACCCTCGACCGGATGATCCTGACCCTGGAGCTGATCGGAGCGGCGGGCGCGGCGGCCGCTCCGGCCGCCGCGAGCCCCGGCCGTCCGGTCGGCCAGCCGGACCTCCTCCACGGTCCGACCACCTTGCTCCTGCTCGACCTGCCGCTCGTCGCAGGGGCCCAGGCCGCCCAGCCGCGGCTGCTGGTGGCCGCCGCGGGGGCGGAGCCGGGCTGGCGCCGGGCGGCGCTGGCCGCAAGCTTCGACGGCGGCGCCAGCTGGGTCCCCGCGGGCGCCACCGCGCCTCCGGCCGTGATCGGAACCGCGCTGACCGCTCCCGCGGCGCCGGGATCGGCGCTGTTCGACGAGCGGAGCCGGATCGAGGTGGAGCTTCTCAACGAGGCCATGTGGCTGGAGAGCCGCGACGATTCGGCGCTCGCCGCGGGCGCCAACCTCGCCGCGCTCGGCGACGAGCTCATCCAGTTCGGAGTGGCGGAGCCTCTCGGCGAACGGCGGTTCCGGCTCTCGCGCCTGCTTCGCGGGCGGCGCGGGACCGAGTGGGCCGGCGCCGTTCACGAGGCGGGCGAGCCGTTCGCGCTGATCGAGGCGGGGAGCCTAGCCGCCGTCGACGCGCCGCTCGGGTCGCTGGGCGGCGAGGCCCGGCTGGTCGCGACCGGGCTCGGCGACCCGGAAGGCCTGACGGCGGCGAGGCCGGTCAGCGGCGAGGCGCTTCGGCCGCCTTCGCCGGTCCATTTGCGGGCCGAGCGCCTGCCGAACGGGGACATCGAGCTGAGCTGGGTGAGGCGAAGCCGGGACGGCTGGGTGTGGCTGAGCGGAAGCGACACTCCGCTCGGCGAGGAATCGGAGGGCTATAGCCTGACCCTGGCCGGAAGCGGGTTCGAGCGGGTCGCGACCGTGGCCGAGCCTTTCCATCGCTACACGGCGGCGGAGCAGGCCGCGGACGGGGCGGCCGGGCCGATCGCCGTCGAGATCGTCCAGCTCGGCACGTCGGCGCCGTCGCGGCCCGCAAGCCTGGTCATCAGCTGAGGAGACTCGAAAATGCCCGACACCACGCCGCGCCTGGCGCTGCCCTTCATCCTTCCGGGCCAGGCCCAGAAGGAGCTGTTCCACAACGAGGCGCTGGCCCGGATCGACCTCGCGCTCCATCCCGCGGTCGAAGGCGGGCCGCTCGCCGAGCCGCCGGGCGCTCCCTCGGCCGGACAATGCTGGATCGTCGCGGCGGCCGCCGCCGGGGCCTGGAGCGGGCGCTCGGACATGCTCGCGATGTGGACCGAAAGCGGCTGGCGCTTCGTCGCTCCGCCGCCCGGAACCAGCGCCTGGAACAAGGCGGCGGGGGTTCCGCTGCTGTGGGACGGCGAGCAGTGGAGGCAGGGCCGGCTGGTTTGCTCGGGGCTCGAAATCGACGGGCTTCAGGTCGTCGGCGAGCGCCAGCCCGCGGTGCCAAGTCCTTCTGGCGGAACGATAATCGACGCGGAGGCGAGGGCGGCGATCAATGCGCTGACTGCGGCATTAATGTCACACGGTTTGATTGAGTGACCATTTTTGTTGCCGACAGGAAACCAAGAGGGCAAAGGCTCGTTGGCGGGCCGTGTGACGAGGGGTTTCAAGGATTCGCTAAGCGTTTCAGTGAGGCATTTCGGCAACATTTGTGGGGATAAGCGTGCTTGCGCGGAAACTCCGCTTACCGTATTGAGTTCATGGTCGTTCCCGTAGGGACGCAAACGAAAGGGGAAGATTATGCGGAAGCTCGCCATCGCATTGGCGCTTTCATCCACCTTGCTCGCAACACCTGCCTTTGCGCGCGATGGCGCCTGGTACGTTGGCGGCGAATTCGGTGCGATGATCGTCGAAGACGCGGACGTCGATATCGGCGCTGTCGATAACGCTCTCAGGCTGAATTACGATTATGGATATGACGGGGGCCTGTTCGTCGGATACGACCTCGGCGCCTTCAGGATCGAAGCCGAAGCCGCTTACAAGAAGGCCGACCTCGAGTCCTACAACACGTCGATCCGCCTTCCCCTCGAGGGCGTCGCCTTCCCGACCGCCCGCCCGACCGCCGGCGGCAATTCCAGCGTGTTGAGCTTTATGGTCAACGGAATGCTGGACTTCGGCGACGATGACGGCATTTCGGGCTTCGTCGGAGGCGGCGTCGGAATGGCGCGCGTCAAGGCGAACAACATGCGCAACTTCGCCAACGCCACGCCGTTCCTCGACGGCTCCGACTCGAAGCTTGCCTGGCAGGTCTTCGCCGGCGTTCGTCAGGCGATCACGGACAATATCGACGTGACGGTGAAGTATCGCTTCTTCAACGTCGATAAGGTCCGCATGACGGCCTTCAACGGCGGCGCGTCCGAGATGCGGTTCCGTTCGCACAGCCTGCTGGGCGGCCTCACCTTCAACTTCGGCGGCGCAGAGCCGGTGCCGGAGCCGGTGCCGGTCCCGCCGGAGCCGGCCCCCGTCCCGCCGCCGCCGGAGCCCACGCCCGAGCCGGTCAAGCCCGCGTGCGTCGGCGGTCCGTTCATGGTCTTCTTCGACTGGGACAAGGACGACATCACTCCGCAGGCGTCCGCGATCCTCGACAATGCGGCCTCGGCTTACCAGAATTGCGGCCAGGCCCAGGTGATGATCGCCGGCCACGCCGACCGTTCGGGTTCGGACCAGTACAACGTCGGACTGTCGCAGCGTCGCGCCGCGAACGTCCGGTCGTACCTGGCCGGCCGCGGAATCCCCGACGGCGTCATGACCACGGAAGCGTTCGGCGAGAGCCGGCCGCTGGTCGAGACCGCCGACGGTGTCCGCGAGCCCCAGAACCGGCGCGTGGAGATCACCTTCGGACCCGGCTCCGGCTGGTAAGAAGGGGTTCGCCGCTCCGGCGGCGCAACGCCAAGGACAGGGAGGGAGTCGGCTTTCGGGCCGGCTCCTTTCTTTTTGGGCCAGTTTCCTCTCCCGTCCTTACGGGAGAGGAGGGGCCCAAGCCGCAGGCTTGGGGAGGTGAGGGTCTTGCTGACTCGTTGCTACAGACCCTCACCTCCCACCGCTTCGCGGCGGGCCCCTCCTCTCCCGCGAAAGGCGGGAGAGGGGTAAAGGGCTTGTCGCGGCAAAGGCGCGCGGGCTAAGCGGCGCCGTTCCTCCCCAAACAAGGATCCTCGATGCGCATCGCGATGATCGGTACGGGCTATGTCGGCCTCGTATCCGGCGCCTGCTTTTCCGATTTCGGCCATGACGTCACCTGCGTCGACAAGGACGCCGGCAAGATCGACTCGCTCCGGCAGGGCAAGATGCCGATCTTCGAGCCAGGCCTCGACGAGCTCGTCGAGCGCAACGTGCGCGGCGGCCGGCTCGCCTTCACCACCGATCTCGAGCAGGGCGTGGACGGTGCGGAAGCGGTGTTCATCGCGGTCGGCACCCCCTCGCGCCGGGGCGACGGCCATGCCGATCTCAGCTACGTGTTCGGAGCCGCCGAGGAGATCGCCCGGGCGCTTCGCGGGCCGGCGGTGGTGGTGACCAAGTCGACCGTCCCGGTCGGAACCGGCGACGAGGTCGAGAGGATCATCCGCGAAACCGCGCCCCAGGCGCGGGCGCGGGTCGTGTCCAATCCCGAATTCCTGCGCGAGGGCGCGGCGATCGAGGACTTCAAGCGGCCGGACCGGATCGTTGTCGGAACCGAGGACGAGGAGGCGGCCGAGGTCATGCGGGAGATCTACCGGCCGCTCTACCTCAACAAGGCGCCGCTGCTCGTCACCGGCCGGCGGACCGCCGAGCTGATCAAATATGCCGCCAACGCCTTCCTCGCCACCAAGATCACCTTCATCAACGAGGTCGCCGACCTGTGCGAGATCGTCGGGGCGGACGTCCAGGACGTCGCCCGCGGGATCGGCCTCGACAACCGCATCGGCGCCAAGTTCCTCCATGCCGGCCCCGGCTATGGGGGCTCCTGCTTTCCCAAGGACACGCTCGCGCTTCTGAAGACCGCCGAGGACCACCAGGCGCCGCTCAGGATCGTCGAATCGGTGGTCAAGGTGAACGAGGCGCGAAAGCGAGCGATGGGCCGCAAGGTCATCCAGGCCCTGGGCGGCGAGGCCAGGGGCCGGACGGTGGCCCTGCTCGGCCTGACCTTCAAGCCCAATACGGACGACATGCGCGACGCTCCGTCGCTAAGCATCGTCCAGGCGCTCCAGGACTCGGGCGCGAGGGTGCGCGGCTACGATCCGGAAGGGATCGAGCAGGCCCGGCCGCTGATGCCCGGAGTGGAGTTCTTCGACAGCCCCTACCTGGCCGCCCGGGACGCGGACGCGGTCGTTCTGGTGACCGAGTGGGACGTGCTTCGAGCGCTCGACCTCAAGCGCCTCGCCGCTCCGATGGCGCAGCGCGTGTTCATCGACCTTCGCAACGTCTATCCGCCCGAGGATGTCGAGCAGGCCGGGCTGCGCTGGTTCGGGATTGGGCGCCCGCCGCGAGGCTGAGCTCGCCGCAACCGTTGAGCGGCCGGCTCGTTCTCTCCCCGACAAGGAGAAAGCGAATGAGACTGGATGGCCTGATGCTGATCGGAGGCGCGGCCCTTGCGCTCGCCGGCTGTGCAACGGATCGCGAGACCGCGGAGCCCGAAGGCGCGATCGTGTCGACGATCGGGCCGCCGGTGCTCACGGCCGACCTCCGCGACTCCCAGGGCCGCACCCTCGCCACCGCCACCGCCGAGCAATCGGGCGACAGCCTGAGGGTCCGGATCGAGGCGAAGGCGATGAGCCCGGGCGCCTATGGCGCCCATCTCCACAATGTCGGCCGCTGCGACCCGCCAGGCTTCACCACCGCCGGGCCGCACTGGAATCCGAGCGGTCATCTGCACGGCAAGGACAATCCCAAGGGCCTGCACAAGGGCGACCTGCCGAATCTGATGGTCGGAACCGACGGCCGGGGAAGCTTCGAATATACGATCCCCAATGCCGGGCTTTCGGGGATGCTCCCGAACCGCCTGATCGACTCCGACGGAGCGTCCGTCGTGATCCATGCCAAGGCGGACGATCACCGGACCGACCCATCGGGCAACAGCGGCGAACGGATCGCCTGCGGGGTGCTGGGCTAGGGCCCGGCTCTCGGACCCGGACGGGTCCGAGGCGACGATCGCCGACCGGGCTAGATGGCTTCGCCGACGGCCCGGGCGCGCTCGATCTTGGTGGCTTCCAGCTCCGCGATCCGGCGGCTGCCGAGCCACAGGCCGAACAGGGTCAGGGGAACCATGAGGTAGAGCGCGAAGATGCCGGTTCTAAGGCTGTCGGCGACGTCGGCGACCTTGCCGGCGAAATAGGGCCCGAGCGCGAGGCCGATCATGGTCGTTCCGAGGATATAGGTGGCTCCGGCGGTGGCGCGCATTCGCGGCAGCACCAGATCCTGAAGAGTCGCGACGGCGGCGCCGACCCACATCGCGCCGGCCATGTGAGCGAGCGGGAAGACCCAGTAAAAGGCGGCGATCGAGTCGGTGGTGAAGAGGAACCAACTGAGCGGCGCTGCACTGATCACCGAGGCCATGTTGACGAAGATCCGGCCGCGCGGGTCGGTGCGCCGCCACAGGTCCGAAACCACTCCGCCGAGGATGACTCCGGCGGCGGCCGAGATCGCCGCGCCCCAGCCCATGATGAAGGCGACCTCTTCGGCGGCGCTCATTCCGCCGAAATAGAAAGCCGGCCCGGTCGGATCGGGGTAGAAGGTGCGAAGGACGTAGGGCGGCCCCCAGAAGCTGACCGCGTAGGTGACGAACGAGATGCTTCCGAACGCCATGGCGAGAACGATCGTCAGCGGAGTCCCCCAGATCAGCCGGTGAGTCGCCGGATCGCGGCTCTTGAGCGACTGGACCCAGGAAAAGACCGCGTAGACGCCGAGGCCGTAAGCCGACCATTGCGGAAGGTCCCCGGTCAGCCGGATGAGGCCGTAGGCGCACAGCGCGACCACTCCCAGGACGATGAGGTTGACCTTGAGAGCGCCGGGAATGCGCGAGACGTTGAGAAGGGTCAGCGGAGGCAGGATCGCCACCAGCTCCCGTCCGAAATCCCGCCAGGCGTTGGGGCGGACGATCGGCTGCGGCAGGCCGTCCGAGGCGCCGCGCTGCGGCTCCTTCAGCGACAGCACCCACAAGGCGATCAGAAGCCCCGGAACGCCGACCGCGAGGAAGGCGGCCTGCCAGCCGACCAGCCCGAGCGGAGCGTCGGCCGGGTTGGGGTAGGCCAGGTTCCAGCGGCTGAGCACGAAGCCGCCGATCGGCAGGCTCAGCGCTCCGCCGATATAGAGGCCGCTCGAATAAATGGAGAGCGCTGTCGCCCGCTTCTCCTTGGGAAACCAGTCCGAGATCATCGAATAGGCGGCGGGCGACGCGGCGGCTTCGCCGATGCCCACTCCGATGCGGGCGACGGCGAGCATCGCGAAGCTGCTTGCGAAGCCGGACAGGGCCGTCATCGACGACCAGAGCGCAAGCCCGATCGCCATCACCCGGCCGCGATACCAGCTGTCGGCCAGCCGCCCGAGCGGGATTCCGAACAAGGCGTAGAAGACGGCGAAGGCGGTTCCGTAGAGGAAGCCGATCTGGGCGTCCTCGAGTCCGAGATCGCGCTTGATGTCCTCGGCGAGGATGGAAAGGATCTGCCGGTCGATGAAGTTCAGGGCGTAGACCAGGACGAGGACGATGAGGGCGTACCAGGCATAGGCGCCGACGCGCACGGGAGGAGAGGCCGCGGGCACGGTCACCTCGGGGTTCGACGCCATACACCCTCTCATTGTGCTGTCCTGCGCTTCTGGCTAGCAGAGCCGGAAGCTTTGGCAACAAGGCATCGCCCGTGAAGACCGCAGTTCTGTTCGTCTGCCTCGGCAACATCTGCCGCTCGCCGCTCGCCGAGGCGGCGTTCCGGCGCGAGGCCGAGCGGCTCGGGCTCGACGTCGACATCGACTCCGCCGGCACCGGCGACTGGCATATCGGCTATCCGCCCGATCCGCGCGCCGCGGCCGTCGCGGACCACAACGGAGTCGACATCTCCAATCTTCGCGCGCGGCTGGTGACCGCAGACGACTTCCGGCGCTTCGACCATATCGTCGCGCTCGACGCCAACAATCTGCGCGATCTCGAGCGGCTTCGGCCGCCGGGCGGCAAGGCGGAGCTGTCGCTTCTCCTCGACCATGTCGAGGGCCGCGAAGGCCAGGCGGTGGCCGATCCTTATTACGGCGAGGACGAGCATTTCGACGAAGCCTGGTCCGACGTCAGCGCGGGAGCGGCGGCGCTCGCGCGCAAGATCGCGGGCGGCGGGTGACCGCCTTCGCCCGCCGAGTGGCCGAGCTGACCGGAGTCGCCGAAAACCAGCTCGAGCGCCTCGCTGGGGGCGATCTTTCCGAGGTGCTCCTGCTGAAGCGGCCGGACGGGCGGTGCACGGTCGCCAAGGGCGGCCCGGCGGTGGCCACGGAAGCGGCGATGCTCCGCGCCCTGGCGGGAGTCGGGATGCCGACCCCGATCGTCGAGGGCGAGCATGACGGCGTGCTGCTGCTCGAGCATGTCGCCAATGACGGGGTATTCAGCCCGAACGCCTGGGCCGATATCGGCACTTCGATCCGTCGGCTGCACGCCCGGACCGGCGAGCGCTACGGCTGGCCGGTCGACTATCGGATCGGCACGGTCGCGCTCGACAATCGCCAGACCGGCGACTGGCCCGGTTTCTGGGGCGAGCAGCGGCTGGCGGCGACGGCGAGCATCCTCGACCGGCCGGTCCGCGAGCGGGTCGAACGGCTGGCGGCCCGGCTTCCGGACCTGCTGCCGGACTCGCCTCCGCCGGCCTTCCTCCACGGCGACCTGTGGAGCGGCAACCTCCTCGTCGCCGGCGGCCGGCTCGCGGCGCTGATCGATCCGGCCTGCTACGGCGGCCATAGCGAGGTCGACCTCGCCATGCTGACCTTGTTCGGCGAGCCTCCGCCCGCCTTCTGGGAAGCCTATGGCCCGCTCGAGCCGGGCTGGGAGGAGCGGCGGCCGGTCTACCAGCTCTTCCCCGCCCTGGTTCACCTGCGCCTGTTCGGCCAGACCTATGCCGACCTCGTCGACCGGCTGCTCGAGGGCTGCTGACCGACGATCCGACTCAATCGAGCGCGTAGCGCTCCACGACCGAATAGAGCGGCCCGTCGGGCGCGAGCCGGCTTTCGATGAGGTGGAATTCGACGACCGGGAAAAGCGGGCTTCCGGCTCCGCCCGATTGCTCGACCAGCGATCCCACCGGGCCGGCGCCGCGCGGCAGCCGGGCAAGAGTGATGTGGGGCATATAAGCTCGCCGGTCGGGTTCGACTCCGACCCGAACGAGCGCCTGGTCGATCTTCTTGTGGAGGGCGCGCAACGGCTCCTGCGGCGCGAGGCCGGCCCAGAGGGTCACCGGCTCGCCGCGCCGCTCAAAGGCTCCGAGCCCGTTGACCGCGACCTCGAAGGCGGGATGGTGGACTGCGCTCAGCGCGGCGTCGACGTCTCGGGCCATGTGCCGGTCGACCTCGCCGATGAAGCGCAGAGTCAGGTGAAGCTGCTCCTCCGTCTGCCAGCGGGCGCCGGCTACTCCCCCCATCAGCCCGAGAAGGCCGGCCCGGATCGCTGCAGGCGGTCGGATGGCGACGAATAGCCGGTGCATCGGAAGGCCCCTATCCGCTTCGCCCCAGGACCGGAATCGGTTCGCGCCTGTGACGCCGGCCCAGGCCTAATAATGGACCGCCCGCCCGTAAGCGTCGAGCACGCTCTCGTGCATCATCTCGCTCAGCGTCGGATGCGGGAAGATCGTGTGCATCAGATCGGCCTCGGTCGTCTCGAGCTGCCTTGCCACCGCATAGCCCTGGATCAGCTCGGTGACCTCCGCTCCGACCATATGGGCGCCGAGCAGCTCCCCCGTCTCCGCGTCGAACACCGTCTTCACGAAGCCCTCGGCCTCGCCGAGCGCGATCGCCTTGCCGTTGCCGATGAAGGGGAACTTGCCGACCCGGACCTTGCGGCCGCCCTCTTTCGCCTTCGCCTCGGTCAGCCCGACGCTCGCCACCTGCGGCCTCGAATAGGTGCAGCCGGGGATGTTCCAGGTCTCGAACGGGTGCGGCTTGCCGCCGGCGATGGCCTCGACGCAGACGACGCCCTCATGGCTGGCCTTGTGGGCGAGCCAGGGCGGGCCGGTGACGTCGCCGATCGCATAGACGCCCTCGACATTGGTGCGGCCGAAGCCGTCGACGGCGATGTGGCCTCGGTCCGTCTTCACACCGAGCGCCTCGAGACCGATATTCTCGGTGTTCGGCACGATTCCGATGGCGACGATGGCGTGGCTGAATTCCTGCACGTCGCCGCCCTTCAGGGTCGCCTTCACTCCGTTCGGCCCCGTTTCGAGCTTCTCCACCCCGGACGAGACGTGGATCTTCATCCCCTGCTTGGCGAGCTGCTTGTGGACGAAGGCGGAGACGTCCTCGTCCTCGACCGGAAGGATTCGGTCGAGCATCTCGACGATCGTCACCTCGGCCCCCATGTCCGAATAGAAGCTCGCGAACTCCACCCCGATCGCGCCCGATCCGATCACCAGCAATCTGGTCGGCATGACCTTGGGCACCATGGCGTGCCGGTAGGTCCAGATACGCTCCCCGTCAGCCTTGGCGAAGGGCAGGTCGCGCGCGCGCGCGCCGGTCGCGATCAGGATGTGCCTGGCTTCGAGACTCTTGTCGCCGACCTGGAGCTTGCCCTTGCCGGCCAGCTTGCCCTCGCCCTCGACGACGGTCACCTTGTTCTTCTTCATCAGTCCCTTGACCCCGGCGTTGAGCTGGCCGGCGACCTTGCGGCTCCTGTCGACGATCTTCGCCAGGTCGAAGCCGGGCTTCTCCGCGACGAGCCCGTAGGCCGAGGCGTGGGTCATGTAATGGTAGATCTCGCTCGTCCTCAGCAGCGCCTTGGTCGGGATGCACCCCCAGTTGAGGCAGATGCCGCCGAGCTTCTCGCGCTCGACGATCGCCACCTTCATTCCGAGCTGGCTTGCCCGGATCGCGGCGACATAGCCGCCCGGCCCCGAGCCGAGCACGATGAGGTCGTACGTTTCAGACAATTCGGGACTCCCGTTGGTGGGCGCTCATCGCTCGGCCCATGAGAGGAACAGCCAGGCGAACAGGGTCACTCCGGCGAAGATCGGGAGCGACCAGCCCAGGGGCGTGTCGCCCAGCCTGAAGCTGACCAGGCCGATCCGGGCCCATTCGCCGAGCCGGCCGGCGTCGTCCTGGAAGACCCAGGGGATGGCGATCGACGCGACGAGGCCGCCGAGGATCGCCTTGCCGAGCGCCATTTCAGGTCAGCATCCCGAGCGGCTGCTCGACGAGGCGCTTGAACGCCTTCATCAGCCGTGCGCCGTCGGCGCCGTCGATGGCGCGGTGGTCGAAGCTTCCGGTCGCGGTCATCATCGTCGCGACCTGGAGCGCCCCGTCGACCACCCAGGGCTTCTTCTCGCCCGCGCCGATCGCCATGATCATCCCCTGCGGAGGATTGATCACCGCGGAGAAGACGGAAATCCCGTACATCCCCATGTTCGACAGGCTCGCCGTCCCGCCCTGATATTCCTCCGGCTTCAATTTGCCTTCGCGGGCCCGGGCGGCGAGGTCCTTCATCTCGGTGGCGATCCGCGACAGCGGCTTGGAATCGGCTTCGACGATGACTGGCGTGATCAGGCCGTTGGGGATCGACACCGCGACGGAGATGTCGGCCCGCTTGAAGGTGACGAGCTCGGTCCCGGTATATTGGACGTTGCATTCGGGCACTTCCATCAGCGCGGCCGCAAGCGCCTTGATCATGAGGTCGTTGACCGAGAGCTTTATGCCGCGCGGCTCGAGGCTGGAATTGAGCTCGCCCCTCAGCTTGAGAAGCGCATCGAGCCGGATGTCGACGGTGAGGTAGATGTGAGGGACGGTCTGCTTCGACTCGGTGAGCCGGCGAGCGATCGTCTTGCGCATGTTGGAGAGCTTGGCGATTTCGTGCGGGATTTCGGGCACGGCATGAGCGGGGGCCGCCGCCGGGGCGGCCGCGGGCGTCGCTGCCGCCGCCGAAGCGGCAACGGGAGCGGCCGTCTTTCCGGCGGCTCCGTCGACGTCGGCCTTGACGATCCGTCCGCCCGGGCCGGAGCCGGCGAGGCCCGCAAGGTCGATGCCCCGCTGCTCGGCGAGGCGGCGAGCGAGCGGGCTCGCCTTGATCCGGTCGCCGGCGTCGGCCTTCGGCTGGGGGGCGAGCTCGCTATGCTGGATCGGATTGATGGGCCGGGTGAGGGCAGGGGCGGCGGGCGCGGCCTCCTCGGTCGCCGGCTGGCCGGCGCCGGTCTCGCCGCCGCCCTTGGCGACCGGCTCCGTCGCGGCACCGGCCGGGGGCGCGGCGGCCGCTCCCGAGTCCTCGCCCTCGCCCGCGATCAGCGCGATGACCGTCCCGACCTTGACCTCGTCCGTGCCTTCGGGGACCAGGATTTTGGCGATCGTGCCTTCGTCGACGGCCTCGAACTCCATCGTCGCCTTGTCCGTCTCGATCTCGGCCAGCAGGTCTCCCGCGGCGACGCTGTCGCCTTCCTTGACGAGCCATTTGGCGAGCGTGCCTTCCTCCATGGTCGGGCTGAGGGCCGGCATCTTGAGCTCAATCGGCATGGGCAAGCGGCTCCTCGCTCCGTCATCGCGGCTTCACCCCAAAGACCATCTGGAGGGGCCGGGTCAAGGCCTGACCTCAGCGCCCGTCCTGCGCCGGCCGAAGGGGCCCGAGCTTGCGCGGTGGGACGATCTGGCGCAGCATCGCCGCCGAGGACGAGGGGCCCGATGCGATCCTATCTGGTGGTGATCGACGAGACGAGCGAGGCGCGAGTCGCATTGCTTTATGCCGCCCGCCGCGCGGCGCGCACCGGCGGTACGGTGGAATTGCTCGCCGTCATCCCGCCGGCCGAATTCGTGGAATGGGGCGGGGTGCAGGCGGCGATGGAGGAAGAAGCCAAGCTCCGCGCCGAAGCCAAGGTGCTGGAAGCGGCCGGAGCGATCGCCGAGGAAGCCGGGATCCAGCCCCGCATCCTGGTGCGCGAAGGCGAGGCGGCCAAGGCGATCGCCGACCTGCTCAAGGAGCGCGAAGGCGATTTCGCCGCCCTCGTGCTCGGCGCCGCCGCAGACGGCTC
>DASVUZ010000042.1:0-6545 GCA_036386795.1 Allosphingosinicella sp.
GGCGTGGTTTCGGCGCGGCCGCTGGTCGAGGGGCGGCTGATGATGTCGTCGCGGGGCGCGGTGGCGCCGGCGCTGGTGCGCGGGCTGACGCTGGAGAGCCTGCGGGCGCCCGTGATGGAGGAGAGCATCGTCGCCGGCACCGCCCAGATCGGCGGCGGGGAAGGCGGGGAGGTGGTGCTCGGCGCGGGGCTGGCGCAGCGTGTGGGGGCGATACCGGGCTCCGCGGTCGAGCTCATCCGGGTCGAGGAGACGGACGGGGAGATCGAGGTCCGCCCGACATCCTACCGCGTCGCAGGCGTGATCGAGACCCGGGCGGAGGAGATCGATTCCGCCGCCGTGCTGATGCCGATCGAGGAAGCGCAGGTCCTGCTCGGCCTAGGCGAGGCTGTGACCTCGATTGCGCTTCGCACCCAAGACCCGGAAAAGTCGGACGTGACGCTCGCGCCGCTTGCGGAGCGTATGGGGCAAGGCGCGACGCTGCAGACGTGGAAGACGCTCAACGCGAGCCTGTTCCAGGCGCTGGCGCTGGACGAGATCGGCATGTTCATCATCCTCTCGATCATCGTCCTCGTCTCGGCCTTCAACATTCTCTCGGCGCTGGTCATGCTGGTGCGCGCCAAGACCCGCGACATCGCCATCCTGAGAACGATGGGCGCGACCCGCCGCGGGCTGATGAAGGTGTTCATGACCGTCGGGGTTACGATCGGAATTATCGGCATCCTCGCCGGGCTCGGCCTCGGCTTCCTGCTGCTCTACTTCCGCCAGCCCGTGGTCGACTTCTTCCAGATCGTCACCGGCCAGAATCTCTGGGATCCCTCGATCCGGTTCCTCACCGAGCTTCCGGCGAAGACCGACGCATTCGAGGTGCTCGCCATCGTCGCAATGGCTCTGGTGCTCAGCTTCCTGGCCACGCTCTATCCCGCCTGGAAGGCCGCGAGCACCGATCCGGTTCAGGTTCTGCGCTATGAATGAGGTGCTGGAGGTCAGAGGCCTGAAGCGCAGCTTCCGGCAGGGCGGAGTGACGATCGAGGTGCTTCGAGGAGTCGACCTTGAGGTCCGCAAGGGCGAGATCGTCGCGCTGCTCGGACCGTCCGGATCGGGCAAGTCGACCCTGCTCCAGGCGGTGGGCCTGCTCGAGGGCGGCTTCGACGGCTCGATCCGGATCGCCGGCGAGGAGGTTGCCGAGCTCAGCGACGGCAACCGAACCCGGGTGCGCCGGGACACGCTCGGCTTCGTCTACCAGTTCCACCATCTCCTGCCCGACTTCACGGCGCTCGAGAACGTCGTCATCCCCCAGCTCGTCAAGGGGGCCACCCGGGAGGCGGCGGACGAGCGGGCGAGCACGCTTCTCGGCACGCTCGGCCTCGGCGAGCGGCTGCCGCACAGGCCGAGCGCCCTTTCGGGCGGCGAGCAGCAGCGGGTCGCGGTCGCCCGCGCCCTCGCCAACCGCCCCGCTCTGGTCCTGGCCGACGAGCCCACCGGCAATCTCGACGAGGCCACCGCCGACATCGTCTTCGCCGAATTCCTGCGCCTCGTCCGCGACGAGGGCAGCGCGGCCTTGGTCGCCACACACAACGAGCGGATCGCCGCGAAGATGGATCGGGTGCTGAGGCTTCACGAAGGCGTGCTGGAATAGGCTGCCGAGGCGAGGCCCGCCTCTCCCGTCATCCTGCACTTGTTTCAGCATCCAGGACGGAGCTGGCCGGTTCCCGGCAGGCCATCCTGGGCCCCGGCGCTGCTCGAAGCTGGACCCTGAAACAAGCTCAGGGTGCGCCCGGGGGAAAGATGTCTTCCTTGCTGCGTTGGCGGCGGATGGTTGAACGGCTGGAGCATCTCTGATGGCGTTGCGCGAGGCCGTCCTCCTCGTCGCGGGGGCCGCGGCCCTGGCCGGCTGCGACTGGATGAAGAAGAAGGATCCGCCGCACCAGCAGAGCAAGGCCGAGCTCGCCGCCGCGCAGCACGAGCGGATCCGCAAGGCCTGCGCGTCGGACGGCACTTACGCCAGGCTGAAGGAGCTGATTTTCGACGAGGCGGCCCGTATCCGCAAATCCGATCCTCGCAATCTCGATCCCCTCGCGGCGGCCGCGGTCGTCCGGATGGAGGATCCGGTGGTGAAGAGCCGCGACGACACGCTCAACGTCACCGTCTGCACCGGCCGCTTCGTGCTCGATCTGCCGCCCGGAGTCGAGAATGCGTTCGACGGGGAGCGCCGACTCACCGCCGAAGTCGAATATGCGGCTCAGGCCGCGCTCGACGGCAGCGGCCTGGTCTACCAGATGGATGGCGCCGAGCCGATCATCTACCGGCTCGCGACGGTCGGACTGACCGGGCAGCCGCTGCCGAGGATCGTCGCCGCGCCGCAGCCCAGCGCTCCGCCGGGCGCTCCGCCGCAGGTGGCGATCGTCGAGCCCGTCGCGCCCGTGCGGCCGCTGCCGCCTGTCGAGCCGCCCAAGCCGGTTGCCGAGAAGCGCGCCGCTGCCGAACCCGCGCCGCCGCCGACCCGGGTCACCGCCCGGCCGAGCTTCAACTGCCGCCACGCCCGGACCAGCACCGAGAAAATGGTCTGCGCGTCGCCGCGCCTGGCGGCGCGCGACCGTGAAATGGCCTCGCTCTGGTACGCTTTGATGGCCGATGCGGACCCGGCGACTCGAAGCCACCTGAGGCGCAGCCGCGACGCCTTCCTTCAGAGGCGCGAACGCTGCGGCAGCGAGGGCTGCGTCGGCGCCACCTACGCCTCCCGAATGGCCGAGCTGAGGCGGATCGCCCAGGGCGACTGATGCAAAGCGCAAATCCGGCGCGAAGTTAGAGGCGCGCCGACGCTTCGACTTGCGGCGCCGTTCCGCCGGAGCGAGGATTTCGCCCGGACCTTAGCCGCCGTCCCTGGCTGGTATCGTCACTCGAGCACTTGCTCTATCACCGAGATGGCGGAGCCTATGATCGCCCCTTCGGGACAAGCCCCGCCGACCAGGCCGCCCAGGCAGCCGATCAAATCGTCGCGCAAGACATGCTTCCAATTGATCTTCCAATTGAGCTTGCCCTGGACCGGGGTTTTGGGGGGTCGTATCCCGCCTCCGCCGAGACCGCCCTCGGTGCGGGGTGCCCACAACGTGGCGCTCGCGACCGCGATCGATACAGCGTCATCGAAGTTCTTTCGTTCCGCGCCTCGTAGCGTACGTGCGCCTCGGATGCGGGCGGAAGCGAGGTCCTTTCGAAGCACGCGAAGCGTGGGCGCACGCTCGACCGTCCGAAGCAGCATGGTCAGCTGGGATTTGTACTGGGGCGTGCCGTTGATCCGCCCCAGGATCAAATTAACGTTTAACGGAAAATCCCGAGGCAGGAAGACGGTGCACCGTCCAGGGGGGAGCCCGAGAGCGGTGCACTGATCCCGGTATATTTCTATTACTGCCCTTGCCACGTCGCTGCGCGGAGTATTCGGATTGAAGCGCTGGACGACGTAGCGCACGCCCTCGGTGTGGCGCTGTCCGGCCGACTTCGCGAAGGCTTGGGCCTCGTTGCCGGCAGCGCCGGAAATCAGCAAGGCGAGACCAACGAATGTTGCGGCCTGGCGCGAACGCTTTGCGGTCCCGGCGCCGCTGGTCCGGTTCGAAGCATGCATTATTGCCTCCTGTTGGGCTCAATGCTCCTTCGAGCGGCCCCCGGTCGATGCCCCCACGGCACCGGCCGAAATCGATTGAAGGCAAGTGCAAGCCCGTGTCGCGGATCATCGCGTCCAAAACCGAGAGAAATGGCGTCCGCGCGATCGCGAGCGGGGCAGCGTGGTGATTCCAAGAGAAAGTTTCGATCCACACCGGTGCAGCTTTCCGCACCGTCGGCGGAGCGATACGGACGAATAGCTGTGGAAAACAGGCTTCCGCTGCTTTCTTCCTCGTCCGAGGATCACCATAGTGACGCCATGGCCGGCCCCTATGTCCCATTGCGCATCTTCTCGAGCTACACGATGCTCGAAGGGGCGATCGAGCCGAAGGCGATCGCCAAGCAGGCCAAAAGGTTCGATTTTCCCGCCGCCGCTCTGACCGACCGCAACGGCCTCTACGCCGCCATGGCCTTCACCGACGCCTGCCGCGAGGCGGGCGTTCAGCCGATCGTCGGGACGATGCTGGCCGTCGCTCGGCCGGGCGGCGGCACCGGCCAGCCCGTGCTCGACTGGATCGGCCTCTACGCGCAGAACGACCGCGGCTACGACAATCTTTGCACGTTAGTGTCGGCCGCGCATCTCGGCCGGCCGGTCGAGGAGCCGGCCCATGTCAGCCTCGACGCGCTGGAGGGGCGAAGCGACGGGCTGATCGCTCTGACCGGGGGCTCGGAGGGGGCGCTCGCACGTCTGCTCGCGGAGGAGCAGGAAAGCGCCGCAGCGGCAATGCTCGAGCGGCTTCGCGCATTGTTTCCCGGCCGCCTCTACGTCGAATTGAGCCGCCGCCAGGATCCGGTCGAGATCCGGTCGGAACCGCGGCTGCTCGAGCTCGCCTACGCCCACGACCTGCCGCTGGTCGCGACGAATCCGGCCGCTTATGCCGATGCCCATTTCCACGAGGCTCACGACGCCTTGCTGTGCATCGCCCAGTCGAGCCAGCTCGACCGCGACGACCGCACCCGCTCCTCGCCCGAAGCCTGGCTGAAGCCGGCGGCGGAGATGCGCCGGCTGTTCGCCGATTTGCCCGAGGCGATCGAGAATACGGGGGTGATCGCGCGCCGCTGCGCATTCGGGGCGCCCAAGCGCAAGCCGATCCTGCCCAGCCTCGCCGGCGATACCGACGCGGAAGCTGAGCAGCTTCGAAGCGACGCCCGGGCGGGCCTCGAGGCGCGGCTCGCCGGCCGCCGCGAGCTGTCGAGCGACGAGCGCCAGGCCTATTTCGACCGGCTCGACTATGAGGCCGACATCATCGTCCGGATGGGCTTTTCGGCCTATTTCCTGATCGTCGCCGACTTCATCAAATGGGCGAAGGAGAATGACATTCCGGTCGGCCCGGGCCGCGGCTCCGGGGCGGGGTCGGTCGTCGCCTGGGCGCTCACGATCACGGATCTCGACCCGATCCGGCTCGGCCTTCTCTTCGAGCGCTTCCTGAATCCCGAGCGCGTGTCGATGCCGGATTTCGACATCGACTTTTGCGAGACGAGGCGCGGCGAGGTCATCCGCTACGTCCAGCAGCGCTACGGGAGCGACAAGGTCGCTCAGATCATCACCTTCGGGAAGCTCAAGGCGCGCGCAGTCCTCAAGGACACCGGCCGCGTCCTGCAGATGCCCTACGGCCAGGTCGACCGGCTCGCCAAGGCGATCCCCAACCATCCGACCGATCCCTGGACCCTGGAGCGCGCCCTCAACGGCGTCACCGAGCTCGCCGCCGAATATAAGAACGACTCCCAGGTCCGCCGGCTGTTCGACCTCGCCATGAAGCTCGAGGGCCTGCCGAGGCACGCCTCGACCCACGCCGCCGGAGTCGTCATCGGCGACCGCCCGCTCGACAAGCTGGTCCCGCTCTATCGGGACCCGCGTTCCGACATGCCGGTCACCCAGTTCGACATGAAATATGTCGAGGCCGCGGGCCTGGTGAAGTTCGATTTCCTCGGGCTTAAGACCCTGTCGGTGCTTCAGAAGGCCGTCCAGATGCTCGCCAGGCGGGGCGTGGAGGCCGATCTCGATCATCTCCCCTGGGATGACGAGGACGTCTACCGGCTGCTCCAGCGCGGCGACACGGTCGGGGTGTTCCAGCTCGAATCGGAAGGCATGCGCCGGACCCTGGCGGCGGTGAAGCCGACCAGCTTCGAGGACATCATCGCGCTCGTCTCGCTCTACCGGCCCGGGCCGATGGACAATATCCCGATGTTCGGAGCCCGCAAGAACGGGCGCGAGCCGATCGAATATCCCCACCCCCTGCTCGAGCCGGTGCTGAAGGAGACTTACGGGATCTTCGTCTACCAGGAGCAGGTGATGGAGGCCGCCAAGGTCCTCGCCGGCTTCAGCCTCGGCGAGGCCGACCTTCTCCGCCGGGCGATGGGCAAGAAGATCAAGTCGGAAATGGACGCCCAGCGCGCCGGCTTCGTCGCCGGCTGCGAGCGGGTGAACGCCATCCCCAGGGGCAAGGCGAACGAGCTGTTCGACTTGATCGACAAGTTCGCCGGCTACGGCTTCAACAAGAGCCACGCCGCCGCCTACGCGCTCGTCGCCTACCAGACCGCGTGGCTGAAGGCGCATTATCCGGTGGAATTCTACGCCGCCTCGATGTGCTTCGACATGAGCCAGACCGACAAGCTTGCGATCTTCGCCGAGGACATGCGGCGGCTCGACGTTCCCTGCCTGCCGCCCTCGATCAACGCGAGCGAGGCCGATTTCTCGGTGCAGGAGACGGGGGAGGGTAGCGCGGTGCGCTACGCGCTCGGCGCACTCAAGGGCGTCGGTGAAAAGGCGATGGAACAGCTCGTCGACGAAAGGCGCGAGAACGGCGCGTTCAAGTCGCTCGACGATTTCGCGGAACGGGTCGACCCGCGTCTGCTCAACCGGCGCCAGATCGAGAGCCTGGCCGCGGGCG
>DASVUZ010000043.1:0-76379 GCA_036386795.1 Allosphingosinicella sp.
CATCGTCGCGATGCACGATATCGACGCCGCCGCGGCCTATGCGGACCGGCTGATCATGATGGACGGCGGGCGCGTCGCGGCGGACGGCGCGCCGGCCGAAGTGATGGCGTCGGGCGCGATCGGCGCCGTGTTCGGGATCGAGAAGGCGGGAGGCAGCTGGCGCCCTGCCCGCGACCGTCATCCCGGCGAAGGCCGGGATCTCAGCGGGTGAAAAGCGCAGCCGCGAATGGAGGGCGCCCTGCACGGCTGGCGGCGCCTACTCTCCCTGAGATCCCGGCCTTCGCCGGGATGACGGTATGGCACAGGCCGCCACACCTCTCCCTAACCCGCGGGCGGATCCGCGATCATGGCGGTGAAGTTCGCCTCGGCAGCGAGCTTGCCGTCGACGAGGGCACGGCCGGCGAACTTGCAAACGGTCGAGCGCTTCTGGACGAAGCAGACCTCGAGCCGCAGCAGCACTCCGGGTTCGACCGGGGCGCGGAACTTGGCGCCGTCGATGGCCATGAAATAGACGAGCTTTCCGGAACCGGCGAGACCGAGCGACTCGACGGCGAGCACCCCCGCCGCCTGGGCGAGCGCCTCGACGATCAGCACGCCGGGCATGATCGGACGGCCCGGAAAATGGCCCTGGAAGAAGGGCTCGTTGATCGTCACCGCCTTGATCGCGACGATCCGCTTCTTGGGAATCAGCTCCTCGACCCGGTCGATGAGCAGGAAGGGGTAGCGATGCGGCAGCGCCGCCATCACCCGCCTTATGTCGAGCGGGCCGATGGCGGCTTCTGCCGGGTCGGAGCTCACCGGCCCTGGGGCTGCGTCTGCGCGGGCTGCTGCGGCAGCGGCGTGACGCTGACGGAAGGAAGCGACGCGTTGAGCGCGGTGAGAACGTCGTTGGTCACGTCGAGCGTGTTCGAGCGGGCCAGAGTCGCGTTGGTGTCGAGCGCGATGTTGGCGTTGCGGGCGTTCATGATCTGGGTGACGATCGGGTTGAGCCGCTCGTTGATCTGCCGAAGCACGTTGGCCTGGGTCGACTGGATGTTCTGCTCGAGCCGCTGGATCTCCTGCTGAGCCGTCGTCTGGCGGGTCTGGAACTGCTGGACCCGGTTGTTGAGAGCGGATTCGGCGGCGGCGCGGGCGGCGCCGGTCTGGTTGCGGAGCTGGGCTCCGGCCTGCTCGATCGACTGCGCCTCGGTCTGGAGCGGCTGGCCGAGCTGCTGGGCGCGGGTGCGGGCGGAAGTGACCATGCCCTGAAGCTGGGTCTGGGCGGCCCGGCAGGCGGTGCACTCGCGGAAGATCCGGTCGGTGTCGACGACGACGATGACGGCGCCGGGGGTGCGCTGCGCCTGGGCCGCGCCCGGAATGGCGAGCGAGAGCGCGGCAATGGCCGCGCCGAAAGCGAGTTTGTTCATCAGAATGCGGTCCCTACATTGAAGGTGATAAGCTTGGTATCATCCCCGTCAGCCTTTAAGAGCGCCTTGGCTATATCGATCCTGAACGGGCCGAAGGGCGAGTTCCAGTTGACTCCGAAGCCGATGGAAAGGCGCGGCTTGGCGGTATCGCCGAGATAGCTCTCGATGAACGGAGCCACGCCGGGGACGAGTATGGAGCCGGGGGTGCAGACATTGTTGTCCGGCGCGGTGGTCGAGTTGCCGTTGGTGTCGATGCAGCGGTTGAGGGTGCGCGCATCGCCGGGCAGGATCGACTGCGGAATCGGGTCGCGAAGCGAGAACAGCGCTCCGACGTCGAGGAACACCGACGGCCGAAGCCCCATCTCGCGGAAGCTCGAGCTGACCGGAATTTCGAGCTCGGCGCGGCCGACATAATAAGCCCGTCCGCCCAGAGCGTCGTCGACGATCTGCTTGCGGTCGGTCACCGGGACCAGGACGCCGTCCGAATTCTCGACGAACGGGACTCGCTGAATTCGCGGCCCGACTCCGCGAATGTCGAAGCCGCGCACCTGCGGCTCGCCCAGGAAGAAGCGGTCGACGAGGCGGACCGGGTCCTGGCCCGCACCGGGGCTGTTCTCGAAGCTGTGGATGAGCCCGCCCTCGACCGAGGTCGAGAAGATGAAACCGCCGCCGACCCGCCAGAATTTGGCGGCATTGGCCCGGGTGCGCAGATATTTGACGTCGCCGCCGAGGCCCGCGAAATCCTGGTTGATGGTGAAGCGCTGCCCACGCGTCGGCCGGATCCGGTTGTCGGTCGTGTCGTAGAGCAGCGAATAGCCGATCGACGAGGTCGTGCGCTTGCCGATCGCCTCGCACAGATAGCGTCCCACCCTGAGCGGGTCGCAGGAAGGGGGAAGCGGCCCGGTTCCGTCGGGGTCGGTGAAGAACGCGGCTTCGTCCAGGGTGACGTTGTCGAAGTTGATGCCGTAGCGAAGGCCGAGCTGGAGATATTCGGTGAGCGGAGCGCCGCCCCGAAGTCCGGCGCCGGTGCTGGTCTGCTTGTAGGTGGTGTTGCGGTTGTTGTTGACGAAGTTGAAGCTCGAATAATCGCGCCGGAAAAGGTCGAAGCCGAGCGCGATGTTGCGATCGAACACGTAGGGCTCGGTGAAGCCCAGCTCGATCGACTTGGAGTAGCTCGAATAGTTGACCGAGGCGCGCAGGGTCTGAGCCATGCCGCGGAAATTGCGCTGCTCGATCGACAGGTTGAGCAGGAAGCGCTCGAGGCTGGAGAAGCCGGCCGAGACCTGGAGCTGGCCGGTCGCCTTCTCCTCGAGCGTCGTCGAGAGGATGACCCGGTCCGCTGCCGAACCCTGGGCCTGCTCGATCTCCAGATTCTCCTGGAAGAAGCCGAGCGACTGGATCCGGTCGCGCGACCTCTTGACCCGGATGCTGTTGAACGGATCGCCCTCGGCGAGCCTGAACTCGCGGCGGATCACCTTGTCGCGGGTGTTGGTGTTGCCGCTGACGTCGATGCGCTCGACATAGACCCGCGGCGTTTCGGCGACGTTGAACGTCACCGTCATCGTCTTGGTGTCCTTGTTGCGCTGGAAATTCGGCTGGACGTCGGCGAAGGCGTAGCCGAACAGGCCCGCGCTCTCGTTGAGCGAGGTGACCGTGTCCTCGACCTGCTTGGCGTTGTACCAGTCGCCGGCCTTCATCGGCAGCAGCTTGCTGAGCGCTTCGCCGTTGAAGTCGCGGATCGCGCTCTCGACCTTGACGTCGCCGAACTTGTAGCGGTCGCCTTCCTCGACGACGTAGGTGATGATGAAGTCGCGGCGGTCCGGAGTGAGCTCCGCCACCGCCGACACGACGCGGAAGTCGGCATAGCCGTTGGTCAGGTAGAACATCCTGAGCTTCTGCTGGTCGAAGGCCAGCCGGTCGGGATCGTAGACGTCGCCCGAGCCGAGGAAGCTCAGCATTCCGGTGCGCTTGGTGACCATCTCCGAGCGAAGCTCGCCGTCGCCGAACTTCTCGTTGCCGAGGATGTTGATCTGGCGGATTCGGGACTTGGGCCCTTCGTTGATCTCGTAGACGACGTCGACCCGGTTCTGCTCGAGCTGGACGATCTTGGGCTCCACCGTGGCGGCGAAGCGGCCCTGGCGGCGGTAGAGCTCGATGATGCGGGCGACGTCGGCGCGGGCCTTGGCCCGGCTGAAGATCTGCCTCGGCGCGAGGCGGATTTCGGGAGTGATCTTCTCGTCCTTGAGGCGCTTGTTGCCCTCCAGCACGATGCGGTTGACGACGGGGCTCTCGCGGACCTCGATGGTCAGGCTGCCCTGGTTGTCGCGGATCGAGACGTCGGCGAACAGGTCGGTATTGTAGAGGTCGCGAAGGGCCTCGTCGAGCCGCTCGCGGTCATAATTCTCGCCGACGCGAAGCTTGATGTAGGAGAGGACCGTTTCCGGCTCGAGGCGCTGGTTGCCGGTGATGGTGATCGAGCGGATCACGCTCGCCTGGGGCTGGGGCGCCGGCGCCGCGACCGGCTCCGGCGGCAGCGGAACCGCCTGCTGCGCCTGTGCGGGAAGCGCGAAGCCGCCGAGAATGGTTCCGACGAGCAGGACAGAGCAAAGCCGCCGGCCGTTCGTAAATCTGTTTGTGGGTGTCACGCGTTCCCGCCCTTAGACTGAACGGACGGCGAGAACGGCCGTCCTGTTTCCCTGTCGCCCCTGCCCTGCCCGATCATGCTCAGTCGATCAACCCGCCAAGCTTCGACCACAGGCCAAAAGACGCCAGATCGTTGAAGGTGACGAAGATCATGAGCGCGAGGAGAGCCGCCAAGCCGGTCCTGAACGCCCATTCCTGTGCCTCCGGCCGCAAGGGTTTCCGGCGGACGGCCTCTATCCCGTAAAAGAAGAGATGCCCCCCGTCGAGCATGGGGATTGGCAACAGGTTGATGAATCCCAGATTAATTGAGATCACTGCGAGGAACCACAGGAAGGCCAGCGCTCCCATGCTCGCCTGCTCTCCGGAGAACTTTGCGATCTTGAGCGGCCCGCCCAGCTCCTTGGCGGAACGGCGGCCGGTGATGATCTGGCCGAGGCCTTCGATCGTCGTGGTGACGACGACCCAGCATTGGCGCACCGACGCCGCCGCCGCTCCGACCGGCGAGACCGGAACCAGCATCTGGCTGCCCTGATAGACTCCGAGCGTGGTCCGGCTGAACTCGTTGCCGAAGCGGTCGCGCTCGACCCGCTGGCGGGGGCGGGCGCTGACCTCGAGGGGCTTGCCGTCGCGGACCAGCTCGACGCTCAGGGGCCCGCCGGTCTTGAGAACCACGATCGGGGCGATGTCCTCGAAGCGGTCGATGCGGTTGCCGTCGATCCGGACGATGCGATCGCCGGCGCGAAGCCCGGCTTCGGCCGCGCCCGAGCCGGGCTCGACCGCTCCGACCACCGCCGGAGTCTGCGGCACCCCATAGGCGAGGTTGAAGCCGGTGAAGATCAGGATCGCGGCGAGGAAGTTGGTGGCCGGGCCGGCGAGAACGATCAGGAAGCGCTGCCAGACCGCCTTGGCCTGGAAGGTCTGGGCCCGCTCCTCGGCCGGAAGCGCAAGCCATTCCGGAGACGGCTGGCCGGCGGCGTTCATGTCGCCAGCGAACTTCACGTAGCCGCCGAGCGGCAGCCAGCCGACTTTCCAGCGCGTGCCGCGGCGGTCGGTCCAGCCGGCGATCTCCCGGCCGAAGCCGATCGAGAAGGTCTCGGCTTTGACTCCGAACCAGCGCCCGACGAAATAATGGCCGAGCTCGTGCACGAAGATCAGCGGCCCGATGACGAGGAGGAAGCTTGCAATGGTCCACAGGACACCGGGATTGTTCAACGCATCACCCTTTTAACGATGGCTTGGGCCGCTCGGCGCGCCTCGCGGTCGACCTCCAGCACCTCCTCGATCGAGGCCGGCGCCGCCGGAGCATAGCATTGCAGAGTCTCGGCGGCGATGGAAGCGATGTCGAGGAAGCCGATGCCGCCGCCGAGAAAGGCCTCGACCGCGACCTCGTTGGCGGCGCTGAGGACGGCCGGCCGGGCGCCCCCGTCGCGCAAGGCCTGCCCGGCGAGGCCGAGGGCGGGGAAGCGCTCCGGATCGGGCGCCTCGAAGCTCAGCGACCCGGTCCTGACCAGGTCGAGGCGCTCGCAGGGCGTCGGCATTCGCTCCGGCCAGGCGAGCGTGTAGGCGATCGGGATGCGCATGTCCGGGGAGCCGAGCTGGGCGAGGACCGACCCGTCGACATATTCGACGAGGCTGTGGACCACCGACTGCGGGTGGATCACCACTTCGAAGGCGCCGGCGTCCAGCGGGAAGAGGTGGAAGGCCTCGATCAGCTCCAGGCCCTTGTTCATCAGCGTCGCGCAGTCGACCGAGATCTTGGCGCCCATCGACCAGTTGGGATGGGCGATCGCCTCGCGCGGGGTCGCCGCCCGCATCTCCTCGAGGCTCTTCTCGCGGAACGGGCCGCCACTGGCGGTGAGGATGATCCGGCGAACGGCTTCCGGCCGGTCGTGGTCGAAGCATTGGAAAATGGCGTTGTGCTCGGAATCCACCGGAAGCAGAGCGGCTCCGCTCGCCTTGGCCGCCTCGATCATCAGGTGGCCGGCCGAGACCAGGGCCTCCTTGTTGGCGAGAGCGACGGTTCGGCCGGACCGGATCGCCGCCATGGTCGGGCGAAGGCCGGCGGTTCCGACGATCGCGGCCATCGTCCAGTCCGCTCCGGCGCCGGCCGCCTCGAGGATGGCGGAGTCGCCGGCGGCGGCCTCGGTGCCGGTCCCAGCGAGCGCGGCACGAAGCGGTTCGAGCAGATCGGGATCGGCGATGACGGCCCGGGCCGCCCCGACCCGGCGCGCGGCCTCGGCGAGCCCTTCGACGTCGCGGTGGGCGGTCACGGCGAGGATCTCGAACCGGTCCGGGTCGCGCTCGATCAGGTCGAGGGTCGAGCGCCCGACGGAGCCGGTCGCCCCGAGGATCGCGACGCTCCGGCGGCCGGTCACGCGAGGCTGGCGATCAGGACTAGGAGGGTGGCGAGGGCGACCGGCAACAGGCCGTCGAGCCGGTCCAGGACTCCGCCATGGCCGGGGATCAGGGCGGAGCTGTCCTTGACTCCGAGCCGGCGCTTGACCCGGCTCTCGTAAAGGTCGCCGAGCTGGGCGAGCAGGGCCATGAGCGCGCCCAGCCAGTAGAAATCGGGCAACCCGTCGGCGATTCCGAACAGCCAGGCGGCAAGGCCCCCGACGACCGCCGCCCCGGCCATTCCTCCGATCAGGCCGGCCCAGGTCTTGTTGGGGCTGATCCTCGGCGCCAGCTTGGGCCCGCCGATCGAGCGGCCGGCGAAATAGGCGAAGATGTCGGTCGCCCAGGTCACGAGCATCAGCCAGAAGACGAGCTCGAACCAGGCCCAGCTCAGCACCAGCAGCGCGAAGCTGGGCAAGGCGATGTAGAGGAAGCCCCATCCCAGCGCCAGCCGGCGGCTGACCAGCGTGTAGAGGATCGCCAGCGCCGCGATCGCGGCAAAGCCCATCCAGGCCGGGCCGAGCAGATCGCTCGAGATTTCGGCGGGGTCGCGATCGGCGGCCGGGAACAGGATTTCGGGGATGACGAGCGTCGAGGCGGCGAGCAGCGCCATGCCGAGCCAGGTCCAGCCGCGCCGCACCCGGTGCATGTCGCCCCATTCGAGCATCATCGCGGCGGCGGCGGCGGCGGCGAGCAGCCGGAACGGCCAGCCGCCCAGATAGATGGCGACGCACGCCACCGCGATCATCACCACGCCCATGGTGAAGCGGGTGAGAAGGTCCGAACCGGGGGCCGCGGGCTCGCTCATCGGCCGCCGAACCGGCGTTCGCGCGCCGAATAGTCGGCCAGGGCCTCGCGCAGGGCCCGGTCGTCGAAATCGGGCCAGAGCGTGTCGACGAAGAGCAGCTCGGCATAGGCCGCCTGCCAGAGCAGGAAGTTGGACAGGCGCTTCTCGCCCGAGGTGCGCACGAGCAGGTCGAGCGGCGGCAGATCCGCGGTGTCGAGGGCCGCCTCTAGCGCCGCCTCGTCGATTTCGGCGGAGCGGATCTCCCCGGCCTCGACCCGTTCCGCCATCCGCCGGGCCGCCTGCACCAGCTCGGAGCGCGAGCCGTAATTGAGGGCGATCGCGACGGTCATCCTTCGATTGCTGGCGGTGCGTTCGACCGCAACATCGACCATTTTGGCAACATCGGGCTGGAACGCCTTGTGATCGCCCAATATCTTCAGCCGGACCCCCTCCCGGTGAAGCCCTTCCAGCTCGCGCGATATGTAGAAGCGCAAGAGCCCCATCAGGTCGTTGATCTCGTCCTCCGGGCGGCGCCAGTTCTCGGACGAGAAAGCGTAGAGGGTGAGGCATTCGACGCCCGCCTCGCCGGCGGCCCGGACCACCTTGCGAGCGGCTTCCGCCCCCTGGCGGTGGCCGGCGGCCCGGGGCAGCCCCCTCGCCTTCGCCCAGCGGCCGTTGCCGTCCATGATGATGGCGACGTGGCGGGGCACCGTGGCGCCGCCGGCGCCGGGGCTCGGCGGGGCGGCCTGGGCGGAACCGGCGCTCACCGCTGGAGGATTTCCTTCTCCTTGGCCGCCATCGCCGAATCGATCTCCCTGATCGTGTCGTCGGTCATCTTCTGGACCTCGACCTCGAGCCTTTTCTGCTCGTCCTGGCTGATCTCGTGCTTCTTCTCGTCGGTCTTCAGGGCCTCCATGCCGTCGCGGCGGACGTTGCGGACGGCGATCCGAGCCTTCTCGGCATATTGGTGGGCGAGCTTGGCGAGCTCCTTGCGGCGCTCCTCGGTGAGGTCGGGGATGGGCAGGCGCAGGCTCTGGCCGTCGCTGATCGGGTTGAGGCCGAGGCCGGCGGCGCGGATCGCCTTCTCGACCGCGTTGACGTTCGACCGGTCCCAGACCTGGACCGAGAGCATCCGCGGCTCCGGAGCGGAAACCGTGGCCACCTGGTTGATCGGCATGTTGGCGCCGTAAACCTCGACCGTCACCGGATCGAGCAGGGTGGTCGAGGCGCGCCCCGTCCTCAGGCCGCCCAGATCGTGCTTCAGCGCTTCGACCGCGCCGTGCATTCGGCGCTGGATGTCGGCCTTGTCGTAGGCGGGCATGGTCTCACTCCTCGTTCTGGACGATGGTCGCGGTCCCCTCGCCGCTCAGCACCCGGGCGAGATTGCCCTGCTCGCGGACGTTGAAGACGACGATCGGGATATTGTTGTCGCGGCACAGGGCGACGGCGCTGGCGTCCATCACCCTGAGGTCGTCGGCCAGCACCTGCTGGAAGGACAGGCTGTCGTAGCGGCTGGCGCCCTCGATCTTCTTCGGGTCGGCATCGTAGATGCCGTCGACGCTGGTGCCCTTGAACAAGGCGTCGCAGCCCATCTCGGCGGCGCGCAGCGCGGCCGCGGTGTCGGTCGTGAAATAGGGATTGCCGGTGCCGGCGGCGAAGATCACCACCCGCCCCTTCTCGATATGGCGGAGCGCCCGGCGGCGAATATAGGGTTCGGACACGGTCGCCATCGGGATCGCCGAAAGGACCCGGGTGTCGACTCCGATCTTCTCGAGCGCATTCTGCATGGCGAGCGCGTTCATCACCGTCGCGAGCATGCCCATATAGTCGGCGCTGGTCCGGTCGAAGCCCTGGCCGGCGGCGGCGAGGCCGCGGAAGATGTTGCCGCCTCCCACGACCAGGCAAAGCTCATGGCCCGCGGCCTTGGCCTGGGCGATCTCGCCGGCCATCCGGTCGGTGGTCGCGGGGTCGATTCCGAACTGCCCGTCGCCCATAAGGGACTCGCCCGACAGCTTCAGCAGGATTCGGTTGAAGCGCGGGCGCGGCATGGATTTTCAGGTCCGATCGGCGGGTGATGACGGCGGGTGGCGCACCTTAATAAGGGCGCGCCACCCTGCCAAGCGGCTTAGGCGACCGGCTCGGGCCTGCCGACGCCCGAAGCGGCGGCGACCTCGGCGGCGAAGTCGCTTTCCTTCTTCTCGATGCCTTCGCCGAGCTGGAAGCGGACATAGGCATTGAGCGAGACGGCGCTTCCGAGACGCTTCGCCTCGGCGGCGATGACGTCCTCGACCTTCGTCTTGTTGTCCATGACGAAGAGCTGGCTCATCAGGGCGTTCTCCTTGCGGAACTTCGCCATGGCGCCGTCGACCATCTTGGCGACGATGTCGGCCGGCTTGCCGCTCTCGGCCGCCTTCTCGCTGGCGATGGCGCGCTCGCGCTCGATCAGCGACGGGTCGAGCTCGTCGCCGGTCAGAGCCTGCGGGTTGGCCGCGGCGATGTGCATTGCGAGCTGCTTGCCGAGCTGGGTCAGGGCCTCCGTGTCGCCCTCGCTCTCGAGAGCGACCAGGACTCCGATCTTGCCGAGGCCCGGCTTCACGGCGTTATGGACGTAGGAGACCACTACGCCCTTCGGGACCTGGAGGACGGCCGAGCGCCGGAGCGACTGGTTCTCGCCGATCGTCGAGATGTTGGCGGTCAGCTTCTCCTCGACGGTTCCGCCGCCCGGATACTCGGCCGCGAGGATTCCCTCGACCGTCCCGACGCCCTCGAGCGCCAGCCGGGTGACCGTGGTGACGAACTCCTGGAACTGCTCGTTCTTGGAGACGAAGTCGGTCTCGCTGTTGACCTCGACGACGGCGCCGCGATTGCCCTCGACGGCGACTCCGACCAGGCCCTCGGCGGCGGTTCGGCCGGCCTTCTTGGCGGCGGCGGCGAGGCCCTTGGCTCGAAGCCAGTCGATCGCCGCTTCCATGTCGCCCTGGGTCTCGCCCAGCGCCTTCTTGCAGTCCATCATGCCGGCGCCGGTGCGCTCGCGCAGTTCCTTGACGGTCGCGGCCGTGATCTCAGCCATGTCTTCTATCCTCTTGAGTTGGTGCAAAAACGCCGTTCGCCCTGAGCCTGTCGAAGGGCCTTCCTTCACTTGCGGAAGAAAGGGAGGGCTTCGACAGGCTCAGCCCGAACGGGCTTGGGCGGAAGCCCCTGATTTACGCGTCGGCGAGCGCCGCTTCGGCGGGCGGGGCGTCCATCGCTCCGATATCCTCGCCGCGGGCGGCGGCTCCGCCCGACTTGCCGGCCAGGGCCGCGTCGGCGATGGCGTCGCAATAGAGGCGGATCGCGCGGCTGGCGTCGTCGTTGCCCGGGACCGGGAAGGCGATGCCCTGCGGGCTGACGTTGGAATCGAGGATCGCGACGACCGGGATTCCGAGCACGTTGGCTTCCTTGATCGCGAGCTCCTCCTTGTTGGCGTCGATCACGAAGATGACGTCGGGAAGCCCGCCCATCTCGCGGATTCCGCCGAGCGAGAGCTCGAGCTTGTCGCGCTCGCGGGTGAGCTGGAGCACCTCCTTCTTGGTGAGGCCGGCGGTGTCGCCGGAAAGCTGCTCCTCGAGGCTCTTGAAGCGCTTGATCGAGTTGGAGATGGTCTTCCAGTTGGTGAGCATCCCGCCCAGCCAGCGATGGTTGACGAAATGCTGGCCCGAGCGGCGCGCGGCCTCGGCGATCGGCTCCTGCGCCTGGCGCTTGGTTCCGACGAACAGCACCTTGCCGCCGGCGGCGACCGACTGGCGGACGAAGTCGAGAGCGCGCGCGAAGAGCGGCACCGTCTGCGACAGGTCGATGATGTGGACCCCGTTCCTGTCGCCGAAGATATACGGCTTCATCTTGGGGTTCCAGCGGTGGGTCTGGTGGCCGAAATGCGCTCCGGCCTCGAGCAATTGCTGCATGGTGACGTCGGTGGACGCCATATCAAGTCTCCTTCCGGTTATGCCTCTGCGGGGCCGAGAGACCCGCCGTGCTTGCGCGTGGCGGGCACCGGTATGATGGCCCTGCATGTGGGATGGCGCGCATGTAGCGGGGGAACCTCGCGAAATCAAGCTGGCGGCGCACTAGCGGCGAGGGCGGCGGACGATTAGATGGAAGCCCAGCAATCGACGGAGCCGCCCATGTCCCGCAAGCCCGCTTATCCCGAGGACGCCGCAGTCGGCGACGAGCCCGCCGACTCCCCCGAGGCCGGCGGCGAGGGCTCGAAGCGGACCAAGCACCTCATGGCCGGCGCCGCGATAGGGATCGGCTCGGCCGCCCTCGTCGCCGCCTTGCTCTATGCGAAGAACCGAAGGAACGACCGCTAGGCGCGCTCGCCGCCGCCTGAACCTCGCCTGTCAGCCGGGTTCAGGAGAGGCTCAAGGAAGTCCGCGTACAACTCCTTCAATTGAAAGGAGTATTCCGTGATGCGTACCATGATCCTGGCCCTTTCGGCCGCCACCCTGACCGTGCCGGCGCTGCCGGCGGTTCCGGCCTTCGCGCAGGGAACCTCGACCTATCACGGCAAGACCTGGCGCGGGTCCGACGGCCGGGTCTATTGCCGCAAGCCCAACGGCACGACCGGCCTCATCGTCGGCGGAGCCGCGGGCGCTCTTGCCGGCCGGGCGATCGACAGCCGCGGCAGCCGGACCACCGGCACCGTGCTGGGCGCCGCCGTCGGAGCGCTTCTCGGCCGCCACGTGCAGCGCAACGTCGTCAGCAGCCGCCGCTGCCGCTAGGCGCCTTCAGCTCTCCCTCTCCCGCTTTTCGCGGGAGAGGAGGGGCCCGCCGCCGCAGGCGGTGGGACGTGAGGGTCTTGCCGAGTCCGCTGTACAGACCCTCACCTCCCAAGCCTGACGGCTTGGGCCCCTCCTCTCCCGTAAAAAACGGGAGAGGGATTTCCCCGTTGGGGCCCTTCCCTGCCCATGATATGATCGCTCCGTCTCTTTCGAGGGAGGGCGACTATGGGCATTAGGGTGCGTCTGGCGCTGCTTGCGGCAGCCCTGTCGACCGGCGGAACCGCGCTGGTCGCCAATCCCGGCGGATCGGGCGGCAGCGCGCCGAGCTCGAGCGCTCCGGCCTACGACCCGGCCGCCGAATATCGCAAGGGCCTCGAGGCCCTTCAGGCGCAGCGCTACCCGGAGGCGAAAAAGGCGTTCGAGCGCGTGCTCGCCGTCGCGGCGGGCGACTCCAACACCAATCTCCTGGCCGGGCTGGCCGCCGCCGGGCTCGGCGACCTCAAGGGCGCGCGCAAATATTACGAGCGGGCGCTGAAAGCCGACAAGGAGCTGGTCGGCGCCCGCCGCGAGCTCGGAGTCACCTATGTCAAGCTTGGCGACAGGGCGAAAGCGGACGCCCAGCTCGCCGCCCTCAAGGCGATGCAGGAGAAATGCGCATCCGCCTGCGCCAAGGCCGCGGAGATCGGCGGCGCGGTCCAGGCCCTGACCGAGGCCCTGGCTTCGGCTCCGCAGGCCAACCTCCAGGCCCCGCCGAGCCTGCTCTTCGCCAGCGCGGCCGCGGGCGATCGCGCCTATCTCGATTCGGTCGCATTGATCAACGAGGGCAAATATGAGGCGGCGATCGAAGGGCTGAACTCGGCTCGAGCGGCCTTCGGCCCCCACCCCGACGTGCTCACCTATCTCGGCTTCGCGAGCCGCAAGCTCGGCCGCTTCGAAGCGGCGGAAGCCTATTACCGGGCAGCGCTCGCGGCCGTTCCGGACCATCGCGGCGCCACCGAATATTATGGCGAGCTGATGGCGGAGCGAGGCGACATCGCCGGGGCCGAGCGGATGCTGGCGAAGCTCGAGCGCAGCTGCGAATTCGGCTGCGCCGGGGCCGACGAGCTGCGGCGATGGATCCAGGCCGCGCGCTCGCGCGCTTCCTGAGCGCCCTCCCCTTCCTCCTTCTGCCCGCGGCCGCCGGCGACCGGGCCGACCTGCCGGTCCGGGAAGCGCGATGGCTGGCCCCGGGCACGGCCTACCGCAATCTGGCGGCCGAGCCGCCGGAATGTTTCGCCAGGCCCGCCGACCCGGCCGAGCGCCGCCTGGCGGAAATCGGCCGGATCGCGTTCCGGACGCCGCTACTGCTCGGCGGCCAGGCGGCTCGAGCCGGGCTCAGCTGCGCGAGCTGCCATCGCAACGGCCGAGGCAATCGCGACTTCCTGTTCCCGGGCCTTTCCGCGTCGCCTGGAACGGCCGACGTCACCGCCTCGCTGATCAGCAGCCATCGCGGCGACGGCCGCTTCAACCCGAAGCCCATTCCCGATCTCGGAGGCCCGCGCTCGCGCCTCCGAATCTCCAGGGATCCGTCGGATCGGAAGCTCGAGGCTTTCATCCGCGGGCTCGTGGTCGAGGAGTTTGACGGGCCGGAACCGTCCGCGGCCGTCCTGGACGGCCTTGCCGCTTATGTTCGAGCCCTTCGGCCGGAGGCCTGCGGAGCCAGGGCCGGACGAATCGACCTCGACTCGCGCCTGGCGCTGGTCGACCGGGCGATGAAGATCGCCATGACGGAATCCGGGGAGACCCGGCGGCTCTTGCTGGCCGCGGCGCGCTCGCAGCTGGGGGAGATGGACGAGCGATTCGCGATTCCCGGCGGCGAACCGGCGCGGCGCATCCTGAGCTCCGCCGGCCGGGAAATCGGGGCGCTGCGGTCGGGCTCGGCCGACTGGAGCGAATGGCGGCGGCGATGGCCGGCCTGGAAGCGCCGGCTCGCCCGGCTCGAGCGGGGCTCGCTGTTCGATCCCGTGCGACTGCGCGCGGCGGCCGCAGCTCACGGCGCTGTAGAACCGCCGGGCATCCGGTGATAAGCTGTTGACGCGACTTCACAAGCCGCCTGGACACAAAGTACGGCACCGAGCGTATCGCCGCTGCATTAGGAGAGGCTCGAATGATGAAAACGTTCCTGGTGGCTGCGGGCGGGCTGCTGCTTGCCACCGCCAATTCCCCGCCCGCGGCGGAAGGCGAGCTGTCGTCTGTGGTCGCAGCGCCGGCCCCGGCGAAGGAGGAGGCCGCGGTCCCGGCGGCCAAGACCCACAAGCCGCACAAGGCCGCCAAGCCCCACAGGGCCGCGCATTCCGCTTATTCCGCCAGGGCCGACTATCCGCGCTGCTCCGCGACGGTGCGCGACCGCTGCATCCAAGGCCGTTCGCGAGTCGCCGCTCCGCGCCATCGGGAGATGCAGCTGGCGATGCGGGCCGGCGAGCGCGGCTAGGGCAACTCCGGTGGAGGCGCAGCCAAGGCTGCGCCTACACCTCTCGGCCATACCATTCGTCGAGGCGCATCAGCTGGTCGTAATCCCCGTAAGGGGCATGCTCGGGATGGAGCTTGGCGGTGAACGGCTCGTCGCCGGTCAGCCACTTCGCGGCGGCGCCGAGGAAGTTGCGCATCGCCAAAGTCGTGAACTCCGCCGGGTCGATGCCGTTGCGGCCGGCGACCGGGCTTGAGACATAGCCGAGCTTCCCCGCCTTGCGAGCGAGCGACCAATATTCGAAGCAGGCGGGGATCCCGGCGACTCCCTCGAAGCCGCCCCGCTCGGCGATCAGGCCGAGCAGCCCGAGCTGCATCGAATAGCCCTCCGCGACCGCCTTGGGCCCAGGGGGGCTCCCGGTCTTGTAGTCGACTATGGCCAGGCTGCCGTCGGCGAGCCGGTCGATCCGGTCGGCCTCCCCGTACAGCGCGACCTCGCCCAGCCGGCACGTCCCCTTCACTTCCGCCGCGGCGGGGCGGCGGCCGGAGGCCAGGTTCTTCGCCATTTCCGACGCGATCCAGTCGATCGCCTCGAGCAGCCTCGGCTCCCACAGCGCCCGCATCAGCGGATGGGCCGAGGAGTCGCGAAGCAGGGCTTCGGCCCGCGGCCGAAGGCGCGAGGGCTCGCACTCGTCCTCCTTCATCCACGCTTCGAGGATCTTGTGAACCGCGCTTCCGCGCCAGGCCGCGCTCGGGTCGGCGTCGATCGGGTCGAGCGGAGCGAAGGCCAGCATCTTGCGGGCGTAGAAGGCGAACGGATCGGCCTTGAGCCGGTCGACGTCGGTCACTGCGATCCGGCGCGGCCGCTCCTCAGCCGCCGGCCGGGGCGCCGGGCGCGCGGCCGGTAGGAAGGCCGCCGGCCGGTCGAGGCCCCTCGCCCAGCTTCGGTGGCGAGGCGAGCGGGTCAGGCCGGCGGTCATCGCCTCGAGCCGAAGCCAGAAGCGCGATGCGATCGCCGGCGAGCGCGAATCGCGCCGGGCCCGCGTCACGAGCACCTCGCGGCCGCCGAGCGCCGCCGCGAAATCGTGAGCGGCGAGGCCGATGCGCCGTTCGAGGCCGGGCAGGCCGAGCTCGTGGCGGAGCCTCGGCGCGAGCCACGGGTCCGGGCTCGGAAGCTGCGGCCAGACCCCTTCGTTGAGGCCGCCGAGGATGACGAGGTCGGCGGACTGAAGCCTCGCCTCCAGAAGGCCCCAGATGAAGATCCGCGGATGCTGGCCGTAAGGCGGCCGGACCGCGACCCGCTCGAGCAGCTGCTCGAGCAAGGCGGGGAGGCTCGCCGGCGCAAGGCGGGCGGGGCCATGGTCCGAGGCCGGTTCCGCGGCGGCGAGCAGCTCGGCGGCGGCGCGTCCGGCGGGCCCGGCCCAGATCTCGTCGCCGCTGAGCTCGGACGCCGCCTCGCGGAGCAGGCCGAGCAGGGCCGGCAGCCGGACGCGCTCGGCCGCGAAGCCGCGCTCGAGGCTTCGAAGCCGAGGCGCAACCGCCGTCCACCAGTCGGAAGCCCGGGCGCGGCGGTCGCGGTCGCGTCCGCTCCGGTCCGCGAGCTGCTCGGCGATTCCGTCGAGCCCGGCGGGAGGCCTCGGTCCGCGAAGCGCGAGATCGAGCGCCCGGGCGCCGTCGAGCCAGGCCAGCCTCCCCTCCCCCTTCATGACCAGCGGATGCTTGAGGAGGGCGAGCAGTGGCACCGGGGCGAACTGCTCCGCCGCGGCGTTCGCCAGCGCGAGCAGCAAGGTGCCGGGCGCGAGCTGGGACAGTGGCCGGCCGGCGCTGTCGTCGGCTTCGATCTTCCAGCGCCTCAAATGGGTCGAGACTCGGCGGGCGAGGTTGCGGTCGGGCGTGACCAAGGCGGCGGTTCGGCCGGGCGTTTCCAGAGCCTCGCGCAGGGCGACCGCGATCGCCTGGGCTTCCTCGGCGGGGTCGGCGAGCTCCAGAGCCCGCACCCCGGTGAGGCGGCGCTCGGCGGGAACCAGCTTCTGCCAGCGGTCGGTGAAGGCGGCGGCCTTCATCGCATTGGCGATCGCCCGGCTTCGGGAGGCCGGAGCGTCGCGGCCGCCGCCCCAGCGCCAGCGCTCGACCTCGGACCGGCCGGCGCCCATCCGGTCGAGCAGGAGCTTCAGGTTGAATTGCGGATGGGTCTCGATCGGGCGGCGGCGAAGGCCGGTGGCCTCGTCCGGCTCGTGGGGGCCGAGCGCCTCCCATTCGTCGGCGGGCATGTCGAGGTCGAGGCCGGGAAAGACGACGAGGCCCTCGTCCAGCCGCGAGACGATTCGGAGCAGTCGAGCGACGGCTGGAGCGGCGCTGGTGATTCCCGCCGCAGCGACGAAGCCGCGAGGGGGGCTTTCCCGCCAGCGCGAGGCGAGCGCCCTGAGCAGCCGGTTGCGCCGTTCGGCGAGGTCGATCCGGCCGCGCTCGGCGAGCAGGCGCGGCCATGCGTCCAGTATTACACCCAGTCGATCGAGCGACGCCTGCCAGTGCAGCGAGAGGTCGGGCAGCTCCGAGGCGAAGCCGCGCAGGCTCGCCGGATCCACCTCCTCGACGAGCAGCTGGTCGAGGGTCCGGGCGAGGTCCTCGGCGAGGCGAAGGGCTTCGGCCGCCTCCACTCCGTCGAGATGGTCCTGGATCAGCCGGGCGAGCAGGAACAGCCGGTCGAGCGGCTCGACCGCGGGCGGCACCGGATCGCTGCCGTCCAGCGGCTCGAGCGCACCGCCGATCCGCTCGTCGAGCTCCGGGTCGCCGACCGGAACCAGCCTCGGAAGCAGCAGCCCGCCGCCGGACCGGCGCACGAAGGCGTCGGCGATCGCCCGGGCGGCGCGGTTGTTGGGGACGAGGACGATGCCGTGGGCGAGGCCCATGTCGCCGCGCCCGAAGCGGGCGACCAGCCCGGCGGCGAGCGCGTCCGCGAAGGCCCGGTGCGGCGGGATGGTGAAGACGCTCGGCCGGCTCACGGGAAAAGGCTAGAGCGCCGGCGCACGGATGTCGCCTGATTCGTCATGCCCGACCGCTTCAGAAAGGTGGACCCCGGATCAAGTCCGGGGTGACGAATTAGCCAAGCCCAAGGATTTCCTCGGCCTTGCGGATGTTGGGCGGGGCTCCGATGTCGAACCAGAGGCCCTCGTGAACCGCTCCGAACAGCCGGCCCCTGGCGATCGCCCGGTCCCACAGCAGGTTGGTCGAGAACGGCCCCTCGGGCAGCTCGCCCTCGAGGAGGCGCTTCGACACGATCTGCACGCCGGTATAGACGAACGGAGCGACCCCGCCCGGCTTGCGGCGCTTGAGCGCCCCGGCGGCGCTCATGTGGAAGTCGCCCTGGCCCTTGTGGCAATGGGCCCGGGCGAGCGGGACCAGCATCAGCAGGGCGTCCATCCGAGCCTCGTCCCAATGGGCGGCGAGAAGCCGAAGCGAATCGACCGGGCCGTCGACCCAGAGATTGTCGGAATTGACGACGAGGAACGGATCGGAGTCGATCAGGGGCAGCGCCCGGACCAGCCCGCCCCCGGTCTCCAGCAATTGGTCGCGCTCATCGGAAATAGCGATTTCAAGACCTTCGACGCGACTCTTCAGATGCGCTTCGAGCGCATCGGCGAGATAATGGACGTTGACCACCACCCTTTCGACGCCCGCCGACCGGATCCGGTCGAGGCAATGGTCGAGCAGCGGCTTGCCGGCGACCTCGACCAGCGGCTTGGGGCGGGTCGCGGTGAGCGGCCGCATCCTCTTGCCCAGCCCGGCCGCGAGCACCATCGCCGTCCTTGGAACGTCCGCGACCGGCACCGGGCGCAAGGCGAGCGGCCGGCGCTGCCGGCTCATGCCGCCATCTTCCTCAGGCAGGCGTCGCCCCGGCATTCCGCCGGCACGCTGGACTCGAACCAGGCCGCCACCGGAGCCAGCGCGGGATGGGCGAGGTTGCGCTCGACATAGGCCCAGATGCGCGGGTGCATGGTCGGGTAATAGGGCTTGCCGTCGCGCTTCCACAGGCGGGTGAAGATGCCCAGGATCTTGGAGTTACGCTGAGCGCCCAGAATCTCGTAATGGGCCCGGAAGAGGGCGCGGTCGGCGACGTTCGCGCGGGCGCAATAACGGTCGATCATCGCCTCCTCGAGCTCGGCCGCCACGTCGCGCCTTGCGTCCTGGAGGAGCGACACCAGGTCGTAGGCGGCGTGGCCGGCCAGGGCGTCCTGGAAATCGAGAAGCCCGAGCTCGGCCCGGCCGGGAAGAACCATCAGATTGTCGGCGTGATAGTCGCGCAGGACCAGCACCGGATTGCGCCCGGCGACGTCCAGCACTCCGCCCCAGACCTGCCTCCACGCCGCCATGTAGGAATCTTCGTCGACCTCCAGGCCGAGCGCCGGTGCATACCATTCGGTGAACAGCAGGACCTCGCGGGCCATTGCGGCCTCGTCATAGGGCGGCACGTCGGCGGGGGCCGGCTGGCCGGCGAGCCGGGCGAGGATGTCGATCGCCGCCCCGTAAATCTCCCGCTCGCGCTGCGGTTCGCGCTCGAGCAGGGGGGTGACCCGGTCGTCGCCGAGATCCTCGAGCAGGAGCAGGCCCCGGGCCCGGTCGATGGCGAGCGGGCGCGGCGGGTGGAATCCGCGGTCGAGGAGGTGGCCGGCGACGGTCAGGAACGGGCCGATATCCTCATGCTCGGGCGGAGCGTCCATGAGCACCGCCCTTCGGCCCTCGTGGACGACCCGGAAATAGCGGCGGAAGCTGGCGTCGCCCGCGAGCGGAAGGATCTCGGCCCCGCCCCAGCCGTGCCGGGCGAGGAAATCCGGGGCCGCGGGGGGCGGAATCATCGGGGCGGCCATCGCGCTTCCCAAGCGGGCGTCAACTTCGCTGTCAAGGCGCGGACGCCCTCCCCTTCGCGGCGCAGGGTGAGACGAAGCGAATGCGGCCACAAGGCGTTGCCCATCCGCTCCGGCCATTCGACGATCAGGGCGCCCGCCTCGAGCGCCTCGTCGAGCGAGAGCTGCTCGATCTCGGCGGGATCCTCGATCCGGTAGAGGTCGACATGCCAGGCCGGAAGCGCCGGGGTCTCGTAGGGGATGACGATCGGGAAGGTCGGGCTCGCCACCTCGCCTCGATGGCCGAGCCCGGCGAGTATTCCCCGAGCCAGGGTCGTCTTGCCGGCCCCGAGCTCGCCGAACAAGGCGACGACGTCGCCGGCCTGGAGCTCAGCCGCCAGCCTCCGGCCGAACGCCTCGGTCGCCTCGGGGCCGATCAGGAGCATGGGTCAGATCCATCGCACGCTCCTCTCCCGCTTTTCGCGGGAGAGGAGGGGCCCAAGCGAAGCTTGGGAGGTGAGGGTCTGTAGATCGGAGTCAGCAAGACCCTCACCTCCCACCGCTTCGCGGTGGGCCCCTCCTCTCCCGTAAGGACGGGAGAGGGGATGTCGCGCGTCGGACATCCACCGCGCACCTTCAGATCCGCTTCCGGGGCAGGCGCAGGGTGACGGTGGTGCCCTCGCCCGGCTCGGACAGAAGGTCGATGGTTCCGCCATGGGCCTCGACGAACTGCTTGGCGAGCGGAAGGCCGAGGCCGAGCGCGGCGCCGTCGCCGTCGCCGCTGCCGCGCGGCTCGGCGGTCCGGTGGAATCGGTCGAACACCCGGGCCTGGTCGGCCGGGGCGATTCCGCGGCCGTTGTCGGACACGGTGATCGCGGCCTGGCTCCGGTCGCCGGTGGCGTGGAGGAGGACCCGGCCGCCCTCGGCCGTATAGGCGAAGGCGTTCTTGAGGACGTTGTCGAGCGACTGCCGAAGCCGAGCGCGGTCGCCGGCGATGGTGCCCGCCCCGGTCTCGATCTCGACCGCGAAATCGATTCCCTTGGTCGCCGCCTGCTCGCGGAACGCCTCGGCGGCCTCGGCGCAGAGCTTGCGCAGGTCGACCTTGTCCTCGGCGAGAAGGAGGCTGCCGCTGTCGCTCTGGGTGAGGTCGAGGACGTCGTCGATCAGGGCTCCGAGCCGTCCGACCGAATCGAGGATCGCGGAGACATATTCGCTCGCGGTCGGGGCGAGCTCGCCGGCATAGCCTCCGGCCAGCATCTCGGCGAAGCCTCCGATCGAGGTGAGCGGGGTCCGAAGCTCGTAGCTCATGTTGGAGACGAAGGCGGTCTTCAGCCGGTCCGCCTCCTCGAGCGCCTGGGTGCGCTCCCTCAGCGCCGCCTCGACGGTCCGGCTCGCGGTGACGTCGAGCATCGTGAAGAGGGCGTTGCCGTCCGGAAGCGGAACCGCCGCGAACTCGAACTCGCGGCCGTCGGTGAAGGCGACCCGGCCGGTCCTCTGCTTGCGCTCGACGGTCGCGCTTCGGACCAGCTCCCGAACCAGGGCGGCATGGCTCGCGGTCTTCAGCTTGCGGCCGATATGGGCGGTCAGCGAATCGATTCGCGGGCTTCCGGCGAGCTGCTCCTCCTCGAACTCCCAAAGCTCTCGGAACCGGTTGTTCCAGAGGTGGAGCCGGCCGTCGGAGGCGAACACTCCGACGGCCTCGAACAGATTGTCGAACGTGGCCGTCCGAACCCGAAGCAAGGTGTCGCGGGCCGAGGCGAGCCGAAGCTGCTCGGTTCGATCCTCGAAGATCAGCAGCAGGCCGCCGTCGGGGAGCGGCTGGGCGACGACCCGCAGGTGGCGGCCGCCCGGCAGGAGCCAGTCCTCCTCCTCCGCCGCCAGCCCGCCGGTGAACCAGCGGTCATGCTCCTTCTTCCACTCGGGAAAGTCGCGGACCTCGGGCATGTGGCCGGTCTCGCGCATCGCGTCGAGCAGCCGGTTGAATTCCGGCCGGTCGGCGAGGAAGTCCGGCCGAAGCGCGAACAGCCGGGCGAAGGGCTGGTTGGAGAAGATGAGGCCCCGGTCCCGGGCGAATTGCGCGACTCCGGCGGAGAGTCGGTCGAGCATGTCGCGCTGGGCGTGGACGAAGCGCGCGAGCTCGGCCCGGGCCTGCTCGCGATCCTCGACGTCGATCGCATAGCCCGCCACCCCCGATTCCCCGAGCGGAACCTCGACCACGCGCATCATCCGCCGCTCCCCTCCGATCGTGGCCGGAACGGTTCGGCTGTGCGGCTTGCCCGCCTCGCGGACCGTGGCGGCCTGGGCGACCGCGGCGTCGGCGCCGTCGTCGACCAGCTCGAGCCCGCCTTCGACCACGGCCCGGGCGTCCTCGGCCTCGACCGCGGCGACATAGGCGGAGTTGACCATGGCGAGCCGAAAATCGGGGCCGCGGTGCCAGATCGGGAAGGGCGCGGCCTCGATCAGCCCCGAAAGCGAATCGAGGGCGGCGGCGAGCCGGCCGCTGCGCTCGCGCAGGCCCGCCATCTCCTCCTCGGCCTCGGTCGAGTCGGTCAGCCACAGAAGGACGGTGCCCGGGGGATAGGAGGGCGGCGCCGGCCCGCCCCGAACCCGGTAGACCCGGGCGGAACCGGCCGGGCGGAGCGACAGGGCGAAGCTTCCCGCGGTGGCGGCGGAGCCCGCGACCCCCGCCGAGAGCTGCTCCATCTCCGAATCGCCGAAGGCGGCGGCGAGCCCCTCGATCCGCTCCGGAGCGCCGCCGAGCCCGAGCGCGAGGGCGACCCGCTCGGCTTCCTCGAGCCGGCCGTCGCGGTGGACGATCAGCGGAAGCGCTGGCGAGGCGGCGAGCAGGGACTCGTGGTGGCGGGTCGAATCGATTCGGGCATGGGCCTCGCGGGAACGCCCGAGGGCTCGCACCGTCGCCCACAATGCCAGCGCCAGCCAGGCGCCGGACACGAGCGCGATCGCCGCCAGCATCGTCGGGGAGAGGGTAAGCATGGAGGCCCCTCTCTAACCGGGGTCACCGGGCTCCGGAAGGGTATGTGGCGGAGTCATCCCTCTCCCGCCTTTCGCGGGAGAGGAGGGGCCCGCCGCGAAGCGGTGGGAGGTGAGGGTCTGTACGCCGGAGTCAGCAAGACCCTCACCCCCCAAGCCTTCGGCCTGGGTCCCCCCTCTCCCGCCAAAAGCGGGAGAGGAATTTCAGTCGCCGTGCCCGTGGCTCTCCGTCGCGGCCGCGCCGGCGCCGAAGCCGGCGCCCTCCCCTTCCCACCAGTAAGGCGCCCTCGCCCTCGTGCCGGTGACGACCTCGTTCATCGTCACCGGATCGTAGAGCCGGCCGCCGAGCATGACCCGGTGGATCTTGTCGCTGTTGCGGATGTCCACGGTCGGGTCGGAGTCGAGGACGACGAGGTCGGCGAGCTTGCCGGCCTCGAGCGAGCCGACGTCGCGCTGGTAGCCGAGCGAGACGGCCGGCATGATCGTTCCCGCCCGAAGCGCCTCGAGCGGGCTCCAGCCGCCGCGCACGAACGACCACATCTCCCAGTGCGGTCCGAGCCCCGCCTGCTGGCCATGGGCCCCGATCGACACCTGGACTCCGCGGTCGGCGAGCTTCTTGGCTTCGCGGGCGGTGTCGTCGTCGACGAAATCCTCCTCCGGCGCCATCGTCCGACGGGCGTTCTGGGCGGCGAGCAGGGCCGGCGGTGCGTGCCTCGACAGCAAGGGATGCTTCCACACGTCCATGTGCTGGCGCCAGTAGGGATCGCCGGCGAGGCCGCCATAGGCGACGACCAGGGTCGGAGTGTAGTTGGTCTTCGACTGGGTCCAGAGGCTGACGACGTCGTCGTAGAAATATTGGACCGGGACGTTGTGCTCGACCGTGGCGTTGCCGTCCTGGATGAGGGTCATGTCCATATTGTAGAGGGAGCCGCCTTCCGGAACGACCTCCATCCCCTCGCGCTGGGCGGCCGCGACCACCATCTGGCGCTGGTCGCGCCGGGGCTGGTTGTAGTTCTTGACGCTCATCGCGCCCTGGGCCTTGAGCCGCCTGACATGGGCGAGCGCATCCTCGAGCGTATTGATCTCCGCATAGACGTCGGCGGCCTTGGCTCCGTAGACGATCTCCCCGGTCGAGAAGATGCGGGGGGCAATGATCCGGCCGGCGCGCTGCATCTCGGCCGCGGCGAAGATCTCGGCCGCTCGCGCCGAGGGGTCGTGGATCGTCGTCGAGCCCATGGCGAGGTTGGCGATCGACGCCCAGTTCTGCTGGGGAACGAGATCGTCCTGGCCCTGGGGACCGTGGGCGTGAGCGTCGACGAGCCCCGGAATGATCGTCTTGCCGGCGACGTCGACGATCCTGGCGCCGGCTGGGATCGCGACTTCGCCGCGCCTCCCGACCGCCGCGATCCGGTCGCCCCGGACGAGGATGACTCCGTCGTCGATGATTCCGCCGTCGGCGGCGGCCATGGTGACGATCCGGGCTCCGGTCAGTGCGACGATCCCGCTCGGCTTGTCGGCGGCGACCTCCATCGACAGCGACACTCCGCCGGTCGGAGGCTGGAACTTCGGAGCATTCTCCGCCGGCGGCGAATTGCCGAACATCGCGGCGGTGTCGGCCGTGTAGACGATCGGCCCGGTGCTCCAGTGGAGCCTGCGCCCGTCGCCCGACCAGTGGATGAAGTCGGCTCCGACCGCGCTCGCCTTGGTGACCGGAAGCGGCCCGCCCTTGGCGTCGGCGGCGACGTCCTGGGTGCCCGGCATGAGCGGCATGACGAACGCCTGGTAGTTCTGGCGGAAGGCGACATACTGGCCGTCGGGCGAGACCTTGTAGTCGCTGACCATCTCTCCGGTCGAATGGATGTGCCTGGCCTCGCCGTTGAGGTCGGTGCTGACCAGCTGGCGCTTGTTGCTGGCGTTGACGATCATGAAGATCCGGTCGTTCGACGCTCCGAACTGGGGCTCGGCGCCTTCGCGGGCGACCCGGACCGGGGTCCCTCCGGTCGCGGCGACCCGGTAGATTCCGGGATTCTCCGACCATTTCGGGGAGGTGAGGAAGCCGCCCTGCCCCCGCTCGAAGACGATCGTCCTTCCGTCGGGCGAGAATCGGGGCCGGGCGTAATGGCCGGGCTGGGAGGTCACGTCGCGGGCGGCGCCTCCGCCCGAGGCCACCGTCCGGATCCGGCCGAGGCCCTGGTCGGTCCAGCCGACGAAGACGATCGTCCGGCCGTCGCGCGACCAGGAGGGGAAGAGCTCGAGGCTCGAATCCTCGCCCCTCACCAGCCGCCTCGCCGAGCCTCCGGCGGCGGGCTTGACCCACAATTTGCCGAGCGTCTCGAACACGACCTGGCGGCCGTCAGGCGAGACCGCCGCCCAGCGCGGCATCTTCGTCTGGAAGCGGTCCGGCGCCACCTCGACCTGCGGATGCCGGGCTTCGGCGACGACTCGAGTGTCGTTCACCCTGAACGGGATCTCGCTCGCTCCCGAGCCGTCGGCGCCGACCCGGCGGAGCTTGCCGCCGGCCCAGAAGACGATCGACCGGCTGTCCGGGGTCCAGTCCATGTTCGGATAGACTCCGCTGACCGCCCAGGTCTCCTGGACGTCCTGGTCGAGCTTGTCGTAGACCTTGCGCTCCTCGCCCGTGACGAGGTCCTTGACGTAGAGCTTCGACTTGGCCCGCTCGCGGCGGACGAAGGCGATCTTCCTTCCGTCGGGCGAGGGAGTCGGGCGGACCGAGCCGCCGGCGCCGGAGACGAGGGTGGTGACCTCGCCGGTGTCGAGCTCGTAGCGGTGGATCTCGAACAAATTGGTGTTCGAATCCTGCGCATATTGGAAGATCGGGCCCGGAGTGATGTTGCGGGTGAAGTAGATGGCCTTGCCGTCGGGCGCGTAGGTCGGCTCGCCGAGCTCCTTCTGGTGCTGCTCGCTGGGCTTCTTGACCAGCGGCACTCCGCCGCCGCCGGAGACGTGGTAGAGCCAGACCTCGCCGGTGCCGAGCGAGCGGCCGGTGGTGAAATGCTTCTTGGCGGCGATGAACCGGCCGTCGGGGCTCCAGGTCGGCTGGTTGAGGAGCCGGAAATCCTCCTTGGTGAGCTGGCGCTTGTCCGAGCCGTCGGAGTTCATGATCCAGATATTGTCGCCGCCGCCGCGGTCGGAGGTGAAGGCGATTCGGCGGCCGTCGGGCGAGAAGCGCGGCTGCTGCTCGTAGGCGAGGCCTTCGGCGATCCGGGTCGGGGCTCCGCCGCCGATCGGCATGGTGTAGATGTCGCCGAGCAGGTCGAAGGCGATCGTCCGCCCGTCGGGCGAGACGTCGACGTTCATCCAGGTGCCCTCGTCGACGTTGATCGGGACCTGGCGGAGAGTCAGGCCGGTGGGAGCGTTGACGTTCCATTTCTCGGGCTTCTTCTCCGCCTGGGCGGCGGGAGCCCGGGCCGACGCCGGCGCCAGCGGCCCGGTCGTCTTCTGCTCGGGGTTGATCACTTCATTCTCGGGCGCCTGGGTCTCCTGCACCGGCGGAGCCGGCTGCGGCGGAGGCGCCACCTGAGCCTGAGCCTCGATCGCCGCCAGAACCGCGGCGATCGCCGCCGTCACCCGATATTTCATGCATTCCTCCAGCGTGTTTTGGAGGGGCTTTAGGAGGGAATTCTGCGCTCGTCTTGCGCGAAATGCCGTCGCCGCAGCGAGATGACGGCCGGCATTCGCCGAAACCGGCGTCGTCGTTCATCCGAACCGGGGCTAAAAATCCTCCGATTCCTTGGACCCGCCTCGAACCGTTCGGGCTGAGCCCGTCGAAGCCCTTCCTATGCCTGGAGCCGCAAGAAGGAGGGGCTTCGACAAGCTCAGCCCGAACGGATTCGGCGGCTCAGGGACCTGGAGGCAGGCTCTTGTCTCGTCAGCAGCGGTGCGGGCGATCGTCTGCAAAAATTTGCAGCGAGTGCCGGCCGGGCGGCGATTCCTCGGTCCATGCCGGTGGCCGTCCGGCGGTTTTCGCACGGCACCCGCCCGGCATCCGCACCGCAAGGCCCCGGCAACCGGCCCGCACGGTCCCGGCAGGCGCTCGGCATCGCTCCGGCATCGACCGTCCGGTGCCCGCGTGGGCTTTGCCGCCCAGCGACCTGCGCGCTCGGACAGCCACCGCCGGGTTCGACCTCTGCAGGAGGGTTTACGCAGGCGCGAAGGGCTGCGGACGCCGCCTGTGCCCTCTTTCGACTCCACCGGGCCCGCGTAGACGGTCGCCGCCTCATCGGCCGCTCCGCGCCCCCTTTGCGCCTTCGCGCCTTTGCGCGAACCCAAAAGCGGCGGGCGAGCGAGTGTCGGCCGCGTTGAACGGGGATGGCGTTTATGCTATGTTCTTATTTCAGCGGCACGGACGCGGGGTTCATGGAGAAATAGCGTGGTCGGCTTGGCCCAGCGGGGCGCCGGACTGATCGGGAAAACCGATCAATTGCACTTCACTGATCGGAAGGATTTTTATTTTTCGGCCAACTTCGGAACTTCCGAGCCGTGGTCGGGCCGAAAAGGCCCTGCCAGGGCCCCTTGGCGCCCCGGCGGAGGCCGGGGTCCAGGGGCGCTGACAGGGGCCGGGTCCCGGCCGTAGTTTATCCGGAGCGCCGCCGCGGGCGGCGTCGAAGGGCCGGGACTCCGTCAGTAGCGGTAATGGTCCGGCTTGAACGGTCCCTCGGTGGGCACTCCGATGTAGCTGGCCTGCTTCTCGGTGAGCTTGGTGAGCTTCACTCCGAGCTTGTCGAGGTGGAGCGCGGCGACCTTCTCGTCGAGATGCTTGGGGAGGACATAGACGTCGTTCTTGTACGTCTCGGCCTTGGTCCACAGCTCGATCTGCGCCAGCGTCTGGTTGGTGAAGCTGGCGGACATGACGAAGCTCGGATGGCCGGTGGCGTTGCCGAGGTTCACGAGCCGGCCCTTGGACAGGACGATGATCTTCTTGCCGTCCGGGAACTCGACCTCGTCGACCTGCGGCTTGATCTCGGTCCACTTCATGTTCTGGAGCGCGCCGATCTGGATCTCGCTGTCGAAATGGCCGATGTTCGAGACGATCGCCATGTTCTTCATCGCCCGCATATGGTCGAGCGTGATGACGTCGGCATTGCCGGTGGCGGTGACGAAGATGTCGGCGCGCGGGGCGGCCTCCTCCATCGTCACGACCTCATAGCCCTCCATCGCCGCCTGCAGGGCGCAGATCGGATCGACCTCGGTGACGAGGACCCGGGCGCCGCCGTTGCGCAGCGAAGCCGCGCTGCCCTTGCCGACGTCGCCGAAGCCGGCGACGCAAGCGATCTTGCCGGCGAGCATGACGTCGGTTCCGCGGCGGATCGCGTCGACCAGCGACTCCTTGCAGCCGTAGAGATTGTCGAACTTCGACTTGGTGACGCTGTCGTTGACGTTGATCGCCGGGAAGGGAAGCTTGCCCTGCTTGCTGAGCTCGTAGAGGCGGTGGACGCCCGTCGTCGTCTCCTCGGAGACTCCCTTGATGTTCTGGACGGTCTTGGTGAGGAAGCCCGGCGACTTGGCGATGACTCGGCGGACGGTGGCCTGGAAGACCTCCTCCTCCTCGTTGGTCGGGGCCGGGAATTCCTCGCCCGCCTCGATCCGCGCGCCCCAGAGCGCGAACATGGTGGCGTCGCCGCCGTCGTCGAGGATCATGTTGCAGGTCTCGCCGTCGCCCCAGTCGAAGATGCGCTCGACATAGTCCCAATATTCCTCGAGCGTCTCGCCCTTGACGGCAAAGACGGGGACTCCGGTCGCGGCGATGGCGGCGGCGGCATGGTCCTGGGTCGAGAAGATGTTGCACGAGGCCCAGCGAACCTGAGCTCCGAGCGCGGTCAGGGTCTCGATGAGGACGGCGGTCTGGATGGTCATGTGGAGCGAGCCGGTGATGCGGGCGCCCTTGAGCGGCTGCGAGGCTCCGAACTCCTCGCGGAGCGCCATCAGGCCCGGCATCTCGGTCTCGGCGATCTCGATTTCCTTGCGCCCGTAATCGGCGAGGCCGATGTCGCGGATCACATAATCGTCAAAACGGGTCTGGGCCTGGGTCGCCACTTACGGTCTCCTGTCGAAAAGAAAAGACCGCCGGCAAAAGGGGCGGTCGCAGGCCGCGCTCTAGCCGCTGCCGCCCCCGGATGCAAATATAAAGATATCTTTATATGTGACGTGGAAACGTCATTGCGAGCGAAGCGAAGCAATCCAGCGGCTCGGGCGCCGGAGGCTGGATTGCTTCGTCGCCATGCTCCTCGCAATGACGCGTCAGCGCACCATCAGGCTCGCCGGGCAGATTCCGCCGGGAAGCTCCGGCGACCGGCCCGTGCGGTCGGCGAGGTCGAGAAGCCGGGCCATGTCGCCCTCGGCGAGCGCGGCCTCGGCGGCGATCGCCGCGGTCTCGTCGCAGACCGGGCCGCTGGTCGCGTCGGCGCCGTAGAAATTGGCGAGAGCGGTGGTGAAGCTGTCGTAGAAGCGCTGTCCCTCGGGGCCGTAGCCGCGGTCGAACTGCGCCTTGATGACCCCGTTCGCCTCCTGAAGGGTCGAGCGGTTGATCCTCACGAAATCGTTATAGGCGCCGAGCACGTCGATTCCGATCGCCCGGCAGCGCAGCGTCGCCACCATCAGCCGCGACTGCAGGTCGCGGATCTTGGCCGCGGCCGTCTCATGCTCGTCCCAGCACGACATCGCCGCCGACGCCGGCTGCGCATGAAGCAGCGCCGCGGCGGCAAGGCCCAGCGCGCCCTTCAAACCTCTCCTGGTCATTGTCCCGTCCCCTTCCACACAGGCGGCCGCTTCCACGCGAGCCGCGAGGAGGAGAGGGTTTCACGAGTCGATTGGGGAAGGGTGACGGGAGGTGGTTAATGCCGTCGTCGCAATGGTTTAGGCGGTGCCGAAATCCGCCGTCAGCATCCGCGTGTCGATGCCGGCGCTTCGGAAGGCGGCGGCCCAGCGATTGTCGACGTCGCATTCGTAGAGCAGCCCGTCGCTTCCGGGAGTCGAGAACCAGCCATTGCCTCGAAGCTCCTCCTCGAGCTGCCCGCCCTGCCAGCCGGCATAGCCGAGAGCGGCGACCCAGCGGCTCGGGCCGCGGCCCTCGGTGATGGCGCGGAGGATGTCGAGGGTGGCGGTCAGAGTCCAGCGCTCGCCGACCTGGATGCTCTCCTCCCCGCCCCAGTCGGGCGAGTGGAGGAGGAAGCCGCGCTGGGGCTGGACCGGGCCGCCGGCGTGGATCGCGACGTCGGGCGCGACTCCGGGCGGGATGTCGAGCTGGCCGAGCAAATCGTGGAAGCTGATTCGCGGGACGATCCGCCCGAGCCCGATTCCGAGCGCTCCATTCTCGTCGTGGACGCACATCGCGATCACCGCTTTCTCGAAGCGCGGATCGCCGATTCCCGGCATCGCCAGGAGAAGCTGGCCCGAGAGGAAAGGCGGCTGGTCCATCGCCGCAACCTATAGGCGCAGAGCCGGGGCGCTGCTAGGGCGGCCCCAATCTTCCGGACGAAATGAAAGGAACTCGAGATGAGCATCCAAGTCGGTGACAAGCTCCCCAAGGCGACCCTCGTCAAGGCGACGCCCGACGGGCCCCAGCCGGTCGACAGCGAGGACTATTTCGGCGGCCGCCGGGTCGCCTTGTTCTCGGTCCCGGGAGCGTTCACTCCGACCTGTTCGGCGCGCCACCTTCCAGGCTTCGTCGACAAGGCCGACGAGATCAAGGCCAAGGGCGTCGACGAGATCGCCTGCATCGCCGTCAACGACGCCTTCGTGATGCAGGCCTGGGGGGAATCGGCCGGGGCGGACGGCAAGGTGACGATGCTCGCCGACGGCAATGGCGACTTCGCCCGGGCGCTCGGCCTGACCATGGACGGCTCGAAATTCGGACTCGGCGAGCGCGGCTCGCGCTGGTCGGCGATCATCGACGACGGGACAGTCGAGCAGCTCAACGTCGAGGAGCCGGGCGCCTTCAACGTCAGCAGCGCCGACTATCTGATGGAGCGGCTGTAGAGCTTCTTTGCCGCCGCCAGGCAACAGCCGGGGCCGACCGGCGTTCTAGGTCCCTGCTTCAACCGCGACCGTGGGAGATCTAGCGATGGCCGCCAATTCTGACCCGCCGAAAGAGGGCGGCAAATCGGCGGCCCTGAAGCTCGCCGAGGACATCAAGCGCAAACCCGCTGACCGCGGCGGCCATCGCCGGCGGAGCGGCCGCGGCCGCGGCCGGCGCCGTTCTGGGAGCCCGGGCGCTGGCGAGGCGCAACGGCGCCCGCGAGGGCAAGCCGGTCAACCAGGTGCTCGCCGCAGCGATCACCGCGACCGAGGCGGCGGCCGCGTGCCAGCAGGCGCCGGAGCCGAGCACCGCTCCCGAGCCCGGCGCCGGCGAGGCCGAGGGTCATCCGAGCTGAGCGACGGGGTCGGCCCGAATCAGCGCGGGACCATCGCGTAGTCGATCCACAGCTGAACTCGAGTTCGGACCTCCCCCGGCTCGAGGGGCGTGAGCGGGATCCGGCTTCCGGTCACGGTGATATAGCCGGCGTCCTCGCCCTCGAAGGAGGAGCGCTCGCTGACTCTGAGCACGCGCGCGATCCGCATCCCGAGCGCCTCGGCATAGGTATCCGCTTCCGAGCGCGCTTCGGCGACCGCGGCGAACCTTGCCGCCTTCAAGGCCGGCGCCGGATCCTGGAGGGAAAAGGACGGTCCCTGCACTTCGTTGGCGCCGGCTTCGAACAGCGCGTTGACGATGTCCGGCGCTTTCCCGAGATCGCGAAGGCGAAGCGCGACGCTGTTGCGCGCGACATAGCCCGTGATCCGTCGAACGGAATCCTCGCCTTCGTCCCCGCCCCGATCGAACTGCGGCCTGACCGCCAGCTGAGTCGTCTGGACGTCGCGCGGCTCGATTCCGCTCGCGCGGACGGCGGCGACAAGGCGATTGGCCATAGCCGCATTCGCGGCGAGAGCGTCCTTCGCGCTTCGGCCGGTGGTCACGACTCCGGCCGAGATGCTCATCACGTCGGGCCGGTCGAGATGCTCGCCCTGCGCCTCGACCTTGAGGAGGACCTCGCCCGGAGCGAGCGCGATCGCCACGTCCTGCGCCGCCGCCGGAGCGGACAGCGCCGCCGTCAGCGCCAGAGCCGCGGCTACGCCTGCCAGCCGCACTTGCGGCCGCGATTCTGCTGCTGAAGCCAGGACTGCAGCGGCCGGAAATATTCGAGCATCGCCGCGCCCGACATCTCGCGGCTTCCGGTGAAGGCTTCGAGCGCGTCCGGCCAGGGCCTGGAACCGCCCATCGCGAGCATGGCGTTCAGCCTCTGGCCGACCTCCTTGTTGCCGTAGAAGGAGCAGCGGTGGAGCGGGCCGGTCCAGCCGGCCTGCTTGCAGGCGGCCTGGTAGAATTGGAACTGGAGGATCCGGGCGAGGAAATAGCGCGTGTAGGGAACGCTCGCCGGGACGTGATATTTGGCGCCCGGGTCGAAATCCTGCTCCGTCCGCTGGGCCGGCGGAACGATGCCCTGATATTGAAGCCGAAGGTCGTTCCAGCCCTGGTTGAAGGCGGTCGGGGCGATCTCGCCGCTGAACACCTTCCAGCGCCATTTGTCGACGAGGAGGCCGAAGGGCAGGAAAGCGACCTTGTCCATCGCCTGCCTGAGCAGCAGGCCGATATCCTTGTCCGCCGAGGGCACCTTGCTGCGCGGAAGAAGGCCGACCTGGACCAGATATTCCGGAGTCACCGACAGGGCGATCATGTCTCCGATCGCCTCGTGGAAGCCGTCATTGGCGCTGTCGAGGTAGAGCAGGGGCTGCTTGTTGTAGGCGCGCTGGTAGAAATTGTGGCCGAGCTCGTGATGGACGGTGACGAAGTCGTCGGCGTTGACCTTGGTGCACATCTTGATGCGCAGGTCCTCGATATTGTCGACGTCCCAGGCCGAGGCGTGGCAGATCACCTCGCGGTCCCTCGGAGCGGTGATCATCGACCGGGTCCAGAAGCTCTCCGGCAGCGGAGCGAAGCCCAGGGAGGTGAAGAAGCTCTCGCCGGTGCGGACGATCTTCTCCGGCGTATATTTCTTGGCGACGAGAAGGTCGGTGAGGTCGTAGCCGACGTCGCCGGCGCCCTTGGGAGCCACCACGTCGTAGATATTGCCCCATTCCTGCGCCCACATGTTACCGAGCAGGTCGGCCCGGATCGGGCCGGAATCGGGCTGGACGCTGTCGCCATATTTGGCGTTGAGCTTGGCCCGCGTGTAGCAGTGGAGCTCGTCGTAGAGCGGCTTGACCTCGCTCCACAGCCGGTCGGTCATCGCCGCGAACTGGTCGGGCGGCATGTCGTAGCGCGACCGCCACATCGCTCCCGTGTCGGGATAGCCCAGCTCCTTCGCGCCCTGGTTGGCGATCTCGGTGAGTCGGGCATAATCGGGGCGCATCGGCCGGCCGACATTGGTGTGCCAGCTGGTCCACATCTCCTGCAGCTGCGCAGGATTGCGGACCGTCCCCATCTTCTCCTCGAGGTCGTTGCCGGTCATCGGCTTGCCGTCGAGGGTCCCGCGGCCCTTGCCGTAGGTCGAGGTGAGGCGGGTGGAGATGGTGTTGAGCTCGGCCGCCGCGCCCGGAGTGGTCGGAGCCGGAAGCACCAGTGCGCTTCGAAGGATGTCGAGCTTGCGCTTGGTGTCGTAGTCGAGGCCCTGCACGTTCGCATATTTCGCCGCCTCGTTGGCGAAGCGGACCGACATCTCGGTTCCGATCGTTCCGAAATGCGCGGCGAGAGCGTCGGTGTCGTCGGTGATGTAGGTGGAATTGACCCACTGGGCTCGGCTGTTCAGCACCGAGAATTCGGACAATTCCTTTTCCGCTCGGGCGACGAAGGCGCGGGCTTCCTCGAGGGTCGGGGGCGCCTGCCCGGCGGCGGCGGGCGCGGCCGCCGGCATGGCGGAGGCGGTGTCGACTTCAGTGTCGGCCGAAGCATTGGTGCAGGCGGCGAGGCAGACGGCGAGGGCGAGAGCGGAGACTGTGGCTTTCATGGATAAGCATCCTCGTTTCTGGTCTGGTTGGCGCGGCTATTGCGCCTCGCGCGGGGCTGAATCAAGCGAGAGGAAATCGGCTATGGCCCGGCCCAGCTCGGCCCTGGTCACGGCGTTCATGTGATTGCCGGGGACCTCGACGAAGCGGGCGTCCGGAAGCATCTTGGCGAGGTCTTCGGCGGGGCCGTTATCCTGGTCCTCGATTCCGGACAGGACGAGGGTCGGCATGGCGATCGAGCGAAGCTCCGAGTCGCTCGAATCGACGAAGCTTCCGAGCAGCGGCAGAAGCGCTCCGGGATCGCCGCCGGTGGTCTTGAGGAAGGCCTCGGCCATCCATTCGTCCGAGCCGCGCGGATGCGTGCCCATTCCGGTCAGGACCTTTCGGAAATGCGCCGAGCGGCGTCCGGTCTCGAGCATTCCGCGAAGGCCCATTCCGGCGATCACCAGCCGCCGAGGCCGTGCGCCGAGGATCGCCATTCGAGCCGAGGTCCGGGCGCCCAGCGAATAGCCGCCGAGGTCGTAATCCGTGAGGCCGAGATGCGCGATCAGCTCGAGCCCGTCGCGGGCGAGGATGTCGGGCGGGTAGGAAGCTTCGTCGTGCGGCGCAGCGCTCTGCCCGTGCGCGCGAAGGTCAGGCATGATCACCCGGAACCTGCGCGAGGCGATCTCGGCGGCATGGCCGAAGCGGATCCAGTTCATGTCGGCGCTGGAGAAGAGGCCGTGGAGAAGCACCACCGCCCTGCCCTCTCCCAGCTCGTGCCAGGCGAGATCGACTCCGTCGGAGGCGGTGAAGCGGTGGGTGGTCGGTTCAGTCACGCGTCATCCCTTGGCCGTCACCCCGGACTTGATCCGGGGTCCACCTTTTCTCCAGGCGGCGAAAAAGGAAGGTGGATGCCGGATCAAGTCCGGCATGACGAGGCAGCTCAATCCGGCATCTTCCCGGTGGCCTCGATCCAGCGGTCGACGAGGGGCTTGTACTCATCGGTTCGATATTCCGGCAGGCCCTCCGTGTTGATCCAGGCTCGGTGCAGGCTCTCAGCTCCGAAATGATGCTTCGGCCTGAAACGCGACGGATCGTCGAAAGAGCCGATGGTGAGGTCCATATTCTCGCTGTCGGGAAAGGCGAAGCCGAGCGAGGTGCCGCATTCGCGGCAATAGGGGCGGTGGGCGATCGGCGAGGAGACGTAATAATCGGGTTCCGTCTCCCACGCGACGTCCGACTTCTTCATGTTCTTGAAGGCGATCGAGACGGTGCCGATGGAGCGCTGGCACATCCGGCAATGGCACAGATAGGCTTCGTCATTCTCGACCCGCGCCGTGTAGCGGATCCGCCCGCAGGCGCAGCCGCCCTTCATCTCGTCAGCCATGCCGCCTCCTCATCGCCAGAGCCGCGGCCGTGAGCAAAGCCCCGAAGCCGGCCAGCGCCATGTCCTTCTGGGCGTCCCACAGGTCGCCCTGCTGGCCGTTATAGGCGGTCGCAAGCGATCCCTCCATGGTGAGTGTGAGCAGCCATTCGAAGATCTCGTAAAGAGCGCTGACCGCCAGGACGCTCTCGACGGAGATATAAAGCGCGGTCCTTCGGCCGAGGCCCGAATGGCGGTGGAGCGCCTCGCGCACCGGAATCACCGCCAGAGCGCCGTAAGCGAAGTGGACGAGGCGGTCGTAATGGTTGCGCGCGAAGCCGAACATGTCGCTGACGCTGTGGCCGGTAAGGGCCTCGGCGACGGAGTCGTAGGGGACGTTGGTGTAGGTGTAGCGGCCGCCGATCGTGTGAAGCGCGAAGAACAGGAGGATGCAGGCGAGCGCCGGATCGGACAGCGGCCGGCGCCTGAGCAGGAACGGCGCGGCGAGGAGCAGCGCCAGGGTCGGCAGATGGTGGAGCGGCGCGACCGCCGGATAGGGCTGCTCGATCTGGGCGAGGACGAGCAGCAGGGCCAGCGATGCCAGCATCAGGCGCTGGCGGCCCGGCAGCGCCCGCCAGGCGGCGGTCATTGGCCGCACCGCCGCTCCCAGCGCCACACCAGCCCGTCCTCGGGATCGATCGTCTCGCCGGCGTTGACGAAGCCGTTGCGTCGAAGCGCCCGGCCGGACGAGTTCTCCTCCGGCAAGGTGTGGGCGATGACGAGGGGCGATCCGGCCTCGAAGGCGATCCGGGCCAGAGCTCCGGCCATCGCCGTGGCGTGCCCCCGGCCTTCGAATTCGGGGAAGGTCATGTAGGCGATCTCGACGGTCCCGGCCGGGTCCGGAGCCGCCTTGAAGGCGCACAGTCCGACCGGCGTTTCTCCGTCGCAGCCGATGTAGCTTCCCCACGGGTCGGGACGGGGGTCGCGGGTGAGAAGGTCGATCGTCTGGGTCAGGACGTCCAGGGCGGCCGCTTGGTCGCCGCCGAACGACGGAGCCAGGTCCGCGGCGAGCGCGGCGGCGTCCGATTCCTTCGAAATCGGAACCAGCCTCAGGGTCACGCCGCCTTCTGGAGGTGCTTGCGGCCGAGCAGCTCGGCGATCTGGACCGCGTTCAGCGCCGCGCCCTTCCTCAAATTGTCGGAGACGCACCACAGGTTGAGGCCGTTCTCGACGGTCGGGTCCTCGCGGACCCGGCTGACGTAGGTGGCATATTCGCCCACCGCCTCGACCGGGGTCACGTATCCGCCGTCCTCGCGCTTGTCGACGAGCATCACGCCGGGAGCCTCGCGAAGGATCTTCTGGGCCTCCGGCGCGGAAATCTCGCGCTCGAACTCGATGTTGATCGACTCGGAATGGCCGACGAACACCGGAACCCGGACGCAGGTCGCCGTGACCTTGATCTTCGGGTCGAGGATCTTCTTGGTCTCGACCACCATCTTCCACTCCTCCTTGGTCGAGCCGTCGTCGAGGAACTCGTCGATATGGGGAATGACGTTGAAGGCGATCTGCTTGGTGAAGACGGCCGCCTCGTTCGTGTCGCCGACGAAGATGTTGCGGCTCTGCTCGAACAGCTCGTCCATGCCCTTCTTCCCGGCGCCCGAGACCGACTGGTAGGTCGAGACCACCACCCGCCGGATCCCGGCCGCGTCGTGCAGCGGCTTCAGCGCCACCACCATCTGGGCGGTCGAGCAATTGGGGTTGGCGATGATGTTCTTGCGGCGATAGCCGTCGATGGCGTGGGCGTTGACCTCGGGCACGATCAGCGGAACGTCCGGGTCCATCCGGTAGAGCGAGCTGTTGTCGATCACCGTGCAGCCCGCCCCGGCGGCTCTCGGGGCATATTCCCTCGACACCGCCGAGCCCGCCGCGAACAGGGCCATGTCCCAGCCGGCGAAGTCGAAATGCTCGATGTTGCGGACCTTGAGCTCGGTCCCGCTGTCGCCGAAGTCGATGAGGTCGCCCGTCGATCGCGGCGAGGCGACGGCGGCGACCTCGTCGAGCGGGAATTCGCGCTCGGCGAGGATGTTCAGCATCTCCCGCCCGACATTGCCGGTCGCTCCGACGACGACCACCCGATAACCCATTTCGTCACTCCTGAAGGCAGGGACCTCAGTTAGGCATCCTGCCGAGCTTTACAACGTAGATGTCGGCCATCCCTTCCGCCTGGCCCGGCCGCGGACGGGTGCTGGCGAAGCGAAGAACGGTCCCGTCGCGGGCGAGGCTCGAAGTGAAGTTGAACGGCCCGATATTGACGCTTGCGGGGAGCGGCGCCGGTTCGGACCAGCCCCAGCCGGAGCGGCGGGCGACGTGCAGCACTCCCTTGTCCCCGATCATCCGCCAGAAGACGGCGTGGCGGCCGTCGGCGGCGAGGGTGAAGTCGCTCTCGCTCGCCGCCGTGTTGAACGGGCCCGGGAGCAGCGCTGGAGCGTCGAAGGACTCGCCGTTCCGGCGCGCGGCGTAGATGTCGAGCCCGCCCTTGCCCAACTTGCGAGCGGCGCTGAAATAGAGCGTGTCGCCGTGAAGCTCGGGGCCGAGCTCGGGGCCCGCGCCATTGACCGCCTCGCCGAGATGCTCGGGCGCCGACCAGGCGCCGGAGCGGCCGCGCCGGGAGCGCCAGAGGTCGAGGTCCTTCTTCCCGGGACGGGCTGCGGTGGGCCGGTCGGAGGCGAAATAGAGGGTCGAGCCGTCGGGGGTCAGCCAGGGATCGGTGTCGCCGTAGCGCGGGTCGGAGAAGCCGATCGGCTTCGGCTCGGACCAGCGGCCGCGGCGTTTCTCGGAGACGTGGATCTTCGCATTGGCGAAATCCGAGTCCGAGCGGGCGAAGACCCGAAGCCGCTCGGAGCGGTCGACGCTGAGATTATAGTCGTTCCGCGCCGACGAGACGTCGTCCATCATCTGCGCCGGCCCGCCGCCCGCCGCCGCGGCCAGAGCCGCGAGCCACTTCCACTTCGCCGTCATTCTCCCGCGCCGTTGCCACCTTGCCGCCGTCTGTTATCAGGAGCGCCGGGCGCCGCAAGGGAGAGCGATGAAACGGACCGGCCTGATCGTCGCCCTGCTGCTGGCGGCGCTGCTCGCGGTGATGGGAGCGAAGGGCGCGCTGGTCCCGATCCCCCCGGCCGCGGAGGCCGGCGCCGGCGGCTTCGACACGGCGCGAGCCATGGCCCGGCTCGGTCGTATCCTCGGAGACGAGCGGCCCCATCCGGTCGATAGCGCCGCCAATGACGAAGTGCGCGGCCGCCTCGTCGCCGAATTGCGGGCGATCGGCCTCGCCCCCCGGATCGCCGACACTTTCACGTGCAACGGCGCCGCCGACGCCCAGGCCGTCTCCTGCGCCCGAATCCGCAATGTGGTGGCGACGATCGGGCGGGCGGCCGGGCGCCATGTGCTGCTCGTCTCGCACTACGATTCAACTCCGGCCGGCCCGGGCGCCGCGGACGACGGCATCGGAGTCGCGTCCATGCTGGAGGTCGCGGCGCTGCTGAAGGCTCGGCCGCTGAAGCGCCCGGTCAGCCTGCTGTTCAACGAGGGCGAGGAGACCGGCCTGATCGGCGCCCGGGCCTTTCTCGACAGCGACCCGCTCGCGGCCCGGGTCGACAGCCTCGTCAACCTCGAATCGCGGGGCACGACGGGCCCGGCGATCATGTTCGAGACGAGCCGCCCGAACGGCCGAGCGATCCGCCATTACCAGCGGTCGGCGGCTCGGCCGGCGGCCAATTCGCTGACCACCGACTTCTCCCGGCTGATCCCGAACCAGACCGACGTCGCGGTGCTCAAGGAGCGGCCCTGGACGATCCTCAACTTCGCCATCATCGGCAACGAGACCCGCTACCACAGCCCCGACGACAGGCTCGCGAACCTCAATCCCCGGAGCCTGCGCCACATGGGCGAGCAGGCGCTTCAGGTGACGGCCGACCTCGCCGAAGGCGCCCCGGCGCCGGCGGCGGGGGAGCTGATCTATGGCGACCTGCTTGGAATGGCTCTCGTCACCCTGCCGCTCTGGCTCGGGCTGGGCCTGCTGGCGGCGCTTCTGGCCGGTTTCGCCTGGCTCGCCTGGTCGAGGCGCGGCGGAACCGGCCGCGGAGCGGCGGCGCTGGGCCTTGCCACGGCCGACGCCGCGCTCACCGCCTTCCTCCTCCACTGGCTGATCGGCCTGGTGAGGCCCGGCGAATATTGGCGCGCCCATCCCGAGTGGATCTCGCTGGCGATCGACGCGACGGCGATGGCCTCGGCCGCGGCGGCCTTGCTCTGGCTCGCCCGGCCGGTGGCTCGAGACCGGCTCCGCCTCGCCTTCTGGCTGGCCTTCCTGGCCCTGGGCGCCGGAATTTGCCTGGTCGCTCCGGGCGCGGCGATCTACTTCCTGCTTCCGCCCCTGCTCGCGGGCGTCGGGCTGCTTTGGCCGAGAGCGGAGCGGATCGCCACCGGCCTCTCCCTCCTGGCGCTCGCCGTCCACTGGCTGCCCCTTCTCCATCTCAGCCAGGTGCTTCTCGACTTCGACTCCGGCTGGGTGTTCGCCCCCGTGTCGGCGCTGATCCTCTTCCCGTTCCTGATCGAGGCGAAACGGGCGCTGCTCCGGCTCGGCCGGGAGCGAGTGACGATCGCGATGGCGGCGGCGGCGGCCCTGGCCTGGCTTCCGGCGGCCCTGGCGCCGGCTTATTCGGTCGAGCGCAAGCAGCGGCTAAGCCTCGAATATGTCTGGGACGAGGCGACGGGCAAGGCGCGGTGGATGGCCTATCATGATCGCGGGCCGCTGCCCGAGGCGGTGAAGGCGCTCGGCCGGATCGACCGAGGCGTGGAGGTGCCCTGGTCGAGCTACAGCCGCTGGGCGGTCGACGCGCGCGGTCCCGCGGTCGCTCCGCCGGCTCTGGAACGGCTGGACGAGCGAGTCGCCGGCGGCAACCGCCTGGTCTCCTTCCGGCTTCGGATGCTCGGCTCGCAGGCGGTCCGGATCGTCGGACCCAAGGACTCCCGCTTCCTCGCCGTGAAGGCCGGCGGCGCCTTGCGGCGCTTCGGCAAGGGCAGGCCGAAGGAGTCGCCGGTGCTTCGCTGCCATGGGCGCAGCTGCGACGGCCTCGAGCTGACCTTGCTGATCGAGGGGACGGCGCCGCTCGAGGCGGTGATCGTCGGGACTCGCAGCGGCCTGCCCGCGCAGGGGGCGGCGCTGGCTCGAGGGCGGCCCGGCACGGCCCAGCCGCAATATGTGCCGGACACGGCGGTGGCGGTGGGCAGGGTACGGCTCTAGCAACGGCGTCATCCCGTCCGTCATCCCGGACTTGATCCGGGATCCATGAACATTGCGGTTCGAGTGCGCGACCTCCCATGTTCGTGGATTTCGGCCTTCGCCGGAATGACGGAGGGAGGATTCCAACGGAAAAGGGCGGAGAGAGCGCCTGCCCTCCCCGCCCCTTCCTGAGCGCATTGCGCGAAGGGCTCAGCCCTCGGCCGTCTCGGTCTCGGGCGCCTTCGCGGCGGCGGCAGCCGCCTTGTCGCCGCGGGTGTCGCGGCGCTCGGCGATCCGGGCCGCCTTGCCGGTGCGGCCGCGCAGGTAATAGAGCTTCGCCCGGCGGACGGCGCCGCGGCGGACGACCTCGATCGAATCGATGTTCGGCGAATAGAGCGGGAAGACCCTCTCGACGCCCTCGCCGAAGCTGATCTTGCGAACGGTGAACGAAGAGCCGAGCCCGCGATTGGCGCGGGCGATGCAGACGCCCTCGAAATTCTGGATCCGGGTGCGCTCGCCTTCGACGACCTTGACTCCCACTCGAAGCGTGTCGCCGGGGCGGAACTCGGGAATGGCGCGATTCTGGGTCGCCTGCTCGATGGCCTCGGCCTCGAGCTGCTGGATGAGGTTCATGTCTATTCGCTCTCTTCTTCGCGCCGCGCGCCAGAGGGCGGTGGCCTTCGAGCGCCCCCGTGGCGCTCGATCAGGTCCGGCCGCCTTGACCGTGTGTCGGCCGCCGCCTGGCTTTGCCGCCAGGAAGCGATCCTCGCATGATCCCCCGATCGCAGCACTTCAGGGATCCTGCGCCCTTCCCATTCGACAGGTCGGGTATAATGCGGATATTCGAGAAGCCCGCTCTCGAAGCTCTCTTCCTCTCCGCTGGAGGCCGCGCCCATTACCCCGGGGAGGAGCCGAACGCAAGCGTCGAGCAGGACGAGCGCGCCGATCTCGCCGCCGGACAGGACATAGTCGCCGACCGAGACGGGGACGATGGGCCGGGCCTCGAACAGGCGCTCGTCGATCCCCTCGAAACGGCCGCACAGGATCGAGACTCCCGGGCCGGCGGCGAGCTCTCGGACGAAGGCCTGGGTGAGCGGGCGGCCGCGCGGAGTCATGGCGATGAGCGGGGCTTCCGGACGCTGGGCGAGAGCATGGTCGACGGCGGCGGCGAGCACGTCCGAGCGCATCACCATCCCGGCGCCTCCGCCGGCCGGAGTGTCGTCGACGGAGCGGTGCTTGTCGGTGGCGAAGTCGCGAATCTGGACGGCCTCAACCGACCAGATAGCCTCCTGCAGTGCTCGCCCGGCAAGGCTGATGCCCAGAGGGCCTGGGAACATCTCGGGATAGAGGGTCAGTACGGTCGCGGGCCAAGTCAATTCTGTGTCCAATTCTGCAGCTTCAAGCCTGGCACGTCCGCAAAGTCCCGCACGTTGTTCGTGATCAGCGTCGCATCGAGCGACAAAGCGTGAGCCGCCACCAGCCTGTCCAGCTTCCCGCGGCGAAACGGCACTTGCGCATAGGCGCGGGCAGCCTTCTCATCGAAGGGCTGGACCGGAAACTCCCGCAGGAACCGTTCGAGCATTGCCTTCAACTTCGAGCTCGCATCGCTGAAACCGAGGACGAGCTCGGCGCCGACGATTGCCGAAATGCCTACCGACTCCGACGGGCATCTGGCGATCTTCGCTTCAAGGACAGGCCGAGTGCGGGAGAGAAGATAGATGCAGCAGTTCGTATCCAGGAGGTATTCGGGACCTGTCACTTCGGATCGAGCCCCAAAAGGTGCCATTCGCGAGGGATATCCTCATAATCCTCCGGGTCCTGGCGAAAGGAGCCTGGGGGCACGGACCCGTAGATTCCAGTCAGGTCGATCCTTTTCTTGCCTTCGCCAGGCTCCTCGACCGGCTCGACAATATATCTTCCACGCTCCTCGCGCACGGTCATTTCCAGGCCGGCCTCCGCGCCCAGCGCCTTCGGCAACCTTACCGCCACGGAGTTTCCCGACTTGAAGGTTTTGGTTTTCTTCATGCTATTTCCGTATATACTCCACGTATATACATTCTGCGGGCCATCCACAAGTGGAACCTGCCACGCCGCCGAGCGCTTCGCCGGCCATGACCGAGCCCACCTTCGACTGCCTGATCGTCGGCGGCGGCCCCGCCGGGCTGACCGCGGCGATCTATCTCACCCGATTCCACCTCACCGCGAAGGTGGTCGACGCCGGCAAGAGCCGGGCGAGCTGGATCCCCTGCACCCACAATCATGCCGGATATCCGGACGGAATCTCGGGAAAGGAGCTGATCGAGCGGATGAAGGCGCAGGCGCAGAAATACGGCGCGTCGATCGTGACCAGCCGGGTCACCCGGCTCGACGTCGTCGAGGGCGGCTTCGAGGCGGAATGGGGCGAAGGCTCGGTGATCGCCCGCAAGGTGCTTCTCGCCACCGGGGTCACCAACCGGCGGCCGCCGATGGACGAGGATCTCCACGACGAGGCCCTCGCCCGGGGCCTCATCCGCTACTGCCCGATCTGCGACGGCTACGAAGTGACCGACAAGGCCGTGGGCGTGATCGGCGACGATTCCCACGGGGTCGCCGAAGCCGTCTTCCTGCGGGGGTTCACGACGGACATTACTTTGATCGCCCCCCATTCCGCCCACGACTTCGGCGCCCAGGACCGGGCGCGGCTGGAGGAATATGGGATCAAGACGGTCGATGGGCCTTGCTCGGCGGTGGCCGCGCATGACGACTGCATCGTCGTCGACACCGCCGACGGCCATTACACCTTCCACAGCGTCTATCCGGCGCTGGGCTCCGACACCCATACCGAACTGGCGCAGCAAGTCGGAGCCGAGCTTTCCGGCGAAACCGGCTGCATCGTCGTCGACGATCACCAGCGCACCAGCGTGCCGGGCCTCTACGCGGCCGGCGACGTCGTTCTCGGCCTCGACCAGATCAGCCACGCCATGGGCGAAGGCGGGGTCGCCGCGACCACCATCCGCAACGACCTGGCCCAGGAGCGTCCGATCAAGCGCGAGGCGCTGACCGGATCGATCGCCGCGAAGAGCGGCTCCTGACGTCATCCCGGCGCAAGCCGGGACCTCGGGGAGACCCGCCGAGCCTTCTCGTCCTGAGGTCCCGGCTTTCGCCGGGATGACGGCTAGGCCAGGAATTGGGGATCGGCGACGATCCGGCCTTCCTCCAGGTCCGCGACCCCGGCTCGGAATGGAACCATCGTCCGCCGGCCATCGGGCTTCTCGATCTCGAGGATGTCGCCCGCGCCGAAATCCTCGACCGCGACGACGGTGCCGAGCGGCTCGCCGGCCGCCGTCTCGCAAGGCAGGCCGATCAGGTCGGCGTGATAATATTCGCCCTCCTCGAGCGGCGGAAGCGCCGAGCGGGGGACGGTCATCAGCTGGCCGCGCAGGGCCTCGGCCGCGGTCCGGTCCGAAACTTCCGCGAAGCGGGCGATCGGAGTCCGGTCGCCCTTCAGCGAGGCGAGGGTGAGAAGCCTCTCCCCTACCCTCACCTGCTTGTGGAGCTTCAGGCTGTCCAGGCTTTGGGCGAACAGCTTCAGGCGCACCTCGCCGCCGATGCCGTGGGCCCCGGCAATGGCGGCGAGTGCGACCTGGTCTTCGCTCAAGGCTATTCGGCCTTTTCGGCGCCCTCGGCGGGAGCGGCTTCGTCAGAGCCCTCGGCGGGCTCGCTGGTCGACACGCCCTCGTTGCTGGCCTCGTCGGCCGGAGTGGCCTCGGCGGCGGGAGCCTCCTCGGCGGCTGGAGCCTCCTCGGCGGCCGGAGCTTCCTCGGCGGCCGGAGCCTCCTCAGCGGCCGGAGCTTCCTCAGCGGCCGGAGCTTCCTCAGCGGCCGGAGCCTCCTCGGTGGCCGGAGCTTCCTCAGCGGCCGGAGCCTCCTCGGTGGCCGGAGCCTCTTCGGCCGCGGGAGCCTCTTCGGCAGCGGGAGCCTCCTCGGCGGCCGGAGCCTCGGCGGCGGCTTCCTCGGCGACGACCTCGTCGGCGGCGGGAGCCTCCTCGGCCATGGCGGTTTCCTCCTCGGCCGGAGCGGCGGCGGCTTCGGCCTCGCGGGCGGCGCGCTCCTCGGCGCGCTCCTTGGCCTTGTCGCCGGGGACTCCCTTGTTCGGGTTGTTGCGCGCGGCGCGCTCCCGGACTCCGGCGGCGTCGAGGAAGCGGGCGACCCGGTCGCTCGGCTGGGCTCCGACCGAAAGCCAGTGGCGGGCGCGGTCGGCGTCGAGCTTCACCCGGTCCGGGCTGTCCTTGGGGAGAAGCGGATTGTAGCTTCCGATGCGCTCGATGAACTTGCCGTCGCGCGAGGTGCGCGCGTCGGCGACGACGATCTTGTAATAAGGGCGCTTCTTCGCGCCGCCCCGGGAAAGCCGGATTGAAACTGCCATTTTACGTTCCTTCTCTGATACCTGGAATTATTTCTTCATAAATTTTTCGAAGCCGGGCGGGAGGTTCATCGGCGCTCCGCTCTGGCCGGGCAGGCCGGGCATTCCGCCGCCGCCGCCGGGAAGGCCGGGCATCCCGCCCATCCCCCCAAGGCCGCCCATGCCGCCGCCTCCGAACAGGGCGCCGAGCTTGCCCAGCCCCCCCATCTTTCGGATCTTCTTCATCGCGCTCGCCATGTCCTGGTGCATCTTGAGGAGCTTGTTGACTTCCTGCACCGTTCGTCCCGAGCCCTTGGCGACCCGGATCTTGCGCTTGGCATTGAGCAATTCGGGGCGCTTGCGCTCCTTGGGAGTCATCGACGACAGGATCGCGTCCATGTGGACGAGAACCTTGTTGTCCATTCCGCTCGCTTCCATGGCTCCGGAAATCTTCTTCATTCCCGGGAGCATCGCGGCGAGTCCGCTGATCCCCCCCATTCGCTGCATCTGGCCGAGCTGCGAGCGAAGGTCGTCGAGGTCGAACTGGCCCTTCGCCATCTTTCGGGCGAGTTCCTCGGCTTCCTCGACCTGGATCGTTTCCTGGGCGCGCTCGACCAGGCTGACGACGTCGCCCATTCCGAGGATCCGGCCGGCGATCCGCTCCGGATGGAAGGCCTCGAGAGCGTCGATCGCCTCGCCGACTCCGGCGAACTTGATCGGCTTGCCGGTGACGGCCCGCATCGACAAAGCGGCTCCGCCGCGGGCGTCGCCGTCGAGGCGGGTGAGGACGATTCCGGTGAGGTCGACCTGGCCCGAAAAGCTGGTCGCGACGTTGACCGCGTCCTGGCCGGTCAGGGCATCGACGACGAGCAGGATCTCGGCCGGGGCGGAGACGTCGGCGACCGCCTTCATCTCCTCCATCAGCGCCTGGTCGACATGGAGCCGGCCGGCGGTGTCGAGGAGGAGGACGTCGAAGCCCTGAAGCCTGGCGGCGTGGAGCGCCCGGCGGGCGATGTCGACCGGCTGCTGGCCGGCGACGACCGGAAGAGTCGCGACCTCGGCCTTCTCGCCCAGCACCCTGAGCTGCTCCTGGGCTGCGGGGCGGGCGACGTCGAGCGACGCCATCATCACCTTCTTCCCGCCTTTCTCGCGGAGCCGGCGGGCGATCTTGGCGGTGGTCGTGGTCTTGCCCGAGCCCTGCAGCCCGACCATCATCACCACCGCCGGCGGAGTGACTTCGAGCTCGAGCTCGGCCGCCTCGGCGCCGAGCATCTCGACCAGGGCGTCGTGGACGATCTTGACGACCTGCTGGCCCGGAGTGACCGACTTCAGGACCTGCTGGCCGACCGCCTGCTCGGTCGCCCGGTCGACGAACTCGCGGACCACCGGAAGCGCCACGTCGGCCTCGAGCAGGGCGATCCGGACCTCGCGCATCGCGCTCCGGACATCCGCCTCGGTGAGGGCGCCGCGGCCGCGCAGCCGGTCGAAGACGGCGCCGAGGCGGTCGCTCAGACTGTCGAACATGCTCTTCCTTCCACCGGCCTCGGCCTGCGAACGCGAAAAACGCCGGCGGGCGAAACCTCGCCGGCCAGCGCGCGCCCCCCGGGGCGCCGTTCGTTATCCCAGAGGGATGTGGGGGCGCATAGCGGCGGGGGGAAGATATGGCAAGGAGCGGATGCCGCTCGAGCGGTCAGCTCACAGGATGAAGTCCCCGCTCGCCGGCGCGTGGCGGCCGACGGCGACGAGGAGCAGCTCGAAATCCGCCGAGCCGTCGCCGTCGGTGTCGCCCTGGACGAGCCAGATCGGAGCGCGCTGCTCCTCCAATCGAAGCTCCCCGGCACGGCCGCCGAAGGCGCCCGCCCCGATGAAGGTGAAGGCCTGGTTGCCCTCGGTCCGCGAGTCGGCGTCGACCCGCGACAGGTCGACGAGGTCGCCCGCGGCGAAATCGCGGATGAGGTCCTGAGCGGCGGGCGTCGAATCGGCGGTCGAAGTGTAGCGGAAGACGTCGTTGCCGGCGTTGCCGAACAGGGTGTCGGAGCCGGGCCCGCCGGAAATGGAGTCGCCATTCTGGCCGCCGAGAATGAAGTCGGCGCCCTGGCCGCCGAACACCAGGAAGCTTCCGTCCGTCTCTGCGCCGCCGTTGAAGGTGAGCGATTCGGCGGGGCGCAGGGGCGCTGCGTCCACCGTCATCCGGGCGCCGCCGGCGACGTTGCCGTCGCTCATGGTGAGGTTGTACTGGTAGGGATCGTCCGCAGGGCCGAAGCGCGTGTCGAAGGCCGAAACGAGGCCGATCTGCTCGACGGCTGCCAACTGGTCCTCTCCGAACGTGATCGTGTAAGGGCCGCGCAACGCCAGCTGGTCGGTTCCGCCGCCGCCGTCGACCTTGTCCGCCGACGTCAGCGCCGGGCCGAAATAGAAGACGTCGTTTCCGTCCTGGCCGAGAGCAAGGTCGTTCCCGCCCTGCTGAAGGTGCAGGAAGTCCGCACCGGGGCCGCCGTTGAGAGTATCGTTGCCGCGGCTGCCGATAAGAATGTCGTCGCCTTCGTCGCCATTGGCGAACGCGAAGCTGCCACCGAAGGCGGACAGGTCGACGAGGTCGTTCCCGGATCCGGCATTCACCCCCGAGCCGTTGCCGACATCGCCCAGATATACCTTGTCGTCGCCGCCGGCGGTGAAGACGGTGATTTGAGCCTGGCCGCGGGTGCTGAGGACTCGAAGCTCGTCGATCGTGTCGCCGGTCGACATGCGCCCGGCACATAGAAGCCGAGAAAAGGGTTGCGTCCGAAATAGGCGCTGGCGGTGACCGCCAGGCGCTCCACCCCCGAATAGAGAACGCCCGCAGGATAAAGGTAGACCGCGACGGAGGGTCCGAACGTCCCATCGTTGAGAAACGCCGATCCGGGGAACAAATTTATGTAGGGCGCCGATAGGTTGAGAGTGTCGAAGCCGCTCCCGCCGTCGACCGTCACGGTCGAGCCCGCCAGCGTGGGGTCTCCGGGCGGATGAGGATTGCGCACGTTTATCGTGTCGTCCCCGCCAAGGGCGTCGATCGTCTCGCTGGTCAGGGACTGATCGTTGGTGAGGACGTCGGGTCCTTCGGTGCCGGTCGCCATGAGCTTCGCTCCTTTCGGCTCGCGGCGACGGACGAGCGCCGTCGCGGGCGCAGCGGCGCCCGGACAGGCGGTCGGAGGGGACCACCACGATGTCGCTCCCGCCCCACGGGAGGACCCTCTTCATAGCATCCCGCCCGCCAGCCGCGAAGCGCTATCGCATCCAGAACAGGCGCGAATTCAAACCATAAGCGCATTCTCCGCCTCGCCGGAGGAGGCGGGCCGAACCGGCGCCGCGGCCGCCTAGAGGATGAAGTCGCCGCTGGTGATCGGGTCGGGCACGTCGATCTGCAAGATCAGCTCGAAATTGGACTGGCCGTCGCCGTCCGTGTCGCCCTGGACCAGCCACAGCGGCCCGCCCGAGGACATGTTCTGGAAGCGCAGCTGGCCGGCCGAGCCGGGGCCGGGCGGCCCGAACGGGTTCGAGCCGATGAAGCTGAACGCCTGGTTGCCCTCGACCAGCGCGTTGGCATCGATCCTCGACAGGTCGATGACGTCGCCCAGGGTGAAGTCCTGGATGCTGTCGCGAAGCGACGAGGTCGACTCCTCGGCCGAGTTGAACCGGAAGACGTCGTCGCCGCCATTGCCCTGCATGGTGTCGTTGCCGAGCCGGCCGACGATGATGTCGGCATTCTGGCTGCCGCGGATGACGTCGGCGCCGTCGCCCCCGAACACCCGGAAGCTTCCGTCGTCCTCCGCCGCTCCGTTGAAGGTCAGGGTCTCGTCCGACCTCAGCAAGGCCGCGTCGACGGTCATCCGGATTCCGTCGACATTGCCGTCGCTCATCGTCAAATCGTAATCGTAGCTGTCGCCGAGATTGCCGTAGCGCGTGTCGTAGGCGGAGACGAGGCCGATCTGCTCGACCCCGGCCAGCTGAGCCGCTCCGAAGGCGATCAGATAGTCGCCTCGAAGCGCCAGCTGGTCGATCCCCGAGCCTCCGACCAGACGGTCGCCCGCTCCCCACTGGCCTTGGCCTCCGAACAGGAAGACGTCGTTGCCGGCGCCCCCGGTCAGGACGTCCGTCCCGCCGCCGCCATAGATGAAGAAGCTTCCGTCGCTCTCGGCCGAGCCGTTGAAGGTGAAGTCCTCGCCGAGCCTCAGCCGATTGGCGTCGACGATCATCTGGACTCCGCCGGCGACGTTCACGTCGAGCAGGGTGATGTCGTAATCGTAGAAGCCGGTTCCCGGATCGCCGAAGCGGGTGTCGTTGCCCGGCAGGATTCCGAGATTCTCGATCCCGACCACTCCGGCCCCGAAGGCGAGCGCATTGGCGCCCGAATAATCGCCCTGGAGAGCGATCTGGTCGGTTCCGCCGAGCCCTTGGACGATGTCGGCGAAGGTCATCGCCGCTCCGAAATAGAAGACGTCGTCGCCGCCATTGCCGATTCCGGTATCGGCGCCGCCGTCCTGGAGCCGGAGGAAATCCCCCGTCCCGCTCGAAGCCGCGGCGGTGACGACATTGTCGAGCGAATTGGCCCGAAGGTCCTGGGCGACCGAGGCGGTTCCCGTCAGCCGCTCGATATGGGCGGGAAGCGTGTAGCTGGCGAGCGCGGTCCGGATCTCGTCGCTGCCTTCCCCGGCGAGCTCGACCGGAAGCTCGGTCCCGTCGTCGACGACGTAGATGTCGTCGCCGGTTCCCCCGAACAGCTGGTCCGCGCCTTCGCCCCCGTCGAGAAGATCGTCGCCGCCCTGGCCGCGCAGCTGGTCGGCTCCGCCGAGGCCGGAGAGGATGTCGTCGCCGGCATTGCCAGTGATGCGGTCGGCGACGCCCGAGCCGTCGATGTCGAACGCGGTGGTGAGCGACAGCGGCAGCGGCTCGAACCGCACCCCGGCCGCATAGGGATCGGTGAGGTCGCCGTTGGAGACGCTGTTATTCTCGATCAGAAGCGGCGCCGGAGTGATCGAATCGTCGACCGCGATCCCGACGTCGGCATGGGTGATGACGTTGCCGCTGATCTCGCCGCCGGTATTGGCGGGGCCGTTCTGGAAGACCCAGAATCCGACCACCTTCGCCGCCGCCGAGTCGACATTGCTTCCGATGAAGGCGTTGCCGATGATCTCGAGGTCGAAATTGCTCGAGGCGAGGATTCCTCCCGAATAGGCCGCCGCCGGCCCGGCATAGCCGATCCCGCTGAACGTGCTTCCGGTGACGCTTCCGGTCGAGCGGTTGATGGAAAAGCCGTTCTGGGCCATCACCGGCTGGGCTCCGCCGCCGAGCACGGTCACTCCGTCGATGTCGAGATCGGCGCGGCTGAACAGCCCGGCCTGCTTCTGGAAGTCGCTGATCGTTCCGCCGTGAATGGCGAAGGCTCGAAGCGTGTCGTTGTCGGCGACCACCGCGATCCCGCGCTGGACCCCGTCGACGATCGGCTGGCCGCCGGGAGTGAGGCCGCCCGGATAGGGATCGCGGACTCCGAAGACGTCGACGTCGGTCAGGCCCCCCGACGAATTGCGGTAGAAGATTCCGTAGAAATTGGCGATTCCGGCGCCTCCGCCTTCGTCGACCGTGGTTCCGGCGCCGTGGCCGTCGACGTCGATGTCCTGGAGCGTGACGGCGGTGCTGCCGATCACCGTGAACACGGCATGGATCTCGCGGTCGCTGCTCGACCGCGCGGTCTCGACCAGGTCCGCCGGCGCCTGGATGGTCACCTGGGCGCCCGTCTCGGCGACGATGGCGAGGCCGTTCCGGCCGGTGACGACCACCTGCTCGATATAGGTGCCCGCGGCGACGACGATCGTGTCGCCGTCGGCGGAAGCGTTTACGGCAAGCTGAATCGACGCGAACCCGCCGGGACCGACGGTTAGGATAGCCATGGAGATGGGCCCTTTGCTGGAAGGGCCGCAAGCCCATGCGGTCCTGGATGGAGCCGCAGCGCTAGGCGCAACAATGGCGCAGTGTCAAAGGCTTAATTATCGCCCCTTCCCGTCCCGCCGCTATGGATCGGGCGGCCGGAAGTTGCTATCGCCTTGCGCGCACCCCCGTCGCGGCCGCGGGCGTGGCGAGGGCCTTGCCGTGGACAGGACGGAAGAAGAGGAGCCGGCCCAGGTCGAGGATCTGCTCGACAGGCCCGATCTCGCCGAAGCGCTCGAGAGCGAGCAGTTCAAGCAGTTCCTCGACCATATGCCGGTGGCGATCGCCGTCTCCGAGCTGCTCGAGCCCGAATGCGTGGTCTACGCCAACCTGGAGTTCGAGCGGCTGAGCGGAATGGCCTCGGCCGACATCGTCGGCAAGGGCTGGGACTCGCTGCCGGGGCAAGGCCATGCCGAAGGCGACCCGCGACGCCTCGGCGAGGCGGTCGCCGGCGAGCAGGAATATGTCGGGCTCTTCCGGATCGAGGGGCCGGGCGGGGCGAGGACGGTGGACGCCTGGTCCAACATGATCGAGGCCGATGACGGGACTCCGCGCTTCCGGCTCGTCGCTCTGGCGGAGGCGGGACAGCGAAGCGAGGCTCATCACGAGGAGCTTCAGCGGCTGATCGAGGAGAAGGACACCCTTCTGCGAGAGCTTCAGCACAGGGTGAAGAACAACCTGCAGATGATCACCGCCCTCATCCGGCTCGAGGCCCGCAACCTGCCCGACGACGCGAGCGGCTCGAGGTTCGACCGGCTTGCCGGACGGATCGAGGCGCTCGCTTTGCTCTACCGCTCGCTCTCGGAGGACAATGAGGCGGAGAGCATCGATCTCGGGGTCTATCTGAGCGAGATCGCCTCGGCGGTGATGCGCGCCCACGCTCCTGAAGGGATCAGGCTGGACCTCAAGGTCGACACCTGGCCGGTCTCGGTGAACGTCGCCATGCCGACCGGGCTGGTCGTCAACGAGCTTCTCACCAACGCCCTCAAGCACGCTTTTGTCGGCGGCGGCGGCGGCGCCATCACGCTCCACAGCCTGGTCGAGGCCGGCGGCTGCAAGGTGATCGTGGCGGACGACGGAGTCGGGCTCGCCGCCGGCGATTCCTGGCCCAGGCCCGGGAAGCTGGGCTCGATGATCGTCCAGTCGCTTCGCCAGAACGCCAAGGCGAGGCTCGACGTCGCCTCCAGTCCCGGCGAAGGCGTGAGGGTCACCATCTTCTTCGACCGCGCCGACGCCGCCCCGCCCGCGGCCGGCTGACCCGCTCCGCTTCCCCGGCGGTCTCCCTGGGAGGAGCCGGGATCGCGGGCGGCCTCGACGATTGCGCGTCCGATGCAAATCGTCGGATAAGCGGCCGCTATGATCGTCCGGCTGGCCCTGCTTATCCTGTTCGTCCTGGGCGGCGGCTCGGCCGCGAGCGGGCGGAGCCCGGCCGGGGAATATCGGCTGGTCGGAGAGCAGGACGTCGCCTCCGCGATCCGGCTTCGGCCCGACGGGCGCTTCCAATATTTCCTGGCCGCCGGAGCGCTCGACGAGCAGGCCGAGGGGCGCTGGACCGCCGCCGGCGGCCTCGTCACCCTGGTTACCGAGCCGAAGCCGGTGCCGCCGCGCTTCGACCGGGCGGCCTCGAGGCGCACCGGCTCGGCGCCTCTCACCGTGAAGGTCGAGTCTTCCGACGGCCGCGGAATCGCCGGGGTGGACGTGAGGGTGGGCTTCGACGAGGGCGAGCCGGTCGAGGGCTATACCCAGGAGGACGGGTGGAGCCTTCCGATCGGCGAGCGGCGGCTCCCGCGCTGGATCGAGCTCGCGGTGCCGATGCACGGCCTCGCCTCGCCCCGATTCCCGATCGACCTCGCCGCCGGCAACGCGCTCGACTTCACCCTGGTTCGAAACGATCTCGGAATCGTCGACTTCGAGGGCGTGACGATCCGCGTCGCCAAGGCGGCGCTGATCGTGGAGCGCGGCCGCGGCCGGCTCCGCTACGAGCGAGTTCGCCGCCGGTGAGCGGGCCCGCAATCATCCTCGTCGACGCCGACGCCTGCCCGGTGAAGGAGGAGATCTACAAGGTCGCCTTCCGCCACGGCGCCGCCGTCAAGATCGTCAGCAACGCGCATTTGCGGGTTCCGGCCCATGAGCTCATCGAGCGGGTCGTCGTCGGCTCCGGCTTCGATGCCGCGGACGACTGGATCGCCGAGCGCGCCGGCCCGCGCACGGTGGTCGTCACCGGAGACATCCTGCTCGCCGACCGCTGCCTGAAGTCGGGCGCCGCCGTGATCGGGCCCAATGGAAAGCCGTTCACCGCCGCCTCGATCGGAGCGGCGGTGGCGACCCGGGCGATCATGGCGGACCTTCGCGCCGGAATGGACGGGCCGGGCGGCGGCCCCGCCCCCTTCGCCAAGGCGGACCGCTCGCGCTTCCTCTCCGCGCTCGACGAGGCCTTGGTCCGCTTGAAGCCGCGCTGATACTTGTAGAGACGGGTGTTCAGCGGGCGCCCGTCCTGACAGGGCGTCCGGCGGACAGGGAGTCGAAGATGGAGATTCGGACGGCGAGCTGCCGCTGCGGAGCGCTCAAGGCCAGGGCGATCGGCGAGCCGGCGCGGATCTCGGTCTGCCATTGCCTCGCCTGCAAGGCCCGCACCGGCTCCGCCTTTTCCTGGAACTCGACCTGGCTCGACGACCAGGTCGAGACCGAGGGCGAGTCGAGGAGCTGGACCCGGAGGACGGAGGAAGGCGGGCCCTGGTGCACCTACAGCTTCTGCCCGGCCTGCGGCTCGACCGCCTGGTACAGGATCGAGGCTCGGCCGGGCATGGTCACCATTCCGGCCGGCAATTTCCTCGATCCCGGCTTCGGCGAGCCGGCTTATTCCTGGTACGCCGAGCGCAAATGCCCCTGGGTCCGGGTCGAAACCGAGGGCCCGCTCGAAGAGGGCTGAGGTGGACTTGCCCCACTGCCCTCCCTAGATGGCCGGGCGATGAAGCGGCACTTCCTCAAGATGCACGGCCTCGGCAACGATTTCGCGATCTTCGACGCTCGCGAGGCTGCGCTCGACCTGGACCCGGACCGGGTCCGGGCGCTCGCCGACCGGCGGACGGGGATCGGCTGCGACCAGCTGATCCTGCTCGAGCCGAGCGGCGTCGCCGACGTCAGGATGCGGATCTGGAACTCCGACGGCGGCGAGGTCGAGGCCTGCGGCAACGCGTCGCGCTGCGTCGCCCTCCTTCTCGGCGGCGAAACCCGGATCGAGACCGCCGGGGGGATCCTCGCCGCCTCGGCCAACGGCGCCGCGGCGACCGTCGACATGGGCGAGCCCCGTTTCGCCTGGGACGATATCCCGCTCGCCTATCCGATGGACACGGCGGCGATGCCGGTCGGCTGGGACGAGCTTCGGGAGCCGTTCGCCGTCAACGTCGGCAATCCGCACATCGTCTTCTTCGTCGAGGATTCCCGAAGCGTCGACCTGGAAGCGCTCGGCCCGACGATCGAGCGCGACCCGCTCTTCCCCGAGCGGGTCAACGTCAACGTCGCCTCGATCGAGGAGGGCACGATCCGGCTTCGGGTCTGGGAACGGGGCGCCGGCCTCACCCGGGCCTGCGGCACCGGCGCCTGCGCGACCGCGGTGGCGGCGATCAGCCGAAAGCTGGCGTCGAGCCCGGTCCAGGTGCGCTTGCCCGGCGGCACCCTCGCCGTCGACTGGGCGCCGGGCCGGACGATCCGGATGAGCGGGCCGGCGGCGCGGGTCTTCGAAGGCGAGGTCGAATGGTGAGCGGCCCGCAGGTGATCACGCTCGGCTGCCGGCTAAACGCCGCCGAGAGCGAGGCGATGCGCTCTCTCGCCCGGGCCGAGGACGATTTGATCATCGTCAACAGCTGCGCCGTGACCAACGAGGCGGTCCGCCAGACCCGCCAGGCGATCCGGCGGGCGAAGCGGGCCCGGCCCGAGGCCCGGGTGGTGGTGACCGGCTGCGCGGCCCAGGTCGAGCCGGAGACCTTCGCGGCGATGCCCGAGGTGGACCGGGTGGTGGGCAATTCGGAGAAGCGCCACCTCTCGTCATTCCGGCGAAAGCCGGAACCTCATGGAGATGAAGGCGCCGCGGCCGTCGGCCCCGAGGTCCCGGCTTTCGCCGGGATGACGGAGAGGGTCCGGGTCTCCGACATCTTCGCCGTTCGCGAGACCGCGCCGCACCTGGCCGCCGGCTTCGCCGAGCGGAGCCGGGCGTTCGTCGAGGTTCAGAACGGATGCGATCATCGCTGCACCTTCTGCATCATCCCCTTCGGCCGAGGGAACAGCCGCTCGGTGCCGGCCGGGCTGGTCGTCGAGCGGGTGAAGGCGCTCGCCGCCGAGGGCTTTCGGGAGGTGGTTCTGACCGGAGTCGACGTCACCAGCTACGGGCCCGATCTGCCCGGTTCCCCGAGCCTGGGAATGCTGGTCGAGCGTATCCTCAGGCACGTGCCCGGGCTTCCGCGGCTTCGGCTGTCGTCGCTCGACTGCATCGAGATCGACGAGCGGCTCGAGGACATCATCGCCCACGAGCCGCGCTTCATGCCCCACCTGCACATGAGCTTCCAGGCCGGCGACGACATGGTGCTCAAGCGGATGAAGCGCCGGCACGGCCGTGCCCAGGCGGTGGCTACGGTCGCGCGGCTCAAGGCGAAAAGGCCGGAGCTTGCGATCGGAGCCGACCTCATCGCCGGCTTCCCCACCGAGACGGACGCGATGCACGAGAACAGCCTGAGGCTCGTCGAGGAATGCGACATCGTCATGGGGCACGTCTTTCCCTTCTCGCCGAAGCGGGGGACCCCCGCGGCGCGGATGCCGGCGGTCCCGCCGCCGGTGGTGAAGGCGCGGGCGCGGCGGCTTCGCGAGGCCTGCGCCCGGCGCAAGTCGGCTTGGCTTCAGGGACTGGTCGGCACCAGGCAGCATGTGCTGATCGAGAAGGACGGCCTGGGCCACGCCGAGAATTTCGCACCGGTCGCCCTCCGTCATCCCGGCGAAAGCCGGGACCTCGGGCCGGAAAGGCACGGCGGGTCGCCCCGAGGCCCCGGCTTTCGCCGGGGTGACGGGGAAATTGTCCCCGTCCTCATCACCGCCGTCGAGAACGACGCCCTCGCCGGAGTCGCCGAATGAGCGAGGCGACATGGCTCGACCGGCTGCAATCCGGGTTCAGGAAGACTTCGGAGCGGCTCGGCGACAACCTCACCGGCCTGTTCACCAAGGCCGCTCTCGACGAGGAGACTCTCGACGAGATCGAGGAGGCTCTGATCGCCTCCGACCTCGGCCCGGCGACGGCGGCGAAGATCCGATCGCGGCTGGCCGGCGAGCGGTTCGAGCGGGGCCTTTCCGAATATGCGGTTCGCGAGATCATGGCCGAGGAGCTCGAGAAGATCCTCGCCCCGGTCGCCGTTCCGCTCCAGATCGACGCCTTTCCGCGGCCTCAGGTGATCCTCGTCGTCGGAGTCAACGGCTCCGGCAAGACGACGACCATCGCCAAGCTCGGCCATCTCCTGATCGAGCAGGATTACGGAGTCCTGCTCGCCGCCGGCGACACCTTCCGGGCCGCGGCGATCGAGCAGCTGAAGATCTGGGCGGACCGGATCGGAGTGCCGGTCATCGCCGGGCCGGAAGGCGGCGACAGCTCCGCGATCGTGTTCGACGGAGTCAAGAAAGGCACCGCCGAGGGCATCGACACCCTGATCGTCGACACCGCCGGGCGGCTCCAGAACAAGAAGGTGCTGATGGACGAGCTCGCCAAGATCCGGCGGGTGCTCGGCCGGCTCAACCCGGAGGCCCCGCACAATGTCGTTCTGGTGCTCGACGCGACGACCGGGCAGAACGCGCTCAGCCAGATCGAGGTGTTCAGGGAGGTGGCCGGAGTGACCGGCCTCGTCATGACCAAGCTTGACGGGACGGCGAGGGGCGGAGTTCTGGTCGCCGCGGCCGAGCGGTTCGGGCTTCCGATCCACGCGATCGGGATCGGCGAGGGGATTGACGATCTGCGGCCGTTCGACGCGCGCGAGACGGCTCGGGCGATCGCCGGGCTGGGACGGGAGTGAGCGTGACCGAAGCCAAGAACGAGCCGTCGGCCTTCGGCCGGCTGATGATCGACCTGGGGCCGCTACTGGTCTTCTTCCTGGTCAATTTCCTGGCGCCCGTTCCGGACGTGCTCAGGATCTTCTATGCGACCGGCGCCTTCATGGCGGCGATGATCGCGGCGATGCTGTTCTCCTATATTCGCTACCGCCAGATTTCGCCGCTCCTGTGGTTTTCCGGAGTGATGGTGGTGATCCTGGGCGGAGTCACGATCTGGCTCCACAACGATTCCTTCATCAAGATGAAGCCGACCCTCTATTATCTGCTCGTCGCGGGGCTGCTCGGCTTCGGGCTGATGACCCGGCGCAACCTTCTCAAGATGGTGCTCGGGACCGCCTATCCGGGCCTGTCCGAGCGCGGCTGGATGCTTCTCAGCCGCAACTGGGCGATCTTCTTCGCGGCGATGGCGGTTCTCAATGAACTTGTGTGGCGCAACAGCAGCACCAGTTTCTGGATCGGCTTCAAGCTCTGGGGTTTCCTGCCGATGACCTTCCTCTTCGCCCTATCCAACGTCCCCATGCTCCTCCGCCATGGGGCCGAGCTGGACCCGTCGAAGGCCGATCCGCCGGTGCCGCCCTCGCAATGACTCGTCCGGTCGTATCCATACGGTCCCTGTCGAAGCGCTACGAGGGCGGTCACGAGGCGCTGAAGAACGTCAGCCTGGACATCGCAAAGGGCGAGATCTTCGCCTTGCTCGGTCCGAACGGGGCCGGCAAGACGACCTTGATCAGCATCGTCTGCGGCATCGTCACGGCGACCTCCGGCGAGGTCGCCGTCGACGGCCACGACATCGGCAGCGACTATCGCGAGGCGCGAAGGCTGATCGGCCTGGTGCCGCAGGAGCTTCACACCGACTCGTTCGAAAGCGTCTGGTCGACGGTCAGCTTCAGCCGCGGCCTGTTCGGCCGGCCGCCGAGCCCGGAGCATGTCGAGAAGGTGCTTCGCGACCTGTCGCTGTGGGACAAGCGCAAGGCGAAGATCATGGAGCTGTCGGGCGGGATGAAGCGCCGGGTGATGATCGCCAAGGCGCTCAGCCACGAGCCCGAGATCCTGTTCCTCGACGAGCCCACCGCCGGAGTCGATGTCGAGCTGCGGCGCGACATGTGGGCGCTGGTCCGCCGCTTGCGGGACAGCGGGGTCACGATCATCCTCACCACCCATTATATCGAGGAAGCCGAGGAGATGGCCGACCGGGTCGGAGTCATCTCCCACGGCGAGCTGATCCTGGTCGAGGGGAAAACGACCTTGATGAAGAAGCTCGGCAAGAAGGAGCTGACCTTGAACCTGAGCGAGGTGATGGAGTCGATCCCGCCCGAGCTCGCCGAATGGAACCTCAGACTCAAGGCCGACGGCCATGAGCTCGAATATGCCTTCGACGGCGCCGCTGAACGGACCGGGGTGCCCTCGCTGCTTGCGCGGATGCGCGATCTCGGCATCGGCTTCAAGGACCTCAATACGCGCCAGAGCTCGCTCGAGGACATTTTCGTCTCGCTCGTCCACGAGCGCCGCCGATGAGCTTCAACCGCTACGGGGTCTGGGCGATCTACCGCTTCGAGATGGCAAGGGCGCTGCGCACCCTGTGGCAGAGCCTCGTCACTCCGGTGATCACCACCTCCCTCTACTTCGTCGTGTTCGGAGCAGCGATCGGGTCGCGGATGACCGAGGTTCAGGGAGTCCAATACGGCGCCTTCATCGTGCCCGGCCTGATCATGCTGTCGCTGTTCACGCAGAGCATCTTCAACGCCTCGTTCGGTATCTTCTTCCCGAAGTTCACGGGCACCATCTACGAGATCCTCTCGGCTCCGATCTCCCCGCTGGAGATCGTCATCGGCTATGTCGGAGCGGCTGCGACCAAATCGGTCGCGCTCGGGCTCGTCATCCTCGCTACCGCCGCCTTCTTCGTTCCGATGGAGATCCTCCACCCCGGCTGGATGATCGCCTTCCTGCTACTGATCGCCGTCACGTTCAGCCTGTTCGGCTTCATCATCGGCATCTGGGGGAAGAATTTCGAGCAGATCCAGTTCGTCCCGATGCTGATCGTCACTCCCCTCACCTTCCTCGGCGGCGCCTTCTATTCCGTCGACATGCTGCCCGAGCCGTGGCGCACCGCGACCCTGTTCAATCCCGTCGTCTACCTGATCAGCGGCTTCCGCTGGAGCTTCTACGGAGTCGGCGACGTCCCGGTCGGAATCAGCCTCGCGGCCACCCTGGGCTTCCTGTTGCTTTGCCTCGGGCTGGTCGCCTGGATCTTCAAAACCGGATACCGGCTGAAGAGCTGACGCTGCCGGGGTCAGCCCGGCTGGTCGGCGCGGCCCACTCCGTCCCCGTCGAGGTTGCGGCCGACGAAGTCCCAGTCGACCAGGTGCCCGAGCACGGCATCGACAAAGCTCGCCCGGTCATGGCGATAATCGACATAATAAGCATGTTCCCAGACGTCGATCGTCAGCAGCGGCCTAAGCCCCTCATGAGCCGGCGGGGAGTCGCCGTCATGGAGCGAAGTGATGGCGAGCTTGCCGCGATCGACCACAAGCCACGCCCAGCCGCTTGCGAAATGGCCGACCGCCTCCTCGCGCACGGCCGCGAGCATCGCCTCGACGGAGCCATATTCCTGCTCGACCATCGCCGCGAGCCGTCCGGACGGCCGCTGCCCCTGCGGCGGAGCGAGGCATTGCCAGAAGAAATTGTGGTTCCAGTGCTGGCCGGCGACGTTGCCGAGCCGGGCGTCGCCCGTCTCCCTCGCGGCGCGGATCAAGCCGGAGAGCGGCGCGCCTTCGAGCTTTCCGCCGGCGACCGCGGCGTTGAGCTTGTCGACATAGGCCTTGTGATGCCGGCCGTGATGGAAGTCGAGCGTCTCGGCAGACATGAAATCGCCGAGCGCATCGCGAGCGAACGGCAGGTCCGGAAGCGTGAACGGCATGGCCCGTCTCCTCTTCCGAGGCCAACGCGCGGCGGCACGGTCGGTGCCTGCGGAGAGGCCGGGTACGCTGAGAAGTGGGACGCGGCGCCGGCGGCTTTCGCAGAAGCCGCCGAAGTCATCCGCCTTTTCCCGATCGCTTCTATTTTACGCTGAAGCGGGCCAGGTCGGCCTTGGGATCCCGCCATTTCGGATTGAGCAGGCTGGCCTGGCGATAATCCTCATAGGCGGCCCGGACCTCGCCGCTGAGCTCGTTGGCGACCGCCCGACCGTAATAAGCGAGCTCGGGGCGGCGCGTCTTGTTCTCGAGAGCGGAGTCGAACAGCGGCCGAGCCAGCGACGCGTCCGGAAAGCGGAGCAAGGCGAAGCCCTTATTCAGATAGGCCTCGGCCTCGCTCGGATCGCGCTCCAGGGCCGCGTCATAGTCGACGATCGCTTCCTCGAGATGGCCGAGCCGGGCCTTCAGGATGCCGCGGTTGACCAGGGTCGCGACCCGGTCATACTCGCTGAGCGCTTCGGACCGCATCGCCTCATCGCAGGTGCGAATGACAGTCAGCGAGGGAGTACCCCTCGACTCCGCCGCTTCGTAGCACATGCGGGCGGACGAATTGCCGAGAACAGTGACCGCAGCAGCGGCCGGCGAGGCGGCGAGCAGGGCCGCGGCGGCGAAGAGGAATTTACCCATGGCGAGTCCTCCTTGAGAGGAACGATCATAGCAGAAGCGTTCGGGTCGCGCCATTGGTTGGACTTGCTTGGTCGCACCGATCGGCGGCCTGGTCGATAAGCCGCTCGATACGGCGCCAGTGGGCGCTCGAAACGGAAGCGGCGTACCAAGGTCACGGGTCAGCCCTGGAGCTGGTGCCTCTTCATGGCGTGGCGGAGCTGGTCGTAGCTCAGGCTCAGAGCGGCCGCGGCGGCGCGCTGGTTCCAGCGGCATCTCTCGAGCGCGGCGGCAAGGATCGCCTTCTCATATTCGGCGATGGCGATCCGGAAGTCCGCGCACCGCTCCGGATCCCAAGCGCTCGCGGCCGCGGCGGCTTCCGGCGCCGACGGAGCGGCAAGGGCCTCGGCCGACGCATTGGCGTTGGCGGGCTGCGGGCGCCAGGGCGATTCGAACGGATCGAACTGGATCCGGTCGATCGGCCGCTCATGGTCCTCCCACCGGTAGACGGCGCGCTCGACGACGTTCCTGAGCTCGCGGACGTTGCCGGGCCAGGTGTAGTTGAGGAGCTTGTCCATCGCGCCGTTGCTGAAGCCGGGCCAGCTCGGCCATTCGAGCTCTAGAGCCATGCGCCGCGCGAAATGATCGGTCAGCACCGGGATGTCGCTGCTGCGGTGGCGAAGCGGCGGCAGGGTGACGACCTCGAACGAGAGCCGGTCGAGGAGGTCGGCCCGGAACCGATTGCGCTCGGCGAGCCGGGGCAGGTCCTCGTTGGTGGCGGCGACGATCCGGACGTCGACATTGACCGGGCGCGAGGCTCCGATCCGGGTGACCTCGCCATATTCGACGACCCGAAGCAGCCGTTCCTGGGCCGCTTGGCTGAGGGTGGCCAGCTCGTCGAGGAAAAGCGTGCCGCCATGGGCTTCCTCGAAGCGGCCGGCCCGGGCCTTGGTCGCGCCGGTGAAGGCGCCCGCCTCGTGGCCGAACAATTCCGCCTCGATCAGAGTTTCGGGCAGCGCCGCGCAGTTCATCGCGACGAGCGGGCCGTCCCAGCGCGCCGAAAGATGATGGAGCCGCTCCGCGATCAGCTCCTTGCCGGTGCCTCGCTCGCCGATCACCAGCACCGGCCGGTCGAGCGGCGCCGCCCGGCTCGCCCGCTCGACGGCGTCGAGGAAGGATGAGGATTGGCCGACCAGCTGGGTGTTGCGCTCCATCCCCAACAATTGGGACGATTTGCCATGCTTTGGCAAGAGCAAAGCTGGGCCTAACATGGCGAAACAAGCGAAAAACGGCGGATTTCCGCCACTCCGGCAATCTGGCACGCGCCTTGTAAAGAGATGGGCATACGCCGCAGGGCGGAACGAATTTTTGGGAGGAAGAGATGATCGACATGAGCAAGCTGGGGCAGACGGTCGTTGCAACCATCGGAGCGATGATTCTGACGGTGACGGCGGTGGGAGCCGCGGTCGGCCCGGCCCATGCCATCGAAACCGCGCCGATCAGCCTTGTGGCGGCCCCGGTTTCGGGCCAGGCTCAGGCCTGACCCGCGGAGCGGCGGCGCGGGAGGGTTGGCCCCCTGGCCTTCCCGCCCGCCGTTTCAACAACTGCGTTCCTCAAGGAGTGTTTGAATGGGCATTTTCTCCCGCACCCGCGACATCGTCGCCGCCAACTTCGCGGACCTCCTCGACAAGGCGGAGGATCCCGCCAAGATGATCCGGATGATCATCCTCGAGATGGAGGAGACCCTGGTCGAGGTTCGCGCGAGCGCCGCTCGCACGATCGCCGACCAGAAGGAGATGCGGCGGCAGATCTCGCGGCTCGACAAACTCCAGGAAAGCTGGACCGAGAAAGCCGAGCTTGCGCTTTCCAAGGACCGCGAGGACCTCGCCAAGGCGGCTTTGGTCGAGAAGCAGAAGGCGGCCGACATGGCCGACAGCCTGAAGACCGAGATCGAGGTGCTCGACGACGCGCTGCGCGCGTCGGAGGCCGACATCGCCAAGCTTCAGGGCAAGCTGCGCGAGGCCAGGACCCGCCAGAACGCGATCCAGAGCCGGCTCGACAGCGCCAACCAGCGAGTCAAGCTTCGCGAGATGTATGCCGGCCCGAAGGTCGACGAGGCCTTCTCGCGCTTCGACGTGCTCGAGCGGCGGGCGGACCATGCCGAAGGCCGCGCCGACGCCCTGGCGCTCGGTGCTCCGCCCAAGACGCTCGAGGAGGAGATCGCCGAGCTTCGCAACGCCGAAAAGGTCGATGCCGAGCTCGAGGCCCTGAAGGCCCGCGTCGCCAAGAAGGAGGGCTGACGCCATGGAAGATGTCATCATTCCGCTGATCGTCGTCCCGATCCTTTTCATCGGCCTGCCCTGGCTGGTCTTCCACTACATCACCCGCTGGAAGACTGCGGCGACCCTCACCAACGAGGACGAGAAGCTGATGGAGGAGCTTTACGACCTCGCCCGCCGGCTCGACGACCGGATGTGCTCGATCGAGCGGATCATGACCGTCGAAAATCCCAACTGGCGCGCGATCGCCTGCGACCCGGTCGCTACCGGAATCGAGGACCGCACCGCCCCCAGCCAAGCCGCGAGAAGGATCGGCCAATGAGCGCCCGGCACACCAAATTCTATCTCGATAAGCAGAACAGGAAGTGGAAGGGGGTCTGCGCCGGCATCGCCGACTATACGGGCGTCGACGTCACCATCATCCGCATCGGCCTCGTCGTGCTCACCTTCGTCGGCGGCTTTCCATGGACCTTCATCGCCTATTGGGTCGCGGCCTGGATGGCGCCGGTCAAGCCGCGCGAGCTCGCCACCGAGACTCCGGAGCAGGCCAAGTTCTGGCAGGGCGTGCGCGCGTCGCCGGCACGGACCGTGCGCGACGTCAGGTCCCGCTTCCGCGACATCGACCGCCGGCTCGCCGAGGTCGAGACTTACGTCACCAGCTCGAACAGCCGCCTCGCCCGTGAGATCGAGCAGCTGCGCTGACGCCTGATCCAGTCAAAGGGGGAATGAACATGAATTTCGGCATCCTGATCCCGATCGTAGCGATCCTCGCGACGGCTGCCGTCATCATCAAGCTCATCGCTTACCTGCAGTTCCGGGAGGTGGGCAGGGACTCTCCGGCCGGCGACCTTGCGGGCGCGAGGGAGAATGATCGCCTCGCCCAGGAGAATGCGGTTCTTCGGCGGACCGTGGACAGGCTCGAGGAGCGGATGGCGGTGCTCGAGCGGATCGCGACCGATCCGGCCGAGAGGACGGCCCGCGAGATCGAAGCCCTGCGCTGAACTCCAGAAAAGGAAATCGAGAATGACACCGGAAAAATTGGAGAAGCTGCAGTTCATTGCGCAGCTCTTCCCGTTCATTGCCCTCATCGTCAGCATCGCCGTCGGCGGCTGGGTGATCACCACCTGGATGCGGATCAAGAACGGCTACCCGCTGGACGGCGCCTGGGGCCAGGCGGTCTATCCGAAGACGGACCAGGAAGCGATGGAGCGGATCAAGCTCCTCTCCGGCGAGAACGCGCAGCTGCGCGCCGAGCTCGGCTCGATCAAGGACCGGCTCGCCACCGTCGAGCGCATCGTCACCGACGAGAGCCACAAGCTCAATCAGGAAATCGAGGCGCTTCGGCTGCCTAGGAACTGAACGGACTCGAACGCGAAGGGATGAGAAGGAAATGGTGACGTGGATCTGGGTGCTGATCCCGCTCGCGGCGATCTTCGCCGGAGTGATCAAGCGCTGGCTGGACGTCAAGGAGCGGCAGATGGAAGCGGTCAGCCGGGCGGCGATCGAGCGGGCCGAGCGCTACGCCGCCCAGACCGAGCGCCTGGAGGAGCGGGTGCGCGTGCTCGAGCGGATCGTGACCTCGAAGGGGATCGGGGTCGCCGAGGAGATCGAACAGCTCCGCGACCAGCGGCCGGTCGCCTGAAGCCGACGCGCGAGGAGGAAGATCATGGGTCCGTATGAAATGGTCCTCGGCATCGTGCTGATCGTGATGGTCGGAAGCGTGCTCAAGGCCAGAGCGGGAGGGAGCCGGCTGCGCGACCGGGCGGGAGAAGCGCCGCATGCGGCCGATGAGAATTCCCGGCTCAAGTCGGAGGTTCGGGCCCTTCACGAGCGGATCGCCGTGCTCGAGCGAATCACTGTCGAGAAGGAGAACAGCCTCGAGCGCGAGATCGAAAAGCTTCGCGACCGCTAGGAGGAGAGGGAGAATGTCCGACCCCGCAAGCCTCGCCACGCTCACCGGATCGGGCCTCATTGCAATTGGCCTGGCGAGCGGCGCTCTGCTCAAGGCCTGGTTCGGCTGGCTGGACCTGCGACGGGTCGAGCTCGCCGCCCGCGGCGGTCGGGGCGAAGGCCGGGCACCGCGACCGGAGCTCGCGGAGCTGAGAGCGCGGGTGCGTCGGCTGGAGGCCATCGCGAGCGGCAGCGAAGGCTAGGCTGTAACGACATTCGGCACCAGCCGGGATCGTCGGCGCCCGGGAAGACGGGGGCGAGCGATATACCTGTACGCTAGCCTGATGGACGCCGGGACGGCTTGGGACGATGCGAAGGGGGTGCCCCTCCTGGTCCTCGGAAGCCCTCCGGCGCGCTTCGCGCGGTCCCGCTCCCCGCGAAATCGCGAGGAGGATTTCAGGCGACGGCTTTGCCCCGCCTTCCTCCTCTGATAGCGCCCGCTCATGCCCTCCCCTTCCCTCGCCGACGTCCAGGCCGATTACGAGCTGCTCGAGGCCGACGACCGTTACCGGCTGCTCATCGACCTCGGCCGCACGCTGGAGCCGATGCCGGACGCTTTGAAGACCGACGCCACCCTGGTTCGGGGCTGCTCCGCCTCGGTCTGGCTCTACCCGGTGCCTCAGGCGGACGGGCGGCTTCACTTCCTCGCCGACAGCAATGCGGCGATCACCAAGGGGATCGTCGCTCTCGTCCTGCTCGCGGTGCAGGACCGAAGCCCGGAAGAGATCCTCGCCATCGACGTCGCCGATGCGCTGGCGCCGTTCGACCTGGCCAACCAGCTCAGCTCGAACCGCACCCAGGGAATTCCCAACATGATCGCCCTCGTCCGCGAGACCGCGGCCCGGCTCGCGGCATGACCCGGCCGAGCGCGGAGCGCGGTTTCGATCCGGAGCTGTTCACGAAATTCGCGCGCAAGGTCGGGCATGGCGGAGCGCTCGGCATCCTCTACGTCGACCATGGCGACGACTGGGTCGAGCTCGGGCTCGACTGGCAGGAGAAGCTGGTCGGCGTTCCGGAAACCGGAGTGCTCGCCTCCGGCCCGATCATCAGCCTGATGGACATGGCCGCAAGCATGGCGATCTGGGTCAAGCTCGGCCGCTTTCGCCACCAGGCGACGCTCGACATGCGAATCGATTATTTGCGGCCGGCGACTCCCGGCAAGCGGATCGTGGGCCGCGGCGAATGCTATGGAGTAACCCGGAGCATCGGCTTCGTTCGAGGCCTGGCCCATGACGGCGACGCGGCCGATCCGGTCGCCCACGTAACGGGCACCTTCATGTTTACCCAGTGACCGTCAGCCGCCGCGGCGCTCCTCCGCCTTGCGAAGCACTTCGTAGGCGGCCTGAACCGCCTGGAATCGGGTCGCGGCCTCGGCATCGCCGGGCGCCGCGTCCGGGTGATTGGCCTTGGCGAGCCGGCGATAGGCGGCCTTGATCGTTTCGAACGGAGCGTCGACTTCGACCTCGAGCAGGTCGAGCGCCCGCATCTCCTCGCGGCTGCGGCTGCCGTCGCCGGGGCCGCCCCAGCCATAATGGTTCGCCTGCTTGTAGCCGTTGGCGCCGCGCCTTTCATCCGCCTCGCGAGCGGCTGCGTCCTCGGCGGTCAGCCCCTCGAAATAATTCCAGTTGCGATTGTATTCGGCGGCATGGGCTTCGCAGAAATACCAGCGGTCGGGGCTGTTCGGCGACTTGGGCGCGGGCCGATCGCCGGGATCGCTGCAGCCCTCCCGGTCGCACAGCCGCACCTGGGCCGCGTCACGCTGGGTGCCGTAGCCGCGCCAGCGCGGAAATCCCCAGTCGTTGGAGCGGGTGTGTCTTGCCATCGCGGCTATCTAGTCCGGGGATCGGCAGGGCGCGAGCCCCCGATCGCAAAAACCGGTCGGCGGAGCCGCCGGCAAGTCCGCGGGCGTCCCGATCGCGCCGCGGCGCCTGTGGGAAAAATGCCAGAGGATCTGTAAGCCGGGTTCTGTCCGCCCCCTAAGGGGCTGTGCGGCCATTCGTCTGGGAGACGGATCGCTCCGCCCCTCAAGCAACCAACCCGGACGGCATCGGGCGGAACGAGCCCAGCCATCCCTATTCGGTCTTGCTCCCGGTGGGGTTTGCCGTGCCGGCCGCCGTTGCCGGGACCGCGGTGGGCTCTTACCCCACCCTTTCACTGTCGCAGGGCCGAAGCCTTTGCGACCTGCTTTCTGTGGCACTTTCCCTGGGGTCGCCCCCGCCGGACGTTATCCGGCACCGTCGTTCCGTGGAGCCCGGACTTTCCTCCCGACCCGCTGAAGCTCGGGCGGCAAGCCCCCCTTCCCTCGGCGAATTCGAGCGGCCGCCCAATCCTCTGGCCGGGCCTATCTAGGCGGTGCGCTTCGGCTATCCAAGAGCAAACCTAGGAGGATGGCGCGAGTCTCGCCGTCGATCGCCCCGTCGATCAGCTCGGGCCGATATCGGCGCTGGAAGGCGGCGACGGCGGCTTCGGGCTTGTGGACGTCGTAGCCATAGCGCTCGAGCGCCAGCAGGAAGCCCCCGTCCGTCCAGAGAGGGTCGATCAGGTTGCGGGTCGGCCGGGGGATGACAAGGCCGAGCTTTGCCAGGCGCGCCCAGTCGAACAGCTCGCCCGGATCCTGCTTGCGCCCAGGCGCGATATCGGAATGGCCGAGGACGTAGGGCGGGCGGATCCGGTGGCGCCGGACGATGTCGGCGACGAGCGGGATCAGAGCGTCCATCTGCTCATCTGGAAAAGGCCGGTAGCCGAATTCGTGGCCGGGGTTGACGATCTCGATTCCGATGCTGGCCGAGTTGATGTCGGTAACTCCGCGCCAGAAGGCCCGGCCGGCGTGCCAGGCCCGCTTTTCCTCGTCGACCATACGCAGCGTCCGGCCGTCCTCGGTCACCAGGTAATGAGCGGAAACCTTCGACTTTGGATCCCTCAGGCGGTCGATGGCCGAATCGGCGTCCTCCATTCCGGTATAATGGAGGACCAACATGGAAACCGGCAGGGCGCGCTCATCGAAATTGGGCGAGGGGGCGTCGACGAGGCCGTCCATAGCCCTTCTCCCCGCGCCAAAAACGGCTCGGCGTCAAGAGGTGGCCCGGCGGGCCTCCGAGCGCGCCGAGGAGCGAAGGTACAAGCCGCGACACTCAGGATCGGAGACGAAGGCATCGGTCTGGCCGATGACCGTTTCGCCGGCGCCGAGCATAAGGGTCGCATCGTCGGCCGCCGCGGCGGCGATCCGGTGGAAAGCGGCCCGGCGCACTTCCGCAGAAAAATACAGCAGCACGTTTCGGCACAAGATGATGTCGAACCGGTCGGCCGCCGCGGGGCTTGCGACAAGGCTCGCGACCTCGAAGCGGACCGCCCGCCGCAAGTCCGCAGCGATCCGCCAGGCGGCTCCGGGAAGCTCCTCGAACCAGCGCATCATCTGAAGTACGGAGAGGCCGCGCTGCACCTCGAATTGCGAATAGACGCCGCCGCGCGCCTGGTCGACGGCGCCTCGGGACACGTCGGTGCCGAGGATGTCGATCGTCCAGCCGTTCCAGCGAGTCTTCTGCTCGGCGAAATGCATCGCGATCGAATAGGCTTCCTGGCCGGTTGAGCAGCCCGCGCACCAGATGGCGAGCCGGCGCTCGCGCCGGCGGGTCGCCTCTAGTCGGTTCAGCGCCGGTCCGAGCAGCAGCTCGAAAGCCTGGCGGTCGCGGAAGAAGAAGGTCTCGTTGTTGAGCAAGGCTTCGACGACGGTGTCGGCGAGCCGCTCGTCGCTTCGGGCGACCAGGGCCGCGACGAGGCCGTCGAGCGAGGCGATATCGCGCTCGCGCATCAGCGGCTGGAGCGCGGTCTCGATCCGCCAGCGCCGGCTCATCGTCAGTTGCTGGCCGGTGCGGGCCTCGAGCAGGCCCGCAAGGATTCGGCTTGAAGCGTCGCTCATGTGCATTGATCGGCCCCGGCCCGGGCGGCGACCCGGGCCGCAAGCTCGGCGGGGGGCAGCACTGCCGCGGCGAGGCCCGCTTCGGCGACCGCGCGCGGCATCCCCCATACCGCGCAGCTCTGCCGGTCCTGGGCCAGCATGGTGCCACCGCGGGCGACGACCTGGCGGCTTCCGGCGAGACCGTCGCGGCCCATTCCGCTCAGCATTACACCCAGTGCAGACCGGCCATAGGCGTCCGCCACCGCCTCGAGCATGACGTCCACCGAAGGGACGCACCCGCCCCGGCCGGGGCTTCGGTCGAGCCGAACGAGGACCTTGGCGCCCTTCGGCTCGAGACGGATATGGGCGTCGCCCGGGGCCAGCAGGATTTCCTCCGGGACAAGCGCCATCCCGTCCTCGGCGATCCGGACGACCCGGCCTGACGCGGCCTCGACCTGGCGGGCGAAGAAGGGGACGAACACCGCGGGCAGATGCTGGGTGATCAGGATCGGTGCTCCGATCCGGGCCGGAAGCGCCGCCAGCAGGGCGGCGACGGCGTGGAGGCCTCCGGTCGAGGCTCCGACGGCGAGGCAGCCGAGCTTCGGCTCGGGCCGGTCCTCCGGCGGCAGCGCGGCCGGATCCGAAGGGTCCGGACGGCCGATCCGGCGGAGCCGGTCGGCGAGAACCTCGGAGAAGCGCCCGCTGAAGCTCTCCGCCCCGGGCTTGGGCAGAGTCTCGGCGGCTCCGGGACCGAGCGCCTCGACCGCCGCGTCGGCGGCGCCGTCGCAGAAGGAGGACACGATCAGGACCCGGGCGCCGCGGCCGAGCCGGACGATTTCCGGCAGGGCCTCCAGTCCGCTCTCGCCCGGCATCTCGACGTCGAGCAGGACGATGTCGACGTCCACCTGAGGCAACATTCGAAGCGCCTCGCCGGCGTCGGCGGCGGTGGCGACGATCTCGAAATCGGCGAACGCGCCGAGCATCCGGGAGAGCACCGCCCTCGCCACCTGCGAATCGTCGACGATCATCAGCCTCAGGGGCGCCGCGGCCGGGACAGCTTCCCCCGCCGCGCGGGCGGCGGGCCGATTCACGCGACCCCGACGATCTGCAGCTTGCTCTCGAGCGTCTCGCGATCGAACGGCTTCATCACATATTCGTCGGCGCCGGCGTCGATCGCGGCGCGGATATGGGCGGCGTCGTTCTCGGTGGTGCAGAAGACGACCTTCGGCTGGGCCTCGAACTTCTTCGCGCGAAGGGTGCGCAGGAATTCCATTCCGCCCATCACCGGCATGTTCCAGTCGAGCAGGACGACGTCGGGCATGCGGGTTTCGCAGCGAGTCAGCGCCTCGCGCCCGTCCTCGGCCTCGTCGACCGAAAAGTCGAGGGTCTCGAGGATATGGCGGGCGACCTTGCGGATCACCTTCGAATCGTCGACGACAAGACAGCTTTTCATGCTCGCTCTCGCTCTTTCCGGCGGCTGCATCCTAGCCGCAATTCGTTAATCAGGGGCTTAAGCCCGATCATGCCGCCGCTCGGGCCGGACCGGCGATCAGCGCCTCGACGTCGGCGAGCAGAAGCAGGTCCCCTTCGGCCTCGATCGTGCCGCGGCCGATCCGCTCCCAGCCCCCGGCCAGCGAGCCCGCCGCCGGCTGGTGCTCCCCGCTCGCCTCGACGACGTCCTCCACGGCCTCGACCAGCAAGGCGTAGGGGTGGCCGTCGACCACGGCCATCACCGCTTCGGTCGCGCCTTCGGCGAGGCTTCGCGAGGGGTCGAGCGACGCGAGGCAGTCGATCACGGTCAGGACCCGGCTGCGCAATGCGGCAAGGCCGGCGACATGCGGCGCGGCGCCGGGCACCGGGGTCAGAGCCTCGATCTCGACGACCGAATCGACTTCGGCCGCCGGAAGCGCGATGCGCTCGCCGCCCAGCCGAACGATGAGGAGCAGCTCACCCACGGCGGCGGCGCCTTTTCGGCAGGCCCTCGCCGGCAAGCGCGGCAAGCACGGCATCGCGGTCGTAGCGGTGGACGCTATCGGGGCCGCCCTCGGCCGAAGCGCGGATCCGGACGAGGCGGGCGCCGTCGGGCGCGGGAGCCTCCTCGGCTTCGGCGCTGGCGATGACCACCGATGCGGCCTCGCTGCCCGGGGCGCCGCTGGCGACGACGGCATAGCCAGCGCTCTCGACGAGCGGGCGCAGAATGGCCTCCATGAACGGGTCTCCGGCCGGAATGGCGCAGACCGGCCGCGCCGCGACCGGCGAGCTCGGGGCGCAATTGCGGGCGAACAGCCAGTGCAGATCGAGCAATTCGGCCTGCTCGCCGCGGACCAGGACGACGCCACGAACTTCGCCGGCGGCCGCGGCTGCGATCAGGCCGGTGGGAAGGGGGACGATGTCGGCGACCTCGGCGAAGCCGTAAGCGAGCTCGGCCGAGCCGTCCGACAGTCGAAGAAGCCGGATCGGCCGGTCGGGAACCGAGTCGCCGCAGCCTTCGAGCGGAAGAAGGGTATCGCCCAGCGTGACGTGGAGACGGCCGGCGCTGAGCCTGATCGCCTCGGGCCGGACGTCCTCGATCCGCTGCACGGCCGCAACCGGAACCATTCGCCGGCCGCCGGCCAGGGTGGTGAACAGGAGCGCCGGCGGACCCTCGGGCGCGGCGGGCGCGGCCACGGCGGCGGCCTCGGCTTCCTCGCGCTGGCGGTGGGCGGAAAGGCCCGCGCGGGCCGCGATTCCCGGCGGATCGAGCAGAAGCACCGGCTTGCCGTCGTCGGCGATGGTGGTCCCGGCGTAAAGCCCCGCGGTCATCACCGCCGGGGCGGCCGGCTTGACCACCAGCTCTTCATGATCGTGGATATCGTCGACGGCGAGCGCGTAGAGGTCGGCGCCCGCCGGCTTGAGCAGGACCAGGCTTTGGGCGGCGGGATCCGCCGCCGGGCCGAAGCCGAGCGCCGCTCGGAGATAGACCAGCGGCAGCCGGCGGCCGCGGATGGTCGCGTAGGTCGAGCCGCCGACGCTCTCGACCCGCACCCCGCTGCCTTTGACCCGGACGATCTCCTCGATGGCCGAGCGTGGAATGGCGTAGACCTGTCCGGCCGCTCCGACGGTGAGCGCTGGAATGATCGTGAGCGTGAGCGGCACGCGCAGGGTCAGCCCGACCCCCTGCCCCGCCCGGCTGGACACTTCGACGAGGCCTCCGATCCGCTCGATATTGGCGCGGACCACGTCCATTCCGACTCCGCGGCCGGAAAGATCGGTCACCGCCGCCGCGGTCGACAGCCCCGGCTCGAACACCAGGGCATTCTTCTCCGAGTCGGTCAGCCGCTCGGCCCGCCCCGGCGTGACGACCCCGCCGGCGACGGCACGACGGACCAGCTTGTCGCCGTCGATGCCTCGGCCGTCGTCGGAAATCTCGAGGAGGATCTGGTTGCCCGCCTGGCGGGCGCAGACTCGCAGGCAGCCGCTTTCGGCCTTGCCCGCCCGAATCCGGTCGGCCGGGCTCTCGATGCCGTGGTCGATCGCGTTGCGGACGATGTGGCTGAGCGGATCGCGGATCATCTCGATCATCTCGCGGTCGATCTCGACGTCGCCGCCGTCAATCTCGAGCGCCACCTGCTTTCCGGTCCGGCCGGCAAGGTCTCGGACCATTCGGGGCAGCGGCGCGAACAGATTGTCGATCCGCTGCATCCGGGTGCGGGTAACGGCGTCGCGCAGGTCGGCGACCGTGACCGAGACCCGGTCGAATGCCGCCTCCATCCCCGTGTCGCCGGTCGCCCTGATGCGGCGAGCGAGCTCGTTGCGGGCCAGCACGAGATCGGAAACTCCGCTCATCATCCGGTCGAGCAGGTCGACGGGAAGGCGGATCGTGCGAGTCGAAGTTCGGGCAGCGGGACCGGCCGGGGCCGACTCCGGGCCGTGGGCCGGCGAGGCCTCCGCCGACAGCGCGTCGATCAGAGCGCTGTCGTCCTCGCTCGCCAGAGCCTCGCCGGTTTCGAGCGCTTCGACCAGCTCGCCGATCCGGTCGATGACGGCAAGCACGGCGCTGACGAGGGGGGCGTCGGCGACTCGCGCGCCGGAGCGAACCGCGGCGAGCGCGTCCTCGGCGGAGTGGCTGAGCGCCCGAATCCGGGGCAGGTCGAAGAAGCCGCTATTGCCCTTGACGGTGTGGACGAAGCGGAAGATTTCGTCGAGGCGGGCGCGGTCGTCGGGCATGGCTTCCCAGGCGACGATCTCCCCGGAGAGCGCCTCCAGCATCTCCCGCGTCTCCGCGATAAAATCGTTGATGAGATCGTCCACAAGGCCCCGCCACTATGCGCGTCGGACGAGGCTTAGGCAGGGTTGGTTAAGAAGGCGTTTACTTCCATCCCCCGTCATCCCGGCGAAGGCCTGGACCCGGGAGCACGTTTATTACCTGACGACGCTCCGGTCCTTGGGTCCCGGCTTCCGCCGGGATGACGGTCAGGCCGCCGGGATCGAAGCTCCGACGAGGAGGACGCCCTCCTCCTGGTCGGCGACCTGAACCTCGCCGCCGCAATCCTGGAGGAGGCAGTGGACCAGCCAGGCGGCGGCGCCGCGCGGAGCGATCGCTTCCTCGGCGATCTCGCCGAGCAGGGCGCGCTTGAGCTCCGGGTCGAGGACGATTCGCGGCCCGTCGGCACGAACGACGATATCGATGCCCCCCTCATGCTTCTCGGCGCCGACGTCGAGCCGTCCGCCCCTCACCAGGGAATCGCCGGCGATCAGGACGAGGTTGAGGAGCACCTTGAGCGCGGGCTTGCTCATCGTCGGCTCGTCGACCATCCAGCCGAGCTGGATTCGGCCTTCGCCTCCGAACAGCCCCTCGATCGCCACTCGAGCCTCGCGCGTATCGACCTCGTCGCCGAAGCCGCCGGCCGCGCCGAAGGCAAGCCGGAAGAATTTGAGCTTGTTGGCCGAGGCCCGCGCGCTCTCGCCCAGCAGGTCCATGCAGCGCGCCCGCATTTCCGGATCATGCTCGTCGGCGAGCAACTCGATACCGTTGTTGAGTGCGCCCACCGGGGAAAGCAGGTCGTGGCAGAGGCGCGAACAGAGCAGGCTCGCAAATTCGTGGGATTTCATGCGGCTGGCGCCCCTGTCGGTACCGTTGGCTGGCTTCGGCCCTATTGGCGCGGGCGAGTCGAGGTTGCAAGGCTCCCGCGCGCTACGAGGGCGTGGCGGAGGGCCCGGAAAGGCCCGCCGCGCAAAGCTCCCGCAGCCGCTGCGCGCCGCGAGGAGGCCTCAAGCTTGCCGGAGCGGGAGCGGCCGTCAGCCGCCGCCTCCGGTGCCGCGAAGGTCGTCGATCACCTTATCGGTCTTGGCGTTGACCTTGACCTGCAGTGCGTCGAGATCCTTCGCATCGGCGGGGCCGGCCGCGGCCTTGGCGTCCTTGAGCAGCTGCTGGAGCGCCTTGAGCACGGCCTCGGCCTGGGTGCCCTTGTTGCCCAGCAGGGGCAAAGCGAGCTTTCCGAAGGACAATATGCTCTTGATGAGTTTGTCGTTTGCCATCACGCGCCTCCGATCGCTGCCTTGGCCTCCTCAAGCGCCTTCTGCGCTTGGGCAAGGGCGGTTTCGAAACTGCCTTGGTCGCCAATCCTGACCGCTTCCGTCGCCGCGTTGAGAGCGTTCCGGGTCCGGTCGAGCAGATCGGCGACCTTGAGGGCCCTCGGGCTTCCCGCGGTGAGTGCTCCGGCGGCCTGCAGTCCCTGCACCGCCGTCAGGAGCGCGTCGAACGCGCGCCAGGCGACGACCAGGGTCTTGGCCGCCCGGTCCTTGACGTCCACGACCCCCGAACCAGGACCGAAGCCCCCATCGGCCGGGAACGTCGTGCAGCCGGCCAGCGACAAGGCGACCATGGCCGCAAGCGCCTTCTTTACGAATAAGGGCCTCTTCATCTGAATCCTCCCCTGCGCGCCATCCCTGCCTGGCGCCCTGGCAGTTCCAGGACGATTGCGATCCAAATCCACGGGCCGTCGGCTCATGGAAGCAACTTGGGCTGGTCCATCATCCCGAGCAGAACATCGCATGATATGCTTGAGCCGGGACTTGAGTCACGCGCCGTTTGGTCCAAAATGACGGATGGCGGTCCGGCTTTACAGCCAATCGAATAGTGTTGATTTAAGACTTACAAACAGAGGCTTGGCCAGCCAGGCCAAATGACATGGCAAGCACCAGTCACGGCCACCGGCGGCCTTGGCCGGCGGCGCGTCTCGACTTCACCAGTCATGTCACGCCTTCGGAGGCGCGCGCGGCTTGAAATCGCGCGGGCAATGGCCACATCGATTCCGTAATGACCCGGGGGGAGTCGATCATCACCGCCGCGATCGCGGCCCACGCCGCCGGCCAGCGCCTCGACCGAGCGCTCGCCGCGGCCCTGCCGGCCTTGTCCCGCGAACGGCTCAAGGCGCTGATCAGCGGCGGCCGGGTCACCGGACCCTCCGGGCAGGTGCGAGACCCGGCGGCCAAGGCGATCAGCGGCGCCTATCGAGTCGCGGTCCCCGAGCCCGCCCCGGCCCACAACGATCCGCAGGACATCGCGCTCGACATCGTTTTCGAGGACGAGCATCTGCTCGTCGTCGACAAGCCCGCCGGGATGGTGGTCCATCCGGCCGCCGGCAATTTCGACGGGACGATGGTCAACGCCCTGCTCCACCATTGCGCGGGCCGGCTGTCGGGCATCGGCGGCGTGGCCCGGCCCGGCATCGTCCACCGAATCGACAAGGGAACGTCCGGGCTTCTGGTGGTCGCCAAGACCGACCGGGCCCATGAGGGGCTGGCGGCGCAATTCGCCCGCCACAGCATCGAGCGCGGCTACCGGGCCATCGTCGCCGGCCTTCCGAGACCGCCCGCCGGCACGATCGACGCTCCGGTGGCGCGCTCCTCGGCCAACCGCCAGAAGATGGCGATCGTGGCCGACGGCCGGGGCAAAAGGGCCGTGACCCATTACCGGCTGCTGCGCCCGCTGAGGGACTCGGCCTTGGTCGAATGCCGGCTCGAAACCGGCCGGACTCACCAGGTTCGGGTGCACATGACGTCGATCGGACATCCGCTGGTCGGCGACCCGGCCTATGGACGGACCCGAATTGCACATCGGGAGTTATTGAAAAGCTTGGGTTTTGAGCGACAGGCGCTGCACGCGGCGGAGCTTGGGTTCATCCATCCCGTGACATCTTCGCCCTTGTCGTTCAAAAGCGACGTTCCGTCGGATATGCAGCAACTGTTAAGCGCGCTGGCGGTATAAGGGCGACGGTCCCGGCAAAATCAAAAGCAGCTGGAAACCAGGGAGTGAGTGAAGACGATGGCTAGCGGTAAGAACGTGGCGACGATCCCCGCCATGAGCGGCGAAGCGGGCCTCAACCGCTATCTCGCCGAGATCAAGAAATTCCCGATCCTCGCGCCCGAGGAGGAATATATGCTGGCCAAGCGCTGGACCGAGCATCAGGACACCGATGCGGCGGCCAAGCTGGTCAATTCCCACCTTCGCCTCGTCGCCAAGATCGCGATGGGCTATCGCGGCTACGGCCTGCCGGTTTCCGAGCTGATCTCGGAGGGCAATATCGGCCTCATGCAGGGCGTGAAGAAGTTCGAGCCGGACCGGGGCTTCCGCCTCGCCACTTATGCGATGTGGTGGATCCGGGCCTCGATCCAGGAATATATCCTGCGTTCGTGGAGCCTCGTGAAGATGGGCACCACCGCGGCTCAGAAGAAGCTCTTCTTCAACCTTCGTCGGATGAAGAACCAGATCGAGGCGTTCGAGGACGGCGACCTGAAGCCGGAGGACGTCGCCAAGATCGCCACCGATCTCGGGGTGTCCGAAGAGGACGTCATCTCGATGAACCGGCGCATGGCGATGGGCGGCGACACCTCGCTCAACGTCTCCCTTCGCGAGGAGGGCGACGGCCAGTGGCAGGACTGGCTGGTCGACACCGATCCGCTCCAGGACGAACGGGTCGCCGACGCCCAGGAGAGCCAGGTCAGGCACGAGCTTCTGGTCGAGGCGATGAAGGCCCTGAACGACCGGGAGAAGCATATCCTCACCGAGCGGCGGCTGACCGACGAGCCCAAGACCCTCGAGGAGCTGTCGCAGGTCTACGACGTCAGCCGCGAGCGTATCCGCCAGATAGAGGTTCGCGCGTTCGAGAAGCTCCAGAAGGCGCTGATGAACCTCGCCGGCGAGCGGCGCCTGCTGACGGCCGGCTGAGCTCCGTCGGCGGGAGGAATGAGAGAAGCCGTCATCCCGGCGAAGGCCGGGATCTCGTGGAGACCCGCTGTGTCTTCTTGTCCTGAGATCCCGGCCTGCGCCGGGATGACGTGCTACACATACGCTCCTCCCCGGAACGGGGAGGAATTTAGGCCGCCGCCAGC